>NZ_JALAHQ010000001.1:1049132-1147928 GCF_036983985.1 Rheinheimera metallidurans
GGCTCCCCAGACTGGACTCGAACCAGTGACCTACGGATTAACAGTCCGCCGCTCTAACCAACTGAGCTACTAGGGAACAGCATTCAACGGGGCGCAATACTAATGCCAGCTATACCCCCTGTCAACACTTTGAATCACTGATTTTCACTAACTTGAGCTACTTGCATAATGTTTGAACAAAGCGCTGTTTGTAGCAGCAACTTTTTCTGAAAAAAATTAAATTTTTTATATAGCACTAAAAAAACTGAGCTATGCCTAGTGTCTATGCGCACTGCACAGAGTTACCCACAGAATCTGTGGATAACTCTGTGAGTTGTCAGCGTGTTAGTTGGGGAAACACCGGTGTCTATTGGCTTGGCTGCAGGTCAAGCAACTTGCGACGAATATTTTATTTGTTTTATAACAATGAGTTACGTTGGCGTGTCTGCTGTGGCTATGCTTTGCGAGCCGAATTGGCTTTCCTCGGTGGATTTGTGAACTGTTTTACTACAAATGGGGTATTTAGATAAATACCATCATTGAGTAGAAAATCAGGATGAAACGGCATAGCTTGCACTCAGGCTTTTCTTTACAATGGCGCTACGTCGGATCCAATTTGTAATTATGACCAGAAAAAAAAGCACCTATTCATTAACTAAAGACGATATTCAAGCCACGCTTGTCGCTATGACATTGCCAATGTTAGTAGGCATGATTACGTTAATGACGTTTTCTTTGGTCGATACGTTTTTTATTAGCATGCTCGGTACGGTTCAACTTGCCGCTATCAGTTTTACCTTTCCGGTATCTTTTGCCCTAATTAGCTTATCTATAGGCTTAAGCATTGGAACCTCTGCAGTTATTGCTAAAGCTCTGGGTGCAGGGCGTTTAGATGATGCCCGAAATGACGGTCAAGTTGCGTTAGCGTTGTCGTCAGCGTTAGTTGCAATATTGGCGGTGTTGGGGTTTTGTTTTAGTGCACCGCTATTTTCCTTGCTGGGTGCTGATGCCGACACCCTCGTTTATATTCATCAATATATGGACATCTGGTTTTGTGGCGCGGTGTTATTAGTGCTACCCATGGTAGGAAATGCAGTGCTTCGTGCTGCCGGCGATACGAAAACGCCGAGCATTATTATGGTGTGTTCAGGTTTAGTGAATGCGGTGTTAGACCCGATACTTATTTTTGGTTTGGGGCCAATACCGGCGATGGGTATGCAAGGCGCGGCTATTGCAACCCTTGCTTCTTGGGTGTTGGGCGCGGTGCTTATTCTGCATTTATTAATCAAACGCCAACTGATTAGTACCCATTGGATCAACGCTGTTGAACTGCTTACTATTTGTCGTAAAATTTTGCGTATTGGTTTACCCGCTGCTGGTGCCAATATGTTAACGCCGTTAGCGATGGCTATTTTAACGGCCATGATGGCAAGCTATGGTGCGCAAGCGGTTGCTGCTTTTGGTGTTGGTGCAAGGCTAGAAAGCATCGCTTGCATAGTCGTGCTGGCATTATCGATGACCTTACCGCCTTTTATTAGCCAGAATTACGGCGCAGGCATTATGCAGCGGGTGCAACAAGCGTATCGTTTGTGTGGCCGTTTTGTGCTGTTTTGGCAGTTTGGCATCTATCTAGTGTTAGCCGTACTGGCGTATCCGCTAGCACGAGTATTTAGTGACGAGCCAGAAGTGGTACGTATTGTGTGTTTATTTATTTGGCTGGTACCGTTAGGGTATGGTTTACAGGGCATCACTATTTTAACGAATTCATCGTTTAATGCGCTACATAAGCCCGGTAGTGCGTTGGCACTGAGTTTAGTGCGCTTATTTATATTTTATGTGCCGATGGCATGGTTGGGCGGAAATTTATTTGGTATTACCGGCTTATTTATTGGCTGCGTTATCGCCAATCTGTGTACTGCAGTGCTAGCGTGGCGCTGGTTTAATTATGCGGTAACGCGCACGGTATCTGAGGTTACAGCATGACACGTCATTTTGAATTGGTTTCGCAATACAAGCCGGCGGGTGATCAGCCTCAAGCTATAGATAAATTGGTTGAAGGTCTTGAGTCTGGCTTAGCCCATCAAACCTTACTGGGTGTTACTGGCTCGGGTAAAACCTTTACCATGGCCAATGTTATTGCACAGGTTGACCGGCCAACGTTAATCATGGCGCATAATAAAACTTTAGCGGCGCAACTATACGGCGAAATGAAAGAGTTTTTTCCGCATAATTCGGTCGAGTATTTTGTTTCGTATTACGATTATTATCAGCCAGAAGCGTATGTGCCCTCTACCGATACCTTTATTGAAAAAGATGCGTCGATTAATGAGCATATAGAACAAATGCGTTTGTCAGCAACCAAAGCACTGATGGAGCGCCGTGACGTTATTATTATTGCCTCGGTTTCTGCGATCTATGGTTTGGGTGATCCAGAATCGTACATGAAAATGTTGCTGCATTTAAAAGTGGGCGATATTGTTGACCAGCGTTTTATTTTGCGCCGTTTGGCCGAGTTGCAATATAGCCGCAATGATATTGAGTTTCAGCGCGCAACTTATCGTGTGCGCGGCGATGTTATTGACGTGTTTCCGGCTGAATCTGACGATATTGCGGTGCGTATCGAGCTGTTTGATGAAGAAATTGAGCGGCTGAGTATTTTCGACCCGCTAACTGGCGCCGTAGAAAAAGTAGTAACTCGTTTTACCGTGTACCCGAAAACGCACTATGTGACACCACGCGAGAAAATTTTGGCGGCGGTAGATGAAATAAAAATAGAATTAAAGCAGCGCCGTGAAGAGTTAATTACCAACAATAAGCTGGTAGAAGAGCAACGTCTAAGCCAGCGTACCTTGTTTGATATTGAAATGATGGTAGAGCTGGGGTATTGCTCAGGTATCGAAAACTATTCACGCTATTTATCTGGCCGAGCCAATGGCGAGCCGCCACCAACCTTACTAGATTATTTTCCCGCTGACGGCTTGATGTTTATTGATGAGTCGCACGTTACGGTGTCGCAAATAGGCGCTATGTATAAAGGCGACCGCTCACGCAAAGAAAACTTGGTTAACTATGGTTTTCGCTTGCCGTCTGCGTTGGATAATCGGCCATTAAAATTTGATGAATTTGAAGCCATAGCGCCACAACGCATTTATGTATCGGCAACACCTGCCGTATACGAGCTTGAGCAGTCTGCTGGCGAGGTTGTTGAACAAGTAGTAAGACCAACCGGCTTGCTTGACCCAATCATTGAAATTAGGCCGGTAGCCAGTCAGGTAGACGATTTACTGTCTGAAGCTTTTATTCGTGCTGAGCGAAAAGAACGGGTTCTGGTAACCACGCTAACGAAAAAAATGGCCGAAAACTTAAGTGAGTATCTGCATGATCATGGTGTTAAGGTGCGTTATTTACACTCAGATATCGACACTGTCGAGCGGATGGAGATTATCCGCGATTTACGCTTAGGCGTATTTGATGTTTTAGTGGGCATTAACCTATTGCGTGAAGGCTTAGATATTCCTGAAGTGTCATTAGTGGCTATTTTAGATGCGGACAAAGAAGGCTTTTTACGCTCAGAGCGCTCGCTGATCCAAACTATTGGCCGTGCCGCGCGTAACTTATCAGGCCGCGCTATTTTGTATGCAGATCGTATTACCGGTTCAATGCAACGGGCTATTGATGAAACCGATCGCCGCCGCGTAAAGCAGCAGCAATTCAACCTAGATCATGGTATTTCGCCAACCGCGATTAAAAAGAAAATATCTGATGTAATGGATTTGGGGCAAGACACTAACCAAGCGTTACCTATGGTGGCGGAGAAGCTGCGCTTAGTTAAAGGTAAAACACCGTACCAAGTTGAGGCCGAAATTAAGCAGCTTGAACAAAAAATGCTGCAACATGCGCGTGATCTTGAATTTGAGCAAGCGGCTGCGCTGCGAGACAAGGTGCATATGCTTAAACAAGCGTTATTAGAATTATAAATGCCTTGTAGAGTTAGCTAAATAGCCCGAATTCATTGATCGTTCAGACATAGCTGCTAACATGCGCCCGATCTGGCATACCTGCTCGATCACGTGCATTTATTTAGTAAGGGACAATTATGAGACGTACAATACTTGCAACCTTGGTTACGGTTTTTTCGGCTTCGACATTTGCTAGTACTTTTCAACATCAGACAGACGCTAACTTTGGCTGGCTTGATATAAATGGCGCCGAGCTGCAACAGTGGAATTTAGCGCATCAATTTTATCTTGCCCCAGTTAATTTAAATGGCAAAGCGCCTTTCGCCGAAGCCGGCTTTTTAAGCCGCATTGCTAGCGTTAACGGCACATATAGCTACACAGATATAGATTTAGGTGCTACTAGCCAAAGTAGCAGCAATTGGTCTATTGGTGGCGAATACAAAGATATAAGCCACAACTTTTATGCGAGCGCGCAATTATTAGAACTGAATGGCAGTAAAGACCGCGCCATCTTAGCCAGCGCTGGTTTGTTTATTAGCTCTGATTGGCTGGTTAAACTCGATGCACGTAATATCAGGCCAGACAGTGTTGGTAGCTATACTGAATATGGTATTAGCACGAAAAAACTGATGGCGTTAGATAATGGTAACTTTATTAATATTGAAGCCAGTTTTATGGACGTGCGCGGCGATAACGACTCGGAATACAGCGTAGCGGCAGATTACTATTTTGGCCGTAATATTGCGTTAGGTTTAGCCTATGATTGGACCTCAGATGACGTGGTTAACGCCAACAGCGATAGCATAACCGTGCGGGGTAGTTGGTATTTGCAGCCGAATATTGCACTGCGTGCTGCGGTTAGCTTTGACTATCTTGGCTCTGGTGAAGAGCAATATCAGTTAGGTGCTAGCTACCGTTTCTAGCACGATAGCAGCAGTTCGCTTCAACTTACCCGCCAACTTGGCGGGTTTTTCCTTTCTGAATTAAATTAACAGGTTTATACTTAGCCGGCACATACCCCTATGTTGCTGTTATTGCGCAAAATATCGCCAATAAGCTAGGCTATACCTGTTAATTTGATTGTTAGGAACCCTTACTATGCCAGCTAAGAACCTGCTGTGTTCTGCTTTTATACTCTCTGTTGTATTTTTTCTTAACGCGTGTGAGCACGCTACAGAGCAGGTAACAGAGCCTTTAATTCGGCCGGTTAAACTGTTTACCGTCAATGCCGGTGGTGCAGGGGTGATCCGGCAGTTTCCGGCGGTAGTCGAGCCTAGCGAAAATGTAAGATTAACCTTTAGGGTTGGCGGTAAGTTAACTAAGGTATTGGTGCGACCTGGGCATAGTGTTGTGGCTGGGCAACTTTTAGCCAAGCTGGACGACACTGACTTAGCCCTAAAAGTAGAGCAAGCTAATGCGCGTTTTGAGCTGGCCAAAACCCAATACGAGCGGGCAGAGCAATTGTTAGCGCAAAAACTGGTATCACAATCGGTATTTGATGAAGCTAAAGCCCAGTTTCAGGTAGCATCAGCAGATTTAAAAACCAGCACAACCGCGTTAAGTTATACCGAGCTACATGCGCCTTTTGCCGGCATTATTTCTCATCAGTTAATTGAAAATCATGAAAACGTGGCCGCGCAACAACCTATTTTAGAGCTGCAGTTACGTGGCAGTATCGATATTGTAATCCAAGTGCCAGAAGATGTTATTTCTAGCGTAAAAAAAGAGGTCGATTATAAGCCCGATGTGATTTTTGACACGCATCCAAAATATCGTTATCAAGCAAAAATTAAAGAATGGAATACTCGCCCAGACGCAGCAACGAATAGCTATAAAGTGGTGTTTAGTATGCCGAACCCAGAAGAGTTTAATGTGTTTTCTGGCATGACGGCTAACGTTATTGTGCAGATGGATAAAGTTAGCCGTCACGACAATTATATTAGTTATATTCCCGCCAGTGCGGTGTTTAGCCCTGCAGCGCAAAGTGTGGATGAGCAACAGAATTATGTTTGGGTGTATAACCCTGAATCACAGCAAGTTAACCAACGTTTAATTACCATTGGCGAACTAACGAGTGCCGGTTTAGCCGTAACCTCAGGTGTGAAAGTGGGCGAGCAGATTGTTAGTGCTGGCGTGCAGCAGCTTAGTGAAAAACAGCAAGTAAGGCCGTGGGTGCGTGAGCGGGGGCTGTAATCATGGATTTTGCCGCTTACTTTATTAAAAACCGTACCTCATCATGGCTGTTTGCCTTAATTTTATTATTTGGCGGCGCTATTGCTTATAGTGGTTTAGGCCGTTTAGAAGATCCGCAGTTTACGCTAAAACAAGCCATGATCATTACGCAGTATCCAGGTGCTTCACCGCAACAAGTGGAAGAAGAAGTTAGCTATTTGCTGGAAAATGCCATTCAACAACTGCCTTATGTCGATCATGTTACCTCGGTGTCTAGTGCTGGTATGTCGCAAATTATGGTTGATATGAAAGACACTTATCGAGCTAAAGAGCTAAAGCAAATTTGGGACGAACTACGGCATAAAGTCAGTGACTTACAAGGCCAACTGCCACCTGGTGTTGGTGCGCCCAGTGTCCGCGACGATTTTGGCGATGTCTATGGTATTTTATATGCGGTTACCGGTGATGGTTTTACTGATGATGAGCTGCGTGACTACGTTGATTTTCTGCGTCGTGAATTAGTTACCTTGTCGGTGGTAGGTAAAATAGTGGTTGGTGGTGCACAGCAGGAACAGGTAATTGTTGAAATTTCTCGCTCACGCTTAGCCGCAATTGGTATTTCACCCGCGCAGTTGGCTAACCTGTTTCAAAGCCAAAATGTGGTGTCAAATGCAGGTTCAATTAAAGTTGATGCCGAACGTATTAGAATTCACCCTACTGGCGAGTTTCAGCATGTATCTGAACTTGAAAGCCTAATTATAAGTAACCCCGCCGCAAGTGAGCTAATTTACCTTGGCGATATTGCCACCGTGTATCGCGCGCCAACCGAAACACCGATGCAGGTGATCCGCCAAGCCGGTAAAAATGCCCTTACTTTGGGCATTTCGTTTAGCTCTGGCGTAAACGTAGTAAAAGCTGGCGAGCAGGTTGCGCTGCGTTTACAACAGCTAAATTATAATCGGCCAATGGGTATAGAGCTGCACACCATATACAACCAGCCGGATGAAGTATCGCAATCGGTAACCGGGTTTATTATTAACTTGGCCGAAGCTGTGGCTATTGTGGTTATCGTGCTGCTGGTATTTATGGGGCTGCGCAGTGGCTTTTTAATAGGCTTAATTTTATTACTTACCGTGCTTGGCACCTTTATATTTATGCGGCAAATGCAAATTGAACTGCAGCGCGTGTCGCTTGGGGCATTAATTATTGCTTTAGGTATGCTGGTTGATAATGCCATTGTGATAACCGAGGGCATATTAATTGGTATGCAGCGCCGTTTAAAATTAGCAGACGCGGCATCGTTAATTGTTAAGCAAACTCAGTGGCCACTGCTTGGCGCCACCGTTATTGCGATAACGGCATTTGCGCCTATAGGTTTATCTAGCGACGCTACTGGCGAGTTTGCGGGCAGTTTGTTTTGGGTATTGCTAGTGTCATTGTTACTCAGCTGGGTAACAGCCGTTACCTTAACGCCATTTTTTGCCAGTATGTTATTTAAAGATCGGTTGTCGCCAGCAAATTCTACAGAAAACAATACACAAACTAATGATGCGGACCTATACAAAGGTGTTATTTTTAACGTCTATCGCACGGCTCTGCGCTTAGCGCTGCGTTATCGCGCCCTAACTTATATCTTAACTTTAGCGTTGCTAGTTAGCAGTCTATTGGTATTCACCAAGGTAAAGCAGGTGTTTTTTCCGCCCTCTAATACGCCTATTTTTCTCGTTGATTTGTGGCAGCCTGCTGGCACAGATATTCAGTATTCCACGGCGCAAGCAGAAGAAATTATGGCCTATTTGCAACAGCAAGAGGGTGTAATTAATATTACCTCAACCTCTGGCCGCGGCGCTGAGCGCTTTATGCTGACTTACCAGCCAGAAAAAATATATGCTGATTACAGTCAGCTCATTGTGCGCATGGCAGATAAAGCCATGTTGCCGGCAATAATGGCTCAGGTGCGCGAGCATATTTATCTGCATTATCCCAATATTGAATCTAAGCTAATGCGCTTGGAAGTAGGGCCATCAACCCCTGCTAAAGTTGAAGCGCGGTTTAGCGGCGCTGATCCTGATGTGTTACGGCAGTTATCTGAGCAAGCACAAGCGATATTACTCGCCGATGCCGGTGCGCATAATGTTCGCGACAACTGGCGTAATAGGCAAAAGCTGATCCGGCCAAGATTTAATGAAGCTATGGCGCGCCGTGCCGGCATAAGCAAACAAGATATTGATGATGTGATGCTTAGCAGTTTATCGGGTAAAACCTTTGGTGTGTATCGTGACGGTACGCATTTATTACCTATTGTTGTGCGCTCTCCGCTTAGCGAACGTGATAATGTTGATGCCTTATATGACTTACAGGTATACAGCAGTAAACTTGGCCGCTATATCCCTATTACCCAAGTGGTTAATGGTTTTGATTTGCAGTGGGAAGATGCACAAATACAGCGCCGTGATCGTAAGCGCACCATAACAGTAATGGCTGACCACGATATTCTTGGCGACGATACCGCAGCGAACTTGCTAGCGCGAGTAAAAGATAAGATTGAAGCCATACCCTTACCTGCGGGTTATTTTTTACACTGGGGTGGCGAATATGAAAAGCAGCAAAAAGCGCAAAAGGCGCTATTTGGTTCGCTACCTTTAGGTTATCTGGTAATGTTTATTATTACCGTGTTGTTGTTTAATTCATTACGCTCAGCGCTAGTGATCTGGGCCTGTGTGCCGTTAGCGGTTATTGGAGTCAGCTTTGGTTTAAGCTTAATGGGCGCCCCTTTTGGTTTTATGGCGCTATTGGGCTTTCTTAGTTTGTCCGGCATGCTGGTTAAAAATGGTATTGTACTGGTCGAGCAAATTAAGCTTGAGTTAGAGCAAGGCAAAGAAGCGTATTTAGCCGTATTTGAAAGTGCGGTTAGTCGGGTGCGGCCGGTTGCTATGGCGGCAATAACCACTATTCTTGGCATGGTGCCGTTACTCGTAGACGATTTTTTTGCCAGTATGGCAGTAGTTATTATGTTTGGCTTAGGTTTTGCGACAGTACTCACCTTGTTATTCTTACCTGTGTTGTATTGCACAGTATTTAAAATAAAAACGAGAACAGAATAATGATCAGTAAGTTTATATCTCCAGTATTCGTTAGTACCGTACTGTTAAGTGCGGGTGCTTTTGCCGCTACTGATTGGTTACCCCCATTACCGCAGTGGCAGGGGGCGAGTGAAGCCTTAATTAAAAATAAAAATCATCCTTGGGTTAGCCCAGCTGAGCTTACTGATTTAACTGATAGCCCCAATTATGCCGCTACCTTAGCGTATCTACGCAAACTGGTTGATAGCTCTGATTTACTAGAGCTAGAGCAGCTAGGCTCAAGTGCGCAGGGGCGGCCGTTGTACTTAGTTAAGGCCAGTTCGGCACTGCATAAGATTGCACAAAACCCACAAAGGCCAATGTTATTAGTGCAAGCCGGTATTCATAGCGGTGAAATTGACGGTAAAGATGCAGGTTTAATGTTACTGCGTGATATTGCCCATGGTGATAAAGCTAATTTACTCGCTAATACTGATTTGTTATTTATCCCGGTATTCTCGCCAGATGGTCACGAACGTCGTTCGGTTACCAGTCGGATGAACCAGCGCGGTCCAATAACCCAAGGCTGGCGCGCAACTGCGCAAAATCTGAATTTAAACCGTGATTACGCTAAAGCCGACACGCCAGAAATGCGCGTATTAATTGATGTAATAAACCGGTATCAACCGGATTTATATATCGATATTCACGTTACTGATGGCGAAGATTATCAGTACGACATTACTTATGGCTTTAACGAACCCTTTGCTGCGATTAGCCCCAATGGTGCCAGTTGGTTAGCCAAATTATATCGGCCCGCGGTAAATGCTGCACTAACTCATGCTGGGCATATTCCCGGACCGTTAGTATTTGGTGTTGATAGCAAAGATTTCAGTAAAGGCATTAGCGGCTGGACAGCTAGCCCACGTTACTCTAATGGTTATGGTGATGTTAGGCATTTGCCAACGGTGTTGGTAGAAAACCATAGTCTCAAACCTTACCGTCAGCGGGTACTCGGTACCTATGTTTTGCTAGAGCAAACGTTAAAATTACTTAATGAGCAAGGCAAAGCGCTTATTTTAGCCCGACAAGCTGATTTACAAGCGCGGCCTAAACGCATGGTGTTAAGTTATAAAGCCAGTGAACAGCCTGAATTTGTCGATTTTAAAGGTATGGCTTATCAACTTAAACCTTCAGCCGTTAGTGGCGATACCTATGTGTACTGGACCGGCGAGCCGAAGTTATACGAAAAACTGCCAATATTTTGGGATAAAGTAGCAGATAAAGAAACTGTTATTCCTAAAGCTTATTGGTTGCCACCTGAGCAGCACGAGGTGATCCAGCGTTTGAAAATACATGGCATTGAGTTAAGTGTATTAACCGCGCCACAAAAACTGACTGCACAGCAGTTAACGGTAACCCGTCATAGTTTTACTAATGCCCCGATTGAAGGGCATTTTATGCCGCAAAATGTGCAATTTAGTAAGGAAAATGTCAGTCGTAACTTAACTGCGGGTTGGATAAAGGTGAGTACAGATCAGCCGCTGGGACGGTTGGCGGTAGCGCTGCTAGAACCAAGTGCGCCAGACTCATTCTTTAGTTGGGGCTTCTTCCCAACCCTATTTGAGCGTACTGAATACTTTGAGCCCTATGCGATAGAGCCGCTAATTAACGCCATGCTAGAGCAGCAGCCCGATTTAAAGCAGCAGTTTGAACAAGCACTGGCAAATGATGCAGCACTGCGTAGCAGCCCTCGTGAGCGTTATAACTGGTTTTATCGCCAGATGCCGTATTACGACCAAAATTACCTTAAATATCCGGTATTAATAGAGATGTAGGCTTGCGCTTGCATCTCTATCTCGACTTAGCCTAAAGCTATACTTTTAAACCCCAATCGTGCCAAGCCTGTTCAGCTAGGCTGGCCCGAAATTCGGGGGCGGCAATATCAATTAGCCCGCGCGCGCGTTCGGTTAAGCTTTTTGCTCTTAGGTTAGCAATACCGTATTCAGTCACAATATAGTGGGCGTGAGCACGGGTAGTAACTACACCGGCACCAGGGCTTAATAGCGAGCTAATACGTGATACCTTACCACCGGCGGCAGTAGCGGGCAGGGCGATAATAGCGCGGCCGCCCTCAGATAACGAAGCACCACGAACAAAGTCCATTTGCCCGCCGACACCTGAATATACTTTAGTACCTAACGAGTCAGCACAGACCTGACCGCTTAAATCGACTTGTAACGCACTATTAATTGCCACAACCTGCGGATTTTGGCGTATTACTGCCGTGTCATTGGTGTATTCCACATCAAGAAAGCTAACCAGTGGATTATCGTCGATAAAGTCATATAGCTTCTGGCTACCCATAGCAAAGGTGGTAACAATTTTGCCGCGGTGTTTGCGTTTATTTTGGTTGGTAATAACGCCGCTTTCAATCAGTGGCAATACACCATCTGAAAACATTTCGGTATGAATACCTAAATGCTGGCGATCAGTAAGATAACGCAATGTCGCATCAGGAATCGCGCCAATACCCATTTGTAAGCAATCACCATCGCGAATAAGGCTGGCTACATTGCTACCTATTTTGTCGGTTATCGCATCCTGTGCTGCCGGTAAGTGCAGTGGAATAGCCGCGGCATGCTCAACATAGCGGTCAATTTGGCTAATATGAATAAACGAATCACCATGAGTGCGTGGCATCATTGGGTTAACCCAAGCAATCACTTTTTTTGCCATTTGTAACGCGGCACGAGTGGCTTCAACTGATACGCCAAGGCTGCAAAAACCATGATTATCTGGTGGCGACACCTGAATTAATGCAACATCTAATTTTTGTTCGTGGCGACGAAATAGCTTAGGAATTTCTGATAAAAAAATCGGTACATAATCGGCTCGGCCACAGTTAACCGCATTGCGTGTGCTGCGACCAACAAAAAAACAGCGCTGGCGTAAATGGCCTTCAAGCTCTGGCGCACAAAGCATTTCGCTATTTTCAGTATGCAGTTGCAGCAAGGTTAGGTTGCGCTTGCTAAGTGCAACCTTGGCTAGCGCTTGTAATAGGTAGTAGGGGGTAGCCGCCATTGAATGGCACCAGATTGAATCATTATCGGATAAAATTTGTAGAGCTTGTTCTGCACTATCAACTCGCATTGGTGTGATCTCCTAGCGTTTCTAGATTAAGTAACATTTAGCCTAACCGTTTTCTGTGCGCACATTATGACAGGGATCAAAGAGTTACAGCCAGTGTTATAAAACTAAAGGATAATGAATAAGGTGTTAGTAATGCTACCGCTATTAATTTTTTTAATCTGCTCGTTAGAGGTATTGTCGAAATGAAAAAGCCCCGCGGCGTGATGCCAGCGGGGCTTTTGCTTAAAGCAAACAGCTTAGTTGTTTTTAGCTGCTTTCTTTTCTTTTTCTTTAGCTATTACCGCTTCAGCTACGTTGTTAGGGCATGCAGCATAGTGAGCAAATTCCATAGAGAACTGACCACGACCTGATGTCATTGTACGCAGGCTGCTGATATAACCAAACATTTCTGATAATGGCACGTCAGCTTTGATCCGTACGCCAGAAGCGCCAGCTTCTTGACCAGAGATCATGCCGCGACGACGGTTTAAGTCACCGATAACATCACCAACGTGATCTTCTGGGGTGAACACGTCAACCTTCATGATTGGCTCAAGTAATTGCGGGCCTGCTTTTGGCATACTTTGACGGAATGCACCTTTAGCCGCGATTTCAAACGCGATAGCTGATGAGTCAACGGCGTGGAAACCACCGTCTACCAGTTCAACTTCAACGTCTAATACTGGGAAACCGGCCAGAGGACCTGTAGTCATCATAGACTGGAAGCCTTTTTCAATGGCTGGGAAGAATTCTTTCGGAACGCTACCACCAACTACTGTAGACTTAAATTTAAAGCCAGTGTTTTGCTCGCCAGGGCGAATGAAGTAGTCAATTTTACCAAACTGACCAGAACCACCAGATTGCTTCTTGTGCGTGTAGCTATCTTCGATTTCGCGAGTAATAGTTTCACGGTAAGCAACCTGAGGCTGACCAACAACTAAATCAACACCGTAGGTACGTTTTAAAATATCTACTTTGATATCTAAGTGTAATTCACCCATACCACGTAAAATGGTTTCACCTGAATCGGTATCAGTTTCAACACGGAAAGTTGGATCTTCTGAAACCATCTTACCAATAGCAATACCCATTTTATCAACTGAGTTTTTGTCTTTTGGCGTTACAGAGATTGAAATTACTGGCTCTGGGAATACCATTGGCTCTAGCGTACATTCATGCTTAGGATCACACAATGTGTGGCCAGTTTGGGTATTATTTTTCATACCTACTAGCGCAATGATGTCACCAGCCTGAGCTGAGGTTAAATCGATACGGTCATTCGCGTACATTTCAACCATACGGCCGATACGTTCAGTTTTACCCGTGAATGAGTTAAGGATGGTATCGCCTTTGTTCAATACGCCAGAGTATACGCGTACGAAGGTTAGGGCGCCAAAACGGTCATCCATGATTTTGAACGCTAATGCGCGGAACGGCTCGTCAGCAGAAACAACGGCGAACTTGCCATTTGGGTTGCCTTCTTCATCAGTCAGAGGCTGTGGGTCAACTTCAGTTGGCGATGGTAAATAGTCAACAACCGCGTCTAATACTAATTGCATACCTTTGTTTTTAAAGGCAGAACCACAGTATGTAGGGAAGAATGCTAAATCACGTGTGCCTTTACGAATACAACGCTTTAAATCTTCAATTGAAGGCTGTTCGCCTTCCATGTAAGCCATTAATAAATCGTCGTCTTGCTCAACAGCCGTTTCTACTAACTGCTCGCGGTACATTTCAACGTCATCAGCCATATCAGCTGGTACGTCAGATACGGTGAAGTTATCAGGGTTACCTGAGTCATCCCAGATGTAAGCTTTACGAGTTAATAGATCAACTACACCACAGAATGTTTCTTCACGACCGATAGGTAAGGTCATGATAAGTGGCGTTGCGCCTAATACTTTTTTAACTTGTTCAGTTACGCGGATAAAATCTGAACCGATACGGTCAAGTTTGTTGATGAAGATTAGACGAGCTACTTCTGCATCGTTCGCATAACGCCAGTTGGTTTCTGACTGAGGTTCAACACCGCCAGAACCACAGAATACACCGATACCGCCATCCAGTACTTTTAATGAACGGTAAACTTCAACCGTAAAGTCAACGTGGCCCGGGGTATCAATAACGTTAAAACGGTAACCTTTCCAAAAACAAGTTACAGCAGCTGACTGGATAGTAATACCACGCTCAGCTTCTTGTTCCATAAAGTCGGTAGTTGTTGAACCATCGTGCGTATCCCCGGCTTTATGTATTTTACCGGTCAGTTTCAGGATACGTTCCGTAGTGGTGGTTTTGCCGGCATCAACGTGGGCGAAGATACCAATGTTTCTGTATAAGGATAAATCTGCTGACATAGTAATCTCATTAAGCTAGGGTTTGAAAATAGTGCGACAATATACAGGATTTCAAATCGATTTACCCGAAAAAAAACAAGATAAAGCGATGGTTTTTTATTCGTGCTGCAATATTGTCTTGTAAAATTGTCGATCTACGCTGTTAAAGCTATGTAGTTTTACCACTGCTTACTAATGTGTAAGCCAACAGTACTAAGGCCCGCAGTAGGCGTGATCTGAAAACCGTAATAGGGTTTACTAAAATAATAACTGGCAGCAATACCAATTAATGCACCAGCGACAACATCGCCAGTATCATGATGATCATTTTTTACTCGGGTATAACCAACGTAGGTAGCTAGAGCATAAGCGGGCGCACCATACTGCCAACCGTACCGGCGTTGTAAAAAGGCCGCACCTTGAAAGGCCATGGCACTGTGACCGGATGGAAAGGCATCGTTATCTGAGCCATCCGGGCGATTTTTATGAATAGTACTTTTTAAGGCATAGGTCGCGGCAATAGTGCTGGCAAAACTATAATAGAATTGCGTTGTACCCTCGTCATCGCCTAGATATTGGCTCATGCCCCAGGCTGCTGCTGGTATGGCAATACGCAGTACATCAGCAGCTTTATCTTCGCTATTAGCCTGCGCGTTTTGCAACGGCATAAGGCTTAGTAGTGCGCTAATGGCCCAGTAATAAATGCGCGGTTTCATGCTTACTCCGTAAATTTTTGCTTAGATAGCGATAATATTTAAAGCCCAAGTTGTTACAACGCGCATTATTAAAACTCAATATACTGCGGCCAACCCAGTAAAGGATTGGTTAAGCCTTGTTTACCTTCCAATGCGTCAAGCCGTTCTGGCGTGGCGTCGGTTAAGGCTAATGCTTGATAGTCTTTCGCAAAGGATAAAGTACGCAACAGCGCGGGAATAAAGTGCTGGCCTAAATCTTGGCGGATAGCCTCGGCGTTAGCCGCTGGCAATTGCGCTAAGGTTGCTTCGGTTTGCAGTTCAATAAAGGTCGGGTTAAACCAATGCTCTTGCAGTGTAATAGTGCGTAGCCGTTGTTTTAAATCTTGGCGTACTTTATCGCTGCCAGTTAGAGCGCGATATAACACCACTTCGGCCAGTACTTCTTCCAAACTAAAATGATCAAACTCATCAAAGTGCGTGCGTACGTAAAACTGTTGTTGTAATAGCTGCATTGACTGGCTGCGGCGATGCTCGGTTAAGGCGGTTTGATAGTGTGCCCAACCGTGCCAATCTTCTGCATCTGGTGGGCTAGATATATTTTGCACTAACTGTTCTTCTACATCACCGTACAGCGAGTTTTTACCCGTTTTTTTACTTACCGTTGCCAGCATACTCCAGCCTTTTTGAAACGGCTTTACAATACCTTCTGGTGCGAGCAATAGCCCAAGTGCGCGTTCGGTATCGTTATCGCTTAGCTCTTGTAGCCCCAAGCTTACTATGCCGATGATGTCGCAGGCCGCTTGCTCTAGTAAATGCATTTTATATTTATTATAAAATTTATCGGCAAATTTAAGGCTCATTAACACCGCTTTGCTTTTCAGCTGAGTTAGCTGTGCGCTGCTTAAGGTTTCTGCGGCCTGAGCTTTGCTGATCACCTGGGTTAAAAACGGGCCAAAACTGCCATCACGTAGTATTAACTGCATGAAATATACCCTTAATCGAGGAAGCTAAACATGTCGTCTACTTCGCTGTACTCGTTATCAACGGCTTGGTTTTTCTCTTTGGCTTGCATTACTAGCTCAGCAGCAAATTTATTAATAATACCTTCCCAGCCTGAGTTTTCATTACGAATAAGTGCTTTTATTGCCTGCTCTACGTCAGGGGTTAACTGGCGAATTAATGCCAGTAAACTGCGTGGATCATCCATGCTCAGGTTATGCACATCTTCTACTTGTTGCCGTTCGGTGTAGGCTTCAGCTTCTTCTAGATGCTCTTCATCTTCGTGTAGCTTGTCTTCCCAGTAGTTTTCATACTCCAACACTTCGCCACGGTATAGCTCAATAAAGGGAATGCTTAAATAAAATAAACCGGCCGGATCTTCGGCAATACAGTCTAAAATAGCCGCTTGTTTTTCTTCAGTTTCTTGGGTACGAATGAGGTAGGTTAAAAAATCAAAGGTGTGCTGTTTTAAATCTTCAGCATTATTTTTAATTTTCTCTTCCCAATACAGCGGTTGCTGACAGACGATATCGCGAATACGCTCTGGGCTCATTAGCTCGGAAATAATCGATGGGAACGAAATGTCATGTTCGCTGTTAATCTGGGTTAGCGTAACAATATCAATGCCTTCAATAACCTCTACCAGCTGCGCATCGCTCATCGTATTGGCAATGATTTCAAATCGTTTGCTGGCTTGCTTCGGTTCAATAACGGCTAATTCTTTAATTTCTGCGACAGCGATTTCAATTAAGTTGGTGCTCATTAAACTTACTCTCCCTTAAAGCGTATATCGTCGTATTGGTCGTTATAACCGTCTTCTTCGTCTTCATCGTCGTCGTTCGTGTAATCGTCGTTGTCGTAGTTATGCTCGGCATCAGCGTCATCATCATCGTCGTGCTCTGGCTCTGCAGCACTGCTACGACTAGTCGGTTTCACCTTGTCATTTTCTAATAAAAACAATACCGCGCACGCTTCAATTAATGCCGCTTCTGAGTATGAGCGAACTGCTTTTACGAGCTCTAAATCAGGGTTGCTAAAGGCGACTGAGGTTTTAAACTCATCCCAGCTTGGCACGCTAGCTTTACTGATCCATTGTTGCCATTGAGTTGTGTTAGCCGCTGAAAACTTAACTCGGCCATACAGTGCAATCGGTAAATATTCTGGTAATGACTCCAGTAGTTTTGGCTCGGCCAATAAAATGGTTTTTATCTTTGCCGTAAATTGTTCTAACGCATTTGGCGTTTCAGGATCCATGTACGAATGGATGTTTTCTAGTGCATCAGTTTGCAACGCATGCACGCGTGTCATATTCAATTTTGTCGTCATAGTAGTCTCACGAAAATCGGCTTACGAATAGTATTGATCCCACAACTCCTGCATGGCAGAGGCCGGATCGTTAACGATGACATTGTTAAAATCTTTAATAAATGCCGCTTTTTGCTTTGCATCTGATAACACATTATAGGCAGCGGTTATGCGTTGCAGCTGCTCGTTGGCGTGTTCTTTTTCATCGTCGCTAGCACTATGTAGTTTATCTGGATGGTATTTGTTAGCTAAGCGACGATAGGCTTTTTTAATATCGTCATCGCTGGCATTGGTTTTTACGCCAAGAACGCGAAAGTGGTTAATCATAAGTTATCCTGAAACACGAAGACCTAAATAACAAGACCGGAAACACCAAGAAAAAGCGTGTTTGCCTGCTGTGCTAATGGGTAAATAGCAAACAGCAGGCAATAATAACAGATCGCGTGCGCCAGTTCACCTGATGCCGTAATTGTGCTTACTTTAGATTATGAATAAACCAAATTGGGTCAACGCTGACACGAAATAATAACGGTGCAAATTTATTAAAGTTGTTGGCGTTAGCTGGGCATTGAATATTGTCGGGGTAATGCTTTTTCCAGGCATCATTTACCAGATACAAGCTATCTTTATATACCGCAACGCCTTCTACTGCGGTTTGTACCATTTTTTCGTAAGCGGGGCAGTTACTGTTACTGCCCGTGGGCGCGTAGTAGCTCATTTGCATGACAAAAGGTGGTTGTTGTTGGCTAATGTCGATGATCCATAATTGGTCGTCATTTCGTGCTACGGCAACTAAATAACCCGGATGGTTTGCTTTGGGGCTGGGTAAGTAATCCAGATCGTTAATCGGGTGGTCTTTATCGTCTGGCACCGGCAGGACAAAGGCACTATCTTGCACTTTTACATAATCATCGTGCAGCCAAAACTCTGTGTTATAAGGTGTTTTGAATATCATTGGTGCATTAGCGGCATTTTGCTCTAAGGCTAAATACAGATTACCACTGTTATCAAAGGCTAAACCTTCAATGCCATCGTTAGGCGCATTGCCTACCAATGCCGCTTTAGGAAACTGCACTGGCCGCACTGCGGTAATTTGCGCTTGTGTTAAGGCTTTATCGGTTTCAATTTTCACTAATAGCGTAGGGTAGTCGGTTGAGTTGGTTTCACCATAACGTGCTTTACATTCTGGGCTTAGGCTCACAAAGCGCGAGTCTTCGGTAACGGTAATTAGTACGGTATCGTCGTGGCGATCCCAAGTTAATGCTTCAAAATCGGGATATTGGCGAAACAGCTCACCAAAGCAGCCGTTTAGTACTTGGTCTGATACTGTAATGGCAATTGGCGGCGCATTAAGCTGTGCGGTTTGTGGGTTAACTTTCAGTAATTTATTGCGCATCGCTTCAATCGCGCTATTGTCACCTAAATGAATAATTTCGTTATGGCGCCAGGTAAATCCTGAACTTTGCGGATCAGTTAAGGTTTCACCTTGTAAATCGGTAAGCCAGATACCGGCGGCGTTACCGAGTTTTACTTCATTGGCGGCGCTGGGCAGTGCAGTGCAAGCTAAGCCCATTAAGGCAACAGTGGTGACAAAAATAGAGCGCTGTATAAACATATAAATACCAAGATAACGATTAGTGTTTTAACTAGTGTGCCAGCGAAATGTGACAAACAAAACTCTTAGGGTAGATTTAACGCTCTGCCACCATCTAATTCAATTATTTTCCCGGTCAGATACCGGCTTTGTAGTAAATAGAGCACAGTGTTGCTTAGTTCGCTGGCGCCTGGCTCTATTTGCAGTAATGACTTGTTCAACGCCTTGGCTTTATAGGCATCATCATCGTGCTGGTTAAACATCAGTAGCGCCGGAGCGATGGCATTTACCTTTACCTTGGGCGCTAACGCACGAGCAAAACTTAAGGTTAAGTTAGTCAGTGCTGCTTTAGATGCCGCATAGGCCATATGTTTTGCGCTACCCACGCTGGCAACAAAATCGGTTAGATGAATAATATCACCCGCGAGGGCACTTTTGGCCAGCAGTGGTGCCAGTGCGCGATTAAGAATATAGGGTGCTTTTGCATGTACGGCGTGCATAGCATCAAATATTGCGCTATCGGCGGCAATATCCAAATCGGGATTGTTTTGGCTTGACGCATCGGCATGCCAGTCAGAGGCATTATGGATCAGTGCACGTAGTTCGTTAGTCTGGGTAAAAATATGTCTAATAAAATCTGCCAGCGCAACACTATTGGTAACATCAAGCTGAAAGCATTCAATGCCGGCTTGGCGTAGTCGAGACAGCCCTGGTTTTTCACTGCGATAAGTGGCGATAACGCGATAACCAGCTTGGTTAAGCGTTAAAGCACAGTGCAAACCGAGGCGCTGTGCGGCGCCGGTAATAATAATGACATTAGACATTCAGAGTTCCTGTGAACCAAAGGTAAAGTGCAGTATGATGTAACCGATACGTTACATCGCCGCTTTGGTTTAGTTTTTTGCTTTGTGCTGGCAATTAATCCAATCAGCAACTAAAACTGTATCTGTTACACCCACAATAATAACAACATCCTACGCAAAACAGTAAACACATCAATGAGGAGTCATTATGACGACCAGCAGAAGACGTTTTTTAAAGTTATCAGCCGGAGGTTTAGTTGGCCTAAGTGTTGGCGGTATTAGTTTAAAGGCATTTGCTAATGAACATGTCGACCCAGAAAGCCCGCAGGCAAAGGCATTACAATATGTGCATAAATCAGAAAAAGACGGTGCCATTTGCAGCAACTGTGCGTTAGTTCAAGGTGCTGATGGCGAAGAGTGGCGTCCGTGTGCCATTTTCCCCGGTAAACTGGTAAATAAAGACGGCTGGTGTGCCGCCTATGCAAAAAAGCCAGCGTAACTGAGTAAGATTTATTAGTAATATCAGCGAACTGGCTGAGAGCAAGTCAGTTCTCGTTTAACTAGTAAGCATGATACTTAGCGGGCTTAATATGTTGGCTTTCATCAAGCTAATTGCAGGCAAAGCCGATGCAAAATAGCAGCTGTTGCACCCCAAATAAATTTATCTTGATACGGCATTGCATGCAGCTGTTGCACTTTACCCCGCAGCGGTAGGTTAAATTGATGTCGGTTTTCTTGTTGTAAAAAATGCGTTAGTGGCACTTCAAAAATACCGGCTACTTCAGCCGGTTGCAGTAACCAGCGTTGTTGCGGCGCTAATAAACCCACCCAAGGCACGATATTAAAACCGGTGCTAGTCGGTTGCAGCGGCAAGCGGCCAAGTAAAGTAACCGCATTAGGCGTTAAACCGATTTCTTCTTCAGCCTCACGCAGTGCCGCCTCAGCGCTTTGCTCACCCGGCTCAATACGGCCGCCGGGAAAGCTAATTTGCCCAGGATGATGGCGCAAGTGCAGCGCGCGCTGAGTAAACAATACTTGCAGCCTGTCGCCATAATCAATTACTGGCACCAATACTGCAGCTTGGTGTTGATCGCTGCTAGGTACCGCATCACCGGCAGCAGTAGGGTGTAACAAAAACCGTTGGCGAAACTCACTAGCAAGCATAGGTTTTATTCTGTGTTTGCTAAAACCGGCAAAATTTTATTTACCTTATCTAGCGTCTCTTGATATTCGCTGTCTACTTCTGAGTCGGCCACTATACCGCCGCCAGCTTGACAATATATGTTGCCATCACAGCAAATTAGGGTGCGAATAGCAATGTTAGTATCCATGTTGCCAGCGCTATTAATATAGCCAATAGCACCGCAATATACCGAGCGACGCTGCGGCTCAAGTTGCTCGATAATTTCCATGGCGCGCACTTTAGGCGCACCAGTAATAGAGCCACCAGGAAAGGCACCACGCAACAAATCACTCGCGCTATATTCTGCCGCTAAAGTGCCGGTAACGGTGCTGACTAAATGATGTACTGCCGGAAAACTTTCTATGGCAAATAAACTGGGCACCTCAACACTGCCTGATACACAGACTTTGCCTAAATCGTTACGCAGTAAATCAACAATCATCACGTTTTCAGCGCGATCTTTCGCCGAGTGCCTAAGGTTGTCGGCTTCTACTGCATCGGTCATGGGGCAAAAGCCGCGAGGCCGAGTGCCTTTTATCGGTTTAGTTTCTACCTTGCTCTCGTGTAGCTGCAAAAAACGTTCAGGCGAGATGCTTAATACCGCGCCCTCAGGTAAGCGAATAAACGCTGAAAACGGCGCGGCATTTTTATCACGTAGTTGTAAATACGCCTGCCATGCATCACCTTGATAACGGGCACTAAAGCGCTGAGTTAGGTTAATTTGATAACAGTCGCCACTAAGCAAATATTGCTGCACCTTATTAAAGCGTGCGCTATAGCCGGCTTTATCCATATTGGCTTGCCAAGGGCTAGTTAAGGTAAACGAGGTAGGCGGCAGGGTGTGTTGTAAACGCTGAACCAGTTTTTGCCAACCCGGTTCGGCTTGGCCTTGATAGTCGACATACCATAAGCATTGCTGCTGTTTATCTAAAATAAGCGCCCACTGATAAAAACCGATCGCCATATCGGGCAGGGTAATATCTTGCTCGGCTATACTGGGTAGCTGTTCAACATAGCGGCCTAAGTCGTAGCCAAAGTAGCCCAATGCGCCGCCGACAAACGGCAGTGAGCTGCTTGGTTTATCTGGGAAATAGCGTTTTAGTGCACCATCCAATACAGTAAAAGGGTCGTGTTGGTATTCGTGCACGCCTTGGCTATCGCGTAAAATGCACACACCTTGCTTAGCTTCTAAGGTGGCAATAGGTTCGGCCACTAAAATATCATAGCGGCTATTGATATGCGCCTGCGCCGCTGAGTCAAGCAGCATGGCCCAAGGCTGCCCAGCGAAATAACTGAACAGGTTTAGTAGGTTTTCTGGTGTATCACCAAAAGTTTCAGACGGAATAAGGTACTGCTGCATGAATGGGGCTAGCCGCTGTTTCTGATGCGCGCTATCATAACAGCACCGACACTAATAGTTAAATAAGGCGCTGTTAGAAGCGTTTGAGGACAAGTAAACATGACGGTTATTCGCCAGCAAGATTTTATCGACAGCATTGAAGATGCGCTGCAGTATATTTCGTATTATCACCCGCTAGACTTTATTCAAGCCTTAGAAGTTGCTTATCACAAAGAACAAAACCCAGCGGCAAAAGATGCTATTGCACAAATTCTCATTAACTCACGCATGTCGGCTGAAGGCCATCGGCCAATTTGTCAGGATACCGGCATTGTTACCTGCTTTGTTAAAATAGGTATGGATGTTAAGTGGGATAAAACTAATTTAACCGTGCAAGAAATGGTAAACGAAGGCACCCGTCGTGCGTATTTAAACCCAGATAACCCGTTACGTGCGTCTATTGTTGCCGACCCTGCTGGCGCGCGTAAAAACACCAAAGATAATACCCCTGCGGTAGTGCATATAGATTTAGTAGCCGGTAATCAGGTAGAAGTAATGATTGCCGCTAAAGGCGGTGGTTCAGAAAATAAAACTAAAATGGCAATGTTAAATCCGTCAGACTCTATCGTTGACTGGGTATTAGAAACCTTACCTAAAATGGGTGCCGGTTGGTGTCCGCCAGGTATGTTAGGTATAGGCATTGGCGGTACGGCAGAAAAAGCCGCAGTATTGGCTAAAGAATCATTAATGGAGCCGGTGAATATTCAGCAACTTATTGATAAAGGCGCAGAAACCGCCGAAGAAAAACTGCGTTTAGAGCTATACGAAAAAGTGAATAAACTGGGTATCGGTGCCCAAGGTTTAGGGGGTTTAACTACCGTGGTGGATGTGAAAATTAATAGCGTACCCACCCATGCCGCTAGCTTACCCGTGGTTATGATCCCAAACTGTGCCGCAACTCGGCATCTACACTTTCATTTAGACGGCAGTGGCCCGGCCGAAATTACGCCACCAAAATTAGAAGACTGGCCGCAAGTTACTTGGGAGCTAGGCAGTAATGTACGCCGGGTTAATTTAGATACCTTAACACCTGCCGAGGTGCAAACCTGGCAAGCCGGTGAAACGGTATTATTAAGCGGCAAAATGCTAACTGGGCGCGATGCGGCACATAAACGCATTGCCGATATGTTAGGTCGTGGCGAAGCCTTACCGGATGGCGTAGATTTTAAAAACCGGTTTATTTATTACGTTGGCCCAGTAGATGCTGTAGGTGATGAAGTGGTTGGCCCAGCAGGCCCAACTACGGCAACGCGAATGGATAAATTTACCGATATGATGCTCGGCCAAGCCGGCTTATTAGGCATGATTGGTAAATCAGAACGTGGCGATAAAACCGTTGCCAGCATTAAACAGCACAAAGCCGTGTACTTAATGGCAGTGGGTGGTGCGGCTTACTTAGTGTCTAAAGCGATTAAAAAATCACGTGTTGTTGCTTTTGCCGATCTCGGTATGGAAGCCATTTACGAATTTGATGTGCAGGATATGCCGGTAACCGTTGCAGTTGATTCAAATGGTAATAACGTGCACCAGCAGGGGCCGGCTATTTGGAAGGTGAATATTCAGCAAATGGACCAAGCATAACGCTTGCTCTTAAAAGGCTGTAGCAATGCTACGGCCTTATTTTTTCAGCCTATAACAACAAAAAATAGGGATACGCATGAAGAAGACGTTAATAACATTATCGCTACTGCCAGCATTGTCGCTATTAGCGGCAGGTGCAGTGAGCGCCAATGCGCCGCTAAGTGTCGAACATTTAAATCAGCTTAATAAGTTACACGACGTGGTGTTATCACCTGATGGTAGGTTTTTAGCTTATGGCCAAACTAATGGCGGTTTTAGCCCAGCAGATACGTCATCTGATCTGTATTTAATGGATTTATCAAACCTTAACAAGGTTACACGCTTAACGCAGAACGCCAGTCGTGAAAGCCAGTTGCAGTGGGCAGCAGATGGCCAAAGTATTTACTTTATTGCCAATCGCACAGGCTTAAGCCAAGTATGGCAATTACCGTTATATGGTGGTGAAGCATTACAAGTAACCGATTTACCGGTGCCGGTAGAAGGGTTTAAAGTTTCAGCTGATGCTAAGCAGTTGGCTTTGGCACTGTCGGTTAAACCGGGTTGTCAAACTTTGCAATGTACACTTGATGCTAAAGCTGCTGAGGCAAATAAAAAAGACAGTGCCATGGCGTACGACCAACTGATGGTAAGGCACTGGGATAGCTGGTTAACGCCATATCGTAGCCAGTTACACGTTGCAGCCTTAGGTAAGGGCGTAGTTAAAGATGCGACTAACCTGATGAGCGAGTGGAATACCGACATTGCCGGCATCAGTGAAGTTGCTTTTACTCCCGACAATAGCCGCTTAGTGTTTAGTGCAAAAATTCCGGCAGCGGATCAAGCTTGGCATACCAACTTTGATATTTTTATGGTGTCGATAAACGGTGGTGAAAAGCAAAACCTGACCTCGTCTAATCCGGCATGGGATGCCCAGCCGTCGTTTTCAGCGGATGGCCGTTTTATGGCCTATAAAGCCATGAGCAAACCGGCATCAGAGGCAGACAAATTTAGCCTGATGTTACTCGATATGGTAACTGGGCAACGTAAAGAGCTGGCACCAGAATTCGACAGCTCAATTGGTGAATACCAATTTGGTGCCGACAACCGTACCGTTTACGTTACTACGCAAGACGTTGGTCAATATAGTATTTACGCTATTAACACTAGCTTTGGTGATGTGCGTAAAGTGTACGGTGATGGCACTGCTGGCGCGTTAAATATTGCTAGCGATAAAATTGTATTTACCAATCATAAACTCGACATGCCCGCTGAAATATTTCAGCTTAATGTTGATGGTACAGGTTTAAGCCAGTTAACCGATATTAATGCCCAGTGGCGTAAACAGGTGAAGTTTGGCGACTATGAGCAATTTAGCTTTAAAGGCGCCAATGACGATACCGTTTATGGCTACTTGGTAAAGCCGTGGAATTTTGACGCTAAGAAAAAATACCCCATGGCATTTTTAGTGCACGGTGGGCCACAGGGTAGCTTTGGCAATATGTTTAATGAGCGCTGGAACGCGCAAATGTATGCCGCCAAAGGCTACGCGGTAGTGATGATAGACTTTCATGGTTCTACCGGTTACGGCCAAGCTTTTACCGACTCGATTAGCCGTGACTGGGGTGTTAAACCGCTTGAAGATTTAAAGAAAGGCTTTAACTATATTGTGCAAGCACAGCCGTGGATTGATGGTGACCGTGCTTGTGCGCTTGGCGCATCTTACGGTGGCTACATGATGAACTGGATTGCCGGTAACTGGCCAACCGGTTTTAAATGTTTAGTTAACCATGCGGGTTTATACGATATGCCAAGCTTTTACGGTAGTACCGAAGAGCTGTGGTTTCCAGAATATGATTTAGGCGGCCCAGTATGGCAAGAGGGCTCTGATTATCAGAAGTTTAACCCAGCTGCATTAGCCGATAAATGGCAAACACCTATGCTGGTGTTGCACGGTTTAAAAGACTATCGCGTGCCGTATGCGCAAGGTTTAGGGGCATTTACTAACTTACAGCGTAAAGGCATTGATTCACGCTTGGTTATTTTTCCCGATGAAAACCATTGGATCTTAAATAAAGATAACCGTGTACGTTGGTATAACGAAGTGTTTCAGTGGTTAGATAAATACACTAAAGCTAATTAAATTAAACCTAATTAAGCTAAACCAAAGAAAAGGACAGCGTCGCTGATGAATATGCCAGAGGTAGTTATTGTTGGTAGTGCGCGCACTGCTATTGGTAGCTTTGCTGGCAGTTTGTCAGCACTCAGCCCGGCAGAGCTTGGCACTGCAGCCGCAATAGCGGCTATTGAGCGGGCCAATATTACGCCAAGCGATATCGACCATGCTGTATTTGGCCATATTATTACTACCTCGGCAGCCGATGCATATTTGGCGCGGCATATTGCGCTTAATAGCGGTATGCTAACAACATCAGTGGCGTTTAACGTAAACCGATTGTGCGGCTCTGCAGTGCAATCGGTTATTTCTGCGGCACAATTAATTCAGCTAGGCCAAAGTAACATTGCGCTAGCCGGTGGTGCAGAAAGTATGAGTAATGGTGCTTATATTCTGCCTAAACTGCGCCAAGGTTTACGCATGGGCCATGGCAATATAACTGATTTAACTTTAGGCATTTTAACTGATCCTTTTGCTAGTGGTCATATGGGCCTTACTGCAGAAACTATCGCTAAACACTATGGTTTTAGTCGCGCTGATTTAGATGCTTATGCCGCGCAAAGCCACTATCGAGCTGCCTATGCGCAGCAGCAAGGTTATTTTGCTGAGCAAATTGTACCGGTATCAATAGCTGATCCGCGCAATAAGCAGAATACGCTGGTATTTGCGCATGATGAACATATTAGACCTGATACCACGATACAAAGCTTAGCGAAATTAAAACCCGCATTTAAACAAGATGGTGTCGTTAGCGCAGGTAATGCCTCAGGATTAAATGATGCTGGCGCCGCCATAGTATTAACCAGCCGTGCTGAAGCTAATAAACGCGGGTTAACCGCACAAGCCCGTATTGCCGGTTATAGCTTTGCCGGTGTTGAGCCCGGTGTAATGGGGCTTGGACCAATACCTGCGGTGCAAAAACTATTAAAGCAAACGGGATTAGCGCTGGCTGATATTGCGCTAATTGAATCAAATGAAGCTTTTGCTGCTCAGGCAATGGCGGTTACACAAAGCTTGGGCTTAGACCTTGCTAAGGTTAACCCCAACGGCGGCGCGATAGCTATGGGACATCCAGTAGGTGCTACGGGGTCAATTTTAATTATTAAGTTATTAGCTGAGCTGCAGCGTATTAATGGCCGTTTTGGTGTAGTAACTATGTGTATTGGTGGCGGCCAAGGTATCGCTCTGTTGCTTGAGGCGCTTTAAGTCATTTCGCTGGCTATTTGCAGTAATGCCGTGGCAAGTTGTTTAGGCTCTTGTGCGCCAGAGATTAAATACTGATTATTAATAATAAAGGCTGGTACTGATGAAATACCCGCTTGCTTATATTTTGCAATATCGTCATTTACCTCATCGATATAATCGTTGCTGGCTAATATACGCGCCGCTTTGGTTTTATCTAACCCCGCTTGCTCGGCACATTCTGCTAATACCTGATGATCGGCCACATTTTTTGCCTCACCAAAATAAGCGTTAAATAACGCCAGTTTCATCTCGTCGGCTTTTTGCTGGCTTGCGGCCCATTTTACTAAACGATGGCCATCAAAGGTATTACAGGTATAACGCTGTTGTAGCTTAGTAAAGTTAAGCCCTAAATCAGCAGCAATTTTCATCATTTGTGCCTGATTTTCGGCCATTTCTTGCTCGCTACGGCCATATTTTCTGCTAAGAGCCGGTAATATTGGTTCTTGCGGCGCGTTTTTATCAGGGTTTAACTCAAAAGCATGCCATTCTAGCTCAACCGGAATTTGCGGTAGTGTGCTTAATGCTTGTTGTAGCCTTGCATAACCTATTGCACACCATGGGCAGGCAATATCCGACACTAAATCTATTTTTATGGTTTGCATTTACGTCATCCTGTAACTGAAGTGTAAATAACTATAACGAATAGCATAGGTGTTTTATAACGCTGACTCAATAGTTTTACTTATCAGCATATCCCACGGTTCAGTGTAATTGTCCCAATCAGCTAACGCATGCATCGCCGATAGGGTAAAAATAGCAATTGGGTTATAGTTAGTAGTATTATTTTGCCTCTGCGCTTTATTTTTTAAGGAGTTACCCATGAACATGATTAAAACTCGCGCCGCTGTGGCTTGGGGCCCGGGCCAGCCATTGTCTATTGAAGAAGTAGATTTAATGCCACCACAAAAAGGTGAAGTGTTAGTAAAAATTATCGCTACAGGTGTTTGTCATACTGATGCTTTTACCTTATCAGGCGATGATCCTGAAGGTATTTTCCCGGCTATTTTAGGCCATGAAGGTGGCGGCATTGTTGAAGCCATAGGCGAGGGCGTTACCTCGGTTGCGGTGGGCGACCACGTTATTCCGTTATATACGCCAGAATGTGGCAAGTGTAAGTTTTGTTTATCGGGCAAAACCAATTTATGCCAAGCTATTCGTGCGACTCAAGGCAAAGGCTTAATGCCTGATGGTACAACCCGCTTTTCGAAAAACGGCAAACCTATTTATCACTACATGGGCACCTCAACATTCTCAGAATACACGGTACTACCGGAGATATCTTTAGCCAAAATTAATAAAGCTGCACCACTAGAAAAGGTGTGTTTATTAGGTTGCGGCGTTACCACCGGTATGGGCGCGGTCATTAATACCGCTAAAGTACAGCCGGGTGATACGGTTGCCGTATTTGGTTTAGGTGGTATAGGTTTATCTGCGATTATTGGTGCAGTAATGGCCAAAGCCGGACGTATTATTGCTATTGATATTAACGAAGATAAATTTGAAATAGCCAAGCAACTTGGCGCAACGGACGTTATTAACCCGAAAAAGTACGATAAACCTATTCAAGACGTTATTGTTGAGATGACCGACGGTGGTGTCGATTTTTCTTTTGAATGTATTGGTAACGTTAACGTGATGCGCTCAGCCCTAGAGTGCTGCCATAAAGGGTGGGGTGAGTCGATTATTATTGGTGTTGCCGGTGCAGGCCAAGAAATTTCTACTCGTCCGTTTCAGCTAGTAACAGGTCGGGTTTGGCGTGGTACTGCTTTTGGTGGCGTAAAAGGCCGCAGCGAATTACCAGAATACGTTGAGCGTTATTTAAATGGTGAGTTCGAGCTAGATACCTTTATTACTCATACCATGGGGCTTGAAGATATTAATAAAGCCTTTGATTTAATGCATGAAGGTAAATCAATACGTACGGTGATTCATTTTTAACTTGAAATTGTAACAGTACGATAGGGGTAGGTTGGGATCCCGTTAGCGCAGCCACAGAGTGTCTGAGCCCTGCCGTAGGCATTAGGGCGAGTTGCTGTGGTGAGCATAGCGGGAATCGCAACCGACAATATTGAGACTTACGTGATGGATAGCCAATGACAAATTCGACATTAATTAAACTAAGCGAACAACTTACCTTTGGTGGTAAACAAATCCGCTTTAAGCACAGCTCGAAAACCTTAAATTGTGAAATGCAGTTTTCGGTGTTTTTACCAGAGCAAGCGCAAACAGAGAAAGTGCCGGCGCTGTATTGGTTATCGGGTTTAACCTGCACTGATGAAAACTTTTCCAGTAAAGCCGGGGCGCAGCGTGTTGCTGCCCAATTAGGTATCGCATTAATCATGCCCGATACTAGCCCGCGCGGTGACGGCGTAGCCGATGACGAAAACGCTGCCTACGATTTTGGTTTAGGTGCGGGTTTTTATGTTAATGCCACAGCCGAACCTTATGCTAAGCACTATCAAATGTATGATTATATTGTAACCGAGCTACCCCAGTTACTCGAGGCGCAATTACCACTATCAAACAAGCGGGCTATTAGCGGTCATTCTATGGGCGGCCATGGTGCCTTAGTTATTGGTTTACGTAATCCAGAACGCTATAGCAGCATTTCTGCGTTTTCACCCATTTGCAACCCGATTAATTGCGCTTGGGGTATTAAGGCTTTTACCGGCTATTTAGGCGACAATAAGCAACAATGGCAGCAATATGATGCCTCTTTGCTATTAGCCGCTACTGAAAAACCCTTACCAATTTTGGTTGATCAGGGCACAGCAGATACTTTTTGGCCGGATCAGTTAAACACTGATAGCTTAATCACTGCGGCCAAACAACATAATACTGATATAGAAATACGTTATCAGCAGGGCTATGATCATAGCTACTATTTTATTGCCAGCTTTATTGAACAACATTTACGCTTTCATGCCAAATACTTAACCTAAACCGATGCGTTGGCGTTACCTGCCAGCGCTTGCTAATTGGATGATGCAATGAATTACGATACCAACAATATTTTTGCCAAAATTTTACGCGGTGAAATACCTAGTTTTAAAGTGTATGAAGATGCATATACCCTGGCATTTATGGATATTATGCCGCAGGCCGATGGCCATACCTTGGTTATTCCCAAATTTGCCGCTGAAACCTTATTAGATATTCCTGCTGATATGCTGGCGCATACAATGACGACGGTACAAAAAGTGATGTCGGCATTAAAGTCAACTTTAGGCGTAGAAGGCGTAGTGCTAATGCAACTCAATGGCAGTGCTGCAGGGCAAACAGTGCCGCATTTGCATTTTCATTTAATACCCGAGCACTTATCGAAATTAAAGGGCCATGGCTCGGCAATGGGCGATATGGACAAAATTAAAGCGTTAGCGGTAAAAATTAGTGCCGCATTATAGATAATTATTTGGGCAGCTCTTTATGCGATTTATTTCGATACTCTTTTCGTTAGCATTATTACTAAGCTGTAGCACAACGCCGCCACCAGAGGTGGCGCTGCGTTTAAGTATTATTCATATTAATGACACCCACTCGCATTTTGACCCTAGCCCAGCCACCGTTACCGATGTCGATAATCAGGCGCTGTACACTTATATTGGCGGCCATCCACGCATACTTACGCAAGCGAATAAATTACGCCAACAAGCTGCAAAGCAGGGCACGCCAACCCTGTTTTTACATGGCGGCGATGCGTTTAAAGGTAGCGCGTATTTTGAGTTATTTGAGCAAGAAATTAATATCGATATGCTCAATCGATTTGGGCTTGATGCCATGGCAATGGGCAACCATGAATTCGACATAGGCCTAACCAAGCTTGCTGATTTTATTGCTAAAGTTAACTTTCCGCTGTTAGCCGCAAATATTGATAGCCAAGCGGAACCCTTGTTAAGTAACGCCGTTAATTTACTTCCCTATCAGTTATTTATCTTGCAGCATAATCAGCTTAAGCCAGTGGCGAATATTAACCCCGCAAATACCGAGCAGGTAGTAGCGGTATTGGGCTTAGCGCTAGAGGATATGCGAGCCATAGCAACTAATACTGGCAAGCTGGTATTTAACAATGAAATTATCACCGCACAGCGCACGGTTGATGCACTAAACCAAATGGGCGTTACGCATATTATTGCCCTAACGCATTTGGGAAATCAGCGCGATTTAGCGTTAGCGGCTGCCGTTAATGGCATTGACGCTATCGTTGGCGGGCATTCGCATAGTTTACTAGGCGATTTTAGCCATTGGCATTTAGGCACGCAGCGCGCCTATGCGCAGCTAATTACTAATGCCGACGGTAACGGCCAAACCTGTGTGGTACAAGCCGGTGAATTTGCCCAAGCAATAGGGCAGGTAAACCTTGAATTTAACCGCGCTGGTGAGCTACTAAGCTGCGCCGGTAATAATACAATATTAGCCAGTAATGACTATTATCTTGCACCAAAGCGCGATGCAAACAGTAAAATAGCTGCAGATCAACAAGCCGAAACTGAGCGCTATATTGCGGCTTTACCCCGCACTGCAATAGTTAAAGAAGACGCAACCCTGCGCAACGTCTTAAATACGCAGTACTTACCTGCGGTGCAGCAAGCTTATGGCACAGCAATTAGCTATACCGATAAACTCATTCAGCATGTGCGCTTACCCGGTTCCGACGGTAGCAACCAGCATGGCTCTGAACTGGCGGGTTATATTGCTGACGGCATTACCTTTTGGCTAAACCAACCTCAGCTACAAGCGAAAACTGGCCGGCAGGTTGATTTCGCGCTAATTGGCGCAGGTAATATTCGCGCACCATTACAGGCAGGTACTGTGTATGAAGGGCATATTCGCCTAGAAGTACTGCCGTTTGATACGCCTTTATCCGTTATGAGTATTAGTGGCACGGATATTAACGCGCTATTAACCGACATTATTAGTGCCAGCTTAGCGCCAGGCGCGCACACCGGAAAATATCCCTATAGCGGTAATTTGCGTTATATCGCCAAGCAAACCGCAGCAGGCCAAGCTAGCTTAACCCAGCTACAAGTATGGCGAGATGGCAAGTGGCAAGACATACAGCCTGATACTACATACACCATGGCTACCACCAGTTACTTAGCCGATGGTAACGATGGCTGGCAACATTTACAGCAAATACAACAGCAACATAGCGACCGGCTAGATATTATTTTACAACAGCAGCAACCCAGTGTATTTGCTGTAATACGGGTTAATGCCACACAAGATAGCAGCGGCAGCACATCATATAAAGCGCAATACAAAACGGTAGAAGACTTGCCGTGCAAAGCTGAGGGCACTGATTGCAAAGCCGCTGCCAAAGCCTTTATTGATTACTTAACCGCCAAGCCAGAGCTTTGGCAAAAACCGAGGCAAGCGACAGTGACACTAGAGCAATAAAGCGGCATTGCCACACTGGCCAAACTTAACAATTACACCGCTGTGCGAAGTTAAAAACTTAACCTGCCAACAGTGATACTGCGCGCTGGCCTGAACCTGTTGTTAGGCCTGTTGGCCAAGGCACCACCATTGAACAGTTGTCTCGTCATCCGGTTGTGTAACATCGTGGCCATGTTCGATAAGGCTTTGTGGTAGCAGCAACCCTAGTTTTTCAGATATACGCTCTGGTGCGAGTGAATTCTGCTCCCCAAGAAAACCTTTGTAGTAATCCTGGCTGTAGAAAATGGTTACTTCGCTCCGGTGTAACCAAGGCCATGTAAGCAAGCAGGCTACCCGATAATAGCCTTTTGGATTGTCAGGAGCTGCGTCAGCTAAATATTTCGCCGCTCTCAAAAGTTGCATAACGCAAAATGCTTGGATTTCAATGGTTGTTTGGTTGCCTTCCACAAGTGCTGAGTGGATTGGAATTTTCCAATTGAAATACTTTTCTTTTGATGTCGATTGAGGGCGTGATAATCCTTCAAAGCGTGAAGCCCATTTCTCCAGAGACCGGAGGCGACGAGGTATACCTCTTAATTTTTTATTGCTAACAGCGATCTGCCTCATAAAGGCCTAACGCCTCAATCAGCCGGCGCGTCAGCGGTCGGCTGCATTGAATTGTTAGGTAACTCTACACCCTCGCCAATCAATATGGGCAATATATGATTTCTACTTAGACGATGGTGCGTTGCATTTTTATATTTACTATCGTGTGCATTTAGCAAGAGAACGATCAAGAGATCTCGATTCGGAACAAACTGAATCAGAGCGGTGTAACCATAGTCAGTGCTGCCCCCCATCTGAATGATCGGTTCACCATTGATTTCGACCTGAGCTAAACTACCTAACAACCACCGTTCATTTGCTTCAGTAAAAACTGGATTTGACGACCCAGCGGAGAATATTGTCCCATTTTTAAGTGCAGCAGACCAAATAGCTAAATCATCAATTGACGTAACCATGCCCCCAGCACCAACTAGCGCCCAAGTTAACCCTTTTTCAAAAGTGGTACTGCCTTGATCATCGCCGCCGTATCCACGAGCCATGTTGTGGACTGAAATTCGTTGATCTTGATAGAAACCGGTGTTATTCAAATTTAACGGAACAAGTAAGTTGTCGTGAACGTAATCTTGAAATGACTGACCGCTCACTTTCTCGACAATAGCCGCCAACAGGGTATAACCTGCATTAGAATACGCAATTTTCTCGTCCGGCTTCGCAATTAACGGCATAGCTAAGATTCTGCTTTCAGCCTGAGCTTTATCCATTAATTCAAAGTCAGAATCATTATGAAAGTTATCCAAACCACTTGAATGCCCCAAGAGCTGCATAATTGTTATCAGCTTTACTTCATCGGGTGCCGTTGGATAAAAATCTCCAATCGTGTCGGAAAGTTGCAACCTTTCATTTTGGGCAAGTTGTAGCACTGCGGCTGCCGTAAACGTTTTCGCAATTGACCCCATATCAGAGATAGCGGCGACACTATTTTTTTCGGAGCCTTCTCTGTCTGCACAACCATAAGTACTTTTAAATAAAACAGTATTACCCTCAGCAACCAGCACCAACCCGTCAAAAGTACCCGCCATGTGTTCTCGCTGAAGTTCACCCGCCAAATTAGTGATAATCTCGTTGTCCAACTGAATGATTGAAGACACATTACGGCAGTCAGGCACGCCACTACAGCCTGAAAGAAATAGGACAAATAAAAAAATAGCTATCCGATACATAATATTCCTAAGTTACCTAACGCCGTTCATAACCGGCGACTCCGAAGGAGGCGTCCGGCGCGCGCCTTTTGCGCGCAAAGTTTATGACTTTGTTAGGCAAAATTACTGCTGCGTACGGTTGCAGGCAAAAATTACTAAATCGTCCTTACTTGAACCTGACACTAGCTCGGCCCACTGAACATTGTCGTACATCTTGATATTGGATTGTCGGTCTTCTCCATAACCCAAGTCTTGGTAACGTCGATTACTACAATCAATACGTGTCACCGAATATCCGTGGCTAGAAGAGCTAATACGACTGTGTACGGTCCGCACATACTCCCCATCAGGTTCGCTTGTGATCAAGTAATAGCTGGCCTGTTCTGACATGCTCCTTGGGATTAACTCACCCTCTACTACGGGAGTGGCTTGCGACTGCGAGGGTGCGGCCGAGGATGAACCATCGGAACACGCAGGTAGTAATGTGCTTGCAGTGATCAAAGCCAATATTTTCAACGATTTCATGGAGCCTCCTAGTGAATGCCTAACGCCCAAATTTAGCGCGGAAAGCCGCGCAGCGGGTTGACGTCGCAGCCAGCGCTTTTTGCTGGCGATAAGATTTTTTTGTTATGTTCACTTGCTATTTTAAATGCACCCATGCAAAAAGCTTTAAAAAAATACAATTAGTTAATCCAGCAAAAGCCTATCCTGAAAAGGTTTGGCTGACTAACTTTGAAAAATTCTCTTTCTGGTAATCTTCCATTGATGCGTAAAATGCAACACACCCAAGCACTAAAACCAAAGCAGTGTATGCAGCTGTTTTTCTTAAATTTTTACTCATGTGTAACTCCGTAATTATGATTTGAGGTGAATATAACGCCCGGCTTTGGGGCGGACTTGTAGCCGCGCAACGGCGGAAAGGCCGTCCCAGCCACGAAGGGGCGACAACAGCCGTTTGTTATGTGATTTGAAGGTAAGACTAGACACCGGCTAGAACCATATCTTTGATCTTCACCGCTTTCTCGAAGTGATCCAATTTGTGAGTTTCTATCCACCACCGAGCCGCTTCCATGAGAACCTCTGGCTGATCGTTTTTATTCTTGAAGAACGCGTAAAACGACAGCCCGACCGTCGTGCCCTTTTTGTTGATTTTTAAATCACATACTTCGACAATTTTTTCTCTAAGTTCTTTCCGCAAAGCAGTATTCCTTCATTGGGCTGATCACATAACGCCCCGCGCATGCGCGCGAACTCGTGAGCGTCGCAGGGGCTGAAGGCCCCGAATGACGCGGATTGTTATGTTGTAATGAACTCTGAACGGAGCAAGCCGAAACATTTGAGATCATGATACTTATTCTTCCAATATCCACACTCACGCCGAAGCCCTTCTTCTTTAAATCCAAGCTGACGAAGCAATGATTCAGAGGCACGATTACCTGGAACTGTATCTGCTTGAACTCGATGCAATTCACCACACGGAAGCTTTCCTGCAAATCCAGCACTAATAATGGCGCGAACAGCTTCTGAGGAATAACCTTGTCGCCAAAATTCAGGAAGCAGGTCATAACCGATGACGGCATTATGCATTTTGCTGCTCCACGAGTTAAAGCCGCAGGTGCCGATCAATCGACCAGATGACTTTAACCGGATTGCCCACCTGATACCTTGCTGCTCCTCATATCTTGATTTAAAAAGGCTAATCAAATTGGCTGCTTGGCTATGTTCGCGAAACACATCTAAATCGTAGTATTCGACCACAGATGGATTGGAAAACAATTTGAACAGATCAGCTTCATCATCAACACGAAGTTCCGTAAGTAATAGCCGATCAGTTTCTAGTGATGGAAATACCATCTAAATTCCTTTTTCAACATAACGCCCGCCACACACGCGAGCAACTTGTTGCGAGTCGAGCGCCGCAGGCGCGTTGTGCTGGCGATTGTTAGAGCTCACAGCTTGATTATTGCCAACATATCTTCACCATCTTCATCCAAACCCACTTCCTGAAAGCCAAAACTTGAGTAAAAATCTTTGGCCACTGGGTTTTCAGGGTCATAGCAAATTTCTATTTCTTTTACTTTGTCGCAAGCTTTGATTTCATTTAAAGCCAAATTTAAAGCCGCTCTACCAATCCCTGCTTTTTGATAGCGCTGATCAACCATAAAACGCCAGATAGATACTTTCTCAGGCGTTTCAGATACCCACATAAAAAAACCTACAGGGATGTCGTTCTGGTATATTGCTCTGCAGGTATGGCCTTGGCAATAATGTGATTCAACTAGCGACCACATATTGCTGGCAACATACTCCTGCTGCTCATCTGTGACATCCAAGTCGCAAACCGCTTCATAATTTGAACTAGTAACTTCTTCCAGTGTGATACTCATGACTTTCCTTAGCTCTAACGCCAAGCTAAGCGGCGCGCGTTAGCGCGTCCTTGCTTGAGCGCCTTGTTAAGCGTCATTGCTCGGAAGGTGCAAGATTTCACCTATGAGCAGATACGTATTTAAAAATAAGGCTCTTGCTTCCTCTACAGTAACCTCATTGTGGACGCCAGTAGATACCCGGTCATAAAGGTTGGCCAAATTTTGGCGGAATCTCTTTTTCCTTGTATTGCTGTCGATCCGCTGATGAATATAGGCATTAATCCTGTTTTGGTGTCGATTAGCTGCCAATGACAGTTGATTGCCGCCAATTTCAATAGTTTCTTCTGATGGAGGGAAAATACTATCTGCGAAAGAATCTATAACTCTGCGACAAGTTGTAAGTGATTGACTTATTGCCTCTTGATCGCCTTCTGCTAGGCGGCTCATTACAGATGGAATTTGTTCAAGAACATCCCCACACGATTCAGCGATTAGGCTATCTACGTCGCTTTTGTATCTCTCAAAGATAGATTCGGACAAACTATCAAACTGCTTTTCGTAATATATTTCACTAACAAACGCGTGCAGTTGCGCCAAAACTCTGGTTCTAATTCCGCTCAATCTAGAAATGTTGTTGCTTGCCTGAGTCATTGCGTTGGTTACATTGGCAATTGCGACACTGGCCCATTCACCACTTGAGTCTGGAGTACGAAGTGCAGCGAGTTTTGCTTTCTCAGCTTCTATGGCTGCTTCTTGTTGGGCAAGCGGCCCCCAGTATCCAGTTTGTTTCTCCCTATTTAACCAACGACCTGTGATTCCCATATATTTTATTGATATTTCATTAGAGCCGTTATAGCCTCCCATTTCGAGCTTCAGCCAATAGCGGATTTCTTCAGAACCAACCCATCTAGCTAATCTTGATGCTTTTAAAATTAAGCTCTCTGCACTTGTACGACTTAGCTCAATGTCATCCAGAAGCTCTTTAGCCAATTCAAGAATGTGTTCTGATCTACTCTGGTCTGCCACGACCTCTCCTTTTGACGCTTAACGCTTATTGGGCGGAAAGATCCGTATTTAAACACGGAGTTTTCCGCTTTTGTAAATATAGTGTGATGACATTACATCGGTTATTGTTTAAGTACAATAGGTTATAGGTACAGCAGGTTTTGTGGTGGCGACAAATGCGGAAAGGTCAGTCTAACAACACTCACTCGGCAGTAGTGGTTTAATGCAGTGGCTTAATAAAGCCGCACTGCATTTAGCGCTTAAATTTAGTTTCTAAAATAACCGACGAGTTAGTGCGTTCTACGCCGTCTAAATTACCAATGTCGTCAAGAATATGGCTTAACTGCTCGGTACTTTGCGCTTGCACTATAGCAATGAGGTCGTATTCGCCGCTGATGGCATATAGTGCGGCGACTTGTGATATTTGCTTTAGCTCGATATTGGTTTTGGCGGTTAGCTTTTGCTTTACCTTAATACTTACGTGGGCTGATACCAAAGAGGCTAAATAGTCTTCACCGTAATCGACAGAATAGCCTTTAATTATGCCGCTTTGCTCTAGCTTGGCAATGCGGGTTTGCACGGTAGAGCGGGATAAATCTAGCATGCGGGCTAAATCTGAAATGCTGGCACGCGCTTGGTGTTTTAACACAGCTAATAGCTTTTCATCTTCCTTGCTTATCATTTTGATTAATCCTTACGTTAAATTGGCGTGCTTGCTAGCTAAATTGCTGATAATGATACTGCAATATGACAGCCCTGAGCAATATAATAGGGCACGTTTTTCGCGCCTGCCACTTATATAGATTGATAAAGGCTGGGCTCTTCCTACTGTAACAGTGAGGTATTTATGCAAGTTTCAAGAAGCTTATTCGACGAAGTAATGGTGCCCAATTATGCACCTTCAAAAATTATTCCAGTAAAAGGCCAAGGCTCACGCGTGTGGGATCAAAATGGCACTGAGTTTATCGACTTCGCCGGCGGCATCGCTGTTAACTGTTTAGGTCATTGTCACCCAGCATTAGTTGGCGCGTTAAAAGATCAAGCGGATAAAATTTGGCACTTATCTAACGTAATGACTAACGAGCCGGCATTGTTATTAGCTAAAGCGTTAGTAGACGCTACCTTTGCGGAAAAAGTGTACTTTGCTAACTCTGGCGCGGAAGCCAACGAAGCGGCGTTAAAGCTGGCCCGTCGTTATGCTAAAGACAAATACGGTGAGCAAAAAGATCAGATTATTTCATTTAAGCAAGGTTTTCACGGTCGTACCTTCTTTACTGTAACCGTAGGCGGTCAGTCTGCTTATTCTGATGGTTTTGGTCCTAAGCCTGAAGCTATAGTACACGCCGAGTTTAATAATCTGGCTAGCTTAAAAGCCATTATTAATGACAATACCTGTGCGGTAATGGTAGAGCCAATTCAAGGCGAGGGCGGGGTATTAGCCGCTACTGCCGAATTTATTAAAGGCGTGCGTGAGCTGTGTGATGCACACAATGCCTTACTTATTTTTGATGAAGTGCAAACGGGTGTTGGCCGTACTGGCGATTTGTACGCTTACATGGGTTATGGCGTAACGCCTGACATTTTAACTACCGCTAAAGCCTTAGGTGGCGGTTTCCCAATTGGTGCCATGTTAACCACTACTGACATTGCTAAGCATTTAGTGGTGGGTACGCACGGTTCTACTTATGGTGGTAACCCATTAGCCTGTGCGGTAGGCCTTGCTGCAGTAAATACGGTAAATACGCCTGAAGTATTAAATGGCGTAAAAGCTAAAGCGCAATTATTCCGCGACGGTTTAGAGAAAATTAATGCTAAGCACCATGTATTTGCTGAAGTGCGTTGCTACGGCTTGTTAATTGGTGCGGTATTAAAACCAGAATACAGCGGTAAAGCCCGCGACTTTATGGTTGCCGCGGCGGATCAAGGTTTAATGGCCTTAGTGGCTGGTACTAGTGTGGTGCGTTTTGCACCGTCGTTAGTTATACCCGATGCCGACATTGTTGAAGGCTTAGCCCGTTTTGAAACAGCGGTAGCTAACGTAGTAAAAGGTTAAACCATGTTAGTTATTCGGCCGATAAACGCCGCTGATTTTACCGCGCTTAAAACTATCGCTATTGAGTCAGGCGCGGGTTTTACCTCATTGCCGGTAAATGATGAGCGACTAAAGCAAAAAATTCAGCATGCTGAACATAGCTTTGCGGCCAAGGTGGAGCAACCTGGTGATCAAGGTTATCTGTTTGTGTTGGAAGATACACAAACAGGTGAAATTGTTGGTACCACAGGTATTGAAGCCGCGGTGGGCACTGGCACGCCGCTGTACCATTTTCAGCAGAATACGGTTATTCACCACAGCGCTGAGCTAAATGTGTTTAATCAGCTAAAAACACTAACGCTATGTAACGATTACACCGGTGCATCAGAAATTTGTACGCTGTTTTTACGCGAAGATTACCGCCGTAACCATGCTGGACGCTTTTTATCTAAAGTGCGATTTTTGTTTATGGCAGAGTATCCAGAGCGTTTTAGTGAGCGGGTTATTGCTGAAATGCGCGGTGTTGCTGATAAAGACGGCCAGCCACCATTTTGGCACTGGTTACAAAAGCTATTTTTAACTATCGATTTTACTACCGCCGATCATCTAATTGGCATTGGTAAAAAAGCCTTTATTGCTGAACTAATGCCACGCCACCCAATTTATGTGGGGTTGCTGCCAGAAAGTGCACAAGAGGTTATTGGCCAAGTGCATCAAAACACTAAGCCGGCGCTTAACTTATTAGAAAATGAAGGTTTTACTCATAAAGGCTATATCGATTTATTTGACGCTGGGCCAACGGTTGAAGCGCAACTTAAGCAAATTAAATCGGTAGCTGAAAGCAAAAAAGTGCCAGTGAAAATTGCCGCCGTGCAAGGCGAGCAAACTTTGGCGGTTGCCAATACCTCATTGCAGCAGTTTCGTGCCAGCTTTAGCACTGAAGCGCAGTATGACGCTGAGCAAGAGCTACTGTTGTTAAGTGCAGAATTTGCCGCTGCACTGCAGCTGCGCGATGGCGATATGGCAAGATTTATAGTTTTAGACAAGGCCTAACGGCCCAACAAGTAACAACTGATAAACGTAAAGGCGGATTTTAAATGCATACTGATGTAAAAGTGTTGTTTGCCAACTTATGGCAAGACTATGTAGCGGTAACTCCATCTGCCAAAAACGTGCACCGTTTATTAGGCAGTTCGCAGCAACAAGATATTATTAATGATCATATTGCGCTGCGCACGTTTAATTTAGAAAAAGTGGGCTTAGAAAAGTTAGCGGCGCATTTTAAAGCGCTGGGTTATGAAGAGTGCGGTGAATATCATTTTGAAGCAAAAAAGTTATATGCCAAGCATTATGAACATCCCGATCGCAGCCTACCTAAGGTGTTTATTTCTGAGTTATTGCTAGATAAATGTTCTGATTATTTGCGTGAAACTATCACGGCATTAGTTGAGCAAATTCCAGCAGAAGCCGTAACGGCAGATAATTTTTTATATAGCGGCACGCATTGGCAAGTAAGCCAAGCCACCTATGAAAAATTATTAGCCGAAAGCGAATACGCAGCTTGGGTATCAGCTTGGGGCTATCGCGCGAATCACTTTACCGTAAGCGTGAATGATTTAGAAAGCTATGACAGCTTAGAGCAAGTAAATAGTGCGCTAAAACAAGCGGGCTTCTTACTTAATACCTCAGGTGGCGAAATTAAAGGCACACCAGAGGTGTACCTTGAGCAAACCTCTACCTTGGCCGATTTGCATACTGTGCAATTTAGCGACTGCAGCGCAACTATTCCAAGTTGCTTTTATGAGTTTGCCCGTCGTTACCCCATGAGCAATGGTATGTTGTATACCGGTTTTGTTGCCGCATCAGCCGACAAAATTTTTGAAAGCACTAACGCGCGTTAATTGTTCAGCGGTTAATTAATGCAAAAGCCAGCAAGATATTGCTGGCTTTTTTGTTGTACTAGTAAAAACATTGACGTCATGTTATTAGTTCTACACTGTATTTTACTGAGTTACTCATAATAATGCGTGCAGGTTTCGCTGTTGGTTTCGTTTTTGTTGCTATGCATAGTGTTGCGGCAGAGCAGGTACGTTTTGATAAAGTAGACATACCCTTAGCGCACCCGGCCAATGGCAGTCTATTAGTTTTGCCGAAAAAACAACAATTGTTGGTATCAGGTTTTAACCAGTTTGAGCGTTGGTTAAGCCAGGTATCGCTTGCTGATTTTAGCGTGACGCCTATTGATATACCCAATAACGCACAATTTTTTTCTAGTGCCATTTTAGCGAATATTTCTGCTGAGCAGTTGGTGTTTCTTACAACCGATGGCGTAAGCTTGCGGGCGGAAAATGGAGCCATTAAACCTCTAGTAACCAGCAGTTCGTTATACCGAGTTTTAGACCCAAGCCGTTTGCGTGAGCATAATTTTGTTATTCATTTGGGCTCTGAATTAAGTGATTTTTTAATACCCGATTTTAATCATTTACAGTTATATCGGCAGCAGCCCGATGGCCAGTTTGTGCACTATGCGCTTAAAACGCCAGCCTTACTGGAAAGCTGGAATAAAGGCCTAAATTATCAAGCCCGTCCTTACTATCTGCTAGATACCAATATGGACGGCTTACTCGATATCGTCGTAGTGCAACAAGGCCAGTTTTATGCTTTTTTGCAACAGTCTGATGGGGCGTTTTTAACCGACGCCCAGGCCTTAGCTTGGCCGGTAAGTTTATCGACAGAGCAGCAAAGCGATCAACGTAACGATGCAGGTAGTACCTATGCTGGTAAGCACATTGATAGCTTAAATAAAATTACTGATATTGATGGCGATGGCGTGTTGGATATTGTGGTTAATCGTGAGCAGTTTATTGATGCGTTAGAGCGCAAGAATAGCTTTCGCGTACATTTTGGCGAAAAAACTGCAACAGGCCTTAGGTTTTCAGCACAACCTGACACCACTATTAATACGGATTCATCACCATTAGAGGTAAGAATTGGTGATATTAATGGTGACGGTAAACAAGATTTTTATATTACCAGCACCCATTTTGGCGTAGGCACTATTATTCGAGTGCTACTGCGCGGCAGCGCGAATTTAGATGTCGATTTTTATTTATTAGATGAACAGCGCCGTTACAAAACTAAAGCTGACTTTCGCCAACGCGCAACTATTGACGTTAGTATTGGTAACTTTCGTTTTGATATGCCATTGCTGCAACTGACAGATTTACATAATGACGGAAAAAGCAGTTTGCTCATTGGTGATGGCTTAACTAAATTGAAATTTTATTTACCTGATAACAAACGTTTATTTCAACGCAGCAGCGTCGAGCTAAGTGTTGATTTGCCGCGTGATGCTAAGCAAGTAAAGGTTGTTGATGTAAACAATGATAATAAACAAGATATTATTTTACCCTTCTCAGGCCAAGATAATGAGCAACAAGGCAATCGGCTTATATTATTGTTAAATAGCACCTCTGACAAAAGCTAATACCCATAATAAAAAAAGCTAACCGCAGGTGGTTAGCTTTTTTGTTAGGAAATGCCGTTAGTTATTTTTCAAAGAAAAATGCTTGGCGTTTTTTGTTACGAAGGCCTATTTCATCTAAGGTGTTGGCGTCAAATAACCGACCATTGACCATAGTATGGCTTACCTTATCGCTAACCCTAATATCAGTTAGTGGGTTGCCATCAATAACAATTAAATCGGCGAGTTTACCGGCCTCAAGGCTGCCTAGCTGATGGTCCATACCAAAGGTTTTTGCTGGGTTGATAGTGGCGGTTTTAAGCGCTTCTAGTGGGCTCATGCCACCTTGAGCAAACATCCATATTTCCCAATGCACACCTAAACCGTCACGCTGACCGTGGGCACCAATATTAGTTACGACGCCTAAGTCCGACAATTCCTTGGCTACTTTAGCGACCGAGAAATGATTGTAATGATTATCTGGCGCCTTAGGTCGGCGCATACTACGAGCGGCGAGCTGATCACGAGGTACTAGATTTTGTAACTTAGGGTGCTTCCACACTTCAGTTTTATCATACCAGTAGTTTTCGCCCCAAATACCGCCATAGGCGACAATTAATGTTGGCGTATACGCAGTTTTACTGGCTTGCCACAGCTGCTTTATATCATCATAAATTGCTGCTGCCGGTAATGAATGTTCAACGGTAGTGTGGCCATCAACAACCATGCTCAGGTTATGTTGCATTAATGAACCGCCTTCTGGCACCACCATCATATCCAGCTCACGCGCGGCTTGAATCACTTGTTGACGCTGGTTTCGTCGTGGCTGGTTATAGCTTTTTACACTAAATGCGCCAACTTTCTTTAAACGTTCTAAATGAAATTTAGCGTCATCTAGGCTATCAATATGCGAGGTATAACCGGCACCTTCGGCGCCATATAATATTGTGCCGGTAGAGAAAAGACGTGGTCCGGCAATAATGCCGGCCTTTTGCATTTCGCTAGCGGTAAATATTTCACGGCTATCATTAGACGGATCATGCGATGCGGTAACACCAAATGCTAACGCAACGTAGTTTTGCCAGTTTTGTTGTGGTATTAACTGGTTGCTACCTTGCGAGCCATGTGCGTGAGCATCAAAAAAGCCTGGCATAATGGTTTTGCCACTTATATCCATTACTTTTGCATTGCTTGGCACCACAACGTCGCCACGCTTTCCTACGGCTTTAATTTTATTGTTTTCTACTATGACTATACCATCTTGAATAACGTCGTCGCCATTCATGGTGATGACCTGACCGCCAACAAAAGCAACTACGCCATTTGGTATATCGGCAGGCACACTAAAGCCTAAATTAACGCCATTTTTTGCGGCAAAATCGGTTTTGTCAGTAAAGTCGAATAAGCCTTCAATACTAGTATGGTATAGCTCAGGGCCAAGGCTCCAGTATAGATTGCGGCTATTGCTGCTCCAGCTAAGGTATTCACCAGCGCGCACTGACAGTTGTTTAACCGGAAATTGCTTATCGTTACCGCTAATATCAATGGCGCTGCCACGCTCAGTAAAAGGCGTAACAAACACTTTAAACCGATCGGCAAAGGCTAAATATTTGCCATCAGGAGATAGTTTAAATTCAGTGCCAAATTTGGCGGTGTATAAAGTTTGTTGTGTTAGCTTGGTAAGGTCAATGCGAATTAAACTCGGTGCTGAGCCGTAATTCATGGCATAAACGGCATTGCTTTGCGCACCAAACATTGGGTTATAGCCATTACGGCTAATCAGCTCTGGTGTACCACCATTACTACTGATTTTATATAAACCGGTATTTAACGACCATTGTTTTGCTAATAAACCACCTGGCCCGGTTTTACGGTAAACCACGGTTTTTCCATCTGGGCTAAATACCGGCTCAACGTATTTGCCTGGCTCGTTGGTTAGCTTAGTGATGCGGCCATTGCGTAAGTTAAGTAGATTTACCGCACCTTGTTCATTGTCATTCCAACTAACGAAAACCAATTGTTTGCCATCACGCGAAAACTGCGGATAAAACTCAAAATCGCTACTTTGTTTGGTTAAGCGTCTAGGTTTAGGGTTGTCGATATCGGTAATATATAACTGGCCTAGTGCGCTAAACACCGCTTGTTTGCCATCGGGTGATACCTGAACAAAGCGCAGCATTTTGCTATCAACTTGGGTTTTATCTAGGTCTTGCTTAACGCGTACCGCTGTTTGAATTTGCTTATCAGTATTAACGCTAAACGGAATGGTCGTAACCTTTTTATCCGCTAGTTTTAGCTGCTTAATTTCGCCGCCAGCCCAAAATAATAAGGCCTTATTGTCTTTGGTCCAGCTTAGGCTAGGGTACACACCATGAATAGCCCAGGTTTCTTGCATGTCACGGTCTAAACCGTCATACAGCTTAATATGTTCGCCACTGGTTAAGTCATATAAAAACAGTGTGCTTTGAAAATCTACCCGACGAATATAAGCGAGGTATTTACCATCGGGTGAGGGAGTTGGGCGAATTGCACCACCTTCGCCATCTAGTATTACATCCCACTTTCCGGTTTCACGCTCAAAACGTTTTATTTTATAAATACCGCTTTCTGAGTCTTTGCTGTAATGAAAGGTTTTACCCGGTGTGTCGTCTTGTGAAAAGTAAACATATTTACCATCTGGCGAAAACGCTGGTTCGCCTAAATCTTTCTGATCATTATCTCGACTGGTAAGCATAATGCCTGTGCCACCGGTTTTGTGATATTGCCAAATTTCGCCGGCACCGAGTGAACGACTCGCAGTAAAGTGCTTACGCGCGACCAAAAACTCGCCATCTGGGCTCCAAGCTGGGCTATTTAATAAACGAAAGGTTTCGTTAGTGACAGCTCGAGGCGCTGAACCATCAGCATTCATTAGCCAAATGTTATCGCCACCACCTTCATCATTGGTATAGGCAATGTGTTTGCCATCAGGGCTAAAGGTCGGCTGCATTTGCCAACCAATATCCGAGGTTAACCGTGTTGCGCTACCCCCGGTAATTGGCATGGTATAAATATCACCTAATAGATCAAAGGCAATGGTTTTGCCATCAGGGCTAACGGCAATATTCATCCAACTACCTTGAGATACGTTGATGTTTACCGTTTCAAATTGCCCTTGGGGCGCATTAACATCCCAAGCTGGTGCTTTATCTGTTTCTGCGTGTAGAAAAAAACTGCTAATAGCCAATGCCAGCAGTGACGGCGCAAATGGTTTCATAGATCTATTCCCGTATGTTCTAATATTATTTTAGTTATCATTTATATGCAGCTAACTCAGAGTGACATAAACTGACAACAGAGTTAAGTTATTCAAAGCGGCTTGCGTTAGAAGCATAGTAATAGTCGATAAGTTTAGGAGAGCGCTGTGATTGAGTCACCTTGTGTCGCTTGTTGTCGGCTTAACAGCGATAAATTTTGTGTCGGCTGTTATCGGCATATTACGGAAATCGTCGGCTGGGGTAGGCGGCCTGATGACGAAAACCTACTGATTTTAGAAAAAATTATTGAGAGAAAACAAGACCCTATGTTACAAAATATACCTGATGCGAAAACCAGCCCAATTACGCAAGCTGAATGGCAAGCCGCTAAATTGCAAATCAGTTTATTAAAAGGATAGTGTATGTTGGACTGGCAGTTAATTTTTAGTATTCATCCTTTTAGTTGGACGGCTCTTGGTGCAGCATTAGTCAGTGGTTTTATTATCGGAATTGAGCGGCAACTGCGCGGTAAACCGGCCGGCATTCGTACCTCTATTCTTATTGTTATGGGCACTTATGTGTTTATTGCTGCTTCTATGTCTATTAACAGTGAGATGACTGATCCGTCACGTATTATTGGTCAGGTTATAACCGGCGTTGGCTTTTTAGGCGCAGGGGTAATGTTAGCCAGAGACGGCATGGTGCTTGGTGTAACATCGGCAGCAACAATATGGGTGCTGGCCGCGATAGGCGTAAGTATTGGTATTGGTTTTGAGCTAGTGGGAATAAAACTCTCGATATTGGTGGTAGGTGTACTTACGGGCATTGATTTACTAGAGAATTCTTCATCAGCACTGCGTCGTGGTGTACATCGCACCTATAGTGAATGGCTAAACGGCAGCTATGGAGGTTTATTTAACCGACGCAAGAGTGACAAGCCGAAACCTCAGGATATTGATGATCCACATTAACTCAGCAGCAACGGTATTAGGTTAGTATATTGAATTGATATAAAAGGGAACGGTAATAAATGCTTGAAGCGGTCTGGATAGGTTTTGCTTTTTCTCTTGGTTTATTGGTCCGAGCTATAGGTTTACCGCCACTAATCGGTTATTTGATAGCAGGCTTTGTCATATCGGCTACTTCTGCCGATTTAAATTACCCGTCTGAGGGTAACGACATTATTCATCACGTTGCGCATTTAGGTGTGTTGCTACTGCTATTTACTGTGGGTTTAAAGCTTAATGTCCGCAGTTTAGGTAAGTCTGAAGTGCTGGGTACTAGCATGCTGCATTTCGGGTTATCAATAGTTTTAACTTTACCCGCAGCACTGTTTATTTTTGATGTTAGCCTATATCAGGCATTATTACTGGCGGTAGCCTTAGCGTTCTCTAGCACGGTGTTAGCAGCCAAAGTGTTGGAAGGTAAACGAGAAATACGCGCCTTTCATGGCCGAGTTGCCATCGGCATTTTAATTATGCAAGATTTACTAGCATTATTAGTAATGAGCATTGCTAACGGCACTGCGCCTTCACCTTGGGCGTTACTGGTGTTTTTATTACCTTTGCTGCGGCCAGTGTTATATAAATTGCTTGATGTTAGCGGCCATGAAGATTTACTTATTTTGTTTGGTTTAATGCTGGCATTAGTGGTTGGCGGCCAAGGCTTTGAAATGGTTGGTTTAAGCTCTGAGCTTGGTGCTTTGGTGTTTGGCGCAATATTGGCAAAACATCCCCGTGCAGGCGAGCTGGCGAAATCATTATGGAGTATTAAAGAGTTTTTCTTAGTTGGGTTTTTTCTACAAATTGGTATTGATGGTTTACCCGATGCCAATGCATGGCTATTTGCCGGTGTTATGTCGCTATTGTTACCGATAAAAGCACTACTGTTTTTCTTGTTATTGGTGTTTTTTAAACTTCGGGCACGTAGTGCATTTTTAGCCAGTTTAAGCCTAACTAATTACAGTGAGTTTGGTCTTATTGTTGCTAGCGTGGTGTTGCCGCAGTGGCTAATTCCGTTGGCGTTAACGGTTGCTATCTCTTTTGTTATTTCAGCGCCACTAAACCGCTTTGCCCATCCGTTATATGACCGGTTATGTAATAGGTTATTAAAGTTCGAACGCAATATTCATCACCCTGATGAGCAACCTATATCTCTAGGCGAAGCAGAAATACTCATTATGGGCATGGGCCGTACGGGTAATGCGGCTTATCATTATCTTGAAGATAAGCGTAATATTATTGCTATGGATTCAGATCCAGCTAAAGTGCTGGAACATAAAAGTAAGGGTATTAATATATTTTATGCTGACGCAGAAGATCAGATATTTTGGCAGGGCTTAAACTTTGGTGCTGTTGAAGCCGTCATTTTGAGTATGAATGATGTTGAGGCAAAAATGATTGCTGCGAGAAAATTGCGTGATGCTGGTTTTAAAGGCTTTATTGTTTCGCATAGTATGCATGATGATGAAGCGCGAGATATTATTGCTGCTGGTGCAGACCAAACCTATTTAACCATGTCAGAAGCGGGTGTGGGTATTGCCGAACACGTAAAACAACATTGCTTTAATAAAAGTGCATAGTTAGTCATAAAGCAGAAACAAACAAGGCGCCATTAGGCGCCTTGTTTTATATATTCAGCGTATTAGCTAGCGCTACGCTCTTTGATGGCAGCGATAATAGGTGATGCACCAAAGCCATTGCTTGCTGCCCATTCAACGTCACCTGACGCAGCAACTTGGCTACCAGGTAATTGGCTGATAATAAAGCCAGCAGCATCTGCAGCATTATGCTTAATAGCATGACGAACTAATGGTAAACCATCACAAACGATACCGTCATACACGTTACGTAAACGTAAGCGGTTATCCGCTAAGGTTTTACGCAGGTTGTTTTTGCTATCAGCGGCTACATAAGAACAAATAGATTGTGCCAGCTGTTCGTCAGCTGCAACTGGAGTGCTGATAAATGAAGTTGCTGCGATGATCGTAGCTAAAGAAAGTAATTTTGCGTTCATAGTCGTGCTCCAAAATGAGTTATTTCACAATCAATAATTAAGTAATTTCAATTATTTAAAGTACTTATCGCGAAAGGACATGCAGCATGTCGAGTAACTCTGACGGAGCAGAATAAACATCGCATTTGCGACGGCAGCCCAGCTATCGTAGATGCCATACTATGGCAACCCTTAGACCTGAAGCTTTGCGTGTACACCCTTTCGGATGACTTGCCTTTCGATTGTTAACATTTTAAATAGTGCCGGTTTTTTATGCAAGCTTAATTTTATTATTAAGCGGTTAATACCTCAAAAGCGTAGATAGTTTACATATAGTCGTTATAAATACTTCATTTAACGCTACAATTAACCGCAACGCAGCATTTAGATAGTAAATACACTATTTGTTATCGCTAAATTTGGAGTACTTATGATCGTTACCTTTAAAACTAAAGCCAGTGGTAATTTAATTTATTTTAAAGATGTGGCTATTAAGCTACTAGCGTTAATGGGAAGAGATGACAAAGTACCTTCTGCGCTGTTTGCTGAGGATGTAGCTGCGGCTCTGGCTAAACTACAACACGGGCTAGCCGAGATAGCACGAGAAGAACAAGAAAAAGTAAAACAAAATGAAAATTTGGCGGAACAGCGGGTATCCTCGGCTACAACAAAAGCCTACATTAGTTTAAATGTGCGCGCTGAACCCTTGCTTGAGATGCTACAAAAGGCCGTAAAAAAACAGTGTCCAGTACAATGGGAGTAAAAGTTAAACGGGTAACGCTACATTAGTGCTACCCGTTTTTATTAAGATAAACTTATAGAGTTAAGGCTTTTTTACCCACTTGCCATCAAGTAAAATAAAGTGTCCAGAGTTAGTGCGTTCTATCGCTTTTTTACCGGCCATGGCTTCTACATCGGCTACGGCAATATTATTTTGCTGAGCTAGGCGGCTATATTCAGCGCGTCTTGCATCGTTAATTAATTTAACGATGTCGTTGGCATCCGCATTCGATGTCACTGCACCTAGGTAGCCGTTAGCTTGTTCACCAACTAAACCTTGAGCTTTCGCTTGCCCCAACGTTGCCATAGCCTGCTGCAAATTCATGGCTAGCACCGGCAAGCTAAGTGCAAACAGGGCCGGTAACAACAGCATTTTTACTTTAGTCATTAATTTCATCTTGGGCTCCTTAGAATAAACCGCTGTCGTCGCTGAACAATTCATCTAATTGTTTATCGACTTTAATAAAAATTTCGTGCTGAATTTTAACATTCAAATTAATGTTAATCGGCTCGGATGGCAGCGCTACTTGCACCTTAGGTGTGCAGGCGCCAAGTAGCAGTACCAGCATGGCTGAGGCTGTTAATTGTTGGATCATGGTTTAGCTCCATTAGCGCGGTTTGCGCTTGATTGTTGTATGCGTTGCTGTACCCGTTGCTTAATTTTGTCGCTGATTTTGCTACTTAATTGCAAACTGGTGATCAATGCGGGTATATCTTCCTCTAAATTTATATTGAGGTTTATCGCTCTACCACCTTCCAACGCAGGGTTACTGCCTTGCAAGTTAAGCGTTAATATAAGTTGGCCTTGATTGTTATAGCTTACATCACTGGCCAGCACTGAGTAATGAAAATCGTTTAATGCATCTAATACTACCTTCATGCCTGAATTACCTGCCGCCATGTTTTCTGCGCCAGTAGGGCGGTATTGTAGTTCTCCACCTGGGCTTTCTGCGGCAATATGACCATTTTTTATGGTTGCGCCACTGCGATTAATAAGTAAGGGAACAGTACCTGAGATACGGCCATTACCGGTTAAATCGGTAGTGGGGTGTTGTTGCAGTAACTTAGCTAGGTTGATCTGGCTTAACTGCAATATCACTTCTTGTTGCTCTTTCGTTAGGTCAAGAGTTACTGGCTGCACCGTTATTTGGCCGCCCATGGCTTGTAATAGCAGCTGAGTAACGGTCAATTTACCGGCGACGGGGGCACTAGCTAAGGCATGGTATTGAGCCGCTAATTTTAATGGGCCAACGACTACCCCGTGATCTATTTCTTTTAATGTCGTGTTTTCGGTAGTAAGCGTGATTTCATTGGCATCGTAGTTTAGATTAAGCTCGGCTGATAAGTCTTTAAATAAGCTGCGATCATAAATACCACTTATACCGGATAAATTAAGGTTAGCTTGGGCCTTTAAAGAGTCAGTATAGTGAAGACTACCGCTAGCATTCATTCGCCCTCGGCTAAACTCTAATAACGCTGGCCAACTGGTAAAAGAGGCCATTAACGGGTTACCCGCCAATAAAAACATCTCATCAAGTTGCCAGTTAAGTTCTAACTGCTTATTTTGATACTCTAGTTGATGATTAATACCTAAATTAGCATGGTTGCTAAGTGCGCCGTTAACCGTTAATGCATGTTGCGATGCAGTAGTAAGGTCTAATTTACCGCTAATATCCGCTTGCCACTGCCAGCTTTGTGTTAATAACTCTGTCTGCTTAATACTGCCTAATGTCAGCGCGATCTGGCTTTTAAAATCGATACGGTGAAATTGACTATCACCATTGAATTTGCTTGGTGATATATCTAACTGGATTGTTTTAGCACTGATATCGTTGACACTCAGGTGTTGTAAAATGAGCTGAGCAGTTTTTATATCAAGTTGCCAGCTATCGTCTAACCAATTGGCAGTAAACTGACTGTGTAAGCTGAGTTGTTCCAGCCTAGTTTGTGGTGTAGGGGTAAATGTTTGCTGCTGCAGCGCTAGCTCACTGTGTTGCAGCGTTGCACTTAGCGGCGGTATAAGGTTAATTATTGCAGCACTATTAAACGAAATATTAGTGGCGCCTTGTGAGCTAATACTCACCTGTACTGGCAACGCCGTGAATTGTGGCTTAGTTTTACCATCGGCATAAAGCCTAATATTAACAATGTCAGCTTGTATACCTTTTTGTTGCAAGGCATCAGGCAGTATTGGCTGCAGCAGTGCAAGCTCGCTGTTTAATTTATAAAGGCTTAGTTCACCATCACTTAACCCTATTTCTAGTTGCAGCTGACCTTGTAATTGACCAATGCCTGGCACTGACAGCGGTGAGGGTAAATGAAGGGTTAGTTGTCCGTTACCACTAGCTTGTTGGCTAATACTGATTAAATCGAGTTGCTTAGGTAAATCAAACTGCCAATCACTGTTGAGTGTTACCGGAGCAGTAAATTGTGCAACGGCATCCGCGGGTAATTCGAGTTGCCAAGCGCTAATTTGTTGTAATAACCATGGAGATGGCGGGGCTATTTGCAGCGTTATATTGCCGCTTGTATGCAACAGCTCTGGTTGTTTACCAACTTGTTGGCTCAAGGTTTGTGCTAAATTTAGGCTAATACTATCATCAAACGTTAATTGGCTATTAAGTAAGGGTAGGCCTTGTACGGTTTGGTAATCACCTTGCAGGTTTAACCTTAGTATGTCCGCATTAGCAGCGTCATAACCATACAACTGATAACGTAAATGTTGCTCTGCTATTTGTAGCTGCGCAGCTAATAGATAATCGCACTGGCCTGCTGGGCAAGGTAGGCTGAGCATCAGTTGCTTTATATCTATTTGCTTCGGGAACTGAGTTGGTATTTGCCAGTTGCTTGGCAAGCTATAGTTTAGTTCTGCTAGTGGGTCTTTATCTGGTGCCGAGCGCGGCCACTGTGTAAGTATTACTTTGCCACTGCCAAGGCTAATCTGTTGCAGAGTAGGGCGAAATAACGACGGAAAATGCCAACGTATTACAAGATCATTAAGTTCAGCTTTTACTGCAGGTTGTTCTAGCTCAAAGCTTAAATGCTTAAGTTGCAGTTGATGTAGGCTAAGGGTTTTTATGCCAAATTGCAGGTTATGTATGGCTAAAGTCTGCAGTGTTTTTTGCCAATACCAGTAGCCTGCAGAAAAAAGCAGTACAACGAGTATTAACATTGTTAGCAGTACTTTAGGCCAGTGACGCATTGAATATCCTTAATTTACTTCAGCAGACACTACGCTGAACTGACTGAATAGCTTATGAATAATTGAGACCAATAGAAAGGGTAGCCTAAGCTACCCTATACAACAATAACAGCTGTTATTGCTTATTTACGAGCATTCGCTGAGGTATCACGCAGTGCGCGAAACTCATTGGTTTTGTTCCAATTTGGCCATTCGCGGCTATTTGCCAACTCATTACCCACTTGGTAGAACAGGAATAAATCTTGTTGTGCACCACGTAAATCCCAGTTGTCGTCCCACTCGTCGGTTACTTTGTGGTAGCAGCATTTATTGTATTCAGCACTTTGCGCTTTACCCCATTCGATACCTTTTTCAAAGTGATCGTTGCCGCCTTTAGCGTACAGTATAGGTACACCTTTTTTCGATAGGTTAAAATGGTCCGAACGATAGGCTGTGCCTGCCGCAGGGTTTGGCTCACGCACGGCATAACGGCCTTGTTGTTTAGTATATTTGATTAAAATATCCTCGGCATTATTATTACCAAGACCAACCACCACCATATCTTTCATTGGGCCATATACGTTCATCACGTCCATGTTAATGCCCACTACCGTTTTCTCTAATGGGAATACTGGGTTAGCGGCATACCACGCCGAGCCTAATAGGCCGCGCTCTTCTGCCGTTACCGCAACAAATACAACTGAACGTTCTGGTTGTTTTTGTTGGGTAAAGTACTCTGCGAGTGCTAATAAGCCGCCCGTACCAGAGGCGTTATCTTGTGCGCCGTTAAATACTTTGTTACTTGGGTTGGAAAAATCCATACCTAGATGATCCCAGTGCGCCATATAAAGCACGTATTCATCGGGATATTTGCTACCTTCGATATAACCCACTACGTTGCTTGAGGTAAGTTCACGTAGATTGTTTTTTACACTAATTGATGCAGTTGCATCTAAGGCCACGGCTTTGAAATCTTTTTCTAGTGCTTTTTTATGCATTGTTGCTAAGTCGGTACCGATATGTGCAAGTAGCTTTTCGGCTGACTCAGTGGTGATCCAACCTTCAACCTTGGCTAAATCGGCGTTTTTATTTTCATTAACCAAGTCAAATTTAATTGGCGAGCCGTGTGCAACCACACCCCAACCATAACTGGCGGCGTCGGTTTCATGAATAATTAATGCCATTGCCGCACCTTGACGTGCTGCTTCTTCATATTTATAGGTCCAGCGGCCGTAATAGGTCATGGCATCGCCATTAAATAATGCGGGATCTTTAGTTGCAAAGCCTGGATCGTTAACAAACATCACCACGGTTTTGCCTTTTACGTCTAAACCTTCGTAGTCGTTCCAATTGTATTCTGGCGCAACAATACCATAACCAACAAAGACCATTTCGCTGTCGGTTACTTCAACTTGCTCGGTAACTTGCTTAGTCCAGGCGGTCATATCATCGCGGTAATTAAACTGCGCCGGCAAGTTTTTACCTTTTAACGTCATTGCTGATACTTGAGTCGGATCAATTTGCACTAAAGAAACAGGTTGTTTATAGCTGTCACCATTAATTGGCTTTAAGCCAATACGACGAAAGTTATCTTCTAAAAAAGCGACAGTTAGCTCTTCGCCTTTAGTTGCTGGCGCGCGGCCTTGAAACTCGTCAGATGATAAGGTTTTAATATATTCACCTAACCGCGGGTTAACCTCGGTTATTTTAAATTCATTTTGCAATTCAACCGCAGGCTTGACTTGAGCCGTTGTTGTATCTGCTGGTTGCTTTGAGCAGGCACTAAGTAGCGCACCTGCCGCCAGTAAACTGGCAAGCGTGGTAAACCTGGAAAGGGTTGTCATGGTTACTCCGTAGTTTTTATCGTTATATGTTTAGCTATTTAGTGCCGCTGTCACGGCAGCTGTTGTAAAAACACTTTATCTTAACGCAACTCTGTAGCCTCAACCAGTAAACTGGTCGATAAAGCTCGACGATTAGTCTTTATAGCCCCATGGCAACGGCGGTAATGCCACCGGTTTTGTTAAATCAAAATCAACTCGAAATTCTCGTCCTTCACGAATTAAGCGATAGCTAAAAGTGGTAGGATAAATATACATTTGCCAAATGTTGCTGTTAGATTGTGGCATGCCTAAGCGAGTAAACAACTCTTTAGAGTACTGATCTGCGGGGAAGCTTTGCACCGTTGGCCAACCGGCATCTAAAGTATGGCCGCCATACATGGTTGACTCATCATAGCTACCGTCTTTCATCCGGTGATCATGCTTTAAACTTAAGCCTGAACCAGTTTTAGTAATAATCCAGGTGCGAGAGTGATCGTTGCCAACATGAAACGGGATCTGCAGTTGGTTGTCAGTACAATTACGCACATGCATAATTAATGCACCGTCAAAACCTCCGCTTGCCGGATTATCCATTACAACTTTACCAGCATAAGCTTTGCCGCAATGTGCGCGTAAATTATCAAAATAAGCATCATGGCTGACAATAGATACTAATGGCGCATTTTGTATGGTGTTAGCAAATATACTGGTCGAAAATATTAACGTTAAAGCGCCGGTAATCATGGACTTGTGCATTTATCTCTCCTTGTAATTTGGCCGGACTATAACCTTTGTACGTAATAGCTGCAAACTGGTGTTATTCTTAAGTTGTAGGTAACAGGAGCAAACACAAATGCAAAACGAACTTGATGGTAAATTTTTATTAACGGTATTTGGTAAAGTGGAACAACATGGTCAGCCAATAAAGAATGAGCTGGGTGCGGGGTTTACACTAGATGGTATGACGGTTAATTCAGGTTTTGACGGTTATGAGGTGTATTTTAATGATGGTAAAGTGCAATTAACACTGGGTTTTCATAATAAATGGCACAGTGATGCTAAGTCAGAGAAAGATATGGACGACTTTATTACGCAGTTGAAAAAAATTAATGAAAAGTACTAATTTTTTTCACATTGCTAAGGATTTGTTCAGTTACACGCGTTAAAATAGCGCCGAATTATAAGCGCTGGCAGTATACAGTAGTAAGCTAACCTATAACTTTGTAATTTAGACGGCTATAAGGCTATTGTCTGGATTGAAAAAACAAGGTAAGGTAATGCCCGTCAATCATATTAGATAGACCAGAAGAGGTGCGTTAGCCAGGTAACTCGGGACAGATGTCTATACATCGTAGCCCGAGTGAGGGGGCGTAACGCCGAAAAAAACACCAGTATAGAACAGTGTTTTTTGGCCGTATCGGTTGAATCCGTGCGACTGTCACCTGAATTTCGGTGGAGAGCTTCTGGCCTTTGTTAATTATAGAAGCGGTCTGTTTTTTCGTTTTGCTATTAGCAAATGCCATGCTCTGCTTATTATGTTTTATAAGGAGAGATCCCTTTTGTCCAAGCTTATAGTTGCAAAATTCGGCGGCAGTAGTGTTGCTGATTTCGACGCCATGTCTCGTTGTGCTGATATCATTTTAGCCGAACCCAATATCCGTTTAATCGTAGTGAGTGCCAGTGCTGGCGTTACTAACTTACTGGTTGCCATTACCAAGCACTGTGACATTAGCGAACGTTACGTTTGCTATCAAGGTATTGAGGCTATCACGCTCTCGGTAATTAACCAGTTGCAGCAGCCAGAGTGCGTAGCCGCAGAAATTAAACATTTACTACTCGCCCTTAAGCATTTAATTGAAAATGGAGGAGTGGTATATGGCGCAGCACAAAAAGATGAAATTCAGTCATTTGGCGAGCGCTTAAGCTCGGTATTATTTGCGCAAGTACTGCGTGAGCGTGGCGTTGCCGGTTTGTGTTTTGATATCAGACAAATAATGCGCACTGACAGTCGTTTTGGTAAAGCCGAACCGCAAGTGGCCAATATTAGTGCACTATGTGGCCAGCATTTGCAGCCGTTACTGCATGATAATATTGTTGTTACCCAAGGTTTTATTGGTGCTGATGAGCTAGGGCAAACCACTACCTTAGGCCGTGGCGGCTCTGACTATAGCGCAGCACTATTAGGCGAGGCATTATCAGCATCTACAGTACAAATTTGGACTGACGTAGTAGGTATATTTACAACCGATCCGCGCCTAACTGAGCAAGCACGTTGTATTAAAGAAATTAGTTTTGATGAAGCGGCTGAAATGGCTACCTTTGGCGCTAAAGTGTTGCACCCGGCTACGTTAATACCTGCTATGCGGCGCAATATTGCTGTTTTTGTCGGCTCTAGCCGAGAACCACATGCTGGTGGTACATGGATTGCCAAAGAAGTAAAAGAGCGCCCGCCGTATCGCGCTATTGCGCTGCGTAAATCGCAAACCTTAATTACCGTTAAAAGCCCCGCCATGCTGCATGCTGCTGGTTTTTTAACACGGGTTTTTGATACCTTAAGTCGGCATCAAATTTCGGTAGATTTAGTAACCACCTCTGAGATTAGTGTGGCGTTAACACTTGATGAAAATGGCATGTCCACGGCGTTTAGTGCATCTGTTGAACCTGCATTAACCGAGCTTAAAACCTTTTGCGAGGTTAGTGTCGAGCAAGGGTTAAGTTTGATTGCCGTTATTGGTAACCATTTGCATGGCAGCAAGGGGATCCCTGGCGATTTATTTAATACTTTGGAGCGGGTTAATATGCGTTTGATTTGCCATGGCGCATCTAAACATAACCTGTGCTTTTTAGTGCAAGACGCTGATGCGGCAAATGTTGTAAAGCAACTGCATCAACGCTTATTTACTGCAGGCTGACATAAGCACTGCAGTAAATGCAGTTAGTATTATTCGTAAGGGAGCGGGTCAGTGGCGTGATTTAACGTAAATGCCTCTAAACGCTCCTGACATGAACCACACTTACCACAAGCTTTTTCACGGCCATTGTAACAAGTCCAAGTTTTACTGTAGTCCAGTCCCATAGCAATACCATCGGCTAAAATATCAATTTTGGTGTGGCTTAAATAGGGGCTAACAATGTCTACCGCTTCATAGTTGGCTATCTGACACACATCATGCATTTTCTGTACGAATTCTGGGCGGCAATCAGGATAAATAAAATGATCACCAGAGTGCGCACCATAGTATACCTGTGATGCACCAATCGACACGGCGTAGGCCACAGCCAAAGATAGCAAGATCATATTACGGTTAGGCACTATGGTTGATTTCATGTTGTCAGCAGCGTAATGGCCTTCAGGAATATCAATATTGTCTGTTAGTGATGAGCCAGCAAGTAGCTGATTAATAGCTGAAATATCTACTATTTTATGATTGATGCCTAATTCAGCACAGACCTGTGCGGCACACTGCAACTCTTTAACATGGCGCTGACCGTAATTAAACGACAATGCATAAACATCGTGACCGGCCTGAATAGCTTTATGTAAAACTGTGAATGAATCCATTCCTCCGGAGTAAATCACGACAACTTTGTTCGGCATAGCGGGCTCTCTCTTGTATAATACAACCAAATGTTTTGCGGATTACCCCGACAATACTGTCGGGGCGCGCATTGTACAGTAGTTCAGCTGTAGGCTAAAGGGCTAAGCATAGAGTGTATAAAGTTAACGAAGTTTTTGAAACCATTCAGGGCGAAGGCAGTTTTACTGGTGCGGCGTCTATTTTTATTCGCTTACAAGGTTGCCCAGTAGGCTGTAGCTGGTGTGATACCAAGCATACTTGGCCGGTTAGCGCGCAAATGCAACAACCGCTAGGCGATATTATAATAAAAACTGCGGAAACCGAGCACTGGGCCGCGGTGTCGGCTGCGCAATTAGTTACGTTATTTAGCCAGCAAGGCTATCAAGCTAAGCATGTGGTTATTACCGGTGGCGAACCTTGCATGTACGATTTAACCCCGCTGTGTGAATTATTACATAGCAAGGGTTACAGCACGCAAATTGAAACTAGCGGCACCTATGAGATAAAAGCACCAGAACAAACCTGGGTAACTGTGTCGCCTAAGGTGAATATGGCCGGTGGTTATAAGGTGCTGAAAAGTGCGCTGGATCGAGCTAATGAAATTAAACACCCGGTTGCAATGGAAAAACATATAGATGAGCTGTTGCAATTATTGCAACAAACCGATTGTGCAGGTAAGCTAATTTACTTACAACCGATTAGCCAACAACGCCGTGCCACAGAACTAGCGATAGCCATGTGTAAAAAATATAATTGGCGTTTAAGCGTGCAGGTACACAAATATTTAGGGATTAGCTAAATGCAAACGGTAGCCGATTTTTTTCAGCTGTATGCCAAGATATACGTTAATTGTGAACTTGACAGCTTTAGTGAATTTATTTCGTTACCCAGCATGCTGTTGGTAGGCGATACGAAAATACTGTTTACTGACATAGATAATCTGCACCGTTATATTCTGGCAAGAATTGAAAAATACCGTAGCCTAGGTGTAGTGCATGCCGATTTTGTATTGCAGCATCAGCTTCGCTTATCAGAGCAAATGCAATTTGCCAGTTTGTATTGGCGTTTTTATAATGCTGAAAACAAAATTATCTTCAGCTGCCACACCTCTTACACATTACAGCGCTATAGCGAAAAGTGGCAGGTAGTGGCAATTATTTTAGATGATGAAGACGCTAACTTTGTAAAATAGCGGGCTAGGCATAGTTGGCAAGCCACGCTTGCAAGCTATTTAGACACGGAGTGGGGGTCTGCTCTAGTGCTAGCTGCTGTTTTAGTGCAGGTTTCATCGGTAACAACTCCAAATAGCGAGACGCCAGCCACGCTGCATCACGGTATTTAGGCTCTGGATATAATGCCATTAGCTCTGGATGCTGTTGCAGTAGCTTTTCTAATTGCTTAACCAGCGGATGATATTCATTGGCAATATCATGCATAGGCCACGTTGTTAGTACTTGGGTATCGGCAACATATAGCCCGTCCGACTCTTGCCAACGATTAGTTATTAATACTTTTTCTACACCAATTACCGTAACGCCTAGCAAGCCGTCATCTAATTGCTCAAAATCGTCAATACGCACAGCCGTCGCCAATGACAAAATTCGTTCAGGGTGCTGCTGAGCAACATAGGGGTTAATTTGCGCGATAGCAAAATTACGCTTACCCGAACTTGCCTCGCTTATTAAACGCACATAACGGCGCTCAAATACCCGTAAACGCATACGGCCTTCAGGTAATATAAAGCTATTCAGCGGAAATAAAGCGAGTTCATTCATATTGCTACAGATTAAATTGTATAGTTACGTCTTATACGTCGCTTAGTTAATAGTGGTTTGCCCAAATAGAGGATTTATGACAACAGAGTACTGGATGTATGTATTAACCGGCCTTAGTAGCCTTAGCCTAATTGTGCTGTTAATAATGCTAGTGCGTAAAGCGCCCGGCAGTGGTCTTAGTGAGCAGTTAGCGCAGCATAAATTAGAGTTGGTACAACAACAGGGACAGTTTCAGCAACAGTTATCTGAGCAGCTGCATTTACAACGCCAGCAGCTATTGCAACAACAACAAGAGCATTTGCTGCAGGTACTACAAAAAATATCGGATACCCAGCAAGCAGCGCGATTTGAGCTTAGTAAGAATTTACAGCAACAAGCCATAATGTTAGCCGAGCAAGTAAAACAGTTAACTCAAAGTATCGATCAACGTTTAAAGGATATCGCCGGACAGGTAGAGAAACGTCTAAGTGATGGTTTTGAAAAAACCAATCAAACCTTTACTGATATTGTGAAACGACTCGCTCTGATTGATGATGCGCAGAAAAAAATAACCGAGTTATCTAATAACGTGGTTAGCTTGCAAGAAGTGCTCGCCGATAAACGCTCACGCGGAGCTTTTGGTGAGGTACAGCTAACCGCACTTATTCGCAATGTTTTGCCAGAGCAACACTTTTCATTACAACACACGCTAAGTAATGGTCGTATTGCTGACTGTATGTTGTTTTTACCCAAACCCAGCGGCGATATTGCGATAGATGCGAAGTTTCCGTTAGAAAGCTATAAAAAAATGACCGACTTACACAGCTCAGCAGAAGAGCGAAAGCAGGCTCAGCGGCAATTTAAAATTGATATTAAAAAGCATATTAATGATATTGCCGATAAATATATTATTGCCCATGAAACTGCAGATGGTGCCATTATGTTTTTACCTGCTGAAGCTATTTTCGCTGAGTTACATGCGTATCACCCTGATATTGTTGAAGAAGCTTATCGACGCAGAGTGTGGCTAACATCACCCACCACCTTAATGGCAGTGCTAACAACCGCTAGAAGTGTGTTAAAAGACGATGCAACACGTCGACAAATTCATTTAATACAAGAGCATTTAATTAAACTAGCCGTTGATTTTTCCCGTTTTCGTGGCCGGTTCGATAATTTGGCCAAGCATATTGATCAGGCTGCCGTTGATGTAAAACAAATTCATACGTCAGCGGATAAAATTAGTAACCGTTTTAGCCAAATTGAAAAAGTAGAATGGCTCGACGATGCCGAATAAGCTAACTGCTTAGCATGGTGCAGTAGTAAAAGATGAGATACTAAAAAAGTAAGGCAATAAAACGGGTTTAGTATTAACCGCTAACGACAAGATAAAACTTAATCGCTAGCGGTTAATATAGTGGCAATTAACGGCGTGGATCATCTTTTAATTTGGGAATTTTTAAGCCTAACTCTTGGCCACGATTTCGAGCATAATAGGTACAACCGATAAACATAGCGCAGGCTAGCACAAACTCTAACAATGCCAGCACCTGTTGCATGCCAGTGCTTACCCACGCGTTAGTTAAACTATGTAGAAAATAAATCATCACAATAAAATTGGCCCAAGCAATAGTGTAAGCATGGCCCTTAATTATGCCATACAGCGGCAACCATAATGGCAACCAAAGTAGGGTTAATAACACATAAGCATTACCTAGCTGCGGTGGTGCAAGCAATAAAATCCAAAGTGGCTGCAGCAACCACAAACCCCAAAAGCCGATGCGGCCAATTAATAAATAACGTGCGGTTTGTAAAGCTAACGGCGTACTACTGTGTTGCATGTTTAACACCTATGTTGTTTAAGTTGCTGACTTAACGTAGCTAAGCGTTTGCCAAATGCAATAGCAAGCCGTTGTTCTTCAACACTAAGTTTATTATCAGCATTATGACCACTAACGTGCGATGGGCCATAAGGCGTGCCGCCCGTTTTAGTTTGATGCAGTTCAGGTTCGCTATAGGGAATACCGGTTAGCAGCATACCATGGTGTAGCAAAGGCAAACTCATACTTAATAATGTGGTTTCATTGCCACCGTGCATGCTACCCGAAGACGTAAACACACCGGCTGGTTTATCTATTAACTCGCCTTTTAACCAAATGCTGGTGGTGTTATCCCAAAACGCTTTAGCGTCGGCCACCATATTACCAAAGCGTACTGGGCTGCCAAAAGCCAAACCGTCACAGCGTTGTAGTTCAGTTTGGCTAACAATAGCGTGACGGCTGGCATGCTGAGTGTCTAATGGTGGTATGCAGCGTACTAAAGCTTCAGCGCCAGCTTGTTGCACGCCAATAGCAATTTTATCTGCCAGTGCGGCTACCGCGCCGTGACGCGAATAATAAACAACTAGAACCGTTGCGCTCATGGCAGGAGCGTCAGTACATTGCTTGCCGGTCGGCCAATAACGGCTTTATTACCGCAGACGACAATAGGGCGCTCAATGAGTTTTGGCTGAGCAACCATGGCGGCAATCAATTGTGCGTCCGTTAGGCTGGTGTCGGCTAAACCTAATTGCTGATACTCATCTTCTTTATTGCGTATTAGTTGCCGTGCGCTAATACCCAGTTTAGCTAAGATCTGCTGTAATTCTGCGGCAGAAGGTGGTGATTTAAGATATTCGATAATCTCAATCTGCTGGCTATGTTGTTGTAATAACTCAAGCGTCTCGCGGCTCTTGGAGCAGCGCGGGTTATGATAAATGGTAAACATAAAATATCCTGTATAAAGATGTTACATACGGCGCAAACGGTCAAATTCGGTTTGTAATTGACGTTTTTTCGCTTCTAAGCGGCGGTTTTCCAGCTTTTCTTCTGTTTTTAAATGATTAAGTGCTTCGTTAATATCATCAATTGCGCGTGGGTAATTGGCATATTGATAATTTAAATCAGCTCTCGCTTCATAAAACTTGGCCATATCACCTGCTGCTTTATAAGCGTCGGCCAACAAGCCATACGCCAGTACGTTATCACTTTTATAAAACAACAAGCTTTTTAGTAAATGAATGGCTAGGCGATGAGCGCCCGAAACCAGTGCGACGTTGGCATAGTTTAATGTGACGACCTGATTGTTAGGTCGCAGCAAGTATTGCTGTTCTAGTAACTCTAAACAGCGTTGATACTCTTTTTGTCCAAGTAGAATATCGGTATAAACATCCATGTAATATAAATTATGTTCATCAGTTTCTAACAGCTTTTCTATTAATTTGCGCGCCGGATCTAGGCTACCGTTATCCAACAATGCTATAGCTAAGCCGTACTGATTCGCTTTAGTGTTACCGCTAGGTTCAGTAAGTTTTTTTCTGAAAACGATTTCAGCATCTGCTTTATCGTAATGGTAGCGCGCCAGAACCCGAGCTTTGCTTAGGGTAAAGTCTTGACTATCTGGAATAAAACGTTGTGGAAACTGTTCTGCACGAAGGCGAGTATCACTAACTCGGCTTTGCGATAATGGGTGAGTTTGGAGAAAAGATAATTGCTGGTTTAAAAACCGGCTTTGTTCCGTTAGCTTCCGAAAAAAGTTAGGCACGGCATAAGGGTCAAAACCGGCTTCGACCATAATGGTCATGCCAATACGGTCGGCTTCTTGCTCATTACCGCGGGTAAAGTTAATGGCACTTTGTGCTGAAGCGCCCTGGGTTGCCATTAACGCCGCCATGCCAGCTTCTGGGTTTACCGTGGCTAAAATAATGGCGCCCAACATGCCAGCTAAGGTTATTGGTGCTTGTTGGTTTCGGGCCTCAAAAAAGCGGGCAATATGACGTTGTGTAACGTGGGCTATTTCGTGCGCCATTACTGAGGCAAATTCACTTTCACTGTCGGCAATCGCCAGTGTGCCGGTGTGAGAGGTGATATTTCCGCCAAGCGTAGCGAAAGCATTAATATTTTTGTCATTAACCCAGTGAAATTTAAATGGAAATTTAACGTCGTTGGCCCGCGATACTAAGCGATTACCTATAGCGTTAATATATTCATCTAATAGCGGATCGTAAACCATAGGCAGGCTGCCGCGAGTTTCGCGCGCCATCACATCGCCGAGTTGTTTTTCTTTTTCCGTACTAATGGTGCTAAATGCGTTACCACCTAAATCCGGCAAGTCTGCTTTTGTCTGCCCCGAAAGTGGCAGCGTTAATGCTACTATTACGCATAATAAAGTGGGCTTAGTTACTACAGTGAAAGTCATGTGAAAAACACCTGCCCTGTTGTCGAGTCAATGTCATAATGCTGAGTTTGTCTGGATTTTTATTAATTAGTTCCAGTTATCCAAGCCGTTAATTTAACATATATTTACCGGTAACAGTCGGTTTAGTATCAAATACGCTATTTTGTTCGGTATACTCAAAAACGCTAAGGTATTTTCGCCGTATTGTCTGGTGCTGGAGTCTTAATATGCTGGGTTGGTTAAAAAAATGGTATGCCAATAAGTTTTCAGATCCGCAAGTCGTCACCTTATTTTTGTTATTACTAATTGGTTTTATGGCTATTTATTGGCTAAGCGGCATTTTGGCGCCAGTGCTTGTGGCTATTGCCTTTGCGTATTTGCTTGAGTGGCCAGTTGTGAGGTTATCTAGGCTAGGTTTGTCACGGTCAATTGCAACCATTAGTGTTGTCGCGGGTTTTGTTGGTTTAGCCATATTAACCCTAATGTGGATTATTCCTATTGTTTGGTATCAAGGACGTAACCTATTACGTGATTTACCGTTAATGATCGAACAGGGTAGAAGCTATCTGCTTGAATTGCCTGAATCTTTCCCAGGTATGGTTAGCGTAGAACAAATCAATATTTTAATACATTCCGTTGATGAGCGGCTGATGGTATTTGGCCGCGATATGCTGCAATTATCGTTAACCTCTATTGTCGATTTGGCGGCGTTACTGATTTACTTAGTATTAGTGCCCATGATGGTATTTTTTATGCTTAAAGATAAGTCGCAGCTTACTGCTAGTTTTGTGCAGATACTACCAACCGAGCGCAAGCTAATTAGCCAAGTATGGCAAGAAATGAACGGCCAGATTATGAATTATATTCGTGGCAAAATTCTGGAAATTCTAATTGTTGGTTCAGTAAGTTATGCTGCCTTTGCCATTTTTGGTTTAAATTATCCGTTGCTGTTAGGCGTGCTAGTGGGGTTGTCAGTGCTTATTCCATATATTGGTGCCGCAGCGGTAACGATACCGGTAGCGCTAGTTGCATTTTTTCAATGGGGCCCCACCGCAGAGTTTGGCTACCTGATGTTAGTGTATGGCATTATTCAAGCTTTAGATGGCAACTTGTTAGTACCGGTGTTGTTTTCTGAAGCCGTAGATTTAAATCCGGTGTTTATTATTATTGCTGTATTATTTTTCGGTGGCTTGTTTGGTTTCTGGGGAATATTTTTCGCTATTCCTTTGGCGTCGCTAGTAAAAGCCACTATAAATGCCTGGTCGACCAGAGTTTATCCGCAAATTGAAACGATTTAATAGTGTAATAAACCGGTGAGCTCATTTTACACACTGGCTTATCGCAAACTGGTTTATTAGGCACCGGTTTATTAATACGCTATTGCATTTATGTTTGGTTATATTTTATTTAGAGGCGGGTCGTAAACGAATTAACTGGCCATTATTGCTGTCAGTTAACAGGTAAATTGAGCCATCGGGGCCTTGTGTTACATCGCGGATCCGTTGGCCAATCATAATACGCTCTTCATGAGTAACTTTATTATTGTTCAGTTCTAAGCGCACTAACAGACCAAATTTTAATGAGCCAAGTAAAAGGTTATTTTGCCATTGGCTAAATAGCTCTGCGGTATAAAATAACATGCCACTGGGTGCAATAGATGGGGTCCAGTAATGCAAAGGCTGCTCGAAGCCATCTTGTGTGGTTTTACCAATAACACCACCGCCATATTCTTCACCGTAAGTAATAACGGGCCAACCATAATTTTTACCTGATAGCGCAATATTAATTTCATCACCACCTTGTGGCCCATGTTCATGGGTCCAAAGTTGACCAGTCACTGGGTGCAAAGCCGCACCTTGTATATTGCGATGACCATACGACCAAATTTCAGCTTTAACATCGGCTTGATGTAAAAAAGGATTATCGTTAGCCGCTGTACCATCGGTATTGATATGGATAACTTTACCAAGATGATTATCTAGTTTTTGTGCCTGATGCCGTTCACTACCACGATCGCCTGTGGTAATAAACAAATTACCGTTCCTGTCTAATACCAAGCGGCTACCAAAGTGATGACGGCTGTCATATTTAGGTGATTGGCTAAAAATAACTTTAACATTGCTTAGTTGATTATTATTTAATGTAGCTGAAGCCACTGCGGTGCTGTTGCCTTTTAGGCCCGGTTCACTATAGCTAAAGTAAATTTGCTTACTGCTGGTATAATCAGCGGCTAAAATGACATCTAATAATCCGCCTTGGCCTCTAGCATCAATGCTGGGTAGCCCTGTAATTGAGATGCGGGTTTTACCGTCTGCGCTTAGTTTTAGTAAATCACCATTGCGCTCGGTAACCAACATCTCGCCATCAGGTAAAAACGCTAAGCTCCAAGGATGATTTAAGCCTTCGGTTACGGTGTAAAGTTCCAGTGTCACTTTTTCGCTAACTAGCGACGTTGATGCTGCTTGAGCAGACAGTGCAAAAGTGACGACAATTAAACTAGAAAATAAACGTTTTAGCATGTCTAACTCCAGCAAGGGTAACGGCACATTGTTTTAATGTTGCGCGTTAAGATAAACGCCAAAACATTAAGCTTGTGACAATGAATGTGGCATAAATTTATGCTAAATAATCTAGTACGACTTGGTGGTGATCTTTAGTTTTAAATTTATCGAACACTTTCTCTACTTTGCCATCCTGGGCAATAAGAAAACTAACGCGGTGCAAGCCGTCGTAAGTTTTACCCATAAATTTCTTTTCACCCCAAACGCCAAAAGCATCGGCTACGTTATGATCTTCATCTGACAACAGCGTGAAGTTTAAGTTATCGCGTTCAGCGAATTTTGCTAGCCGTGCGGGTGCATCAATGCTTATGCCTACTACTGTTACGCCCTTACTTGTTAACTCCTGCATACTGTCGCGTAAACCGCCAGCTTGAACGGTGCAACCTGGCGTCATGGCTTTAGGGTAGAAATACACTAGCACGCGGTTTTGCTGTAATAGCGTGCTTAACTGGATCTGCTTATTATGCTGATCAGTTAACGTAAAATTGGGTGCTAAAGTGCCGGCGGTAAGATATTGCATAGTAAATCCTTATTAAGTTTGTGCTTGAAAGCTGCCGGTTAAGTTCATGTCGTTTATCAGCGCCATAACGTCGGTTTCAATTTGCTGTGCGGATTCACCTTCAGGCAGTTCTAATGTCATAACGGTATGCATTAGGTTTTGGCCATGTTTATCCGTTTTGCTTTCAGACTGCAGTGAGCCGATATAGATATCACGGCTAGCCAACAAACCCGTTATAGCACCTAGTGTACCGACGCGGTCTAAGCCTTTGTACTCTAATACATAGTGCGCGGCGACAGGTTTAGGCTGATGAGCACTGGTACGCTTAGTCATTGTCGTTAGATCAAGTTCTAAACCTAACCCCGGTAATAAATGCTCTATTCTACTAATGGCAACTGAGTCGCCGGATAACAGCATAATAAAAGTAAATTCGCCGCCGAAAATAGCCATGCGACTGTCAATAATGTTGCAATTGCAATCGGTAACTAAACGCGCCAATCTACTAACAATGCCGGTGCGGTCATTGCCAATGGCGGTTACTACAAGTTGTTGTGGCATAATATAAAACCCTGGTGGCAAACTAAAAACGTTAAGAAAAATATCGGCGACAAGTGTAACATACCGCAAGATTATATCATCGGTTTGTCTAGTGAGCACATAACCGCATCAGGATTCTTGTGTTTAGGCCAGTGTCTCTTTAACATAGCCCTCCTTACTGGTTTAACAGGATTGTAATTAACATGTTCAGAGGAAGTTGGGTTGCGCTTATCACGCCGATGTTGGCTAACACAGATATTGATTATCTTGGCTTAAAACAGCTGGTTGATTTTCATCTAAAAAATGGCACCCAAGGTTTAGTGATAATGGGTACTACGGGTGAAGCCGCAACGATTAGTTTTGCTGAACAATTAAAGGTTATTGCGGCAGTATGCGAGCAAGTGAACGGGCAAATTGGCGTGATTGCGGGTAACGGCACTAATGCTACCGCAGAAACCATTGAGCGTACCAAAGCGCTGTCTTTACTGCCTATTGATGGCTTCTTAACGGTTACGCCGTTTTATAATAAACCCATGCAAAAGGGCATGATTGCGCATTTTAATGCCGTTGCGGCAGTAACGGATAAGCCGGTATTGTTGTACAATGTGCCCAGTCGTACCGGTATAGATTTATTACCCGAAACGGTAGCCGAGCTAGCTAAGACCAGTAATATTGTTGGTATTAAAGAAGCCACTGGGTCGATGCAGCGTTTAGCGCAGTTGCAACAGTTATGTCCGGCAGATTTTATGTTATTAAGTGGCGATGATGCCTCAGCGGCGGAGTTTATGTTACGTGGTGGTCATGGCGTTATTTCGGTTACTACTAATATTGCACCGAAAAAAATGGCGCAATTATGTGCCGCCGCATTAACGCAACAACGTGAGCAAGCTGAATCAATTGATAACACCTTGGTCGCGTTACACAAAGATCTCTTTATTGAAGCAAATCCCATCCCTGCGAAATGGGCACTGCAAAAAATGGGTCTGATTAATTCAGATATGCTGCGATTACCGCTTACACGGCTTGAACCAATTCATGGCGCGGCAATCGAACAGGCGTTAAGGTTAGCAGATATTCAGTTCTGAAATAGTCAGGCTACAGAGTACCAAATTTAGGAGTAGTACCGTGCAAAATTGGGTTAAAGGTAGTGTTGTCGCGAGTGTGTTACTGACGGGGTGTTCTGTGTTTCAGTCAGAACAAGAAGTTGCGAGCCGTTCAGCATATAACCATGCAGAGTTAAAACTGCCGGCTGGTTTGGCGCAGCCAGCAAAGCCTGGAAAATATGATATTCCAGAGATCAGCAGCACGGTAATTAGTGAAGCAGATACACATTCACCGGCTTTGGTGTTGGCTACTGCTGGCAGCAGCAGGATAGAAGAAGGTGATAAGCTATCCCGTGTATGGTTTGACCGTAATGATTCAACCGGCGAGCTAGTACCGTTTTTACAACGAATATTGCAAGCGCAATTTGCCGAACAAGCGATTGAGCTTACTGCCGATGAAACGGGACTAACTTATACCACGGGCTGGATAGCTAAATCAGAGAAGGAAGGCTTTTGGTTCTGGCAATCATCGCAGCAGCAAGAACAGGCACGTTTTAAAATTAGCATAGAGCCACGCCCTCATGGCCGTGCCGCCAGTATGATGGTAACGATGTTAGAACATCAGCACTTTAACGCTGAGGCTAAGCTTGAAGGCCGTGAAGCACAGCGCCAAGAGGTTGCGTTACTCAATCAAATTATTGATCGTATTGGTAAAGAAGAAATTATCGTCGCGCGCGCAAATAAAGCTAAAGCGCCAGATGTTTCATTGGAACCGGGGATTGATGCCGAAGGCCATCCGGCATTAATTACTCAGCAGTCAATTGACGTTACTTGGTCTCAGCTTGAAGCCTTGTTAGCGGAGTTAAATTTTGCTGTTACTGATATGAACCGTACCGAGTTTACCTATTATATTAATTACACCAAACCTGAACCGGGCTTTTGGTCAAAGTTATGGGGTAGTTCTGATAAAGTCGTATTGCCGCTGACTAATGGGGAATATCAGCTGGTGTTAGGCCGGGTTAATAAGCAGACGGCTATTGTGCTGCGCGATAAAGATGGCACCTATTTAAATACAGAAACAACATTAGCACTGCACGAACCCTTTGTGCAGGCGATTCGTCAGGCCCGAATTGAATTATAAAGTGTAATGAGCAGTATTAGCTTATTAAATAAAGAATAATTATTTTGTGCTTGTTGCTTATGTCTTTATTGCTTTAGCTTGGTGTTATAACTAATGCTGCAACAGAGCCACTATAAAGTGGCTCTGTTGTTTATAACGCAATAAAATAAGCCGATTAAAAATTACATTGCGCGTGGCTATAACGGAGGTAACGCATGCTAGAAATACAGGATTATTTAAAAATACTGATAGGTATCTTCGCTATTCTTAATCCGCTAGGCGCATTACCGCTATATTTATCGTTAACACAGCGCCATACGGCTCTTGAGCGTAAACAAACCGCAGCTAGCGCCGCAAAAGCTGCCACCATTATTCTATTAATCACTTTATTTTTTGGTGAATTCATTCTTAGTTTTTTTGGTATATCGGTAAACTCTTTTCGTGTCGGCGGTGGCATACTTATTCTGCTAATGGCGATCTCTATGTTATATGCTGAAACGAGTAGTGCAAAAAATACGGATGCCGAGCGCGAAGAGGCGGAGCAGCGAAAGTCGATAGCGATAGTGCCCTTAGCTATGCCGATGTTGGCTGGGCCTGGCGCCATAAGCTCAATTATTTTGTATGCTAATCGTAGTGACGGTTGGCAACACTACGCCATTATGTCGGCAGAGTTGGTGTTAATTGGTGCCACGCTTTGGGCGTTAATGCGTGTAGCTGATAAAATTTCAGCCCGCTTAGGTCAAACTGGTATGAATATTATTACCCGAGTAATGGGGCTTATTTTAGCCGCAATTGCCGTTGAGTTTATCAGTGCTGGCTTAAAAGGCATTTTTCCAGTTTTGGCATGAGGTAACAAATGATAGATAGGATATGGCGTGTTTTGGCCGCAATGGGTGTGGTAATGAGTGTTGCAGCTAATGCTGGGCAAGTGGCTGATTTATATCAAGCTAATGTTGCCGCTGACAGTGCGCAGTGGCAGCGCGATGCGCTATTACAAGTGTTAGTGCGTGTAACTGGCAAGGCAGATATTGCCACAGAGCCAGCACTAGCTAGCGAGCTAAAGCAGGCATCAGGTTACATCAAGCAATACGAAGCGATACGCCATGCACAGGGTAATCAGATGAAAGTACTGCTGGATGCCACTAAGGTTAATCGTTTGCTACAGCAAAATAACATCGGCATTTGGGGCGCATTACGGCCCGATATTTTAGTGTGGTTTGTGCAGCAAGATAATGGAAATCGCAGCTTTGTTCGGCGCAGTGATGACGGTTTAAATGCGGTAATGCGTCAGGCATTTCAGCAAGCAGGGTTACCGTTAATAAGCCCATTGTACGATATGGACGACTTACTTAATTTGTCTGAAACAGATGTTTGGGCTGGATTTTGGCAGTCAATTAGTAAAGCGAGTGCGCGCTATAATGCTGATGTAATATTAAGCGTAACCACTGACAAAGTAGTACAAGATAATGAAAGCTTATACCGGCTTAGCTGGCAGCGACAAGATGATGGCCGAACCTATCGTGATGAAGTAACCGCGATTGATGAAACCAGCTTGATGCAACGTTTTGCTGCGGTGTTAGCCGGGCAATTAGCTGAGCGTTATGCCAGTGTAATGACAGGTCAAAATAGTGCAGAGTATGTACTGCAAGTGCAGCAGTTAAACAGTTTGGCTGACGTGGTACAGGTACAAAAGTTATTGCAACAAGTGGTAGGTATATCCGAGGTGACTGTGAGTCGTTTTGATTTAGGCACGGTACATTATCGCTTACAAAGTGATGTAAGTGCCGAAAGCTTGATCAATGCGCTGCGTTTTAACCCTAAACTGCGGATAGTTCTCGCCAGTAATAACATGGCCGAGAGCGTTGCTGCGGTTAATGCTGTAAGTGTGCCAGTACTAGCAACGTTTGAGTATCTTCGACCTTAATGCAACCACTACAGTACACCTTAGCGGTAACCTTACCGGAAGACGAAACGCTCGACAGCTTTTATGCGGCCGGGCAAACTGCGGCTGTGGTATTTTTAAAAAATTATCTGCAACAAACTACCCAGCAAAGCCCAGTATATTTATTTGGTGCCAGTGGCAGCGGTAAATCGCATTTGCTTTATGCTGCTTGCGTACAAGCACAAGAGCAGGGGCATACCAGCCAGTTAGTGGCATTAGATGAATGCAGACAGTTTAGCCCGCGCTTATTAGATGACTTGGAGCAACTTGATTTAGTCTGTTTAGATAATATTCAAGCTATAGCGGGCGATCTAAGCTGGCAAACCGCAGTGTTTGACTTATATAACCGAATGTTAGAGCAGGGCAAAGCACTGATCATTGTTGGTAACGAAGCGCCAGCACAACTTGGCTTGCAGCTAGCCGATTTAGTGTCGCGCTTACAAGCATGCACTGCATTTCAACTGCGTTTACTTACTGATGATGACAAACATAAATTACTACAGCAAAAAGCGAAACTTCGCGGTATTGAGTTGCCTGATGAAGTAGCGCGCTATTTATTAAACCATCAAGATCGCGATATTCGAGCGTTAGTGTCTACATTAGATAAACTGGATAAAGCTACGCTAGTGCATCAACGCAAACTTACCATCCCTTTTGTCAAAGATATTTTAAATTAATCGCACTCCTTTTTAGAAAAAATGCCGTAACAACCTGCGTTTAGCATTAATTCTGGTGTATCATTGGCGGCTTTGTTATGTATTAATACCTAGCTGCTTTGAGGACACGCATGAACCTAACAGCAATATTGGAAAACGCCTTGCAGGCCGTTGCCGCCGCCGCAGATATTCCAGCACTGGAAACTATCCGGGTCGAGTTTCTTGGGAAAAAAGGCAGTATTACTGAATTATTAAAATCTTTGGGCGCGATGGACCCCGAGCAACGCAAGCAAGCTGGCGCCGAAATTAATGAATTAAAGCAGCAAGTACAAGATGCGTTAAATGCCAGACGCGATCTGCTGCAACATGCTCAGTTAGCTGAAAAGCTAGCGCAAGAACAAATTGATGTTACCTTGCCCGGGCGTACGCTAGACATTGGCGGTTTTCATCCAGTAACACGCACAATCGAGCGCATTTCATCATTCTTTGCCGAGTTAGGTTTTGAGGTTAAACATGGTCCTGAAATTGAAGATGATTTTCATAATTTTGATGCGCTAAATATACCCGAGCACCATCCGGCGCGTGCTGATCATGATACTTTCTACTTTAACCCCAAGTTAATGCTGCGCACACAAACCTCTGGCGTACAAATACGTACGATGGAGCAGCAACAGCCGCCACTGCGGATTATTTCACCGGGCCGAGTATATCGTAACGATTACGACCAAACTCACACGCCGATGTTTCATCAGGTTGAAGGCTTAATGGTTGATACCAATGTTAGCTTTACTGAGCTTAAAGGTATTTTGCACGATTTTTTACAGAACTTTTTTGAAGAAGATCTACAAATTCGTTTTCGCCCGTCGTTTTTCCCGTTTACAGAACCCTCAGCTGAAGTAGATGTAATGGGCAAAAATGGGAAATGGTTAGAAGTGCTAGGTTGCGGCATGGTACATCCAAACGTGTTGCGTTCAGTCGGTATTGACCCAGAAGTTTACAGCGGCTTTGCCTTTGGTATGGGTGTTGAGCGTCTTACTATGTTGCGTTACGGCGTAACCGATTTACGCGCCTTCTTCGAAAACGATTTACGTTTTTTAAAACAGTTCAGATAAGCGGAGTTAATTTAGATGAAATTCAGTGAAGCCTGGTTACGCGAGTGGGTAAACCCAGCCATTGACACCAATAACTTATCTGAACAGCTGTCGATGGCGGGTCTAGAAGTAGATGGCATCGAAAAAGTTGCCGGTGAGTTTACAGGTGTTGTGGTAGGTGAAGTTGTCGAATGCGGCCAACATCCCGATGCCGATAAATTACAAGTTACGAAAATTAATGTGGGTGGCGCAGAGCTATTTGATATCGTCTGCGGTGCTAAAAACTGTCGTAAAGGCTTAAAAGTTGCCGTGGCAACTGTTGGTGCAGTATTACCGGGTGACTTTGTTATTAAAGCGGCCAAGTTACGCGGCCAACCGTCTAACGGCATGTTGTGTTCATTATCTGAACTGGGTATGGCAGATGATTCTGACGGTATTTTAGAACTGCCACAAGATGCGCCAATTGGCCAAGATATTCGCCAGTACTTACAGTTAGATGACCGTATTATTGAAGTGGATTTGACACCTAACCGCGCTGATTGCTTAGGCATTAAAGGTTTAGCCCGTGAAGTGGGTGTGCTTAATAAGCTGGCAGTAAACGAAGCGCCTATTAGCGTAATTACACCAAGCATTAGCGATAAAAAAGCGATTACTTTAGCTGCGCCAGATGCCTGCCCACGTTATTTAGGTCGGATAGTGCGCAATGTTAACGTAACTGCGCCAAGCCCATTATGGTTGACCGAAAAGTTACGCCGCTGTGGTGTGCGTAGCATTGATGCTATTGTTGATATTACTAATTTTGTGCTGTTGGAGTTGGGTCATCCAATGCACGCCTTTGACTTAGCCAGTATCCATGGTGACATTAGCGTGCGTTTGGCCAATGATGGCGAAAAATTAGTGCTACTTGATGAAAGCGAAGTAACGTTAAAAAGTAACACCTTAGTTATTGCTGATGATAAAAAAGCCCTCGCTATGGCCGGTATTTTCGGTGGTTTGCATAGCGGAGTTACCAGTGCGACTAAAGATGTATTTTTAGAAAGTGCCTTTTTTGCGCCGTTAGCTATAGCAGGTAAAGCGCGCCAATACGGTTTGCACACCGATGCATCGCACCGTTATGAACGCGGCGTTGATCCAACTTTGCAGCATGCAGCAATGGAGCGTGCGACTGCATTACTACTTGAAATTTGTGGTGGTGAGGCCGGCCCAGTAGTTGAGGCAGTATCGGCAGCACATTTGCCGAAGGTTGCAACGATTAACCTAACTGAAGCTAAGTTAACCCGTATTTTAGGTATAAGTATTGCCAAAGCTGACGTTAGCGCTATTTTTACCCGCTTGGGGTTAATGCTTGAAGAAACTCAAGACGGCTGGCAGGTAACGATACCGGGTTATCGCTTTGACCTGCGTATTGCTGAAGATTTAATTGAAGAAGTGGCACGGGTTTACGGCTATAACAATATTCCTAACCTTGCGCCAAAAGCCAGTTTAAAAATGCGTACTTTCTGTGAAGCGCAGCTTAATGTGCAGAATTTACGTACGGTGTTAGTTGACCGTGGTTATCAAGAAGCAATAACCTACAGCTTTGTTGACCCTAAAGTGCAGCAACTATTATTTCCGCAACACGAAGCTTTGGTGTTACCTAACCCTATTTCAGCTGACATGTCAGCAATGCGCTTAAATTTATGGCCAGGTTTATTGCAAACTGTGCAATATAATCAAAATCGTCAGCAAAGCCGTATCCGTTTGTTTGAATATGGCCTAAAGTTTATTCCTGATGCTACGGCTGAAGGCGGCGTGCGGCAAATACCGGTAATTGGCGGTGTTATTGTCGGTTCAATGCATAATGAGCATTGGAACATGGAAAACCGTGCGGCGGACTTCTACGATATAAAAGGTGATGTTGAAGCGCTGTTGGCCCAAACATCCGCAAGTGCAGAATTTCGTTTCGCAACTGGGGAACATTGTGCATTACATCCGGGTCAGACTGCAGCAATATATCGTAATGATCAGCAGGTTGGCTATGTGGGAGCGTTGCACCCAGAAGCCGAGCGTAAGCTGGGCATTAAAGGTAAAGCTTACCTATTTGAATTAGATGTAACGGCTTTGGGGTTACGTAATATTGTACAAGCTACGGAGCTGTCAAAGTATCCAGCTAATAGGCGCGATCTAGCGGTAGTGGTAAAATCAGAGGTGCGTTTTTCTGATATTGCTGCTACTATAAAAAAAGTTGGCGGAAATCAATTAGTTGACCTAAAATTGTTTGACGTATATACAGGAGCAGGTGTGGCAGAGGGTTTTAAATCACTTGCCATTGCTCTGACCCTGCAGGATATAGCGCGTACACTGGAAGATAAAGATATCCAACACTTGATAAATCAAGTGGTTAACGCGCTTAGTGAACAGTTCAACGCATCGTTGAGGGATTAAGAATGGCGCTTACCAAAGCCGATTTAGCAGAACGTTTGTTTACAAAGTTTGGTGTCAGCAAACGCGACGCTAAATTGATAGTCGAAGCTTTTTTTGAAGAAATCCGTATGGCGTTAGAGTCGGGTGATCAAGTAAAGCTATCCGGCTTTGGCAACTTTGACCTTCGGGTTAAAAATGAGCGGCCAGGTCGTAACCCAAAAACGGGTGAAGATATTCCTATTTCTGCGCGCTGCGTAGTAACATTTCGCCCGGGGCAAAAGCTAAAAGCTCGAGTTGAAGTGGGTACTAGTAAGAAGTAGTTAGTGGCTATATCCGAAAAAACGGCAGGTTGCGTAAGCAAGCTGCCGTTTTTTTATGCGCAAAGTTATATGCGTTTAAATTTAAACTTAAACGGCCTAGCGTACGTAGTAGTTAGCAAATAAAAAAGTTGGTGGTGTTATGTCAATTAAAATAGGTATTAGTGCCTGTGTGCTCGGTGAAAAAGTGCGCTACGACGGTGGCCATAAGGCCTCTGGTTTCTGTGTTAGTCAGCTTGCACCCTTGGTTAGTTATGTGCCTATTTGTCCCGAAATGGCTATTGGTATGAGTGCGCCGCGCCCAGCAATACGCTTACAGCTAGACAATGAGTTACGTGTCCAATTGGTGCAAAGTAACGATAATAGCATTAACCACACCAGCGCCATGCTCGCCTTTACTGAAAAAAAACTGCCACAGTTAAATCAATTAAGCGGCTATATCGTTTGCGCTAAATCACCCAGTTGTGGCATGGAGCGAGTACGGTTATTTGATGCGAGCGGCCATCAATTAGGCAAACAAGGCGTAGGTTTATTTACGCAACAACTAATGCAAAGGTACCCTTGGTTACCGATAGAAGAAGACGGGCGCTTATTTGATCCTGCACTAAAAGAGAATTTTATTTGTCGAGTGTTTAGCTGTAACGACTATCAACAAACTATGGCCGATGGGTTTACTGTAGGTAAGTTGGTAGCATTTCATAGTCGATATAAATTTTTAGTAATGGCACATAGCCCTGTAGCTTATCGTGAGTTGGGCCGATTAGTAGCGCAAGCTAAGTTATTTTCGCCCGCCGAGTTGCAGCAACGCTATTTGCTAGAATTAATGCAAGCGCTAAAAAATATTGCTAACCGCAAGCAGCATACAAATGTGTTACAACATTTGCAGGGCTTTTTAAAAACAGGTTTAACCGCACAGGCGAAACAGGAATTATCTGAGCTAATTCATCGTTATCGCCAAGGTTTTGTGCCGTTACTCGCGCCCATTACCTTGATCCAGCACCATTTAGCGCAGCGACCCAATGCCTATGTTTCAGCGCAACGTTATTTTACACCTTATCCAGAAAATTTAGGTTTAAGGGGCTAGTCATGAATAGCCTAAACCTCGTGTGGTTACGTAATGATTTGCGCAGTTATGATAACGTCTGTTTACACAGTGCAATAGAGCATGCAAAGCGCACTGCAAGCCAAGTATTAGTCTTGTTTATTGCTACTCCAGATACCTGGCAGCTGCATGACATGGCAGCAATAAAACAAGATTTTCTTCGACGTCGAGTTTTGCAATTACAGCAAGAACTTGCCGAGCTTGCTATACCTTTACTCGCGATTGAAGGTAGCAGCTATGCGGATACCCCGCAGATATTTGCTGCGCTAAGTAAGCGCTTTGTACTTAACGTTTTTCTACAAACGGAATACGAACTACGCGAGCAACAGCGCGATGCTGCTGTAGAACAGCTGGTATTAAGCTCGGGCGGGCAGTTTATCCGGTTTGATAGCCAATGCATTATGCCGCCAGGCGCTATACGCACGCAGCAAGGGGCGATATATAAAGTATTTACGCCATTTAAGCGTACCTGGCTAAGCGCCTTACACAGTCAAGGTGTGACGTGTTATCCCAGACCTAAAACTATTGAGCAAGCAGCATTAATGCTCCCTGAGTTTACGCCAATGCAGACCGGTGATAATAGCTCGGTCGATTGGCCAGTTGCAGAGCAAGACGTGCTTAATTTACTGCGCGCGTTTTGTCGAGAAAAGGTAGCCAATTACACTAATGCACGGGATTATCCCGCCATTGCTGGCACATCAAAGCTGTCGGCGTATTTAGCTATCGGTGTGGTGTCAGCCGCACAGTGCGTTGCTAGATTACAAATGGAAATGAAAGACAGTTGGCAGCAGGATAAAAGCGGCGCCGAGGTTTGGCTGTCAGAGCTTATTTGGCGTGAATTTTATAAACATATATTAGTCGCTTACCCAAATCTAATTAAGCATCAGCCGTTTCAGATAGAAACAAACGGCATACGCTGGAGTAATAATCAGGCATTATTTCAAGCGTGGTGTGAAGGTAAAACCGGCTACCCGATAGTTGATGCGGCGATGCGCCAACTCAACCAAACCGGTTGGATGCATAATCGGTTACGCATGATTACCGCTAGCTTTTTGGTAAAAGACTTACATATCGATTGGCGTTGGGGCGAGCGCTACTTTATGTCAAAACTGATTGATGGTGAATTTGCAGCTAATAATGGTGGCTGGCAGTGGGCAGCCTCTACCGGTACCGATGCTGTACCTTACTTTAGAATATTTAACCCAACCAGCCAAAGTGAGAAGTTTGATCCAAGCGGCGAGTTTATACGTTTATACGTACCTGAACTGCGTCATCTGCAAGAAAAATCGATACATTGGCCGCATAATAATGGACTGGTTTTGGCGTATCCCGCACCAATTGTCGATCATGCCGTAGCACGTAAATATACACTCGAACTTTTTGCAGAGGTAAAAAATCGGTATGAACACAGCGCCAACACCACGCATTGAGCAATTTTTAACGTTTTATAACAATTTATCGAGCGCTAATTTAGAGCAATTAGCGCAATTGTATCATGCGGATATTACCTTTATTGATCCCGTGCATCAGCTTAATGGTCGACAAGCATTAAGCCACTATTTTGCTCATGCTTACGAACGGTTGCAGCAGTGTCGGTTTACGGCTGCTGAGAAGTTAGAGCAAGCAGAGCAAGGTTTTATTAGCTGGAAAATGCAGTTTGCTCACCCAGCAATAGCTAAGGGTAAATTACTTGAGGTTGACGGTTGTAGCGTACTTAGGTGGCAAGACAATATGATAATTTATCAGCGCGATTATTACGATTTAGATGCAATGGTATTCCAACATCTACCAATTTTAGGTTGGCTTACCGCTAAGGTAAAGCACCGCATGGCCAACAGCAACGCTTAGCATAGGCTATAGCAAAAGGAGTAGTATGCGTATAGCAGTTATTGGTGGTGGTATTGCAGGCATGATGACCTGGTACCTGCTGCAAAGAAAACACGACGTTACCCTAATCGAGGCTAATAGTTACTTGGGCGGCCACACCGCAACGGTTGACGTTGAAGTGCAGGGTAAACTTTATGCGATAGATACTGGTTTTATTGTGTTTAATAATTGGACCTATCCTATTTTTAACCGCTTTATTGCTGAACTAGGCGTGGCGTTTCAGCATACACAAATGAGTTTTTCGGTAAAGAATAGCGCACAAAATCTTGAATATAACGGCAATACCTTGACCAGTTTATTTGCGCAGCGGCGTAATCTATTTCGGCCATCATTCTGGCTGATGTTACGTGATATCGTTAAATTTAATAAGCTGGGTAAACGCTTGTTAACTGAAAATTCAGCTGATTTAGAGCTGTCTTTGGGCGACTTTCTTATAAAATATAATTTTGGCGTAGCAATTCGCGATAACTACCTTATGCCTATGGGTGCAGCTATTTGGTCGGCGGGTTTGTCAGATATGCCCGCATTTCCGGTAAGGTTTTTTCTACGATTTTTTAATAACCATGGCTTGCTTAATATTACTGATAGGCCGCAGTGGTCGGTAATAAAAGGCGGTTCAAAGCGCTATGTTGAAGCATTACAAGCCAAGCTTGGTAGCGAAAACGTAAAGTTAGGTCAAACCGTTACTTCAATTAAGCGCGATGCTAACGGCGTAACCATTAACTATGTTGATGGCCGCACTGAGCAGTACGATAAGCTAGTATTGGCTTGTCATAGTGACCAAGCATTGAAGTTATTAGCCGATGATGCAAGCCAAGACGAGCGCAATGTGCTTGGCGGTATCGCCTATCAGGGCAACGAAGTAATACTGCACACCGATACGCGTTTACTACCCACGAGGCCGCGGGCGTGGGCAGCATGGAACTATAATTTAGACACCAGTATCAACCAACGTGCGACCTTAACCTATAATATGAACTTATTACAGGGCATAACAGCACCAGTGACATTTTGTGTTACGTTAAACAATTCAGCAGCAATTGACAGTTCAAAGGTGCTAGGCCGCTATCACTATGCGCATCCGGTATATAACCATCGCACTTTGGCCGCACAACAACAGCGGCATGTTATAAATGGTGTTAACCATACCTATTTTTGTGGCGCATACTGGTATAACGGCTTTCATGAAGATGGTGCCAGAAGCGCTGTCGATGTTGCCGGCTTATTGGGGGTTGAGTATTAATGCAAGCTGGACATGCCGTATATCAAGGTGAAGTAGGGCATTTAAGGGTATCGCCGCGTAAACACGGCTTTAGTTATCCGTTGGCGCACTATTGGCTAGATTGCCATGAACTTACCAAGGTGTCACTTGAGGCGAAAGGTATTAAATACCAGCGTTTTGGCGCATTAAGTTACCGACGTAAAGATTATCTTGCCGGTGCTGATTCGGTATTTCAGGCAGTGAGCGATAAGGTAAAATTGCTAGGCGGTGAGCTAACACCGACTAGCGTATTTATACTGACGCCTTTGGCAAATTGGGGAGTGTATTTTAGTCCGCTAACCTTGTATTACTGCTTTGATGCACAGAGTAACTTTTGTTATTTATTAGCCGAGGTAACAAACACACCATGGAATGAGCGGCATTATTATCTGCAAACCATAAGTGGCAACCAACAGCGTTATCGACATGATAAAGCGTTTCATGTGTCACCTTTTAACCCAATAAATATGCAGTACCACTGGCAAATTACCTCGCCAGATGACAATTTACTCTGCAGTATTCGTAATACGCAGGATGATAAGCCGATTTTTAGTGCGTGGATTAAACTGCAACGGCAAGAGCTGACGGCAAGTTGGAAACGTAATTGGCTGATCCGTAATCCGTGGCAAAACGTACAGGTAGTACTGCGCATTTATTGGCATGCGCTGAAGTTATATTTCAAAGGTATACCGGTGCACGCCCACCCTAAAACGAAGGAAAAAAAGCATGACAATGAGTCTAACTGAAACGTCTGTTTTCGCTAATTTGACGTGGTTTGACCGCTTATGCCGTAAGTTTGCACTGGATTTTATCAGTCAGCTAAAACATGGCGATATTACGGTAGTGGAAGGCAATCAGCGTTATTGTTTTGGTGATAGCGCTGCTGAATTAAAAACGGTAATAACGGTGCTTGAGCCAGCGTTTTATAGAAAAATGGTGCTGTCGGGTTCAGTTGGTGGTGGTGAGGCCTATATTAATGGTTTTTGGCGCTGCGATAATTTAACGGCGTTAGTGCGTATTTTTGCACTTAATTTAGACACACTAGATAAGCTTGATTCAGCGATAACACGGCTTGGTCGGCCAATATTAAAGTTAATAGACCGGGGTAATCGAAATTCTAAACAGCAAGCGAAAAAAAATATTGCCGCGCATTATGATCTAGGCAATGACATGTATCGCTTGTTTTTAGATGACAGCATGATGTATTCCAGCGCAGTTTATAAAGATGACAGCGTTAGCTTAGCCCAAGCACAGCAAGATAAATTAAAACTTATTTGTGAAAAGCTACAGTTAAAATCAACTGATCATCTAATAGAAATAGGCACCGGTTGGGGCGCAATGGCGATCTATGCTGCCCAGCATTATGGCTGCAGGGTTACCACTACGACGATTTCGCAACAGCAGTACGATTACGCCAAAACGCGTATAGAGCAGCTAGGCTTGCAAGATAATATTACTTTGTTGTTAGAAGATTATCGTGATCTTAGTGGCGAATACGACAAGTTAGTGTCCATTGAAATGGTAGAAGCGGTGGGCGAGGCATACCTTGATACTTACTTTGAAAAATGTGCCAGTTTATTAAAACCTGACGGTTTAATGGTGTTACAAGCGATAACAATAGTAGATCAGCGTTATCAGCAGTATGTAAAAGAAGTCGACTTTATTAAACGCTATGTCTTTCCGGGAGGCTGTTTACCTTCAGTTAGCCGAATGACCGACGCGATAAGCCGTAACACAAACTTAGTGGTTCGCCATTTACAAGATATCGGTTTTGATTACGCACGCACACTTAAACATTGGAGCGATAACTTTATGCACTCGCGCGATAAGGTTCATCAGCTTGGTTACGACGATAATTTTGTTCGTTTATGGCAGTTTTATCTAAGCTATTGCGAGGGTGGTTTTTTAGAGCGTTCAACTAGTGCGGTGCATCTAGTGTTATCAAAGCCAGGCAACCGTAGTTATATATAGTAATAGTTAAGTTTATCAGCTTACTGAATTAATTCGCATATAATTCAGTAAGCTCGTTCTAATGTTGGCAAATGAACGCTAGTTATTCACTAAAATAATGCCCTCGTCTAAAATGACGATTTTCTTTTCTTTATATAAGCTGCCAATAGCTTGTTTATAGGCTTTTTTACTGACGCCAAATGCGGCGTAAATCAGCTCTGGTGAGCTTTTATCTGTTAAGGCTAACTTGCCACCATTTTGTTCTAACTTTCGCAGCACTTGCTCTGTTAGCTCTAATGCCTGTTTAAAGGTCGATGCGTTTAGGCGTAAGTCAATTTTGCCGTCGTCGCGCACTTTAACAATAAAAGCCAACATTCTTTCGCCACGACGTAACGGTTTAAACACTTCGCTTTTATACAATACACCCCAATGCTGATTATTCACTACCGCCTTGTAGCCAATATCAGTTTGCTCAGAAATAATAATATTTACTTTATCTCCGGCATTATAGTGCGCAGGAGTTTTGTGTATGTGGCGGTCTAGTTTGCTTGAGGCAACAATGCGGTTACTGTTATCGACATAGCAATACAGTAAATATTTTTGCCCTTCTTTAAGTGGAATTTGCTGTTCGCTAAAGGGGACGAGTAGGTCTTTCTTTAAGCCCCAATTAACAAAGGCGCCTACTTTTGTTGTGGCGACAACATCAAGCTGTGCTATTTCGCCCACCTTTATTTTTGGCCGTTCAGTAGTGGCAATTAACTGATCTTCAGAATCAAGATAGAGAAAAACATCAATTTCACTACCAATCTCTAAACCCGCAGGAGCGACGTTATTGGGCAGTAAAATTTCGCCCCAACTTAAACCATCCAGATAAAAGCCAAATTTAACCTGTTTTTTAACCGTTAAACGGTTTGTTTTTCCAAGAGCAAGCATGCGGTACCCATAAGTTAGCCCAAGCGGGCATAATGTAATGATGACTATTGTAACGGTTTTTTTTACTCACCGCTGTATATTAGCCACGGCATGATAAACTTAACCTCTTTGACCAATTTAAAGGCCAATGTTTAGGTGTCTTCAGAGCAATTACTTCATCCACGTAACCCGCATCAAGGCAGTTATAATTTTGCTGAGCTGTGTGCAGCAACGCCTAATTTAGCCGCGTTTGTAAGGCTAAATCCTAAAGGTGAGTCAACCATTGATTTCGCTAACAGCACTGCGGTAGTTTTGCTTAATCAAGCGCTGCTGGCAAAGTTTTATCAGGTCAAATATTGGCAGTTACCTGAAGGGTATCTTTGCCCACCAATACCGGGCAGAGCAGATTATGTGCATTACTTGGCTGATATTTTAGCAAAAAATAGTCCACAGCCAATCAAAGGTAAGCAAATTACACTATTGGATATTGGCACCGGCGCGAACTGTATTTACCCGATTATTGCCAGCCAAAGCTATGGTTGGCAGGTAACCGGCAGCGATATTGACGCTGTAGCAGTAAAGGTTGCATCAACCATTGTCGCCGCTAACCCAGTGCTTAAATCTCGGGTTAATATTGTATTACAGCCAAACCCACAGGCAATATTTAGCGGCGTTATTAATGCAAGCCAACGCTTTGATTTAACGATGTGTAACCCGCCATTTTTTAGTTCTCAGGCCGAAGCTAATGCGGCGAATATGCGTAAATGGACGAAGTTAGAACAGCCGGCGCAAGGACAAAACCGCAACTTTGCCGGCCAGCAACATGAGCTATGGTGCGACGGTGGCGAGCTGAAATTTATTAAACAAATGATTACTGAAAGTCAGTTATTTAAGCAGCAGGTATGTTGGTTTAGCAGTTTAGTATCGCAGCAAAAACATATTGCACCGTTACAAAAGCTACTACGTAGCGTAGGTGTAAAGCAAAGCGACGTAATTGCAATGCGCCAAGGGCAAAAAGTAAGCCGAATCTTAGTTTGGAGTTATTTGACGGTTGCACAACAAACGCAGTGGTTAAGCTTAGATGCAACGCCAGATATCTAACTCTTTCGTGTTAATAGCACACAGATTGTTAGTTAATCGATTTTAATAATTCAAACGTATAACATACAACAATACGTTGGAGGCGGGTATGGATTGGCGGCAATGGTTAGATGTAAAACAGTATGAGTTTTTACTACACTGGTTTATGCGTCGGCAACGGGAGCTAAAGTTAGCTGAACTCAATGAGCCGTTAGCGTATGACGGGTTTAGCGTTTACGATCAGCTGTGCCAACAAATGTTAAAGGATGCTGGGGTTGCCTATCTAGAACGATTCTCACAAGTTGTCGTGCCGATTGCGCTGACCAATATGTTGCATTTAGCTGAGCTAGAGTTGGCGGGCAGACCGCCAAAGCCAGTGAGTAAAAGCATACATTAATAAGCTTAGTTTACTCGGTCGGTTGTTCAATTCGCTTTAATGCATCGATTAGCATCGGCAAGTCTAGTTTGTCGTTTAATGGTAATAGGGTGCCTGCAGACCAGGTACCAAAACTGCCATCAGAGCGCAAAATAACCATTTTATCTTTTTTAAAGCTAATAATTTCTTCGCCACTAATGGTTAGTTTGGGTAGAGCGTTTGGTTTTAATAAGTTATCGCCTAACCAATTTCCATTGTCGCTGCAGCCTGCTTGCGCCAATAAAGTAGGAAACCAGTCAAGGTGCTGAGTTACTTGGTAAGGATGCAATTTTTGCAGCGCCCGCCAATTTGACCAAACTTGAGCTGGAGCCAAGCTAAATTGCTCGTGCTGGCCAGTTAAGCCCATAACGACGATATTGTCGTAGGCCTGATACCGTTGCCAATGTTGTAGTGGCGAGTTATCAAATACTATCGCAAAAGGGCTGAAAGGCGCTGTATTTACCCAAGGTAAAGTACTTATTTCCGTGCCTTCAGCACGGCTAATACTTATATTTCCAGAAGGTAGCGCACTAAACCAGCCTGGCGCAGTTGCTAAAATGTGTTCAGCATCGTCGTTGACACTGAATTTGCCATACAGTAGATGCAGTAGTGCTTCGTTATTGTTGCGCGGTGCAAAGTGTTGCTCTAACTGTTTAAAACCTTTGCCACTGAGTTGCTGCGATACGCTTGCGGTTAGGCTGTTGGTAATCAGCAATAACGTTGATTTACCTGCTTTTGTGCCATTACATTGCAGTAAATGGCCGTTGGCAAATTCACTTGGTAAACTCATTTTGTCTAATTGGCGTTGGGCACGGCTATTTAAATTTACTAATTGATGGCGTGCCAAAAATGTTTTAGCGGTAGCGGGGTACGATAATGGCAGCACGTTATCTTGCTTAGTAACATCGTATTTTAAGTTAGCATCGGCATGAATATGTAGTAAGTGGCTACACATAAAACTGCCAATAAACAGCATAAATAAGGGCGCAGCAACCGCCGATTGTTTTAAGCGTTCAATTTTTTTCCAGCAATAATTGCTTAGTGTTAGTTCAAGTGACAGCAGGCACGCGGCAACGGCTACAACAATAAACACAAAATTGCGTAAGTTGGTAACAATTTGCTGGCGTAGTAAATCAATGGTTTGCTCTAACGAGGCACTACCAATGTGATAGCCTAAACTGGCGTATACGTAGGCATCGAAAATAATTGCGACTAGTGCACCGGTGGCTAAGATAGCCGCTAGCCCACGAACATGACGTTGATAAGGAAACACTAATGAGATTGGGAAAATAGTTAAGATAAAAAACACAAAGCACAAAAATGCTGTATGTCCGACCCAGTTTAGTAATAGATACAGCCAACCGAGAAACGACACCGGTGACGGCTCTGCCAGCCAATACGCCGAGGTGACTGCAAGCGCCAGCAAAATATTAAAAAAGCTAAACCAGTGCCCCCAATTAAGTAACCGGTTAACTTTTTTAACTAATGACAGGTTTTTTTCTAGCACCATGAGCGCTTAGTTAACCTTAGTATTTACGGCATCTGCTAATGCCTGATTAAAATGTGTAACAACAGCAGCCCGTTGCGTTGCTGGCACGCTACTATTAACCACGTGGCTAATAGCATTGCCCAAACACATTAGGCTTAATTCTGTGGTAGCTTTTTCTGTGTGAAGCACGTCAAGTAACTGGTTTACCAGTTTTTCAATTTGCACTGTAGAATACTTTGATACAATTGGCATGAATTATCCGCAAGTCATATAGATTAAACAGTTAGAATAGTAACAGAATTCATTTTAAACAGGAAAAGTTATGTCAGTAGATGTACAGCAGTTGGCGATAAATTACCTTGAACTAGATGAACACGCACGTAGCAAGGCGCATTATCGTGCGGCATTGGTTACACCTACGGCGGCAGTTGCGCATTTAGTAGAGCAGTTGCATCTGGCTTATAACGGTAAACCAGCTAAAGGCTACGCTGCATTTAATGCTAAAAAAGATCAACAGGTAGTCACCGTGTTGCAAGACTGGCAAAAGCAGAATAGTGACTTTATGGTGCTATCTAACACCGCGACCGCCGTGCTAGAGCAGCAACTTACCGCGCACCAACTACCTGAAAGTGGTTATTTGCTAGTTTGTCATTATCGCTATCTTACTAGTGACTATTTATTGTTTTGTTTGTTAGGCAGTAAAGATCATTTTTCGCTTACGGAAGAGTTAGAGTTAGCAGCGTCGCGACATTTAGATATTGCGCGTATGCAATTGGCAGCAAGAATTGATTTAACTGAATACCAAAGCTCACCAGAGCAGGGTAAATATATTAGCTTTATTCGCGGTCGAGCAGGGCGCAAAGTTGCTGATTTTTTCTTGGACTTTTTAGGCTGTGAAGAAGGCACCGATGCAAAAGCCAACAGTAAGGTGGTATTGGCCTCGGTAGAGGAATATTTTTCTGCGGCAGAATTTGATGGTGTTGAAAAATCAGATGCGCGTAAGCAGGTATATAACTACTGTGAAGAACGGGCTAAAGCTGGGCAAGATGTGGTATTGACAGAGTTGTCAGCGGTAATAGATGAGCAAGAACAACAAGGTTTTTTACGCTATTGTCAGGAGCAACAGCTTGCTGTAGCAGAGCAATTTCCGATAGAAGTGAAAGAATTAAAAAAGCTGATTAAATTTAGCGGTCAAGGCGGTGGGCTGAGTATTGGGTTTGACCAAAAGCTGTTAGGTGATCGGGTGCAGTATGATGCGCACAGTGACACTATTTTAATTAAAGGCACGCCACCAAACTTACGCGATCAGCTGCAACGTTTTATGCAGGGCTATTCGGCGTTTGATCGTGAGAATTCAAGCGAATAAATAACTGCATGGTTATTAGCATAACACCTAACAAATATTGATAACGTACCGGTCATAAATATTGTCGAGGTGTTGTAGTACCAAGCTTTGTTCGGTTACAGGGTGTGTCCGAATAAAGCTTCGTAGTATATCGACACTAAAGGCGGCCATATAAGGCTCAGATAATGGCTGGTAGCTAAGATGCCAAGGCTCCGCAGCGACACCGCCATTGTAGTGTGCATAAGGTAAAAAAAAGCCATAGCTGGCAGCATGCTGGTTTAGCCATTGTGTCAGTTTAAAAAACGGACCGCCGGCTTGGTATTCATGTGGTTCTAACTTGGGTTTGTAGTCAGGCGTTATCGCAGCCGCATCATAAATATCTAACTCGGTGCCCCAGTGATGCCGACTGGCGCCTGGCAGCGCAGAATATAACAATACTGCATCGAGTTTTGCTTTGTCACTTAATTCATTAATATTAACTTGTTGGCCTTGCAGATTATGCACCTTACGCAAGCCCGACAATTTACCGTGCCAAATAATAGCCTGGCGCTGGTAAGAGCGAAACGCTGACGCGATTTCAATCTCAATACCCTCGTTTGCTGCGGCTTTGCATAAAGCATTAAAGGGTTGCTCTACTTGTTGATGCAGCATAAAACCGTCAGCGCGCGTTAATAGGTGCTGTTCTGTTAGTCCAGTTAATATATCAACGCTTACTATATTCATACACTAGGCTTATTTATACGATTTATGTTTATCATCTTTATTTACCAAAAATACTTTGGTAATCAGCTATTGTAAAACCCAAATAATATTTCTCGTCGTGTATCAACAGAGGCCGTTTTATCATTGCTGGTTGTGCCAGCATAAGCGCAAGGGCCTTTGTTTCGGTTAAATCGGTTTTATCTGCCTCGGCTAATTGCCGATAGGTGGTACCGCGCGTGTTAAGTAGGTTCTGCCAACCACAAGCGTTCGCGAAGTTGGTTAATTGCGCCAGAGTTAACCCGTCGGTACGGTAATCAACAAATTGATAAGCAATATTATGAAGCGCTAACCAATTGCGTGCTTTTTTTATCGTGTCACAATTTTTTATGCCGTAAAGTATTGTCATAATGCGTGATTCTTCAATTGAATAGTAAAAGCCGTATCTTCAGCTGCTGTCACAAAACGTTCTGCACTAAGCACGGTACTAATAGCCGAATGGGGTAAAATTGTTAGTACCACCCAATCAGCATTGCTATGCTGCAATAACTGCAAATCTAGGCGGATAACAGCCTGCCCAGCTTGCACTTGCTGCCCCGAATTAACGAGATGACGTATCGCAACACCATGCCGGTAAGTTTTACTATCAGCTAAGTCGAGTTGCATAGTTAAGCCACTTTTATGTTTAAACCGAAGTCGGCGGCCATCTAAAAAGCTGCAGCTGTAGCTACTAGCAAAAGGTGCAACCAGTGTACCGTGCTGTAATTTAATACACAAAGCCTGTGGTAATACATTGGCATTAAATAGCCGTTCTGGGTGCGACGTTAATGGCAGAATATCGCCTGTTACTGGGCTTTTTATTGGTAAGCCTGGCATGGTATCAAGCTGTGTGATCCACTGAGTCATGTTTTACGTTCTACCATTTAGTTAGCTAAACAGACTATTAAAAGCCATGCTAGTGCTGAGCTTTACTCGATTGTTACTGTTTTTTTATAAACTGTCCATCAAGTATTAATTAGGTGTAATGCATCGTAAATGTGTTTTTTGGCACTTATCCTCCTTAAGTTGGTTGAAGTGGGGTTTTTAGTAGGTGGTTTATTGAGTAATATCCGAAGTTTTATTGAGCAGTATGGGATGTTGTTGTCCACAGATTTTGTGGATAAGCCTGTGAGTAACAGTGTTTAACTATCATAGAGTAATGTTTTTAAATGATATTATATGTTGGCATATTTATTGTTAGTTTATGCTCAACGCAAATTGGTCAGCAAAGTGCTTTAAACGCTGGTTTAATGTTTATTAATAACTTAAGGCTACATAAAAACTAGCTTACTAGTAGTAATGTTTATTAATTAGCCTAGAAAAGTTTTTTTGTCTACTATTTAGTAAACATGTTTAGTTTTAGTTTGGTGTGACAACGACGCAAGAAAAAGGTAAGGTGCTACATCTGTGTTATCGTTTAACCGTGATCTAATAGTGGGAGAGTGCAATGCAGTATCCTCTTTACTCAACACTTCGTGCCGGCCGTGAATACGGTAAACAGTGGCCATTAAAAGCAGAATTAAACAGTTTATTTGTTGAGAACAAGGTTATTTTGCTGACATCGTTAGCGGGTCGATTTTTGCCGCCATCGGCCTTGCTATGTGCAGTGCTTCAATACGTTTATTTAGGTAGCGAATTTCTGCCACAAATTTTAACGATGATGTTGTTTGTCGCAACCTTACCGCTGCAAGGCTGGTATTGGCTGGGAATACGCTCGGCTAAGCCATTACCACCGGCAATTGCCAGCTGGTATTTTCAGATCAGAGACAAAATGCAACAACAAGGCATTAGCCTTTCGCCAGTAAAACGTTCAGGGTGCTATAAAGATTTGGCAATATTACTACAACAGGCGTATCAACAGTTAGACCGAACTTTTGTAAAACAATGGCTATAACAACTTGTTATAGCCACTTTTAGGTATAGTAAAAAGGTTAGTTAAATACCGACCATACTGGCGCATGATCTGATGGGCGCTCAATACCACGTAATTCGTAATCGATACTGCTTTCAACGCAGCGTTTGGCCAACGGCGCTGTTGCCATTACAACGTCAATACGTAAGCCGCGATTTTCATCAAAACCTTTAGATCTGTAATCAAACCAGCTGTATTGCGCATCTGCATTAGGGTGTAGTTGTCGGAAAGTATCGATCAGCCCCCAGTCTTTTAACCGCTGTAACCACTCACGCTCTTCAGGTAAAAATGAGGTTTTTCCGGTGCGTAACCACCGTTTTGCGTTTGCTTCACCAATACCGATATCAAGGTCAATAGGTGAAATATTAATATCACCTATTACGGCAAGGTGTTCGTCAGGGGTATGGTGCGTTGTTAAATAGTGTTGCAAATCAGCATAAAACTTCGTTTTAGCTGGAAATTTAATAGGATGGTCTCGGCTTTCACCTTGTGGGAAATAACCATTTAATACGGTGATAGGGGTGCCGTCAGCCATAGCAAAACGACCAATTAGCATCCTACGCTGTGCATCATCTTCGTCGGTAGGGAAGCCATATTGCATATTAATGGCAGGCAACTTACTTAAAATAGCGACGCCATAATGGCCTTTTTGACCAAAATGATAAACGTGGTAGCCCATGGCTTCAACATTGGCTAACGGAAACTCATCATCATGCACTTTAATCTCTTGTAAGCCGATAATGTCAGGTTGATGCTTATCAATCATGGCTTGCAGTTGGTGTAGCCTTGCTCGAATACCATTGATATTAAAAGAAATAATTTTCATGTTACGAGTGACCCTTAATCGGTTAAATACGGCAAAATCGAGTAGATAATAACACTTTTATCCGTGCTGTGGCACAATGCTCGCTTGTTAATCTACCACTAACTCGGCTCTTGGAGAGTATGTTGTCTGCGCTAATGATAGAAACCGATTTATTTAGTTACATGGTCCATTACAGCATTAAAAGGCGCAGCATTGCTTTGCAAATTAAGCAAGGTCAGCTAACAGTTAGAGCGCCAACCGCGATCAGTTTGCCGGATATTCAGGCATTGGTGCGAAAAAAACATAACTGGATTTTAAAGCACATGCAGCAAGCTAAGCAGCATGTTAAACCAGACTGGCTAGCACGGCAGCAAGTGCCATTACAAGGGAAGCTTTTAACGCTGCAGTTGCAGTCTGCTTCACAGTCGTTGGTAATATTCGATGATGATCGTGTTATCGTTAATATTTCAACACGTGTTCAAGCCTTACGCCACAATATTAAAGCGCGGGAGCTATTACAACAATGGTACAAAAAGCAAGCCTTACAGTGGTTTACACAACGGCTTGACCATTGGCAAAACCAAATGAGCTTGCACGCCAAAGAGCTAGTTATTGGGAATTGGCAAAGTAAGTGGGGCTATTGTAAACAGTCAGGGGAGATTGGCTTTAACTGGCGTTTAATGATGGCGCCATCATGGCTAGCCGATTACGTTATTGTGCACGAGTTAGCACACCTAAAGCATCTTAATCACTCAGCTAGCTTCTGGCGCTTGGTGCAGCAATATTATATTGATATAGATTCGGCTCAGAGTTGGTTAAAACAGCATCAACACTGGATGGAAATATAACGACTTGAGTGATAAAAAAGCGCCGGCAATAACGCCGGCGAAAATACTAGGACATCGGAAATACAGGGGAGAAACGGTACTACTTAACAACTACTGTAAGATAGGACTGTAGCTTTACTGATTAATTCAAAATATTTTCATTTATTTTTTGTATTGTGGTTTTGCATTCCGGCTGCCATCTAGTTTAAGCTCCTCCGTTAGCAAGAAACAGTGCATGGTATTTTTAGATGGCCGGTATGGCTGCATCGCTTTGTGGACCCTATTATGACTAACATTTTACGTTTGCAGCAATTGGTTAAGTTGCTTGATATTACTCGATTACAGGATGACGAAACGACGATATCCTTTTTACAATGGTTGGAAACAACGCCGCCAATATCAGCTGCAGCCTATTGTGTTTATCCGCAGTACTTAATGGCGCTACAAGGCTGGCACTCTAGGCAACCGCAAATGGCGTTAGCTACAGTGGTTAACTTCCCTTCGGGTGATTTAGCTACTGATCAAGTCTGTGAGCAAATTCAGCAGGCGATAGCGCTCGGTGCGACAGAAATTGATTGTGTACTACCTTATAAAGCACTAATGCGCGGTGAACACGGTTTTGTAAAAAACTTCCTTTATGATGTGCGCCAAGCTAGTACCGGTTGCTGCCTGAAAATTATTATTGAGTCAGGTGAACTTGTTACAGCGCAGCAAGTGGTTATTGCATGTGAACTGGCTATTGAAGGTGGCGCAGATTTTATAAAAACCTCAACCGGCAAAGTGCCTGTCGGTGTAACTGAGGAAGCCGCACGTATTATTTTGACCGTAATTGCGGCCGCGAATCGTGATGTTGGTTTTAAGGCATCAGGTGGTGTGCGCTCTATAGAGCAAGCGCTCGCATTAGTCGCATTGTACGAAGAGATCACCGGTAAAATTGCGTTGAGTTCAGGTATGCGTATTGGTGCAAGTGCGCTAGCGTTTGAATTAGCAGAACAGTTGGCTACTAACTAAATTAGCGACGTAGCTCTTCGCGTAACTTGGTAAACTGCTGTAATAATTCTTTGTAACGTGCGCGATGATGTTCAGGTAATGGCATATTATCAACTACGCGAAAGGTTTTTTTACAGCGGTCAAACAGCTCAGTTGATTTGTGTTTTTGCTGCCGGTTTAGCTGTTGAAGTGATGCTTGAATTAAATTAAGCGCGCTGCCGGTATTCATAGGTGCTAGTTCTAGAGCAGTTTCAAACTGTGTTATTGCGGTAGCAAAATTACCCTCTTTATAACTTTTTATGCCTGCTTTGTTTAATTCAGCAAATTGCAGTTGTTTTTGGCCAACAAAGTTTTGTTGATCGCTAAAAAGGGTGTTGAGTAATGGGTTTTTCATTAGCTCTGCTGGTACCAGCTTTGTTAGCGTGCTCGCTTGCTCAAATTCGCCAATTTGATTCAGCAAGAATATGGCATCGGGTAATATTTGATGTTGTTCTGCTAATTGTTCTGCCACGGCGGCATAGGTTTTTTTCGCTTGAAATTGCGCGCCGCTCAACGACTCTAGCCTCGCTTGGCAAAGCATTTCAAATAAACTAAAGTCAATCTCGCGGATCATTCCATCGTCACGCTTTACGCGCTGTAATGCTAACGACACCTCTTGAAAATAGCGATTACGTTGCGTAGGGTCATCCTCTCTTACTGCGGCATCGATAATGGTACGAATATAATTTAATAGATGCACCACGTCTTGTTTAATAGAGCGTCGAGTTATTTCGTAGAGTTGCTTACTCGCATTAACTTGCTGAGGAATATTATCAAGCTCACGGGCTATTTTTATAACTAAATATTGACGCGGCATACTAAAAGGAGCAATTTCAGCTGCGGTTTGTATGCTGCTAAAAGCTTGATCTAGTTCGCCCATTGCGAGATAAGTCTGTGCCATTACGTCATACGCTTCAGCAAAATAGCGATTACCCTCTATTGCCTCTTGGCATAAGGCTAAGCTTTCTTGAAAACGCTGCTGTAAAAAACATAACTTAGCTTGTAAAAATAGAGCCCAACCACTTCGACGTTGTTCCAAGCTATGTTGTAAAATAACTTCTGCTTCGCCATAACGGGAAAGGTTAATAAGGTTTTCGACTAATACCCGTTTACAAAACTGTTGGTATCGTCCTTCTTTAGCAATTTCTTGCTGGCACAAGGTAATTACTTGCTCTGCTTGTCCATCAAATAATGCTTGATATAGCGTCGCTAAATGGGCTTTTTTTCGTTGAATACGCTGGATCCGGCTGCGCAGTACGCTTTGTGAAAAGGGTTTAACCAAATAATCGTCTGGCTCAAGTTCTACTGCGCTCATTACCATAGGTACTGTATTTTCACCGGTAACCAACATAAAAATACTGTTGGGTAGTAAAAGCTTTTTTTCTCGGAGATCTTCAAGCAGCTGTTTACCATTTTTACCTACACCTAAATGGTAATCAACAAAGAGTATGTCATAGCCGATATTGGTGCATTTTGCTAAAGCCTGTTCACCGGTAGGTGCGAAAGCAACATTAGTCGCGCCCATAGAATACAAAATTCCTTTAAACATAAGTTGAAAGGCTCGTTGATCGTCAACTATTAATACCCGTTGATTCTCAAGCGTTTTGTTATCCATTGGCACCACATTTTATCAGTAATAAATACAGCTAAGTGTCGGAAATAACAGCGGCATTAGCAAGCGATATAATGATATTGGTAGAGTTGTTTTTGAGTTTTAGCAGGAAATAATAGATAAGATGGTGGAGGGGGAAGGATTCGAACCTTCGAAGGCATTGCCAGCAGATTTACAGTCTGATCCCTTTGGCCACTCGGGAACCCCTCCACGAGTGGACGGCATATTATCAAACTTACTTTTGATGTAAAGCATTAACTAAACTTTTTTCACTGACTGCCGATAAATCATGCAATAACACGAAAATAACGTATAAATTGGCTGTGATCCATCATGATAATTAATGAGTGGCAATTAAATACTAAGCTTAATACGGCGCTGCAACAGACGCACCGTGCCGATTTTGCGCTTTATTTAGCGTTGCTTTCGCCTGCAGTTGACGAGTTTGCTGAGTTTTTTACGCCAGAACCTCAAACCGACGTAGTTAAACACGACATCTATAAACAGCTAGACGTTAAGAAAGGCCGGCCTTATGAGCTAATGGACGGTGATATTGAGGTTTTAGCACAACACAGCCAAGCACTTATCAATAACGGGTTCGCCCAGCTTAAATTGGCGTCTTACCTTACACCACCGCCTTTAACTCAATTTAATGATAAAGCCCGATTAGATTCTGCCGTTTGGCAAAACCTTAGTTTACATAGCCGTAGGCGCTTAGAGCAACCACAGCAGCCTAAACCCAATGCTGATCCCGCTGCATTATATGAAGTACTACAGCAGTTAAACGATAAAGCCGCTTAACTACGAGTATTCAATTACCGGATAGTTGATGTGTAAAGCACTGCTTAAATTTTTTACCGCTGTTGCATGGGCAAAAATCATTCCGGCCAATTTTAATAGGTGGCTTGTCGGCCAAAACACCATCTATATATAACCAAGTGGTATCAAAAACAAACCGAGAACGCTCTGTAAATTCACAAAGTAAATTATTTTGTATATACATCACATTAAAACAGACGTAACCATCGCTAGTTGTTTGTTCACTGGATAAGACAGTAAGCTTGGTAAAATGCACACTATTAGCAAATTCCTCAATGGCAGATAGAGAATTAATCGGCCGCACAGAGGGATGATAGGTATTATAAATATAAGTTATTTCATGATGGCAGTAAGCGCTGTAGCGTGAACGCATTAACTGTTCACAGTTGCCAATAGTAGCTTGCCCAGCAATATAAGGTTGGCAGCATGCACTAAACATGCTTGCCGAACCGCAAAAACATAACATAAGTGACATTTTGCTCTGATAAGAAAAACTCTAATGTTAACTTACGCTAGCAAAGATGTCTTGTATCAGTATATAAAGCTTAATGAGTTAATTGCTCTTGTTGCATCGCCTCACATTGGTAAAACCAAGTATCGTTAGCTAATGCTAACTTGCGACATTCATTAAGTTGCTGCTTATTAAGCTGCGGCGCAAAATTGATAACAACTTTACAGCTAGGCGATTTAAGTGCTTGCTCTATTGTTGAGGTTAAGTCTTGGATTTGCTTATGATGCACCATCAGCACGTTATGCATAGATAGTTGATACTGTTCAGCCCAGTCTTTATCGGGGATATGCGCAGGAGCTACAAGCAAAATCCAACCTGTTTGGTTTTGATGTTGGCGCATCAGTTGTACCAAACTGTGTTTGGAATTCTCCGTTTCAGCAATATCAGTGTCGGTAACTGAATGTATTCGAGTCAAACTACTATTGCTATAAATACTATCTGTCGTTGCGTAGAACCTATTACTTACAGAACGATGATACATACCAATCCCTACATGTTTATTTGTACAGTGTATGGATATACAGTATTTCTTGTCTGAGTAAAAAGCAAGCATCTTTGATAAATTTTTATTGCGCTACTGGCTAGACCATTTACTATGCAATATTGGGTAGAATGATACTCCTTGATAATAAAGAGTTAGCGGTCAATGTTGTTAGAAAAGTATGTTCAGCAGAATAACGAAGGTTTTAGTTTCAGCAGAAAGCAGGCAAGTGAGTTTGCTAAACAGGTAGCCACAGATTTTAACCCGATCCACGACGAAGACGCGAAGCGGTTCTGTGTTCCTGGAGATTTGCTCTTCTCTTATTTACTAACCCGTTATGGTTTATCTAAGCAGCTTAGCTGCCACTTTTCTGGAATGGTTTCAGCAGAGGTGCCTTTACACTGTAAAGAGCAGGGTAATATTATTAGTATTTGCGACGCACAGGACAAAGTTTATTTGTCTTTAACTCACAGTGGCGAATACCAGCATGACTTAACCGTCATTGAACCGCTTATAAAAGATTACGTGCGTTTTTCCGGACAAAACTTTCCTCATATACTGCAACCTTTAATGCAACAGCATCAGGTTATGATTAATCCGCAGCGTCCATTAGTAATATACGAGAGTATGGCACTAAGCTTCGAACGCTTGCCAACCAGTAAAGTTGAATTGACGCTAACGGCGTCTTCTTTATTAGTTGATGGTAAAAGAGGTAATGCATTACTTGAGTTCTCGTTGACTGAACAAGGGCAGCTGATTGGTCGGGGCGAGAAACGGATGATTCTGAGTAATTTAATGACATACGACGAAGTACAAATGCAGGAAATGATTACTAAGTATAATAATCGTAAAGATTGTGCGTAATTAATCAGCAAAAACGGCTGCTTTGTGCAAAAAAATAGCAGTCGCACCACTTTTCATGATTTTGCGCTTGCACGACAATTAAAACGCCCTATAATGCGCGCCATGCCACGGGGTAGAGCGCTAGCGCACTCTCCGAGGGGTTTTAGAAATAGAGTCAAAAATCTTTTAAAAAGACGCTTGACACTAGGGCTTAAATCTCTAAAATGGCGCCCTCGCTTCACGGTGGTAACTAACGCGGTGAAATGAGAGAGTAAGTTAAGCCTGACGAGTGTTTTTGATAAAGAATCATCGTCACGCTTGACTTAAAAACTGGGAAGTGTAACATACGCCTCCCGCTTCTTAAGCAGAAGCACGCTCTTTAACAATTCGCAATCAATCATCTGTGTGGGCACTTATGATGGATTTCACAAAAATGAAATACATCGG
>NZ_JALAHQ010000020.1:0-259 GCF_036983985.1 Rheinheimera metallidurans
TGTTTTTTTGTTTTAATACTCATGATTTTTTCGTTCTTAGTGTAGATGAATTTTATGAGTGACAATATTTTTCTTCGATGGAAAACTTCTAAAATATGGTATAAATTGCTCAATGTTTCCTAAACCCTTGAAATCAATGGGTTTTCAGCACGTTACCAAAAAGTGAATACGATATTGAATACGACCTTATTTTCAACTTGAACGAATGAAATCCATGAGCTGTTCAACAACTTCAAAACGTTGGTTATCGTTGATGTGG
>NZ_JALAHQ010000021.1:0-257 GCF_036983985.1 Rheinheimera metallidurans
GTCCGGCCCGCCGGTCACCACAGTGACCTCATCGGCGGGAAACAGCGCCGCCAGCATCGTTTCGATGAGTTGGCTGGTGTGCGGCGTGAGCTCCGAAGGTTTCAGCATCACGCGGTTGCCGGCGGCCAGGGCGGTGGCCAGCGGGATGAAGGTCAACGAAAACGGGTAGTTCCACGGCGCCATGACGCCAATCACACCCTTAGGTTGGTATTGCACGTAGGCGCGCCCGGCCTGGTACGGCAGGGCGACGTGGCGGC
>NZ_JALAHQ010000022.1:0-251 GCF_036983985.1 Rheinheimera metallidurans
GGCGGCCATAATGGTGTCGGTGAGCGCTTCGCGCGGGGCGGCGTTATGCAGAGAGTGTGTCATGTTAGCTCCTTTTGTTGGCTTAAAAACGGGCGATCGCCGGGGTGGCGGTCACGTCGGGATGGGTGGCGAGCGGCACGACGCGGCGGGTTTCGCCGTCCAGCGCCTCGATAGCGCCGCTGGCGATGTCATAGACCCAGCCGTGCAGCGTCAGGCGGCCCTGATCCAGCGCCAGGGCGACGGAAGGGTGC
>NZ_JALAHQ010000023.1:0-246 GCF_036983985.1 Rheinheimera metallidurans
GGGGTGGGGGGGCGGGTGGGGTTTTGGAAGTCCTGTGCAAGTGTTGGTGGGGGGGGGGGGGGTGGGGGGGGGGGGGGGGGGGGGGGGGGGTGGGGGGGGGGGGGGGGGGGGGGGGGTGGGGGGGGGGGGGGGGGGGGGGGGGGGTGGGGGGGGGGGGGGGGGGGGGGGGGGGGGTGGGGGGGGGGGGGGGGGGGGGGGGGGGGCGGGGGTAGTAGGAGGCGAGCTCTGAAGGCCGAGCGGGGGGGG
>NZ_JALAHQ010000024.1:0-243 GCF_036983985.1 Rheinheimera metallidurans
GGGCAAAGAGGCAATTATTCATTACCTGGGGACGCATAATAGCTTCTGTGCGCCGGACGTTGCCGCGCTAACAGGCGCAACAGTAACCAGCATAAATCAGGCCGCGGCTAAAATGGCACGGGCAGGTCTTCTGGTTATCGAAGGTAAGGTCTGGCGAACGGTGTATTACCGGTTTGCTACCAGGGAAGAACGGGAAGGAAAGATGAGCACGAACCTGGTTTTTAAGGAGTGTCGCCAGAGTGC
>NZ_JALAHQ010000025.1:0-227 GCF_036983985.1 Rheinheimera metallidurans
TTGGCACAGCGGCGTTGCTCTTTGTGGCTTCGCTTAAACAGTTTTACAAGTTCCGGTTAGTGCGTTGTTTCGCAGTTGACGGGTTTAATTTTTTAATAAAAGCAGTCTGCCGTTGTTTAGGTTTGCTAGTGCGGCAAGCCGCGCAAGTTTTGGTGTAGGCTGCTAACAAACAAAGGCACGGCGACGCGTACCGCGCGCTTGCTTTGGGCGTTAGCAGGTTTTCGGGT
>NZ_JALAHQ010000002.1:0-806566 GCF_036983985.1 Rheinheimera metallidurans
TATAGCTCAGCTGGTAGAGCGCGACCTTGCCAAGGTCGAGGTCACGAGTTCGAACCTCGTTACTCGCTCCAAATTAAAAAACGCAGCCTAGAGCTGCGTTTTTTATTGCTTGTGATATCACTAAAAATGAAAGATATGGCGCGCTATAAACAGTACAAACACGGTAATCAAGCCAATAGCGATGATATTAAGTACTAAGCCCGCCTTCACCATATCAATTATCTTCAACTTACCTGAAGCAAACACTATAGCGTTTGGAGGTGTGGCCACCGGCATCATAAAGGCGCAGCTAGCAGCTACCGCAGCCGGTATTACTAGCATGGCAGCTGATGTATTTAGCGATACAGCAATTGGGCCAAGCAAAGGTAAAAATGCCGCCGCCGTCGCAGTATTACTGGTGATTTCTGTTAAAAATATAATGACGGTTGTTACTAACAAAATAAGTAATACCAGATTGATATTACCTAGCTGGCTAATTTGCAATGCGATATAAGATGATAAGCCAGAGTTATCTATCTGTGCCGCTAAGGTTAAGCCTCCGCCAAATAGCAATAAAATACCCCACGGTAGTTTTTGGCAATCTTCCCACTGCAAAATACGCTGTCCAGTTTTTAGTGAGATTGGCAAGATAAATAGTAAGCAGGCCGCCGCAATAGCAATTAAGGCATCATCCAGTTTTATACCTATTATTGAACTGATAGGGCGATTAAATACCCAAAAAAAAGCCGCTAATACAAAAACAACTAAGACTAGTTTTTCCGCGATATGCATTTTACCTAGCTGTTGTAACCGAGTAGCATAAAGCGCGCGGCTATTTAGTTTGGGCAAAGCATCTAATTTAAAGTGGATTTGAGTTAGCCAAAACCAACAAAAAAAGAGTAAACAAATGGCTAATGGCACGCCAAATAGCATCCAATCGCTAAAGCTAAGCTGTAACTGGTAACTGCGTTCAAGATACGCCGCCAGTAACGCATTAGGCGGCGTGCCAATAAGGGTAGCAATGCCGCCGATGCTGGCAGAATAGGCAATGGCCAATAATACCGCTTTGGCAAAATTCTCGTCTTTACAGTCGTGATCTTGTTGCATGGCGATAATAGATAAACCAATAGGTAACATCATTACTGCTGTAGCGGTATTGGACATCCACATGGATAAAAACGCGGTGACTATCATAATGCCGGCTATTTGCTGGCTAGGCTTGCTACCAACCAATAACATGGTTAATAGCGCAATTCGCTTGTGTAAATTCCAACGCTCCATCGCTATGGATAATATAAAACCGCCAAGAAATAAAAATATTAACGGGTGAGCGTAGGGTGCAGTAACGTTGCTAATAGAATCGAGCCTAAGCAGCGGCACCAGCACGATAGGTAAAAGTGCAGTAACGGGAATAGGCACTGGCTCTGTAACCCACCATAGCGCCATCCAAGCGGTAACGCCGCTAATTAGCCATGCACTGTGCGACATGCCCGCAAAAGCGGGCTCAGATAGTAGCGTAAGCAAAAAAAGCGAAGGGCCAACGAGTAATGAAAGATAATAAGGCCAAGTAAAATTAAAGCGCATCACAACCTCAAATTACGTTAATCGTCAAAGCTATTAGTTAACGCGGTATTGTCTTGGTTAATATTATCCGAGGTAACAAGTTGTTGTTCTAACATACGAATTTCAATAGGCTCTAATAAACGCCATTGACCAGGTTTTAAACCCGCTACACGAATATGCATAATGCGAGTGCGTTTTAAACTTTGTACTTCATAGCCGAGATATTCACACATACGCCGAATTTGTCGGTTTAAACCTTGAGTTAAAATAATAGTAAAGCTTTGCTTTGAGCGCTGTTGAACGGTGCAAGGTAGGGTGATGGTATCTAAAATTGGCACGCCACGGCTCATTTGTTGAATAAAACGCTCCGTAATCGGCCGATTTACCGTAACGACGTATTCTTTTTCGTGAGCATTACCGGCGCGGAGAATTTTATTAACGATATCACCATCATTGGTAAGAAAAATAAGTCCATCAGAGGGTTTATCTAAACGGCCAATAGGGAAGATACGTTCGGGGTAGCGCACTGCGTCAATAATATTTCCCTGTATATGACGTTCAGTAGTGCAGGTAATACCCACGGGTTTATTGTAAGCAAGATACACTCGTTTTGGTTTGGCTTTTAATGGTTTACCATCAATCAGTACCTGATCTTGTTCCGATACTTTTAAACCAACTGGCGCAACTGCACCGTTTACCGTTACTTGGCCATTTTCAATAAACTTATCGGCCTCGCGCCGAGAACAAAAACCGGTGTCACTAATAAATTTGTTTAAGCGAAACAAGGTGGCGTCAGACATAAATACACTAAATTCCAATAGGGTCAACGTGTGCCGATAGTTTAGGGGGTAAGACTGCTTTTCGCTACAACATATAAAAAAAAGGCTTAACATTGTTAAGCCTTTTTCTCGGTTATCTCAATTTACTTAGCTGCGTCTGACTGCGAGCTAGGCTGTGCATTAAGTGAAATAACTTTTGTCTTACTAATTTTATGCCGATAAATTTCACGCAGGTATTTAATGGCCTTTTTAACGCTGTCGCGACTTAAGCGTATATCGTTAATTGATACAAACTTATCTTTATTATGAATAAGTTCACGATACTTTTTCTCGTACATTGGTTTGATAGCGTACCAGTTGGTATCAAGAATTTTTGCTGGGTTTTCAAATTCATTTAGCATGGTGTCAAGCTGTGCTTCGTCAAATTCGTCTGAACGAATAAAATTAAGCATGGCTTGGTCTAATTGCTCGTCAAAGCGGTAATTATCTTTGGCAAAACAGCGCTTAATAAAAGCAACGATTAAAGTTAAAAAATCATCGCTTAAACATGGGCTTTTTACAATTAGTGTTGTGAGCGAAATATTGGCAGAGGCGCCTATTACCAACGCATAACGTTTTAATGTGGTGTTAGGAAATAACGAGTTTAGGTGCGACTTTAACCGGTTAAGATCCATGTAAGATAACTTGTAGTCTTTGGGTAATGACACAATAGACACTACAGAGGAGCAGTTCTTAAAGAAGTGAAGATCGTTCAATTCTGCAGCGTTGTAGCCGTTTTTTACATAGTTAGCCAAGGTTTCACGATAACTGCTCGACTCTATAGGCAACAAACTTATGCCTTCAATGGCTTGTGTCACTTTGTTAAAGTGCGGTAAATCAATAGAGCGGAAAAACAAATCATCAATATTCAAGCTGGTGCCAGTTTTTTTATCGGTCGCGTTAGCGTCAGGCGGAATAACTGACTCAGCATAAGCTATGGCAACCGGGCCAGCTAAACTCATAAACAGGTCGTTGGCGTCTAGCCGAATAGTTTCGCCGATGTCGATGCCGGCACGACGGAAATAGTTCTCGTCGTAATCTGTGGTTACTGCTTGCGCTGTTAAAATATTAAAAATTTGCTGAGAAATATATTGGTTAGCATATTTTTCCATGGCGTTAACATCGATATGTTGGATACCACCATCATCAGTTTCTTCGGCATAGCGCATAATGTCGTTTGAAATCAGCATCATCGCGTTCCAAGGGCGAATGCGATGCATAACACTAGATTCGCTGGTTTCTTCGTTATCAAAGTTATACGAAAAATCCCATTCTTCAGCTAAGTACTTACATAATAAGCGGCCAGCATTAATATGCAGCGCTTCTGACATTTCGACACCGTGATCCGAAATGTTCGGTAAAATACAAATACCGCTGGTAAATATAGGTTCAAAGACAAAAGAGTGGCCGCGATTTTCTTCATCTTCGGCTAAGGTGCGGGTATCAAAGGTTTTGCTCATATAGGCATATTGCTGAGCTAAACCAAATTCAGAAGCCATGCCGGAACCTGTACCACCGCCAGCGCTGAAAATATAGAAATACAAACGCGATTGGTTGGCTTTTATGCCACAGGAGTCGATAAGGTAAGAGTGAATATTTTTCCAATCGGTGTTGGCAAAACGCTGCGTATCTTTATTAAGAATAATTTTAGCTAAATATTGTCCCAAAATAGGGGCGTTACCGGCACCACCGGCATGAACTTCAGATAAGTCCATAATTTTCATTTTGGTGTAATCATGCAAAAAGCCGCTGCTTTCGCCTTTATGTGAAAAGCGAATACGGCCTTCGATATCTTTATCTAAGTCGCCAAGCATGACTAAAGGCTCAATTAAGAATACCGGCTTTAACGCTTGAGAATTAGATAAATGCAGGCTGCGCTTAATCCAGCGCATGGGTTGGTATTCTTGCTCGCGAGATTGCTTTTCTTCGTTATTAAATTCGTTCAGGTAAAAGTTGCGGGCGTTATACACTAATGAGGCGACATCAAGCGCGATATTAGAGCCACAGCGGCCTAAGCCAATAAGGCAAACCGATGGGAAATTCTGCTGCTTGCGGCTTTCAATTTCATTATCTGGATTCTGGACCGGAAATACACTAGTACGTAAAGCGTCTAGGTTGGTGAGTATTTTGTTGAGATCACGCTCGGTAAAATACATATAGCGATCACTAGCAAAAGAGGGTGCGGCAACTGTTGTTGCAAGTTTTTTCACTGCTGTTTTTACAGCAAGCACATCCTCTTGGGAATTAAATTCGTTTTTTATTTTATTGTTCATCAATCTACTTCCTGTCTCTGTCGAGGCGATACTGCAAGTAATATATGTTACGTTCAGTATTAAAGGTAGTAGTTGTTTGAAATTAAGCTAGCGTTAAGAAAGTTAAAACAAAATTGCAGCAACTGAGCATACTATATAGAACCTGAAGTTTACATAGTATGCTCGATAGCCCCTCACATATTCGGGTAGTTAGGCCCACCAGCGCCTTCAGGTGTCACCCATGTAATGTTCTGCGACGGATCTTTAATGTCGCAGGTTTTACAATGAATACAGTTTTGCGCGTTTATTTGAAATTTAGGCTCGTTTTGCTCATCTTGCACAATTTCATACACCCCGGCAGGGCAGTAACGTTGTGCGGGCTCGTTATATTTAGGCAAATTAACACTAATTGGAATACGCGGATCTTTTAACTTTAAATGACACGGTTGTTCTTCTTCGTGGTTGGTATTGGATAAATACACTGAGGTTAAGCGGTCAAAACTTAAAATATTATCAGGTTTAGCGTAATGAATAACCGGTGCCTCACTGGCTAATTTCATTTGCGCATAATCGTAACTATTGTCTTTTAGTGTAAACGGTAGTTTACCGGCAAAGATGTTTTGATCCAGCGTGTTGAATGCACCGCCCCAGAAGGTACCAAATTTATGCATTGCCGGGCCAAAGTTACGTGAGCGATATAATTCGTCATATAACCAGCTGTTTTTTATCGCATCAGCAAACTCGATTAAATCTCTACCTGCGTTATCGTCTGTTTGCAGTGCGCTAAACAGCGTTTCGGCCGCCAACATGCCAGACTTCATGGCGGTGTGGTTGCCTTTAATCTTGGCAAAGTTTAGTGTTCCGGCATCACAACCGACTAATAAACCGCCGTTGAAGCTCATTTTAGGTAGGCTGTTTAATCCGCCCTTAGTGATAGCCCGAGCGCCGTAGCTAACACGCTTACCATTTTTCAAATACTGGCTAATAACCGGGTGCTGTTTATAACGTTGAAACTCTTCAAATGGGCTTAAATGCGGGTTGCTATAATTAAGATCGACAATTAAACCCACCATCACTTGCTGGTCTTCACCATGATATAAATAACCACCACCAGAGGTGTCACCAGTTAAAGGCCAACCGGCTGAGTGCACGACTAAGCCTTCATGATAATTTTCGGCGGGCACATCCCAAATTTCTTTAAAACCCAATGCATAATGCTGCGGTGACTGGCCTTGGTCTAATTTAAAATGGCTGATGAGTTGTTTACCCAAATGCCCGCGGCAACCTTCGGCAAACACCGTGTACTTAGCGCGCAGCTCCATGCCCGGTGTAAAGCTATCTTTAGGTTGGCCATGTTTATCTAAGCCCATATCACCAATAAGAATACCTTTGACCACGTCGTCTTCAATTAATACTTCGCTGGCGGCAAAGCCGGGAAATATTTCTACACCTAATTGCTCCGCTTGTTGTGCTAACCAGCGACACAAGTTAGCAATTGATACAATGTAGTTACCGCTGTTGTGCATGGTTTTTGGTACAGCTATGCTGGGCAACTTGGTTGCGTGCTCGGCATTTTTAAACAGATAAATATCATCATGTTTAACCGTGGTTTTTACGGGGGCATCAAGCTGCTGCCAATCAGGGAAAAGTTCTGCTAGCGCGCGGGTTTCAAATACTGCGCCCGATAAGATGTGAGCTCCAACTTCAGAGCCTTTTTCTACCACACAGACTGAAAGCTCTTTTGCTGCGGCTTTGGCTTGTTGCATCAATCTGATCGCAGTAGACAAGCCCGCTGGGCCGGCACCTACTATTACTACATCAAATTCCATTGATTCTCTTTCCACTGCACGCACCTCTTGGAGTTTATTATTTACAGCTTACACCGCTTTTATCATGGTGTTTAGGGTATTGCAGGTTGACGTTAACGTCAACAGTAAGTAAATTGTGACAAACATAACTATTATAGCTTTACCTTAACGTAACCCTGTAGTGAATCGCGTAATTTCTTGCGGGAAAAGAATGAGGAACATATGAAAATATTAGTGCCGGTAAAACGGGTAATAGATTACAACGTAAAAGTACGTGTAAAAGCCGATCAGACAGGTGTTGACTTAGCAAACGTCAAAATGGCACTTAACCCATTTTGTGAGATTGCTATAGAAGAAGCGGTGCGTTTAAAAGAGGCGGGTAAGGCATCTGAAGTGGTAGTGGTATCTATAGGTACTGCTGCTGTGCAAGAACAGCTAAGAACGGCGTTGGCGCTGGGTGCTGATCGCGCAATACATATAGAAACTGAACTGAGCTTAGACTCACTGCAGGTTGCTAAGCTGCTGGCCAAATTAGTTGCACAAGAGCAGCCTAACTTAGTGATCTTAGGCAAGCAGGCAATTGACTCAGATAACAATCAAACCGGCCAGATGTTAGCTGCGCTTACCGGTATGGGGCAGGGAACCTTTGCCTCTAAAGTACAAATAAACGACGACAAGGTACAGGTTACTCGCGAGATAGATGGTGGTTTGCAAACGGTTGAACTAACACTGCCTGCAGTCGTTTCTACCGACTTACGTTTAAACGAGCCACGTTACGCATCGTTGCCTAATATTATGAAAGCTAAAAAGAAGCCACTTGAAGTAAAAGCGGCTGACAGTTTTGGTGTTAATTTGCAGTCGAATGTTACCGTAGTAAAAGTTGCTGCACCTGCTGTGCGTCAAGGCGGTATTAAAGTGGAATCAGTCGCTGAACTGGTTGACAAATTAAAGCATGAAGCGAAGGTGATCTAATGGCTATTTTACTTATTGCAGAACATAACAATCAAAGCTTGAAAAGCGAAACGCATAAGGTCGTGCAAGCGGCGAGTGCAATTGGTGGTGATATTACCGTGCTGGTTGCCGGTTTAAATTGTGCTGCGGCAGCAAATGAAGCTGCAACCATTAAAGGTGTTAGTAAAGTATTACTGGCTGATAATGCGGCCTATGAGCATCAATTAGCGGAAAACATCGCCGGTTTAGTTGCAGAATTAGGCGCTAATTTCAGCCATATTTTGGCGGCAGCAACGACTACAGGTAAAAACTTTTTACCTCGCGTGGCAGCAATGCTAGACGTAGCACAAATTTCTGATGTTATCGCCATTGAAAGCAGCGATACCTTTGTCCGGCCTATATACGCCGGTAATGCTATTGCAACGGTTAAATCTACTGATGCAATTAAAGTATTAACGGTGCGCCCAGCCGCGTTCCGTGCTGCACAAACGGGTAACAGTGCAACGGTTGAAACTGTTGCGGCAGTGCACGATGCTGGTGTGTCTAAATATATTAGTGCTGAATTGACTAAGTCTGAACGTCCTGAATTGACAGCGGCTCGCGTGGTTATTTCTGGTGGTAGAGGCATGCAAAATGGCGAAAACTTTGCGCTATTAAACGGCATTGCGGATAAGCTAGGTGCGGCAATAGGCGCATCGCGCGCTGCGGTAGACGCGGGTTTTGTGCCGAATGATATGCAGGTAGGTCAAACCGGTAAAATTGTTGCACCTGATCTGTATATTGCAGTAGGGATCTCTGGTGCAATTCAGCATTTAGCTGGTATGAAAGACTCAAAAGTTATAGTAGCAATTAATAAAGATGCAGAAGCGCCGATATTCCAAATTGCGGATTATGGTTTAGTTGCTGATTTATTTACGGTATTACCGGAATTAGAACAGTTGCTGTAACGAGAATTACTAATAAAAAAGCCAGCTAAATGCTGGCTTTTTTGTTGCTACCGTTTAATAAGCAACAAATTTACGCGCTTTAACTTTAGTGTAAGTTATTAATTAGCTGCGCTATTTTTTTTACACTGCACAGTGTCTTTACACTCGCCGTATAAATATAAACTATGATGGCTAAGTTTAATGCCATTTTTTTCGGCAATCTCTAGCTGCTTAGCTTCAATAACATCATCTTCAAACTCAACCACTCTGCCACATTTTAAACACACAAGATGATCGTGGTGCTCGCCGTCTGACAATTCAAATACTGACTTACCGCCTTCAAAATGATGACGGGTGATAATACCTGCGTCGTCAAATTGATTTAGTACGCGATAAACTGTTGCTAGGCCAATATCTTCGCCGATATCGAGTAATATTTTATAAACATCTTCGGCACTAATATGCTGATGTTTTGGATCTTGTAAGATCTCTAAAATTTTTACCCGTGGCAAGGTCACTTTCAGGCCGGCTTTGCGTAACTCACTGTTGTGATCTGACATAAAAACTCTAACTCTGGCTTATACATGCCAAAGATTATAGAGGCATTGGCAGGAGAATGATACGGCAAAATGCCTAACAGATTTTAAAGCAAAGCTTGTTCTGTACAATTTGCAAAGTACAATAGCGTTTATCAGGTCGTACCAGAGTGTGTTTATGAAATGGATGTTTAATCCAGCAGTTATGCGGCATTTATTAAATTTTTGGCCGCCGTTTTTATTTCCTGGAATAAAAGTTGAAGAGTTACGCGACGATTATCGTTACTGCAAAGTGATATTAAAAGGGCGGCCTTGGACACGTAATATTAATAATAGCCAATTTGGTGGCTCAATGTTTTCGATGACCGATCCTATCTATCCGTTAATGCTGATGGGGGCGCTAGGTAAAGAGTATATTGTTTGGGACAAACAAGCAGACATTAATTTTATTACCCCAGGTAAAGGTAAGCTAGTGGCGGAGTTTTGGTTAGCTGATCATGAAATTGATGCAATTAAACGGGCGACAGAAAGTGGTGAAAAACATTTTCCGCAGTTTATAGTACATATTAAGGATAGTAATAACCAGATTGTGGCAGAGGTAAACCGCACGGTGTACATTCGCAAAAAGGCGCAGTATCGGCCTTAAGTCGCAGCTAAAAAAGCCGGCACTAACGCCGGCTTTTTCTAGATACCTTCAAATTCTTTTAGGCTCATTTCTTCGTATATTTGTTTACACCATTGCTTAACGCGCTGTTCGGTTAGCTCTGGTTGGCGATCTTCATCAATACCTAAACCTACAAAGTGCTTGTCGTCCGTTAAGGCTTTAGATGCAACAAAGTTGTAACTCGCTGTTGGCCAGTGGCCAACGATAATGGCGCCTTTAGGTTCAATAATATCGCGCAGTGTACCCATAGCATCTAGGAAGTACTCAGCATAATCTTCTTGATCACCGCAGCCAAAAATTGCGACCAACTTGTTCTTAAAGTCAATATTCTCTAACTCAGGGAAAAAATCATCCCAATCACACTGCGCTTCGCCATAATACCAAGTAGGGATACCGAGTAGCAGTAAGTCAAAGGCCGCAATATCTTCTTTACTACTTTTAGCAATATCGCGAATATCAAACAAATGTTTACCCAGTTCTTTCTGGATCATTTTGGCGATATGCTCAGTGTTGCCGGTATCACTACCAAAAAAAATGCCTACAGTTGCCATTAATCTAACCTTCTTACCTAGATAAAACTTGAGCCAAAATATGTTCTAAATACGCACTGCGTGTCATTTTGGCTTGTTCAGCTTGTTCACTCAGTGCAGTATATAGTTGTTCAGACACTTTAAACTCAATGCGCTTTAAACCTTTACTACGATCACGTTTAACTTGATTACGCTTGTTCAGTTTAAGCTGTTCGTCGCGAGGCAACACGTTAGTTTTTGGCCGCCCGGGACGCTTATCCTGCGCAAATAAATCAATTGTGGTGCGATCAGTGGCAATTTTCGCCATTAATCTTAACCTTATTGCTCAAAAAAATACGGTACTATGCTTTTGATAATAAACACTGCAGGCGAAAGAAATAGCACCAGCCAGACAAAAAACTGGCCGAATTTAGGTGCATTACTTTTCTTTAGCACATCGCGTATTGCCATAATGATAAACAAATACAAAATGCCAAGCCCAAACCATAAACCCAAAGACTCAAACTGCTCAATAGACATGGTATTAAACCTGAGCTATAAAAAAGTGCGCGCATTGTAGCATAACTTGGCAGAAATTTAGTGTGTTAACGTAATAAAAAGTCGATAACTAATCGGCTAAACATGGCTGGTTTTTCAGCATGCAACCAATGGCCGGTGTCTTGAATAACTTTCGCTTCGGCTTTGGGGAATAGCTGCGTAATGCGTTGTTTATATTCAGGTAAAATATAATCTGAATTACCGCCTTTAATAAACAGCGTCGGTCCAAGATATTGCCCTTGTTCTGCCCCGGCTGAAATTAACTCATTATAATTATCGTGTAACGCGGCTAAATTAAAGCGCCAAGCAAAACTGTCGTTTTCTTTAATTAAACTTTTTAGTAAAAATTGTCGTACGCCAGGCTCAGTAATAAATTCCGCCAACTGTTTATCGGCATCAGTTCGGCTGGTTATACTTGCTAAATTAACGGCTATTAAACCAGCAAACACATTACTATGCCGAGGTGGGTAGTGTATTGGCGCTATATCGGCCAAAATAAGTTTGGTTACGCGCTCGGGATAAGCTAGCGCAAATGCCATAGCAAGTTTGCCGCCCATAGAATGGCCTAGCAGTGCAACCTGGTTAATGCCTAAAGCATCAAGTGTTTGCGCCAGATCTTCTGTCATTAGTGCATAATTCATCTGTTCACTATGCTCAGATCTGCCGTGGTTACGCACATCAATGTTAATTATGTGAAACTGCTCACTTAAACTGCGTGCTATTACGCCTAAGTTCTCATAACTACCAAACAGACCATGTATTAGAACTACAGGTGTTGAACTGTTGTGCTGGCCACTGCTATGGGTATATAAAAGCATAGAAAACTCGCTTATTTAGTTAAGGATGTTAGTTTATCAAATCATGTTGCTGGCGTCAGTCGATAAGGCTTTATATAATGGCTTCACCTTTAGCGCGCGGAATAAATATATGAAAACCATCGAAATAGATGACGAGCTGTATCAGTACATTGCTGGTCAAACTAAAAAAATAGGCGAAAGTGCATCAGAAATCCTACGGCGTTTGCTGCTAGGTGATGCTGCAGCTTCAGTGCCTGAAACGGTGGAAGTCATAACCCCTGAATCGGTATCAGTAGTTAATAACAATATTTTTGATCTTGTGCATAAGCAAGACTTGCAAGCAGAGTCGAGTGTGGTGGGGCGGTTTTTGTTTATTTTATCGGCCTTAGCCCGCGCGCATAAAAAGCAATTTACTAAAGTATTGGAGATTAAAGGCCGTAATCGACTGTACTTTGGCCGCAGTGCCGAAGAGCTGTCAGAAGCGGGTAGTAGCACTAACCCTAAGCAGATCCCCAATACTGATTTTTGGGTTATTACTAACTCAAATACAACGCGTAAAAAAATGATGTTAACCGAAACCGCCGCTAAGCTTGGTTACACTGAGCAGGACGCCGAACGCATTCGTGATTTGTTATAACAAGGAATTTTTATGTCTTTACACCCACTTGCTGGGCAACCGGTGCCAAGCGCATTAGTGCCTAATATAAGCCGACTTATGACGGCGTATTATGTACTTGAGCCCGATGTACAAATGCACCCAGAGCATAAAGTGAGTTTTGGTACTTCAGGCCACCGTGGCAGCGCATTAAGCTGCTCATTTAACGAACCACACGTGTTGGCAATTTGTCAGGCAATAGCAGATTATCGAAAAAAGCACGCGATTACTGGGCCATTATTTTTAGGTAAAGACACCCATGCCTTATCAGAAGCGGCCTTTGCTACTGCGCTTGAAGTACTAATAGCGAACAAGATTCAAGTGTGTATTCAAAAAGACTTCGGCTATACGCCAACACCGGTTATTTCGCATGCCATTTTAACGCAGAACGCTGGTGCAACATCGCAACTCGCCGATGGCATTGTGATCACACCATCGCATAATCCGCCGCAAGACGGTGGTATAAAATATAATCCGCCGCATGGTGGCCCAGCCGACACTGATGTAACTAATTGGATAGAAGCACGCGCTAATGAGTTGCTAAGCAAGGAGTTAGAAGGCGTAAAAATGATGCCTTACGCCTTGGCGCTACAATCCGGCTATTGCCAGCATATTGATTATATTGAGCATTATGTTGAAGATTTAAAGAATGTTATCGATATGGATGCCATTGCTAAAGCCGGTATTCGTATTGGTGTTGACCCGCTAGGTGGTTCAGGGCTGGCTTACTGGCCACGCATTGCTAAACGTTATGGTTTAAACATTACCGTGGTTAACGACAAGATTGATCCAGCGTTTGCATTTATGCCGTTAGATAAAGATGGGCAAATTCGCATGGACTGTTCATCTGAATATTCGATGGCGAATTTAATAAAGTTAAAAGACCAGTTTGATATCGCTATTGGTAATGATCCCGATTTTGACCGCCACGGCATTGTCACCAAAAGCGGTGGTTTAATGAACCCAAATCATTACCTAGCGGTTGCCATTAACTACTTATTGGCTAATCGATCACAGTGGCATAACGAGTTAGCTATTGGTAAAACGTTGGTATCCAGTGCCTTAATTGATCGCGTGGTTGCCGCTCGTGGTCGCACTTTGTTTGAGGTGCCGGTAGGTTTTAAGTGGTTTGTTGAAGGTTTACACAATGGTAAGGTTGCTTTTGGCGGTGAAGAAAGCGCTGGCGCCAGCTTTTTACGCTTTGACGGAACCGCTTGGTCTACCGATAAAGATGGTTTTATTTTGGGCCTATTGGCCGCCGAAATGTTAGCTAAAACCGGCATTGATCCGTATTTGCAATATCAGGCGTTAACGCAAGAGCTAGGTTCACCATTGTATAAGCGGTTTGACGCGCCCGCCACAGCAGGACAAAAAGCGGCCCTGAAACAACTGGATGCCAATAGTGTTTCGCAAACCCAGTTAGCCGGTGATGCCATTCTAGCAGTGTTAACCAAGGCACCAGGCAATAATGCAGATATTGGCGGCGTTAAAGTGGTAACTAGTAATGGCTGGTTTGCCGCACGGCCGTCAGGCACTGAAAACTCATATAAAATTTACATGGAAAGCTTTGTTGATGAAGCCCATTTACAACAGTTAGAGCTGGATGCTAAGGCATTTGTTGAATCTGTATTCAGTAAAATATAAGCTGTGGTAATATTTCGACATCTTGATAAGAATGCAGCGCTGATGATGGCCAATAATATAATACGGTGTTACTAGTTGCTAATGGCTAACATGTTCAGTGCGTACATAAAGCGAGCGAGGGCGATATTTATTATCGCCCTTCTGTTTTGCAGTTGTTTAGTTAAAGCCTCTGCATTGTCAGAGTTAGAATTAATTGATGATACGAAAGCCATCGATATTAGCGCGTTTCGAGAAAAACTTGCCGATTTCTCGCGGCAACATAAAGTTTTATCGGCCGATGAGTTGAGCTATTTTCAATTGTTGCAAGGGTATAGCTATATTCTCGTAAACGATTACAAAGCCGCCACCCGTCAGTTAGAAGATATGCTGATGACCGCGCAAAATAACGACCTACGATTTCGCGCAAAAGCATGGTTAATTAATGCTTACATTTTGCAGTATAATTATCAAAGCGCGTTTTCTTTTTTAGAGCAAATTAACCGCCAAGTTGAAGATATTAGCAATATCCGCGCCCGCGACCACGGCATGAGTATATTAGCCTATACCTACAACCAGCTTGAGCAATTTGATACGGCAAAATATTATGCCGAGCAATTAGTTAGCGACACCTTATCGGGAAAAACACGTTGCCATGCTAACCATCATGTGCTTGCCGCCTTAGTGGGGTTGGCACAATGGCGTGAGTTTGACCAACGTTATAACGCCGCCGAAGCGCAGTGCTTAGCTGTTGATGAACGCTTGGTAGTAAGTTTAATGCGGTTAAAGTATTTAGACTATTTACTGCACGACAACCGCGCTATTGAAGCTATCAGCTTTTTTAAAACGATAGCCGCTGAAATTAATGCTACGGCGCACAAACAGATTATTGCCAATGCCCAGCTGTTATATGCCAAAGCGTTATTTCAGCAAAAAAACTATCCAGAAGCCTTAACTGAAGCTAATAAAGCGCTAACGTTATTCGAAGGCAGTGATGACAATAAAGTTTCTGTTGCAACCTACGCGTTATTGCAACAGCTTCACACGATAAATAAAGATTATAAACAGGCATTGGCATACCAGCTAAAATTTAGTGATGCTGAAAAGACACTCAGTGACGCACGCTATAAGCGAATGCAGGCCTATTACATGGCGCGTACTGACGTTGATACTAACAATCGACAAATGGCGATGTTGCAAAAAGATAATGAACTTACTTTATTACAAAAAAATGCCTATCAACAACATATTCAACAACAACGCCTATTAGCTTTAGCGCTAATTAGCGTGTTAATTCTGATCAGTGTTTTACTCTATTTAGCGGTTACTGGGCGTCGCCGGTTTAAAAGGATGGCCGAGTTTGACCAACTTACCGGGATTAGTAATAGATATCACTTTAATAACCAAGCCAAGGTAGCGTTAGACTATTGCGAAAGTAACACTAAGCCCGTTGCGCTTATGCTGTTTGAATTGGATAACTTTGCCCGCATTAATCAAGAGTACGGCCAAGCAACAGGAGATTGGCTGTTACAGCGCGTGGTGCTTACCTGCCGTAATTTTATGCGTAATAATGATGTGTTTGGTCGAATTGGTGATGAAGAGTTTGTACTTGTGTTGCCCGGTTGCCTTACTGATAAAGCCGTATTACTAGCTGAAATATGCCGTGACGCCATTAGTAATATTACTAAAGTCGATAGTATTCCGCCGTTATCGATTACGGCAAGTTTTGGTGTAACAGGTTCTGATAATTCAGGTTATCAATTGAAACAATTACTGGCTGATGCCGACGTTGCTATGTATCAAGCAAAAGCGGCTGGGCGAAATAGAGTTGTGGTTTTTTCCAGCTAAGCAGCCAGCAATGTGTTGTCTAATGCACTAATACTGTAGAATTAACGCCAGTCTTATTTTATGGAGCTGGCGCATGTCTGAATTTACTGATTTAAAATCGTTGTCTAGCGCAGAATATTTACAACAATCTGGCGACTTCCTCAAGCTTACCCTAGAGCAACCGGATACGCTTGAACCCTTTAGTTTTAACCTAACCGACGGCACCAAGGTTCAGGTTTGGGATACTGGCGTTATTTGTTTTGAACCTGCAGTGTTAACCCCTAATGATATTGTGTTGTCTTGTGGTGTGCATGGTAATGAAACTGCGCCAATTGAAATTTGTGCTGCGCTGGTGCAAGACGTGTTACTCGGCCGTTTAACGTTAAAACATCGCCTATTAGTGCTGTTTGCTAACCCGCCAGCCATTAATGCGTCAACGCGTGAAATTAGTGAAAATTTAAATCGTTTATTCTCTGGCACGCATAGCAAAATAGACGGTGCACATAACGCAGAACGTACGCGGGCTAAGGCTTTGGAACAGTATGTAAGTCAATTTTATAATGCGGCACGCGTAACTGAAACGGTTTCGCGTAACCGCTGTTTGTATGATTTACATACTGCGATTCGCGGTTCTCGTTTTGAAAAGTTCGCGGTATACCCATTTTTGCATAACAAGCCGTGGCAAAAGGCTCAGTTTGAGTTTCTGCACGCCTGTGATGTAACAACGGTGCTATTAATGCAAACCCCTGCAACTACCTTTAGTTATTACGCCTCTAACACGCATGGCGCCGACTCTTTCACTATAGAGCTAGGCAAAGTACAACCTTTTGGCCAAAACGATATGCGGCGCTTTACCAAAGTGAACCACGCACTGCGCCAATTAATTAGCGAAGATGCGGTAACAACCAAAAGTTTTGATGAGTCACAATTTCAGTTGTATCAGGTGTATCGCGCAATTAATAAACAGACGGAAGCGTTTGAACTACATTTTGCCGATGATGTCGAAAATTTCACCTGCTATCCTGTAGGCACATTGCTAGCAAGCGATGGCGAGATTGAATATCGTGTCGAGCAAGAAGGCGAAGCGTTGATTTTCCCCAACGCTAAGGTCGCAAAAGGCCAGCGTGCCATGCTGATGGTGGTGCCAACCAGCGTAGTGCATAACTTAGCTTAACGCAGAGTTTGGCTAAACGTGGCGGCGTAAAAGAGTAAATTTTTGCTGACACTCCTTGGCCTAAATTGGTTGTGCAAACCTAGCCTGCAGTTGCAATGCAGTTTACGTAAAGGTAAAGTTGCCGCCGACAAGAAGCTGAATGCTTAATATGTTTAACAAATAAGAGACACCCTATGACGAACCCAAATAACGCCACCATCACGACGGTGCACACTGCAGAGTTTACTGCCGGTGATGCGTTAAAAATTCCTACGTTACGCATTTTGCGAGACGATGGCAGCCTTTACGAAGGTGCCGTTGCGCCAGAGCTAGATAAGGCTACTGCGCTTAAAATGTACGATACTATGGTGTTTATTCGTGTGCTTGATGAGCGCATGCTAGCAGCTCAGCGCCAAGGTCGTATTAGCTTTTATATGCAGTGCTTAGGCGAAGAGGCCACTACCGTGGGTAGTGCGGCTGCATTAGATGACAAAGACATGATTATGGCGCAGTACCGTGAACAAGGTGCGTTGCGTTATCGCGGTTTCACGTTAGAGCAGTTTATGAATCAATTGTTTTCTAACGAAAAAGATTTAGGCAAGGGCCGTCAAATGCCAGTGCATTACGGTAGTAAAGATATTTACTACATGACTATTTCATCTCCTCTGGGTACGCAAATTCCACAAGCCAGTGGTTATGCTTATGCACAAAAACTGCGCGGCCTTAAAAACGGCACTATTTGCTACTTTGGTGAAGGCGCTGCATCTGAAGGCGATTTTCATGCCGGTTTAAATATGGCAGCGGTACATAAAGCGCCAGTAATTTTCTTCTGTCGTAATAACGGCTATGCCATTTCAACACCAGCTAGTGAGCAGTTCGTTGGTGACGGTATTGCTTGTCGTGCCGTAGGTTATGGCATGAAAGCGTTGCGTGTTGACGGTGCTGATATTTTAGCGGTGTTTAAAGCAACACAAATGGCGCGTGAACACACGATGAAACACAATGAGCCGGTGTTAATTGAGTCTATTGCTTATCGCTTAGGCGCGCACTCTTCATCTGACGATCCTAGTGGTTATCGCTCTAAAGAAGAAGAAGAGAAATGGCGGCAAAATGATCCTATTTCACGGTTTCGTTTATGGTTGCTGGAAAAAGGTTGGTTAAACGAAGCCGATGACAAAAATACCATTGATGCATTACGTACAGAAATTTTAGATGCATTAAAAGTAGCAGAAAAAGTGGCTAAGCCTGGTATTGAACACCTTATATCTGATGTGTATGCAGAACCTATTCCTGCGTTACAACAACAATTAGACGAACTAAAAGCGCATATCCGTAAGTATCCAGATGCTTATCCGGTAACAGCGGGGAGACTAGACTAATGGCAAAAATGAACATGCTTCAAGCCATTAATAATGCGCTTGATTTAGCGATGGCCAAAGACGATAGCGTAGTATGCTTTGGCGAAGACGTTGGCCACTTTGGTGGTGTATTTCGTGCTACCAGCAAGTTACAAGAAAAGTATGGTAAGGCACGCTGCTTTAATACTCCGTTAACCGAACAAGGTATCGCTGGCTTTGCCAACGGTATGGCGGCACAAGGTATGAAACCGGTCGCTGAAATTCAGTTTGCCGATTACATTTTTCCGGCGTTTGATCAAATTGTTAACGAAACAGCTAAATTTCGCTACCGCTCAGGTAACGAGTTCGACGTAGGTGGTTTAGTGTTTCGTAGCCCTTACGGTGGAGGTATCGCTGGCGGCCATTATCATAGCCAATCACCAGAAGCCTATTTTGCTCATACTCCTGGTTTAAAAGTGGTGATACCGCGTGATCCTTATCAAGCTAAAGGCTTGCTATTAGCGTCTATTGCGTCACCAGATCCAGTTATTTTCTTTGAACCAAAGAAATTGTACCGTGCATCAGTGGGCGAAGTGCCAGAAGAGTATTACGAAATAGAACTGGGTAAAGCCGAAATAACGCAACAAGGTAAAGATATTACCGTGCTAGCGTGGGGCGCCCAAATGGAAACGGTACAAAAAGCGGTGGAAATGGCAGAGAAAGAGGGCATCTCGTGTGAAGTAATTGACCTGCGCAGCATTTTACCGTGGGATGCTGACACGGTTGCTAACTCAGTGAAGAAAACCGGCCGTTTAGTTATTAACCACGAAGCGCCATTAACCGGTGGCTTTGCTGGTGAAATTGCCGCAACTATTCAAAAAATGTGTTTCTTACATTTAGAAAGCCCAATTGAGCGCGTGTGTGGTTTAGATACACCCTATCCATTGGCACTAGAAAAAGAGTATGTGGCCGATCATTTAAAAACCTATGAAGCTATTAAACGCTCGATCAATTTCTAACGGAGGCAGCAATGAAAAAAGATTTTATTCTGCCTGATATTGGTGAAGGCATTGTTGAGTGTGAACTGGTTGAATGGTTAGTCGCTGAAGGCGATATCATTAAAGAAGACCAACCCGTTTGTGATGTAATGACTGACAAAGCTTTGGTACAAATACCGGCGGTACATGATGGCATCGTGTCGAAGTTGTATTATGCCAAAGGCGATATTGCCAAGGTACACGCGCCTTTATTTGAAATGCAAATTGCCTCTGATGATCACGTGGTGTCTGCCCCAGCGGCAGCCGTTATGTCGCCTGCAGCCGTGGTAACTAATAGCGTTGCGCCAGCAGCATCAGTAATGGGTAGCGAAGACTTTATTTTGCCAGATATTGGTGAAGGTATTGTTGAGTGCGAATTGGTTGAATGGTTAGTTGCTGAAGGTGATGACATCGTCGAAGACCAACCGGTCTGTGATGTGATGACCGACAAAGCATTGGTACAAATTCCGGCTAAGTATTCAGGCAAGGTAACGCGCTTGTATTATGCCAAGGGTGAAATAGCCAAAGTACATGCACCTTTATTTGCCATGCAGCATGCCGGCATTGCCGCTGCTACCCCTGTAGTGGCTGCAGCTACTGCCGTGGTTCAGCAAGCGAATGTTCCGCTGCAGGCCAAAGCCAATGTTCAAGCTGCTAACGTGCAAGCTAAAGTAACCAATGCTAAAGCACTGGCCAGTCCAGCAGTGCGTCGTTTAGCTCGAGAGCTTAACATTGATTTAAATACTGTACCTGGTAGTGGCGAAAAAGGCCGAGTATACAAAGATGATGTACGCGCCTTTGCTAACGGTAATAGCCAAGCTACTGCGGCTACGACAATAGCATCGGCCCCGAGTGCGGCTAATAACACCTCAGTAGCGCCAGCAGCTAATCGCGTTGAGCCAATTAAGGGTATTAAAGCGATAATGGCGCGGCAAATGACCGAGTCAGTATCAACTATTCCGCATTTTACCTATTGCGAAGAAATTGATTTAACCGAGCTCATCGCGCTGCGTAGTAGCTTAAAAGATGGCTATGCCAAACAGGGAATAAAATTAACCATGATGCCGTTTTTTATTAAAACGCTGTCATTGGCTATTAAGCAATTCCCGATTATGAACTCTCAGGTTAGCGCTGATTGTACTGAACTTACTTATATGACTGATCATAACGTTGGTATTGCGGTTGACTCTAAAGTCGGCTTGTTAGTACCTAACATTAAAGGTTGTCAGCATAAGTCGGTTATTCAAATTGCCGAAGAATTAGGTCAGCTTACTGACAAGGCCCGAGAAGGTCGCGTAAGCCCTGCTGATTTAAAAGGCGGTACTATTAGTATCTCTAATATTGGTGCGCTTGGCGGTACGGTAGCTACGCCAATTATCAATAAACCTGAAGTAGCCATAGTCGCCTTAGGTAAGGTACAAACCTTGCCGCGCTTTAATAGCAAGGGTGAAGTAGAAGCACGGCAAATTATGATGATTAGCTGGTCTGGTGATCATCGGGTTATTGATGGTGGCACCATTGCGCGCTTTACTAACCTGTGGAAACAATACTTAGAGCAGCCAGCAAGCATGCTAGTCGAAATGGCTTAACAGGCGTTATTAGCCCTTGGCAGCGTAGTTGCTTTCTGATAAAACCCACTGATGCCAGTGGGTTTTTTGTATTTAAGGGATGCTAATGAACGAGTTTGAAGATTTAAAGGTATTATTTCAGGCCAGCAGCCCACTAATTATTATTGAAAGTTACGAAGAGCCACGGGCGTTGCTACTAATAAAACGCCTTGCCGCTAACTTAATGCGGCCAGTATTTAAGTGGACCATTACCGAAGGCTTGTTGCGCTTAGATAGTGAACACGCCGCCCAAGTATTTAATGCCGATCCTACCAATGTGTTAGCGCAAATAAAAGCCACGCGGCAGCGCTGTGTAAAGGCTTAAATAGATGCAATATAAAAGTCAGTTACGTAATTTTTATATACCCGAAGAGCAATCTATTTATTTGCTTAATGCCAACGATGCGAAAAAACTAAAAGATTGGGTAGCCTTGTGTATCTCTGAGCTACAAAAACTAGGTTATAAACACATTTCTTTGTTAGGTAAGGGCGCTTATGGCTTCGCCTTTTGTGGTTTAGATACTACTGGTGAAGAGTGCGTATTTAAATTCTCACGTATTAACTTACCGCAACATATTCAAGAACGTTTGGCCGATGAAGCCTACATGCTGTCACAGGTTAAGCACGTTAATGTGCCAAGCTATATCACTTATCAGGTAGTAAAAAAACAAGGCATCTTGATGATGCAACGCGGTAAGGGTATCGACTTAGAGCAATTTAGTTTAAAGCATGGGCGTATTAGCGCACGTTTGCTTATTGATATTGCTTGTCAGCTAGCCGATGTACTACTTGCACTACGTAACTATCGTAAAGATGGAGAGCCACAACCGATAGTACATGGCGATATAAAGCCTTCTAATTTAGTGTTTGATCAACCAAGTGGTTTACTTAGCGTTATTGATTGGGGCTCATCAGTTTTTGCCCAGTTAGACCAGCATGGCCAGTATTTGTCTAATAATGTAATGCAACTAATGTCTGCCGATTTACAAATATCGAATGCGCGTATGGGCGATGTGTATTTTATTGGCCGTGAACAACGCCTAGGTGCGTTGTCTAGCCCACGCTTCGACGAGCAAGGCGTAGCTGGCACCTTATACGCGCTAGCATCCGGCCAGTCGTGTCGCTTTGGCCATAATGCGATACCTGCACGCAGCTTAGGCTTACCGGTAGAATTTGCGACCTTATTAGACAGTATGCTGTCTGACGATGTGCAATTACGTAACCAGGCCGGCGATTATTTTTTACAGCAGATGCCAAGATTAAAACGTTTGGTTTTGCCCGAGGTAAGCTTATTTGACGATACGCCACTGCTGCCGGTTTGGGTTAGTCCGCAGGTTCGTGAACTGGATACGGTGGTATACTCGTCACGTAAATCCTTTTTACGCGAGCATAGTGAACAAGATGGTATTGCCTATATCGATGATGCGCAGCTTGAACGTTATTATAAAAATTATTTAGAAGGTATGGGCGAAACTGAAAAAGCCTTTGTTGCTGCAGTAAGCCGATTAGCTAAATATCCGGTAGTGGGGGGCTTAGTTATAAACTGGCAGGTTGATGGGATTTATATCGATTCGAGTTTAAATTTATATAATGAAAGTTTAACCGAGTCGTTTGCGCTATCCGTTAATAATGTAATAACGTTAGCTCGCGCTATTGCTAAAATCGGTATCTTTAAGGCATGCTTATTTAACGCCCGTAATACCATACATATTAGTCGTGACAGCCGTGACGTCGCTTTTATTCCTGCAGCTGATGCCGTAATACCTTATCAAATCTCACCAATACTCAGTACGGACAATGCCAGTCGGCAGCATTCTTATTTTGAAGACGGTAAAGATCCTGATGAGCAGCTAACATTGCCGGTCTCAATTATGGATGATATTGCTCGGCTTAACCTAATTCGACACACCGGTTGCATTATTTTTGAAGTTAGTAGTTTGTATATGAAGGTACATAGTTATTTTCGTTTGCTCGATCCTGAAGCTGAACCAGAGTTTGCCCAGTTGCTAAAAAGCATAGTCACCAAAATTGCTTTAATAAACGATGTAGGCGTTGGCGGCTATATGAAACTACCGTACAAAGATACCCGATTTTTTAGCCATCAAGCGCAACAGCCCGTATGTTACTTTCCGGCTAATCCGCATAAAAGTAACGAATGATTGTACAAATCTCGAGCGAATAAACGCAGTCACCGATTAAAAGTGACACTGAGTCGAAATCTTTGCTGAGAAGAGGTTTAATTTCTTAGGTAAACCGAGTAATGTACGGGTTTTGAGTTATAAACAGAATACTGCATTTCATGTCTAACGATAAAACAGCGTCATACAAACTGCTAAATCAGCAAGCTCAAGCCATTATAGAGCAGGAACCTGATCTTATTGCCAATATGGCAAACCTCAGTGCTTTATTGTTTAACCAGCTACCAGACTTAAATTGGGCCGGATTCTATATCCTACGCGGTGATGAGTTGGTGCTTGGACCATTTCAGGGCCAAGTAGCTTGTGTGCGTATACCTGTAGGTAAAGGTGTCTGCGGTACGGCAGTGGCTACAGGTCAGGTGCAACTGGTTAAAGATGTACACGAGTTCGAAGGCCACATAGCCTGCGACAGTGCCAGCAACTCTGAAATTGTGCTACCACTTCGACATAACGGTAACATTATTGGCGTATTAGATATTGATAGTCCTTATATTGCTCGTTTTGACTTAGATGATCAGCATGGACTTGAGCAATTTGTTTCTGTGTTTGAACAGCATCTGGCGAAAACGCTATGAAAGATGCTATTTCTTTGCATGACTATTTGTTTGATGTTGCTGACATTGGCGATTGGGAAGGCGAAGAAGAACTAGTAACAGATAAGATTAACGAGGTATATCACGCAGTTTGGCGAGCATTGCCCGACGATATTAGCGTGGCGCAGGTTGATTTTTTACTACCAGGGATCTGGGATCAGCTGCGCGGTGGTACCATACTGCTAGAAACAGATGAATACGAACTAATTGATTGGGCGTTGGCATATGTTCGCCAACAGCTGGAAGAAGGTATACCTGAAATGGATACCGCAGATGATGAAGAGTGAAGCGTTAATGACCACCCCAACCGAACAAAATGTAAAAATTAGCAATGTTAAAGAAGTACTAGCGTATCTTGCGCAGCAGTTTCCAGCATGCTTTAGTTTAACTGGCGAAGCTAAACCATTGAAAATTGGTATTTTTCAAGACTTAGCACAAAAGTTACAAGATGATGCAACCGTTAGTAAAACGCAACTACGCCAAGCTTTACGAGTGTATACCTCAAGCTGGCGCTATCTAGAGTCAACTAAAGAGGGCGTAGCCCGTGTTGATTTAGACGGTGCAACTGGCGAGCTAATTGATGCCTCTCAGGCTGAACACGCCAATAAAGTGTTAGACGAAAGCAAAGCTCGCGCGGCAGAAAAACGTAAGGCCAAAATAGCGGAAGCCAAAGCTAAACAAGCTACGGTGGCAGCGCCAGAAAAACCTGCTTACAAAAAAACTGCGAACAAAAAGCCCGCTACAGCCTCTAACCAAACCAAGGTTAGCCCTACATCAGTGAAACCTGTAGTAGATGTACCGGCTAAACCAGCGGTAACGTTAGAGCGTATAACAGCAGAGCACATTGTGGTTGGTGGTAAAGTATTACTTAAGCTAGGGCAAAACCCAATGCTTGCAACCGTACTTGAAGTTAACAAAGACGATGTGACTGTGCAGCTAGGCTCTGGTATGGTGATCAAAACCCGTCAGGACAGCTTGTATTTAGCCTGACCAACTCTGAGACGCTTATGAAAAAATTATCAGTACTTGCAACCGCGATTCTTGTCGCTTTTAGTATCAATGCCTCTCCCGAATCGAAAACTGAGCCGCTTGTACTGCCTTCAATTACTCAAGATGCACAGCATGCTACTGCGAGTAAAAGGATCACTGCATTATTTACCCGCGGGCATTATACCGACGTACAACTTAATGATGAGTTGTCGTCTAAAATGTTTGATACGTATTTAAAAAATCTTGATTACTACCGCAATGTACTGACTAAAGCTGATGTTGACGCCTTCGAGCAATACCGCGATAAATTTGATGATGCAATTAACAAAGGCAATCTTAATTTTGCTTTTGATATGTTTAATTTAGCGCTAAAGCGACGCTTTGAGCGTTTTGATTATGCTTTACAATTATTAGATAAAGGCTTCGATTTTACTACTGATGATCAGTACGTGTATGACCGTGAAAAAGCTAATTGGCCAGTCAACGAAACTGAACTTAACGAAATATGGCGTCAGCGTGTTAAATTTGATGCCTTAAATTTAAAGTTAGCCGGCAAGAGTGCCGAAGACATTCAGCAAATTTTGGTTAAACGTTACCGTAATAGCCAAAAACGTTTAACGCAAAGTGAAAGCGAAGATGTCTTTCAACTAATAATGAATTCGTTTGCTCGAAGCATTGAAGCCCATACCTCGTATTTGTCACCAAGAAATGCTGACCGTTTTCAACAAGAAATGAACTTGTCGCTTGAGGGTATTGGCGCCGTGTTACGTGCTGATGAAGACTACACTGTTATTCAGAGTTTGGTGCCAGGTGGCCCTGCCGATTTAACTCAGAAGCTCAAACCTAAAGATAAGATTATTGGTGTTGCCCAAGATAAAACCGAGTTTGTTGATGTTATTGGTTGGCGCTTAGACGATGTTGTTGATCTGATTAAAGGTCCTAAGGGTAGTACGGTAAGGTTGCAGGTAGTTAGTGCTAACGAAATTGGTACTAGCCACGCGCAAGTCATCAGTATTGTCCGCGATAAAATTCGTTTAGAAGACCGAGCGGCAAAAGCAGAAGTGTTTAAGCCTCAGCTATCAGAATTACAGCAAAAAATTGGTGTTATTAGCATTCCTGGTTTTTACAATAACTTGTCTGAAGATGTAAAAAAACTACTGGTAGAGCTTAAAGAAAGCGCGGTGGAAGGCATTATTATTGATCTGCGTGGTAACGGTGGTGGTTCATTACAAGAGGCGACCTTACTTACCGGATTATTTATTGATCGCGGGCCTGTAGTACAAATTCGTGAAGGTGATGGCAAAGTATCGGTATCGCAAGATAACGATGGTGTTAGCTATTACGACGGTACTCTTACCGTAATGGTTGACCGTTATAGTGCATCTGCCTCAGAAATTTTTGCTGCAGCAATGCAAGATTATGGCCGCGCACTAATCGTTGGCGAGCAAACCTTTGGTAAGGGTACGGTGCAACAACATCGTGGTTTAGGTCGAATTTATGACATGTTCGATCATCCGCTAGGTAGTGTGCAATATACCATTGCTAAGTTTTACCGTATTAATGGTGGCAGTACTCAACATAAAGGCGTGATCCCTGATATTCAATTTCCTACCGCAATTGACCCAGCTGAATGGGGAGAAAGCAAAGAGGAATATGCATTGCCTTGGGATTCAATAAACGCAGCACGATACGAAAGCTTGTCTGATCTTAGCGCCATCATTCCTACCCTAAGAGAAAAGCATCAAGCGCGTATTAATGCCGAAGCTGAATTTCAGTATCTGCTAGAAGATATTGCTGAGTACAAACAGCAAGCGGATGATAAAACCCTTTCGTTAAAAGAAGCAGAACGCGTTGCCGAGCGTGATAAAACGAAAGCTAAGCAATTGGCACGAGTCAATATTCGCTTAAAACGTTTTGGCTTGCCTGAGGTGGCGTCGTTAGACGATGTACCAGAGAAACTAGAGAAAATTGATCCGTTTTTAGAAGAAGCGGCAAATATCACCGCTGATTTTAAACAGATTAATCGTTTGGCAAAAAAATAGTACATAGCATTTAAAGTTCGAAGCAGGGCGGTATTATTACCGCCTTTGTTAATATAAATTATAATAATTATAAAGGTTTAGTATGAGCGCACGTGGTGAATTCTCTTCGAGAATTGGCTTTGTCCTTGCTGCATCAGGGTCAGCAGTAGGGCTTGGAAATATTTGGGGATTTCCAGCGCAGGTTGCCAGCAATGGTGGTGCTGCTTTTGTTTTAATGTATTTAATTTTAGCATTTTTGCTGGCTTATCCCGTATTAATGGCTGAGTTCCTTATAGGTAGAGCAACCAAGTCAAACGTGGTAGATGCACTAGGGCAGGTGACTAAAAGCAATTTAGGCCGGGCAGTAGGCATGTGGGGTATTGCCACTGTATCTCTTATTTTGGCATTTTACGGTATTGTTGGCGGTTGGATGCTTGCCTATGCACTGCAAGCGTTAGCCAATTTACTTGGTCTAGAGCAGCTAGCGCAGTGGTTAGTTGCCTCTTCATTAGCTCGTGATATCGTTTTTTGTGCACTATTTATGTTACTAACGGTGGGAATAGTTAGTGGTGGTGTCGTTAAAGGTATCGAACGTTGGTCAGTACGCTTAATGCCTGCGTTGTTTATTATTATGTTGCTGTTGTTTGGTTATGTAATGACCCAAGCCGGTGCAATGGACGGTTTGAAAGTTTACTTACTGCCTAATTTTTCCGATATCCTTAATCCTAATTTACTTATCAGCGCCATGGGCCAAGCGTTTTTCTCAATGTCTTTAGGCGTGGGTACTATGCTGATTTACGGCTCTTATGTTAGCCATAAAGAAAACTTACCTAAACTTGGTGCCGCGGTATCACTTATTGATATAGGTGTCGCCGTGCTTGCAGGGTTACTAATTATTCCTGCAATGTACGTAGCGCTTCATAATGGCGTACAAATTTTTGGTGAAGACGGCAAGTTATTGGCCGAAGACACGCTGATTTTTGCGGTATTACCCTCATTATTTAATACTATGGGCTTGGCCGGAATATTTGTTGCGCTGGCATTTTTTCTTTTAATGTCAATTGCTTCGCTAACATCGTCTATTTCAATGTTAGAAGTTCCGGTATCTTATGTCGTTGAAAAACAAAAAGTAACTCGGCATAAAGCGGTTTGGTTAATTGCGGCGATTATCTTTGCTATTAGCGTGGTGATCATTTTCAATTTTGCTAGCTTGTTTGGTTTTGTTATCGCGTTAACTACGCGTTATAGCCAACCTTTGCTCGGTTTAATGTTATGCATTTTTGCTGGCTGGATCTGGCATCGCAACGAAATTTTACGTGAACTGCAAAAAAATGACGCGAAAGCTGAGCATTCGATGTTCTGGCGAATTTGGCCGTGGTATGTCAAGTTTGTCTGCCCAGTAGTAATACTCGTGATGTTTTATCGTTCACTGTGATCGTGAATTTATTTTCCTATAACAAGAAAAAATTGAAAGGCGCTATTAGTGCCTTTTCTAAATCGGAGTAACACAATGTCTGACAAACAGCCCAGTTTTCTGGATGCTTCTATTCCACTTATCACACTGATCGTTTTATTGTCGGCGTCTGTGTATCTATTTGGTGATAACTCTTCTTACGGTCCGAACCAAGTTGCTTTATTTATGGCCACAGCCGTCGCTGTCGCCATTGGTTTAAAAAATGGCTACCGTTGGTCGATTATTGAAAAAGCCATGGTAAAGGGTATTTCTATATCACTAGGCGCGGTACTTATTTTGTTATCGGTTGGCGCATTAATAGGTACTTGGATGTTATCCGGTACTGTACCAACCTTAATTTACTACGGCTTGCAGCTTATTAGCCCTAGTTGGTTCTATGCAGCTAGCTGTTTGTTATGTGGCATTGTGGCTATGAGCATTGGTAGTTCTTGGACTACCGCAGCAACCATTGGTGTTGCTTTAATTGGTGTGGCTCAAGGTCTAGGTTTGTCACCGGCGATTACGGCCGGTGCTATTGTATCGGGCGCTTATTTTGGCGATAAAATTTCACCACTAAGTGAAACCACGAACTTGGCACCAGCAGTAGCCGGTGCTGATTTGTTTGATCATATTCGACATATGCTGTGGACGACCATACCAAGCTATGCTCTTGCTTTAGTTCTATTTACTATTATTGGTTTTCATACTGATATTACTTCAGATTTTGCGCGAATTAATGAAATTAGTAACGTGCTACAAGAAAACTTTTCGATTAGCTTTGTCGCTTTAATTCCGCTATTTGTTTTGCTTATAATGGCTGTGAAAAAGGTCCCTGCTTTTCCGACAGTTTTTATTGGCGCCATGTTAGGTGCGGTATGGGCCGTATTTTTTCAGCAAGATTTAATGGCGCGTCTGGTAGAAAAAGATCTGGCCTATGCGCTGGGCTCACTTAAGTTAATATGGCACATATTACACGCAGGGTTTGCTATAGAAACGGGCAACGCTAGCTTAAATTCATTGCTTAGCGGTGGTGGCATGTCCAGTATGCTTAATACTATTTGGTTAGTGTTTTGCGCTATGATGTTTGGTGCAACCATTGAAAAAATTGGTTTACTACGTAAGTTTGTATCGTCAATTTTGTATTTTGCTAAAAGCACGGGGTCGTTAATTACCAGCACTATCGTTACCTGTTTTATTACTAACGTACTAACCGCTGATCAGTATATGTCAATTGTAATGCCGGGAAGAATGTTTAAAGAAGAGTACGAGCGTCGTAACTTGGCACCAGTTAATCTGTCTCGTACCTTAGAAGATGGCGGCACTATTACTAGCCCGCTAATACCATGGAATACTTGTGGTGCTTATATGCACAGTGTATTGCAAGTAAGCCCGCTAGATTACGCAATGTACGCCTTCTTTAACTTAATAAACCCTGTGTTAGCGATAATTTATGCTTACTGTGGTATTAAAATTCTTAAACTTAGCCCGCCTGATTCCGTGATCAGTGAAGTGGCAGCAAAAGCCTAAAAAGAAGCCTGACTTGTTCAGGCTTTTTTATCAGTATATTTATAGTAGTTAAACTATTAGGACCGCATTATGGCGCAAAACAGCAGTAGCAGAGTGGCAAAACATCGGCTTGATTATCAACCGCCAAGCTTTTTAATTTCAAAGGTAGCCTTGCGTTTTGAGCTGGATAAAACAGCTACTAAAGTAACATCTGTTATGCAGTTAGAGCGTCAAATTAGCGGCGCAGCATTAAAACTAGATGGTCAAGATTTAACACTATTAAGTGTCGCGATAAACGGTGTTGAATTAACCACTAGCCAGTATCAGCAGGATGAAGCTAGCCTTACTTTAGTAAGTGTGCCTGATCGCTTTGAGTTGACGGTAGTTACCCAGATAGCGCCAGTGGACAATACGGCGCTGGAAGGCCTATACATGGCTGGCGATACCTATAGTACGCAATGCGAAGCCGAAGGCTTTCGTCGGATCAGTTATTTTTTAGACCGTCCTGATGTTTTGGCTGAGTATGAAGTAACCATTCAAGCGGATGCTAAACAATACCCCTATTTATTATCTAATGGCAATAAGGTAAGTGAGCACATTGATGCTAAGGGCATGCGCATTAGCAAATGGCATGATCCATACCCTAAACCCAGTTATTTATTTGCCGTAGTCGCCGGTGATTTTGACGTATTAACCGATACCTTTACTACACGTTCAGGTCGTGAAGTAAGCTTGCAACTCTTTGTTGATAAAGGCTATACCAGTAAAGGCGAGTTTGCCGTAGCCTCATTAAAACGAGCAATGCTATGGGATGAACAGCGTTTTAATCTTGAGTATGATTTAGATATTTATATGGTGGTCGCGGTCGACTTTTTTAATATGGGCGCAATGGAAAACAAAGGCCTGAACATTTTCAATAGTAAGTATGTATTAGCGGATGCTAGCACCGCAACTGATCGTGATTATTTTAATATTGAATCAATTATAGGCCATGAATATTTTCATAACTGGACGGGTAATCGCGTAACGTGCAGAGATTGGTTTCAGCTGAGCTTAAAAGAAGGCTTAACGGTATTTCGCGATCAAGAATTTAGCGCAGATATGGCATCGGCTACGCTATGCCGAATTGATGCGGTAAAAATGATCCGTACTGCACAATTTGCTGAAGACGCTAGCCCAATGGCACATCCTATTCGGCCCGATTCCGTAATAGAGATGAATAACTTTTATACCGTCACTGTTTATGACAAAGGCGCCGAAGTTATTCGTATGTTACAAACATTGTTAGGCAAAGAGCGGTTTAATGCGGGTTTAGCGCTGTACTTAAAACGTTTTGATGGGCAAGCAGCAACTTGTGATGATTTTTTAAGTGCGATGCAACAGGCCAGTGGCCGCGATTTAACGCAGTTTTCGCTATGGTATAGCCAGTCTGGTACACCAGAGTTAACGGTTAGCGAATCTTATAACACGCAATCTGGACAACTAAGTTTGACGGTGCAGCAACATACGCCAAGCACGGCCGATCAATCGGAAAAACAGCCCTTACTTATACCGATAAACATTGAGTTGCTATTGGCTAACGATGTTAAACAAACGCATTTGTTGCAGTTAACTGAACCAACACAACAGTTTGTATTTGATGGTATAACTAGCCAGCCCGTTGTAGTTTGGTTGGCACACTTTTCTGCGCCGGTGAAGTTGATTCAACAAGCTGAAGATACAACGTTATTACACATTGCCGCACAGGCTTCAGATGGCGTAGCGCGCTGGGATGCCATGCAGCAATTTTGGAGTAGAAAAGTACAGCAAGTTATTAACGGTGCCGATGCGGTTTTAGTTCTGCCTGAATTGCTATTTACTACTATGCAGCAGTGGCTAAGCCAATCAGGGCCTGATTTGGCCTTAACTGCTGAGCTTTTAACCCTACCTGATTTTGATACCTTAGCTGAGCAATACAGTGTGATTCCAGTTGACGCCATTTTAACGGCGTTACAACAGTTTAAACAACATCTTGCGACTAGGCTACAGGCAGACTTTAACGCCTGTTATCAAAGCATTACCCAAACAAGGTACCAGTATAACGAAGCGTCAGTTGGTCAACGTAGCCTAAAGGCGATATGCTTAAGTTATCTTGCGGTAAATACCGCTGCCCACGCTGAGCTACTTAAAACCCATTATCACCAAGCTGATAATATGACCGATAAAATGTCTGCGCTAGTTGCCAGCCAGCAACACTGTCCTGAGTTGTTCAATGCGCTTGTTAGTGATTTTGCTAATAGCTGGCAGCATGATGCGTTGGTTATGGATAAGGTATTTTCACTTGTCGGCTCTGAACCATCAGAGCGGGTATTTACTGGTATAGAAAAAATGCTAACGCACCCTGTATTTAGCTGGAAAAACCCGAATCGGGTTAGGGCGCTATTTTCGGCATTTTGTTTACGTAACCCACAACAGTTTCATCGAATAGATGGCAAAGGTTATCAATTAATTAAGCAAACCGTGGCAAAGCTAGATCTAATAAACCCACAGATAGCAGCGCGGCTAATAACCCCCTTACTAAGTTGGCGGCGATTCGATAATGAACGTCAACAATTGATGCGCAGTGCCCTGCAATCGCTGGCATCTGAGCAGACATTAAGTAATGATGTATTTGAAAAGGTTAACCGAAGCTTGAACTAATGCACCGTTATTTTTTTAATGCCATGCTGAGCGCAGAACAATGCTATGGTTATTATCGTGGTGACATACGCAACATTATTGTTACTGCTGATGATGGCATGCGCATTCAGCTAAATTTTCGCCATTTTCAGCGTTTTATCGAGTCAAACGGCATCAAAGGCCGGTTTCGTCTAACGCTAGATCAGCAGGGTGGTTTTATTAGCTTAGAGAAAATTAGTTAGAGCTTATACTTTAAACGCATGGTTAAAATAATTACTTGCTTAAAGTACTGGTTTGACCTTTAATTTCATAGGCTTATATAAAAACGTATTGGCTCGTAAATAGCCGATTAAACCACAACAGCTAATATTAGTGTGAAAGATAAACAGAAATATCAAAAACTGAATACAAATCAACAGATTTACGCTCGAGCAGGCCTTGCTTGCTGCTTGAAATGATGTAATTATTTTGACTAAGTGAGCTGAGCTCCGATCAGTGGGCTTAATATTATAATTAAAAAAACATTTATAAATCCTGCAGGGACAGGGGGGAGAAACAAGATGAATAAAAGGTCAATAACCTTTGCTAAGAAACCCTTAGCTGTGGGTGTTGCTTCTGCGCTGTTTGCCTTGTCATTGGCACCGGTACAAGCTGCATCCTGGAGTTTAGGTGATGTTAACATCACTTTTGACTCTACATTTTCTTACGGTGGTAGCTGGCGTGCAGAAGAGCGTAATTTTGATACGATCAGTAAAGTAAATCATCCACGCTTCGATTGGGATGGTTACAACGCCGCAACCAACAATATTTATTTACCATCACAAATTTGGCAACAACCCGGTGCGTACTCAAGTAATGGCGATGCCGGAAATTTGAATTACGATCGCGGCGATATGTTTAGCAGCCTTGCTAAGGGCTTACACGAACTGTCTATTTCAAAACATAATATCGGCCTATTTACCCGCTTTATGTATTTTTACGATTTCGCCTTAATGGACAACGACGTTGCTTATACCAATCCGGTGTCTGGCCAGCGCGTCGATCCATGTGCCGACAGCGATGCTCGGGCACTAACCTGTCGTGATATACGCCTGCTTGATGCTTATGTATATGGTAATTTTAGTTTTAACGATGGTATGAACCCAGTTACGGTTAAAGTAGGCCAGCAAGTACTAAGCTGGGGTGAAAGTACTTTAATTCAGCATGGTATTAATATTACTCCTATCGACGTAGGCGTAGCCCGTGCGCCAGGTGCTGAGTTAAAAGAAGCCTATATTCCTGTAGGTATGGCAACGTTAAATATTGGTTTAACTGAAAATTTATCTACCGAAATATTTTATCAGTACGAGTGGGTAAATAGCTATCTACCTGTACCTGGTACTTATTTTTCTACTAATGACTTCGCCGGTGAGGGCGGTTACTTACAAAACGTACAGCTTGGTTTTGCCGGTAACCCAGATATTGATCTCGCCCACGTACTACAAAGTTTAAACCAGCTTGGTGCAGGTGTCGCCGGTGGCGTATTAGACCCAAGCGTAGCAGCGCAAGCCTATTTAGCTTATCCAACTAAGGTAACATTGCGGCCGTATGGTAGTGCGGGTGAAATAAAACCGAAAAATGGTGGCCAATACGGTATTAAATTTGACTATTTTGCTACTGATTTAAATGACACAGAGTTTTCAGTGTATTACATGAATTACCATAGCCGAGTGCCGGTAATATCGGGTATTGCGTCAGACTTCTCTCAAATTGGTGCTGATATCGGTCGTTTAGCTGCATTGCAGGCTAGCGGTGGCGTTACTAAAGACAACATTACGCAACTGGCTGCGTTTTCTAAAGCGTTAGTTGAATATCCAGAAGATATTAAATTATATGGTTTTAGTTTTAATACCACCGTCGGCGAAACCTCTGTTGCTGCTGAAATCGCTTATCGTCAAGATGAACCATTACAAATCGATGACGTTGAAATTTTGTATGCAGGTATGCCAGAGCAATTAGCTAATGCGGGGTTACGCCCTGATTTAGCCGGTATTTCACAAATAGGCCGCGATCCAAAATATGGCGCAAAGGTAGCTCCTGGACAAAAGGCGAGTGGTTTTATTCTTAGTGATACCTTGCAAGCACAGATGACATTTACCCATTTATTTGGCCCTACACTGGGCTCGGATAACTTAACCATGCTAGCTGAGGTTGGTGGTATTCGTATTCAAGATATGCCTGATCAAAGTGTCTTGCGTTTAAATGGTCCGAACACCGACCGCAGTGGCGCACCTTTATTAGGGCTAACTAACGGAGAGCTGGTAAATAAAGATGGTTTGCTAACCGGTTTATCTAATGGTGGCGAAACTAATCCATTTCCAACTGCATCAGCTTGGGGCTATCGTTTACTGGCTAAAGCCGATTACAACAACGTATTTGCTGGTGTTAACTTATCGCAGCGCGTTGTGTTTTCGCATGATGTTAATGGTATAACACCAGATCCACTGTTTATGTTTGTTGAAGACCGTAAGTCATTAGCTTATGCGGTAAGCTTCGATTATTTAAGTAAGTGGTCAGGTGAGGTGTCATACAACGTTTTCTGGGGCGGTCAGGGTACAACGAATAACGTTGCAGACCGTGACTTTATCTCTTTCAATATTAAATACTCTATTTAAGGGACGAGCACTAACTATGAATAAACTCACCCTAATTTCGTCAGCAATAGCACTAGTATTAAGCTGTTCAGTATCGGCTAAAATTACATCAGAGCAGGCAGCACGACTAGGTAACGATTTAACACCGCTTGGCGCTGAAAAGGCGGCTAGCGCAGATGGTTCTATTCCTGCTTGGAATGGTGGCATTACTGCAGCACCCGCTGGATACACAGTTGGCATGCATCATCCTGATCCATTTTCAGATGATAAGGTGTTGATAACCATAGATAAATCAAACTTAGACCAGTATAAAAACTTACTAAGTCCAGGTCAGATTAAACTATTTGAAATTTACCCTGATAGTTACAAAATGAATATCTACCAATCGCGTCGTACGGCGTCATTTCCCCAATACGTATACGATGCTACTAAAGACATTGCGACTAAAGCAGAGTTAATAGAAGGCGGTAACGGTATTATAAATGCTGCGATTGGCATTCCGTTTCCAATGCCTGCAACCGGTTTAGAAGCCGTATGGAACCATTTATTGCGCTATCGCGGTGTTGCTGCAAGTCGCAATGGTGGCCAAGCCGCACCAACAGCTACGGGTTCGTACACTATTATTGGTTTTGATGAACAAATTATATTTAAGTACTCAGATCCTAAAGCGACACCTGAAGCGTTAACTCAAGAAAATATATTATTCCGCTTTAAGCAAAGTGTTACTTCACCAGCGCGTTTGGCAGGTACGGCGTTATTGGTACATGAAACCATGGACCAAGTAAAAACACCGCGTCAAGCATGGACTTATAATACGGGGCAACGTCGTGTGCGCCGCGCACCTAACGTAGCTTATGATGCACCAGGTACCGCATCGGATGGCCTGCGTACTACTGATGACTTTGATATGTTTAACGGTTCACCAGATCGTTATAACTGGACATTAGTTGGTAAGCAGGAGCTGTATATTCCGTATAACAGCTATAAGTTACATAGTGATAAAGTAAAATATGCGGATTTATTGCTACCAGGTCATATTAATCCTGAATATGTGCGCTGGGAAAAACATCGCGTTTGGGTTGTTGAAGCTAAACTGAAAGATAATACTCGTCATGTCTACGGTAAGCGGGTGTTTTATATCGATGAAGATAGCTGGCAGATCCATGTTGCCGACCTATACGACAACCGTGATGAATTATACCGTGTTGCGGTAGCGCATGGTCTTAACTACTACGAAGTGCCAACGCATTGGAGTACGTTAGAGGTTTATCATGATCTTAACTCGCGTCGCTATATCGCCATTGGTTTAGATAACGAAGATAAAATGTACGATTTCTCTGTTAAATTAACTGATGCTGATTTCACTCCTGCGGCGCTGCGTCGTGAAGGTACAAGATAAGCAGTTAGTGTTATAACCACGGTTGGCCAAGTGCCAACCGTTTTTATTTTTAATCTTTTATAGAGTAAAAAACTTTAGTATGCGTAAAAAAAATATCTGTCTAACAGCCTTGTTTGCTGTGTTTTGTGCAGCTGCAATGGCGGCTGAGCCGGCTGATAATCAACCGCAGCAAGCTGACATAGCAAGGCTTGCTGAAAAAGTATTGCTTACCGATATTATTGATGTTAATCAGCAAAGTTTGGTTGCAGTGGGTGAGCGTGGGCATATATTAATCAGTAATGATGGCCAAAACTGGTTACAAGCCGTTGTTCCGGTGCAGGCTAATTTGAATAGCGTGTTCTTTGTCAACAAACTGCAAGGCTGGGCGGTAGGGCATGATGCCAGTATTTTAGTGACCACTGACGGCGGCGCAAACTGGCAATTACAACATTATGCACCAAGTACAGATAAACCTTTGTTTGATGTGTATTTTGCTGATAAAGACCGAGGCATAGCAGTGGGAGCCTATGGTTTATTTTACCGTACTGAAGATGGCGGTAATACGTGGCAAACCGAGTTTCATCCGGAGCTACTTGCTGAAGAAGAGCAAGAATACTTAGAAGAGTTAGCAGAGACTGATCCTGATATGTATGAAGTAGAACGGGGCGCTATTTTACCGCATTTTAATCGGTTATATGCTGACGGCAATGTGCTTTATATGGTTGGTGAGGCAGGTTTTGTTGCAAAAAGTATTGACAATGGCCTTAATTGGAACCGGCTTGAAGCATTTTATAATGGTTCGTTATTCGATATTACTCGCACTGCACAAATGACTTTAATTACCGTCGGTTTACGTGGTAATGCCTTTATTAGCAATGATCAAGGACAAAGCTGGGCAGCGCTTATCTTAAACAAGCAGGCGACGTTAAACAGTGCGTTTTCTGACGATAAAGGCCGCTTATATTTAGTAGGTAATGCCGGTACATTATTAATGAGTACCGATAATGGCGTATCGTTTAAAGACTTTTCGCTAGCAGATGGCAAAGCTATCGTTAATGGTTTGCTCTGGCGCGATCAGCTGTTATTAACAACAGAAGTAGGCATTAAGACGATTAATTTGAGTGAATTAAAATAAAATGAGTTTAAATCGATTAGTTAATAAATTTGAATATGCGCTATTTCGTCATCGCGCGGTCGTTATCTTTGCTTTTGTATTGGCAACGTTATTTTTATTATTTAAAGCCACGACGATCAAGCTTGATGCCGCATTTACAAAAAATATACCGTTAAAACATGAATATATGCAAACCTATCTGCGCCATGCGCAAGACTTTGGTGGTGCTAATAATATTCTTATCTCGTTGTGTGACAATAGCGGCGATATTTTTAATGCCAACTTTTTTGATACCTTACGTAAAGCCCATGATGAATTATTATATACGCCGGGTGTTGACCGCGTTTTAGTTAAATCGCTATTTAGCCCCAGCACACGCTTTGTCGAAGTAGTTGAAGATGGCTTTGCCGGTGGCCCGGTTATTCCTGCTGATTTCGTCGCTAACAAAGCAGGGCTAGCCAAAGTAAAAGAGAATACCGAAAAAGCCGGTATCGTCGGTCGGATGGTGGCCGATGATTACAGTTGCGCCATGATTTCTGCCCAATTATTTGAAGTGGACCCTGACACTGGAAAGCAATTAGATACCATAGGTTTTGCCAATACGTTAGAACATAACATTCGTAATAAGTATCAATCAGATAGCATTAGTGTACATATCATCGGTTTTGCCAAAATGGTTGGCGACGTTGCGAATGGTGCTAAAGGTGTGTTGCTGTTTTTCGCCATTGCGATTGCTGTTACCTCTATTATGGTGTTTTTCTTCTGCCGTTCGATAATGCTAACGGTGTTACCTATTGCTTGTTCGTTAATTGCCGTGATTTGGCAGATGGGATTATTGTCTGTAATGGGCTTTGGTATCGACCCCATGTCTATTTTAGTGCCGTTTCTGGTATTTGCTATTGGTGTAAGCCATGGTGTGCAAATGATTAATTCTACCGGCAAGCGTGTTGCAGCGGGTATGAATGCAAAAACTGCAGCGCAAGCCAGTTTTAGAAAGCTACTGGTGCCAGGCGGTGTTGCGCTGTTATCAGACACCGTCGGATTTTTAACGTTGCTAATTATTGAAATTGGCGTGATCCGTGAACTTGCTATTACCGCTAGCTTAGGTGTGGCAGTAATTATTCTGACTAACTTAGTTTTACTTCCGGTATTAATGTCGTTTGTGAAATTTAGCCAACGTTATAAAGAGTATGCGGCAGCGCCAACGCCCAAGACCGATAAAATTTGGTTTGCCTTGTCAGCGTTTGCCACGCGTAAATACGCTGCGGTTATTTTAATTATTACTGCTGCATTATTTGCCTTTGGTTATATGCAAAGCCAACAATTAAAAATTGGTGATTTACATAAAGGTGCTCCAGCGCTACATGAAGACTCGCGTTATAACCAAGATACCGATCTTATTACTAAACGTTATGCTATTTCAGTAGACTATTTAAATGTGATGGTAGAAACCATCCCTAGTGCCTGTACCGAACATAGTATTATGGCAAAAATTGACCGCTTTCAATGGTTAATGGAAAACATTGAAGGTGTGCAATCTACTGTATCACTGGCGTCGGTTTCCAAATCGATTAACGCCGCCTTTAACGAAGGTAACGTAAAGTGGCGGGTGCTACCGCGTAATACGCAAAGTTTAGTACAGGCATCGTCACGCGTTGAAACCAGCACCGGTTTGTTAAATGCGGACTGCTCGGTAATGCCGGTTATTCTGTTTTTGCACGATCACAAAGCTGAAACTATGGAGCGAGTGGTATTTGCTGCCAAAAAATATGCGCAAGAGCTTAACGATGAACAAACGCATTTTATGCTAGCTTCAGGCCCCGCCGGCGTTATGGCGGCAACCAATGAAGCGGTAGCGGAAGCGCAACAACCCATGATGTGGTATGTGTATGGCGCGGTTATTTTGCTTTGCCTACTTAGCTTTCGCTCACTGCGGGCAACAATATCGGTGATAGTGCCATTATATGTGGTGTCGGTATTGGCAACAGCATTAATGACTTGGCTACAAATTGGCCTTACGGTATCAACCTTGCCGGTTATTGCGCTAGGGGTGGGGATCGGCGTCGATTATGGTATTTATATTTTATCAAATATGACGCCGATGCTGCGTGATGGTGTGCCACTGCGCCAAGCCTATTATGAAGCGTTAAAAGAGCGCGGTAGTGCGGTATTGTTTACGGGTATCACCTTAGCAATAGGCGTAAGTACTTGGGTGTTTTCAGCATTAAAATTCCAAGTTGATATGGGTATTTTATTAACCTTTATGTTTGTGGTTAATATGCTCGGTGCTATTGTCGTATTACCTGCTCTAGCCGCTTTTTTATGGCGCAAAAAATAATTAATTTTACTGCATGAATAAACACGAAAATGGCCGAAAGGCCATTTTCTATTTACTTGTACTGAATAACTTCGCAATAACCCTAAATATCACTGGTTTAACCAGAACAAAACCACCAAATAGTACTCGAAAAGCGCTACAATAGTGACTACACTGCGCACCGGACACGCTCTGGTTTGTTCGGTAGCGCCTGCTGTTAAATGCAGTGACTGCAAAAAGGATACAAAAATGGCATTGAAAGACGGTCAACCCTCTGTATTACTACAAAATGTTAATAAATTAATCAAACAAAAAGTAAAAGATCAGGTTGGCCTGGTCGAGAAATTTGCTTATACGCTGTACGGTAATATGTCTGATGAAGACTTAGATGGCCGTAATGACAGTGACCTATATGGTGCAGCGCTTAGCTTGTGGCAAACATTTAATGGCCATGCTGAAGCTACAGTAAAAATTCGGGTATTCAATCCGGAATTAGCAAAATTTGGCTGGGAATCTAAACATACTATCGTTGAGATGGTGGTGCCTGATATGCCATTTTTGGTTGATTCTGTGCGGATGGCACTAAGTCGTCACAGTATTACGGCGCATTTGCTATTGCATTATCCATTGCAAACCGAACGCGACAACCAGCAACAAATTACTGATTTCTTTAAGCTTGGCAGCAAAGCGAAAGCGAGCACGGAACAAACCGTATTTCATATTGAAATTGACCGCATGACTGATACTGCGGCAATACAGCAGTTAACCGATGAACTGCACTCAGTAATGAAAGACGTGTCACTTGCCGTGCAAGATTGGCAGCCTGTGAGTGATAAACTGCAGCAAGTCATTAGCAACTTGCCTAAGCAAGCGAATAAATGCTCTGCAGAAGATATTACCCAAACCACTGAATTTTTAAACTGGTTAGCTAAAGATAACTTCACCTTGTTAGGCTATCGCGAATATTCAATTACACCGGTAGAAGGTGATTACAAAATTAGCGGTATTGACGCTAGCTCATTGGGTTTAATGCGCCGCTCTGCGTCACGTGATCTGATGTTGTCTGAGCTACCAGAGATTGGCCGTAAGCAGGCATTAAGTAATGCGTTATTAGTATTAACTAAGACCAATAACAAATCACGGGTGCACCGTCCGGCTTATATAGATTACATCGGCGTGAAGAAGTTTGATAAAGACGGTAAAGTTGTTGGTGAAGACCGCTTTATTGGTTTGTTCTCATCATCGTTTTATAACAACAGTGCTGCCGATATTCCGTTACTGAAAAACAAACTTGGCACTGTAATGCAGATGTCAGAGTTTTCAGCCGGTACTCACGCTTATAAAGCGTTATTAAATATTTTAGAAACTTATCCACGTGATGAGTTAATCCAAGCTACCGCCGATGAGTTATTGCATGTCGCGATGGGCGTGCTGCAAATGCAGGAGCGTGATATGACGCGCCTGTTTATGCGTAAAGATAGTTTTGGTCGTTTTGTTTCGGCCATGGTGTATGTACCGCGCGAGCGTTACAACACGCAATTGCGTAAACAAACTCAGGCGGTACTACAACGCGCTCTGGGTAGCGATGAGTCGGTAGAGTTTACTACTTATTTTTCTGAATCTGTGTTGGCACGTACGCACTACTTAGTACGGATCAACGATAGCCATGTAGAGTATAAAGTGAAAGATATTGAACGTAATCTAATTGAAGCAGCCCGCACTTGGGAAGACAAATTTGAAACCGCATTAATTGGTGCATACGGCGAAGCGCGTGGTCGCGAGCTGATTGCTAAGTATGTTAATGCCTTCCCGCGCAGCTATAAAGAAGAAATGTTACCGAGTGATGCATTAGTTGATATCGGTAAACTTGAAGCGTTAAACGACGATCGCAAGTTAGAAATGTTATTCTACCGTCCGCAAGAAGAAAAAGCCGACAGTAAAGCGGTACGTTTAAACTTATTCCACAAAGATCACCCAATTCATTTATCAGACGTACTGCCAATGTTAGAAAATTTTGGCCTGCGCGTTATTGGTGAAACACCTTATGCAGTGAAATGTGCTGACGGTTCTGTAAGCTGGATCCTAAATTTCACTATGGAATTAAATTGCGCAGTGCCGGCTAACTTTGAAGCGGCCCAGCAATCATTCCAAGAGTCGTTCGCAAAAGTGTGGGGCGGCGATTTAGAAGATGACGGCTTTAACCGTTTAATCCTAAGCGCAGGTTTAAGTGGTCGTGAAGCATCATTACTGCGTGCTTTGGCAAAATATAAGCGCCAAATTGGCGGTACATTTAGCCAATCTTATGTTGAAAGCACTTTCACTCGTTATGCCGAACTGGCTAACTTATTGGTACAACTGTTTAATAGCAAGTTTGACCCAAGCGCTAAAGACGGTGCAGCGGTGTCAGCTAAGTTAGAAGACAAAATAGCGGCGGCACTAGAAAACGTAGCCAACCTTGATGATGACCGTATTATCCGTCGTTATGTCGACATGATTAACGCCATTGTCCGCACTAACTACTTCCAAAAGAGTGCACAGGGTACAGAGAAATCGTATATCTCGTTTAAGATTAAAGCTGATTTAATCCCAGATATGCCAATGCCAGTGCCAATGTTTGAAATTTTTGTTTACTCACCAAGAATTGAAGGTTCGCATTTACGTTTTGGTAAGGTTGCGCGTGGTGGTTTACGTTGGTCAGACCGTCGTGAAGATTTCCGTACCGAAGTTCTGGGCCTAGTTAAAGCGCAAACGGTAAAAAATACCGTTATTGTACCTAGCGGCTCAAAAGGTGGTTTTGTTTGTAAAAAATTACCAACAACCGGTGGTCGTGAAGCCTTTATCAACGAAGGTAAAGAATGTTACCGCACCTTTATTCGTGGTTTGTTAGATGTTACCGACAACATTATTCAAGGTGAAATCGTGCCACCAAAAGACGTTGTACGTCTTGACGTTGACGATCCGTACCTAGTAGTAGCAGCTGACAAAGGTACTGCAACCTTCTCGGATATTTCTAACGGCATTTCTGCAGAATACAATTTCTGGATGGGCGATGCTTTTGCATCAGGTGGCTCAAACGGTTACGACCATAAGAAAATGGGTATTACTGCCCGCGGTGGTTGGGAATCGGTTAAACGCCATTTCCGTGAAGTTGGCATTGACTGCCAAACTACCGACTTTACCTGTGTGGGTATAGGTGACATGGCGGGTGACGTTTTCGGTAACGGTATGTTGTTGTCTAAACACCTATGTTTGCAGGTTGCCTTTAACCATATGCACATCTTTGTTGACCCAAAACCAAACTCAGCCAAAGGCTGGGAAGAGCGTAATCGTCTGTTTAGATTACCAACTTCTACTTGGGATGATTACGATAAGTCATTGATTTCAGAAGGTGGTGGTGTTTTCTCTCGTAGCGCGAAGGCAATTAAGTTGTCGCCGCAAATGCAAGAAATGTTGGCCACGACTAAAACCAGCATGACACCAACCGAACTGATCCGCGAAGCCTTGATGATGAAGGTCGATCTGATTTGGAACGGTGGTATTGGTACCTACTTAAAAGCCAGCACTGAAACACACGCTGAAGTGGGCGACCGTGGTTCAGAAGCTATGCGCGTTAATGGTAAAGATTTAAAAGCGACTATCGTTGGTGAAGGCGGTAACTTAGGCGCAACCCAACGCGGCCGTATTGAATACGCGCTAAACGGTGGTCGTATTAATACCGACTTCGTTGATAACGTAGGTGGCGTAACCTGTTCAGATAACGAAGTAAATATTAAAATTTTACTTAACACTCTAGTTGCATCTGGCGATTTAACATTAAAGCAGCGTAACCAATTGTTATTGGATATGACGCCAGATATAACCGCGATTGTGCTTAGAGACTGTTACAGCCAAACGCAGAGTATCAGTATTTCGTCATTACTGGGTGCTGAGCAGTTAAAAGAATATACCCGCTTTATTCATGAGCTAGAAAAAGACGGTAAGTTAAACCGTGAACTAGAGTTTTTACCATCTGATGATGAATTAGCTGAGCGCGCAGCGAAAGGCCAAGGTTTAACACGCCCTGAGCTAGCGATACTTACTGCTTACGGCAAAATGGTACTTAAAGAACGCTTAGTACTGCCAGAAATTTACGAAAATGCTTACTTTAAACGTCAGCTATTCAGTAATTTTCCGCAATTATTGCAAGATAAGTACGCTGCAGAAATGGAAAATCATCCGTTAAAAGCCGAAATTATTGCTACTAAACTAGCTAATATGATGGTTAACGAAATGGGCCCTAACTTCGCTCAGCGTATGCAAGAAGAAGCGGGTGCGAGCTTAGGTGAAGTAACGTTATGTTATGCTATTGCACGTGATCTGTTTGACTTGCCAACAATGTGGCATAAGTTAGAACAGCTGGATAACATTATTTCAGCCACGTTACAAACTAAGTTTTTACACCAGTTACGCCGCACTATGCGCCGTGTAACACGCTGGTTCTTGCGTCATCGCAATAAGGCATTAGATATTCAACAAACGGTTGATTTCTTTAAGCCAGCGTATCAGCAGTTAAGTAAAGATTTATCTAACTACTTAGCACCAGCCGAAGCAGAGCAACTGCTGCAGAAACAAGCTACGTTAGTAGAGCAGGGTGTACCAGAAGATATTGCGAAATACTTAGCGCAGTTAAGTACCGTATTCTCGGTAATGGATATTGCCCAAGTAGTTGATGCTGAAAAAATGGCATTACCACTGGTTGCGGAAATTTACTTTAAACTAGGTGATAAGCTGGACTTACACTGGTTCTTAGAGCAAATTACTAATCAACCAGTAGCGAATCATTGGCAGGCGTTAGCACGTGCGTCTTATCGTGAAGAGCTAGACTGGCAGCAACGTTCATTATCGGCGGTTGTTGCGCGTAGCTGTGGTAAAACCTGTTCTGCAGATGAAGTTATTTCTACTTGGATCACCGAACATAATGCACTACTTGAACGCTGGCGTTTAATGCTGGCTGAGTTTAAAACTACTAAGAACCATGAATTTGCTAAATTCTCAGTAGCACTGCGTGAATTAATGTTATTAAGTCACCACTGCGACACTGTAAAATAGTAAGTTAACTGGCTACAATACCCCGGCAAGTCCGGGGTATTTTTTTGTTTAAAAAAGGCAGTGTATGTTTTATCCAATAGCACAAAAAGTCATGTTCGCTTGTGACGCAGAGTGGTCACATAACTTTGCTCTAGGTAGTTTAAAACGCTTGGCTCATACGCCTATCGCTGGTTTATGGCGACAAAATTTACCTGTTAAACCGGTTACGGTTGCAGGCATTCGCTTTGATAACCCATTGGGCTTAGCGGCGGGTTTAGATAAAAACGCGGAATGTATTGATGCCTTTGGTCAAATGGGCTTTGGCTTTCTTGAAGTAGGCACGGTGACACCTAAACCGCAGCTGGGTAATGATAAACCTCGGATCTTCCGTTTACCGCAGTCAGAGGCCATTATTAACCGTATGGGGTTTAATAATAAAGGCGTAGATTACTTGGTGCAAAATGTTAAAAACGCCAGTTATAAAGGTGTTTTAGGCATTAATATTGGTAAAAACAAAGACACGCCAAACGAGCAGGGTAAAGACGATTATATTCACTGCATGCGCAAGGTTTATATTCATGCTAGTTATATTACCGTCAATATTTCGTCGCCTAATACACCAGGTCTGCGTGATTTACAGTTCGGTGATGCGTTATTGGATTTGTTAATAAGCGTAAAAAACGAACAACTCGATTTACAAGCAAAGTATGATAAATACGTGCCGGTATTTGTAAAAATAGCGCCGGATATGGATCTTATAGCCGTAAATCAGATTGCTGAAACCCTGCTAAAAAGCAAAATGGATGGTGTTATTGCCACTAATACCACATTAGATCGCAGTTTGGTGCAAGGGCAGCGTTACGCCGATGAAGCGGGTGGCTTAAGTGGCTTACCGGTACAAGCAAAAAGCACAGAAGTGTTGCGTCAGTTGCGCGCCGCAGTAGGTACTGATATGCCCATTATAGGCGTTGGTGGCATTAATGATGCCGCGTCAGCACAAGATAAACTTGCCGCAGGCGCAAATTTGCTGCAGGTGTATACAGGTTTTATTTATCGTGGCCCAGAGCTAATAAAACAGATCGTAACGAGCTTATAAGGATCCGTAGCTGATCTTGGCACGTTAGAACAAAAAAGTCTTTAACGTGCTGAACAACTTAGTGTACTTATATAAGAGATAGAATTAACAGTTTAATAAATGCAGACAGGGAATACCATGCTTAGGCCATCAGAACACTGGTTCTGGACATACTGTGCACAAAAAGACCGCTTATTGCTAGATATTAGTAATGAGGCACAGTATTGCTCGCCATATAGCGCAGCGCAACTAGCATATAAACCACAGCAGCAACCGTTATCGATAGCTGAAGCGCAAGCATTTTGGCACATGGATGATAGCCTGCAGCAGCTAGATATTGCGCCAGCAGTACGCTTAGAGCTTTGTCTTAGCGGCCTGTCAGCGTTTTTTATGCAACAACAGGCGCATAAAAGCTGGTATTTTCAGCAAGGCACAGGCTGCGATGCCAAGCAATTCGATTTAGTCATACTGCGCGGTTTAAGCAACCAATATGCGTTAGTGTTAAATGCTGAAACTGATTGTGTTACCTGTTTATTATTAGGTGATATTAGTACGCTAGCAGGTAAACACTTAGTAAGACTAAATGTAGTTCGGGTGCTGCGTAACCGTATTAGTCGCTTTAAGGTCGATGCCGCTTATCGTTATACCGCGTAGATTTAACTAGGTTTTATTTCTCTTCGCTAAAGATCCGACTAAACTAGCGGCTATTTTATTGTAGTGGAGCAGCGTTATGTCTGCCGTACCCCCATCATCATCTGAGCTTGCAGCTTTTCTGCAATTGTTAAAGACAGCATTATCAACGCAGCAGCTGATAAAGTTAGTACTTAGTAAGTATCAAGGTGACGAGCCAATTAAACAGCTGCAGATTAGGCCAGTAGAACTAAAGCAGCTATGGCAGCTTAGCTTTACCTATAAATACCAAACTAACGATATAACCCGTAATTTTAGCCCTGAAGAGGCGCTGACAGAAATTACCCAGCTACTTGGCAAGCAATATGCTGCAGCAAACCTATTTACTACGGAGGTTGAGGCGCAAGTCTCTATCAGTAAAAAAGGTAAAATATTGTTACAACAAAAAGCCTTGCCGCAGCCTATCAACCAAGTGGTCGCTAGCCATAATCGCGAGAAGCAACGTTACCTCAGTTTAGAGCGGCCGTTTTTAACTGAATTAGGGGTAACGGACGCAGAGCACCAACTCATTCCGGCAATGGCACGCAAGTGGAAGCAAATAAATAAATTTCTTGAGGTTTTTTCTGGCGCAGTAAAAGACTCAGGCCTTAGCCAGCACCAACAATTACATGTGGCCGATTTTGGCTCTGGTAAAGCTTACCTTACCTTCGCTATGCATGATTATTTAACTAATACATTAGCGCTTGAAGCTAAGGTTACTGGTGTAGAGTTAAGACAAAACTTAGTTGAGCTGTGTAATAACACCGCGCTTAAGTTAGGCCTTAACGGCATAGATTTTGAACAGGGTGACGTAAAGCATTTTAAAGCGCGCGGCATTAACGTAATGATTGCGCTACATGCCTGCGATATTGCCACCGATTATGCGATTCATATGGGTATAGCTACCGGCGCCGAAATTATTATGTGCTCACCCTGTTGTCACAAACAAATACGGCCGCAAATGAGCATGCCTAGTGTATTGGCACCTATGTTAGCGCATGGTATTCATTTGGGCCAAGAGGCTGAAATGGTAACTGATAGCCTAAGGGCATTATTACTTGAAGCCTTTGGTTATAGCACTAAGGTATTTGAATTCGTTTCGCTGGAGCACACCAGTAAAAACAAGATGATTTTAGCCATTAAAAATAAACAGAAATACAGCAAAACCGCGATTTTAAAGCAGGTTAATGCGATTAAGAACTTCTATGGTATTAAACAGCATTATTTAGAAAAGCTGCTAAATATTGAAAATGAGTCGGATTAACCGCTGCTGTTGCGTAGATATTCTCGGGTTGATGTGGCAAATTAACACCGCATTAGATAATTAAAATTACAATAATTATAAGGAAGGGAAATGGAAGGCTTTATTAGTGCGCTAAACAGCATTATCTGGAGCCAAGCGCTTATTTACTTGTGTCTTGGTGCTGGCTTGTTTTATTCAATACTCACACGTTTTGCGCAAGTGCGTCACTTCAAAGAAATGTGCAAACTCCTACTTAACAACACCGAATCTGATAAGGGCATTTCGTCGTTTCAGGCATTAGCCGTATCGTTATCGGGTCGAGTGGGTGTCGGTAATATTGCCGGTGTAGCTGCTGCCATTGGTTTTGGTGGGCCAGGTGCTATCTTTTGGATGTGGGTTGTAGCCTTTTTAGGTGCTAGTACAGCTTATGCAGAATCGACTTTAGGTCAAATTTATAAAGTAGAAGAAAACGGCCAATATCGCGGTGGCCCAGCATATTATTTTGAACGCTGTTTAGGCTGGCGTTGGCTAGGTATTGTTTTTGCTATTTCAGCCATTATTGGCTGTGGTATTTTCTTGCCTGGTGTTCAAGCTAATGCTGTAGGTAATGCGGTAACGCAAATTTTTGGTGAAGGCGATATGGTAGTAACCAGCTTCGGCGTGGTCGGCACCCATAAGTTGATAGCCCTAGCTGTTATTTTAATTGTGTTAGCTTTTATTATATTTGGCGGAATTAAACGCATTGCTCATTTCACGCAAATAATTGTGCCGTTTATGGCGCTTGGCTATATCGTGATGGCCTTAATTGTCGTATTTCTTAATATTGAAAAAATACCCGCTGTGTTTGGTCTTATTTTTAGTGATGCCTTTACGGCGCAAGCCGGTTTTGGTGCCGCCATTGGCTGGGGGGTAAAACGGGGTATTTATTCTAATGAAGCAGGTCAGGGTACAGGCCCACATGCGGCAGCGGCTGCAGAAGTAGATCATCCGGCGCAGCAAGGTTTAGTGCAAGCATTCTCGGTATACGTAGACACCTTGTTTGTTTGTACGGCAACGGCGTTAATGATCCTTATTACACAACAATACAACGTGGTAGGTGACTTACCTGCAGGCCAATTTATTGTACAAAACGTGGATGCGGCAACAGAAATTGGTTCTGCCGCCTTTACGCAAATGGCGCTATTAAGTGTGTTTGGTAATTTTGGTCAAATATTTGCTGGTTTGGCGTTATTCTTTTTCGCCTTTACCACTATCTTGGCTTATTACTATATAACTGAAACCAACGTAGCGTATTTAAATCGGGTATTTAATAACAAACTATCGTCTTTGGTATTTAAGTTGCTGTTAATGTTTATGGTTGCTTATGGCACGGTAAATAACGCAGGTTATATTTGGAACATCGGTGATATCGGCGTTGGTATGATGGCTTGGGTAAACGTGATCGGTATTCTGGCAATCTTCTTTATGTATCGGCCAACTATGCGTTGCCTGCGTGATTATGAGCGGCAGAAAAAAGCCGGTGGACCAATTACTTTTGACCCTGTAAGTTTGGGCATTAAAAATGCTACTTTCTGGGAGAAGAAACTAGCAAAGCAACAGACAGAGAAACAGTAATAGTAAGTTGATAGAGCTTAAAACGAAAAACCCGGTGTAAGACCGGGTTTTCTATTTTACGCGAATGAGGTTATTTAACTTGTACTATTTTACAGGTGTTTGATGCGCCTATAGTTTCCATTATGTCACCGTAGGTGATAACCACTAAATCACCAGTCTTTAATTCTGCTTGATGTTTTATGGCGTCAATTGCTGCATCAGCTAGTGACTTACCCGTTATTACCGTGCTGTCAAAAAATACCGGATATACACCGCGGTATAGCGCCATTTTATTTAACGTTTTGGTATGCCGAGATAGCGCATAAATAGGCTGTGGTGACGTAATACGCGACATCAGCTTGCCGGTATAACCTGACTCAGTGAGCGTAATAATGGCTTTAATACCGTCTAAGTGGTTAGCCGCGTACATCGCAGATAACGCAATAGTTTCACTAATTTCGGTGAAAGCGACGTCCATACGATGTTTAGATATTTGCACGCTTGGGTGTTTTTCCGCACCGTCACATACTCGCGCCATAGCTTTAACCGTTTCAGTTGGGTATTTACCTGCTGCGGTTTCTGCCGATAGCATTACCGCATCTGTGCCATCTAATACTGCGTTGGCGACGTCCATCACTTCAGCCCGTGTCGGCATAGGGCTTTCAATCATACTTTCCATCATTTGCGTAGCCGTAATTACCACGCGGTTTAATTGGCGAGAACGGGCAATAATCCGCTTTTGTTGGCCAACTAGCTCCGCATCGCCAATTTCTACGCCCAAATCACCACGTGCCACCATTACGGCATCTGATGTACGAATAATGTCATCTAAGGTTTCATCGTCAGCTACTGCTTCTGCGCGTTCAATTTTCGCCATAATACGTGCTTCTGAACCTGCGGCCTTCGCTAGTTCACGAGCTAAACGAATGTCATCACCGCTACGTGGGAAAGATACCGCTAAATAGTCGACATCAATTTCTGCTGCAGTAAGAATATCACGTTTGTCTTTATCGGTTAGGGCAGGGGCAGTTAAACCACCACCTTGACGGTTAATACCTTTATTATTACTTAGCTTACCGCCAACAGTAACTGTGGTATAAACACGCGAACCTTCAACCTTATCTACCGCAAGCTGAATGCGACCATCATCTAACAGCAGTAAATCGCCAGCTTTCACATCTTGTGGCAATTCTTTATAGTCGATACCTACTTGCTGCTCGTCACCTTCACCTTTGGCAAGCTCAGCATCTAGTACGTAAGCATTACCTTCTTCAAGTATTACCGAGCCATTTTTAAAGGTTGAAACCCGAATTTTGGGCCCCTGTAAATCACCTAATATAGCGACGTGGGCACCAAGCTTTGTCGCCGCAGCTCGAACCATCTGTGCCCGTTCGCGGTGATCATCAGAGCTACCATGCGAGAAGTTTAAACGGAAAACAGATGCACCGGCTTGGATCAGTTTTTCAATAGATATTTGCGTATTGGTTGCTGGGCCAAGGGTGGCGACAATTTTAGTTCTTCTATGCATGATTACTTCCTGCTAGTTACAAAGAGGGCGGTGTTGAATGACGTTAGTGTAATGTAATTTAATTACAGAATATAGCTTAAGACTGAAGAAAACGACCAACGCCGCAGTTGCTATGACCACTGTCCTTGGTTTAGTTGTTAAAATCTTTTCTATCAAAACGCGACCCACGAAGGCTGTCTTTTACCTTTTTCAAATTTTCTCTAAATTTGCTGCCGCGCCGCAGTGTGAAACCGGTAGCTAAGATATCTATTAACACTAACTGAGCAACGCGTGACGCCATAGGCATATACATATCAGTGTCTTCAGGTACATCTAACGATAATACCAAGGTACACTCTTTTGCTAGCGGGCTATCGTATGACGTAATGCCAATGACGGTAGCATCATTTTCACGAGCTATAGTTGCGATATCACATAGGTTTTTGGTTCTGCCGGTATGGCTAATGCACACGACTACATCACCCTCTGTACTATTAATGGCGCTCATGCGTTGCATCACAATGTCGTCGAAACAAACAACAGGCACATTAAAGCGAAAAAACTTGTTTTGCGCGTCGTGCGCTACCGAAGCAGAAGCACCTAAACCAAAAAATGAAATCTTTTTGGCTTGGGTAAGTACGTCTACCGCACGATTAATAGTGTTAATATCTACCCGTTGTCTAGCGGTGTCTAACGCTGCCATTGTCGATTCAAATATTTTAGCCGTATAGGCTTCAGGACCGTCGTCTTCTTCAACATGACGGTTAACATAGGGCGTGCCGTTGGCTAAGCTTTGCGCTAGATGTAGTTTAAAATCAGGAAAGCCTTTAGTATCAAGCCTGCGGCAAAACCGGTTAACGGTAGGCTCACTTACGTTAGCCATTTTTGCTAATGTGGCTATGCTAGAGTGTATGCTAACTTGCGGGTTAGCCAGAATAACGTCAGCAACTTTGCGTTCTGATTTACTAAAGTTAGTTACATTATTGACGATTTTTTCTAGCACATTCATCCGGTGATCCCTAGCTTATAATTAGGCTGATACAATTTGTTCTGTAGTATGTTGTCTTTCTTCACGTCAACAGAAAAGTATTAAAGTTACTACAAAATAACAGATCCGTTGCTAAGGCTGCCTTATTATATAAGAATAGTCAAAACATTACGCAATTCGTAATTTAATTACGTTATATTTGGTTTACAAGCTTAATCCGCTGCGTTAGCATCGGTTAAGTGTTGTAAAATTACATATATTTTAAGGGTTAGATATGGCAGCAACTGCGCAAAACTCTGCATGCGATTTAATTTTATTTGGTACCAAAGGTGATTTAGCGCGGCGGAAGCTATTACCCGCTATGTACCAATTAGAAAAAGCCAATTTGTTTTGTGTCGACTCTCGCATTATTGGTGTGGCGCGAGATGAGCTATCGACCGAAGAGTATACTGAGCTGGTATTAACCAATCTAAATAAGTTTCTTAAAGAACCTCTAGATAACGAGGTATGGCAGCGGTTACAGAAAAAACTCACTTACGTGCAGTTAGATCTCACTAACGAGCAAGATTACCAAAAGCTTGCCGATGTTACTAACTGCAATAAGCGCGTACCTGTAAGCTATTTTGCTACGCCACCGTCATTATTTGGCGCTATATGTAAAGGGCTTGCGTCTGCTGGTTTAGCTACAGGACCGGCGCGGGTGGTATTAGAAAAACCAATTGGTCATGACTTAGCTTCATCAAAGATAATTAACGATCAGGTTGCTGAGTTTTATGATGAGAGCCAGATCTACCGTATTGACCACTATCTAGGTAAAGAAACCGTACTCAACTTGTTGGCGCTGCGTTTTGCTAACGCTATTTTTGCTAGTAATTGGGATCATAACTCTATTGATCACGTGCAAATTACCGTTGCCGAAGAAGTTGGCGTAGAAGGCCGCTGGAGCTATTACGACGATGCCGGTCAAATGCGCGACATGGTACAAAATCATCTATTACAAGTGCTTACCCTAATTGCCATGGAGCCTCCTGCACGGTTAGATGCAGATAGTATTCGTGATGAAAAGCTTAAAGTGCTCAAAGCACTACGTAAAATAGATCTCAGCAACATTCAAGAAAAAACCGTGCGAGGCCAATATGCCAGCGGTTTTGTTGCTGGTAAAGCTGCACCGGGTTATTTAGAAGAGGACGGCGCAAGACTAAATAGTAGAACTGAAACTTTTGTCGCCATAAAAGTAGATATTGATAACTGGCGTTGGGCTGGTGTGCCATTTTACTTGCGCACGGGTAAGCGAATGGCATCTAAGTTAAGCGAAGTTGTTATTAGTTTTAAGCCGCAACCACATAATATTTTCCACGCTACCTACAGCCATTTACCTGCTAATAAGCTCATTATTCGTTTACAACCGGATGAAGGCGTTGAAATCCAAGTATTAAACAAGATACCAGGCTTAGGTGAAACCATGCGCCTGCAGGAAAGCAAACTGGATTTAAGCTTTGACGAAACCTTTAAATCACAGCGTATTGCTGATGCTTACGAGCGTTTATTACTGGAGGCTATGTTAGGTAATCAATATTTGTTTGTGCGACGCGATGAAGTAGAACATGCCTGGCGCTGGATTGACGGTATTTTAGATGCGTGGAAGATAAATAATGAACCACCAAAGTCATATCAAGCAGGAAGCTGGGGCCCGGTTGCGGCTATATCGTTACTAGCTCGTGATGATCGTAATTGGGAGGAATAAATTATGATGCAGTTACACAAATTTAATGACACTACAGCACTGAATGCCGATTTTTCCGATAGGTTGGTAACTATTTTACAGCAGGCCATTACGCAACGCGGCGCGGCGTATTTAGTAGTTTCCGGTGGTAAAACACCACAAGCCTTATTTACTGCACTCAGTCAGGTTAATTTAGCCTGGGATAAAGTTACGGTATTGTTGGCAGATGACCGTTGGTTAGATGATAGCCAAACTGACTCAAACGAGCGGTTAGTTAAAGCTACTTTATTACAAAACAAAGCCAGCGCGGCCCGTTTTATTAGCCTATATGCCAATACGCCATCAGCCTTTACGGGGGCTGCAGAAGTACTGCCGCGCATTAGCGCTTTACCCACTTTTGATGCAGTCATTCTGGGTATGGGCGAAGATGGCCATACTGCCTCTTTATTCCCATGTAGTGCACAAATAACGGCAGGTTTAGCTGAGGGGGCACCTGCTGTATTAGCAGTAGAACCGACTACCGCACCTTACCAACGTATGTCGCTTAGCCTGCCACGATTATTAGATAGTCGGCATATATTTTTGCATTTAGTTGGCAGTAATAAATTGGCGGTACTTAATAAAGCGATGGCAGAGCAAGACGTATTAGCTATGCCAATACGAGCATTCTTACAACATCCGCTAGCGCAAGTTACGGTAATGTATAGCGACACCTAGGGAGTAAATGGAAAAATGGTTATGTTACCTGAGATCCAGCAAGTGACCGACAGTATTATTGCCCGTAGCCAAAAAAGCCGCGAAATTTATCTGCAACGTATACAGGCGGCTAGGTTAAAAGGACCGCATCGAGGCGTATTAAGTTGCGGTAATTTAGCCCACGGTTTTGCCGCGTGTAATTCGCAAGATAAAGGCGATTTACGCAGTTTAACCAAAGCAAATATTGGCATTATTTCGTCGTACAACGACATGCTGTCGGCACATCAACCTTATGAACACTATCCTGCATTATTAAAGCAAGCGGTATCTGAGGTGGGAAGTGTCGCGCAGTTTGCCGGTGGTGTGCCAGCAATGTGTGATGGAATTACTCAGGGCCAGCCCGGTATGGAATTAAGCCTGCTTAGCCGTGACATCATTGCTATGTCAGCAGCGATTGGCTTGTCGCACAATATGTTTGATGGCGGTTTAATGCTGGGTATTTGTGACAAAATCGTGCCAGGCTTGTTTATGGCAGCAATGAGTTTTGGTCACTTACCCTTTGTGTTTGTGCCTGCGGGGCCAATGCCGTCCGGTATTCCTAATAAAGAAAAGGCTCGCGTACGGCAGTTATTTGCAGAAGGAAAAGTAGGCAAAGAGCAGTTACTTGAAGCTGAATCGGCATCTTATCATGCTGCAGGCACTTGCACCTTCTATGGCACAGCCAATTCGAATCAGTTGGTTATTGAAATTATGGGGCTGCATTTACCCGGTTCGTCCTTTGTTAATCCCAGCACTTTGCTTCGTGATGAGCTAACTAAAGCTGCGGCCCGCCAAGTAACACGTTTAACAGATTTAGGCCCAGATTATCTGCCAATCGGCCAGATGATTGACGCTAAATCTATTGTTAATGGCATTGTTGGCTTATTGGCTACCGGTGGTTCAACTAACCATACTATGCATTTAATTGCGATGGCGCGTTCTGCGGGCTTTATCGTTAATTGGGACGATTTCGCCAAACTGTCTGCGGCTACGCCGTTATTAACGCGTATTTACCCGAACGGACAGGCCGATATTAACCACTTTCAACATGCCGGTGGTATGGCACTGCTTATTCGTGAGCTACTTGATGCCGGTTTATTACACGAAGACGTACAAACTATTGCCGGTAAGGGCTTGCGCCGCTATACCCAGCAACCGGTTATACAAGACGGTAAATTACAATGGATAGAGGCACCGGCCCAGTCGTTAGACTTTGATGTACTGACCTGCGTAAGTAAACCGTTTAAAAGCCATGGTGGCCTTGAAGTGTTATCGGGTAATGTCGGGCGCGGTGTTATTAAAACTTCAGCGCTACGCGAAGGTACCGAAGTGGTAACGGCGCCAGCAGTAGTATTTTCTAGCCAGCATGAGCTCGACGCCGCGTTTCAGGCCGGTGATTTAAATAAAGACTGTATTGTTGTAGTGCGCTTTCAAGGGCCTAAAGCCTGTGGTATGCCAGAGCTGCACAAACTTACGCCGCCACTTGGCGTGTTACAAGACCGTGGTTTTAAAGTTGCTTTAGTCACTGACGGTCGTATGTCTGGAGCATCAGGTAAGGTACCAGCCGCTATTCACGTAACGCCAGAAGCACTGGATGGTGGCAATATTGCACGCATTCAAACCGGCGATATGATGACGGTAGATGGTTTAACCGGCCGCTTAGAGCTACTCATTTCGGACGCAGATCTCGCTGCGCGCGAAGCGGTAACGCTTAGCATGCAAGATAATCTTCATGGTATGGGCCGAGAAATGTTTGGCGCATTGCGTAGCCAACTTACCGGCGCGGAGCAAGGCGCATGCAGTTTATTCGGCACCGAGGAGCACCTGCATGGCTAACTTGCCAACTTATGCCATTGTGGCTGATATTGGTGGTACCAATGCCCGTTTTAGCCGCGTTGATCTGACAACCTTAGCGCTAGATAAGGTGGCGGTGTATGCCTGTGCCGATTTTGCCAGCCTAGCCGCTGCACTTATACATTATCAAACAGAACAACAGTTGATGCTAATAAAGCATGTCGCTATTGCCATTGCTTGTCCGGTTAACGGCGACCAAATTAGCATGACAAATTTTCATTGGCAGTTTTCAGTAAATGCCATGCAGCGGCAACTAGGCTTAGAAGCACTGCAGGTTATTAACGATTTTACTGCCGTCGCTATGTGCCTGCCCGCATTAAATGCCGAACAGAAGGTGCAAGTGGGTGCGGGAGAAATACAACAGGGTAAACCTATGTTAGTGCTGGGTGCCGGTACCGGGCTTGGTGTTGCCTATCTATTAAAGATTGACGACACCTTTATTCCATTACCAAGCGAAGGTGGGCATACCGAATTTGCGGTGCAAACTGAGCAAGAATGGTTTATTAAGCAACAATTAGCCAAAGAATACGGCCACGTATCAGCCGAGCGAATATTATCTGGCCCTGGGCTGGAAGCAATATTTAACGCCTTGGCACGCTATCGAGGGCAAGACGTAGCACCGACAAGTGCCGCACAAATTGCCGCACAGGCACTGACGGGGAAGTCTGAATTGGCCAAAGACAGTGTTAACCAATTTTTTGCCAGTTTAGGCAGTGTGGCTGGCGATCTGGCATTAACCTTAAGTACCTTTGGCGGCGTTTATATCGCCGGTGGTATTACGCCCAAACTGTTACCACTGATGGCTGATAGTGAATTTAGATCTCGTTTTGAAACAAAAGGTCGGTTAAGTGCATTTAATCGCCAGATCGCAACCTATGTTGTTACTGCTGCTCAGCCCGGTTTAGTAGGCGCGGCAGTGTATTTAAAACAATTTTTGGCGAGTAATTAATATGGCATTTAAAAATTGGCAGTTACAACCCGAAACCTTATTTAACCAAGGGCCTGTAGTGCCAGTTATTGTGGTTAAAGATCTCGCCGACGCTGTACCTATGGCCAAAGCGCTAGTGGCCGGTGGCATAAAAGTATTAGAAGTAACACTGCGCACACCTATTGCGCTGGATGCGATCCGTTTACTCGCAAAAGAAGTACCTGACGCCATTGTTGGTGCCGGTACTATAACTACGCCAGAACAGTTGCAACAATGCATTGCCGCTGGAGCGAAGTTTGCAATAAGCCCTGGCCTTACACGTGAATTACTGCAAGCGGGGAAAGACGCCAGTATTCCGCTTATTCCAGGCATTGCCAGTATTTCTGAGTTAATGGAAGGGGTGAGCTTGGGTTATAGCCACTTTAAATTTTTTCCGGCAGAAGCCGCTGGTGGCGTAAAAACACTAAAATCGATTTATGGTCCATTTGCTGACGTATGCTTTTGCCCAACGGGTGGCATTAACGACAGTAATTTTATGGATTACTTAGCGTTACCCAACGTAAAATGTGTTGGTGGCTCTTGGATCGTACCTGACGACGCCATAATACAAAAAGATTGGCAACGCATTACCGAGCTTTGCCAAGCCGCAGTAATTAAAAGCCGCGCCTAACCTGTTGCAGCCTAATAACCATTAACGCCTAGTTTTAACTAGGCGTTTGTTTTGAGTTTACGTTCAAATAAGCGTATAGTAGCGCACTTTTTGCCCTTGGTAGTTTTGTCTACTTAGGTATCAGTCCTAACCTGTTCTGGAACACACTGTGATATCAACTGCTAACATTACAATGCAATTTGGCGCCAAGCCGTTGTTTGAAAATATTTCAATTAAATTCGGCGATGGTAATCGCTACGGTTTAATTGGTGCGAACGGCTGTGGTAAATCCACTTTTATGAAAATTTTAAGTCGTGAACTTGAGCCAAGTGCGGGAAATGTGTTTGTTGAACCTAATCACCGTGTAGCTAAGCTGCACCAAGATCAGTTCGCATTTGAACAATATTCGGTAATAGATACCGTTATTATGGGGCACGGCGAACTTTGGGCAGTAAAAGAAGAACGTGATCGTATTTACTCTAGTGCCGAGATGAGTGAAGAAGATGGTATGAAAGTAGCTGACTTAGAAGTTGCTTTTGGTGAAATGGACGGTTACACGGCAGAATCGCGCGCTGGCGAATTGTTAATTGGCGTCGGTATTCCGGTCGAGCAGCATTTTGGTTTAATGTCAGCCATTGCGCCCGGCTTTAAATTGCGGGTATTACTGGCACAAGTACTGTTTGCTGATCCAGAAATAATGCTGTTAGACGAACCTACCAACAACTTGGATATTAATACTATTCGTTGGTTGGAAAACGTACTAGCTGAGCGCAATAGTACTATGGTTATCATTTCGCATGACCGTCACTTTTTAAATAGCGTTTGTACGCATATGGCTGATTTAGACTACGGCGAGTTACGTTTGTATCCGGGTAATTACGACGAATATATGTTTGCTGCAACCCAAGCACGCGAGCGTTTATTGTCAGATAATGCGAAGAAAAAAGCCCAAATTGCTGAGCTACAAACCTTCGTTAGCCGCTTCTCTGCTAACGCCTCAAAAGCTAAGCAGGCTACATCGCGTGCCAAACAAATAGATAAAATTCAGTTAGACGAAGTCAAAGCTTCTAGCCGCGTTAACCCATTTATTCGTTTTGAACAGCAAAAGCAGCTATATCGCTTAGCGCTAGAAGTAGAGGGTTTAAACAAGAGTTTTGGTGAGCTTAGCTTACTTAAAGATTTAGGTTTAACTATTGAAGTTGGCGAGAAAGTAGCCATTTTAGGTGCGAATGGTATTGGTAAAACTACGCTACTTAAATGTTTAGTAGGTGATTTAAAACCCGATTCAGGCATGGTGAAATGGTCAGAAAACCATAAGATTGGTTACTACGCTCAAGATCATGCGCATGAGTTTAGCGAAGACATCAGTTTGTTTGACTGGATGAGCCAGTGGAAGCAGCCGTCTGATGATGAACAAGCGATCCGAGGTATTCTTGGCCGGTTATTATTTTCACAAGATGAGATTAAAAAGTCGGTTAAAGTACTATCAGGTGGTGAAAAAGGCCGGATGTTATTTGGTAAATTAATGTTACAACGGCCAAATATTTTAGTTATGGATGAACCGACCAACCACTTGGATATGGAATCGATAGAATCATTAAACTTGGCATTAGAGCATTATAAAGGCACGTTAATATTTGTTAGCCATGACCGTGAGTTTGTATCTAGTTTAGCCAGTAGAATCATTGAAATAACCGATAAAGATATTCGTAATTTCGTGGGTACGTACGAAGAGTATCTCGCGGCACAAACCGTGTAATAACAAGCATAAAGCCGGGCATTCACGACCGGCTTTATTGTTTTTCTACTTGAATTTTCTACACAACATCCCCATGTCTACTAAGTCCATATTTATTCACGCGCGGTAACACACTGTTTTACCTAGAAAGGTAAAACGATATTTCTATTTTATGCTATGTTAAAACAGTGTCCGTGCTCATTAAGAGGAAGCGCTATGAAAATTAATATTGGTATTAACGACGTTCAACGTAAAGCCATTGTCGAAGGTTTATCTGTACTGCTTGCCGACACCTATACATTATATTTAAAAACGCATAATTATCATTGGAACGTAACTGGGCCAATGTTTCAAACACTACACACCTTATTTGAAACTCAGTATATGGAATTATCAACTGCGGTTGACGATATCGCTGAGCGTATTCGTGCGTTAGGTGAGTTTGCGCCGGGCTCTTACAAGGCTTATGCCAAATTAACATCAATTAAAGAAGCCGATGGTATTCCAAGTGCTGAAGAGATGATTAGAGATTTAGTTAATGGCCAAGAGGCTATTGCTAAAACGGCACGTTCATTGGTTAAAACCGCTGAAGATGCCGAAGACGAAGTAACTTTAGATATTTTGACGCAACGCATGACAGTACATGAAAAAACGGCCTGGATGTTACGTAGTTTAGTAGCCTAAATTTAACAAGTTACAGGTCAGTCTGGTCTGGCCTGTAATAGCTTGTGGCACGCTAAGCGCATATAAACGACGTTCTAACAAAAAACACTAAGTTTTTCCCAGCAAACCTTGTAAAATCGTATCAAGCAGTAACACTTATAGTTAACGCACCATAGTGTGTGTTCGCTACGGGAGATAATATCCAATGAAAGCTTTGCAATATGCTCAGAATGTTGCAGATCTGTTTGCCTTGCCGGAAGGATATTTACATGCAAAGCAGCTGATGGACTCTGACACCGCAAGTTTGGATGAAGTCGCCGACGTGATCATGTTAGATCCGGTGTTAACCTCTAAGCTTCTAAAGTTGGCCAACAGCGCCATATACAATTTACCTTACCAAGTAGAAAGCGTCAGCAAGGCCCTTTTAATTTTAGGTAAAACTCAAGTTTATAACTTGATCCTGAGTATTGGCATTTCATCGGCATGTAGCAAAATTGACACCTCAGCCATTGATCTTGAACGGTTTTGGGAGCAAAGCATTAATGCGGCGCTAATCGCTCGCTTTCTTGCGCAGTGCTGCCTGCTAAAACCTACCGATCGGTATTATGTTGCAGGTTTACTGCACAATATTGGCGAGTTAGTGGTTTTACAAAATAACCCAGTACAAGCACAAAACTGTCAAAATTACACGGCAAGTGAACGGCCATGGCAAGTGCAACAGCGTGAACTCGCTTTTACCTATGCCGATTGCGGTGCCGAGTTACTGCATTTATGGCAATTACCCGACAGTATTGTCGAACCTATTGCCTTACAGCATAGCCATAATTTTGTGCAGAAAAATAAAGCGCAGCTCGTAACATATTTGGCCACACGTTTGGCATTAGCTAACCAGCATCCAGAAATTTATTCGATAAAAGAATTGGTCGATCCTTTTGTGCTCGAATTATTACAACTAAGCCAACAAGATGTGCTTCGCGCCATTGATTTTTGTAATACGGAAGGCTTATTTATCCTATCGGTACTAAATCCTAGAATTAGCACCATTTATTAATTTTAAGCTAGGTAAGGTGCCATAGTGTTACCTTGTCTACTTTCGGATGTCTATTAATGAAAAAACTCCCGCTGTATACCGCATATTCAGGCTCTGCATTATTAGAAACGCCATTGTTAAATAAAGGCAGTGCTTTTACGCAAGAAGAACGTTTAGCCTTTAATTTGGCAGGGTTATTACCGCCCCGTTATGAAACGATTGAAGAGCAAGTTAGCCGTGCTTATATGCAATATAAAAGCTTTGACACCGCGATTAACAAGCATATTTACTTGCGGGCCATTCAAGACAATAACGAAACTTTATTCCATCGCCTGCTGCAGCAGCATTTAGAGGAAATGATCCCGATTATTTACACGCCAACGGTGGGTGATGCGTGTGAGCAGTTTTCTGATATTTACCGCAGCGCACGTGGCTTATTTATTAGTTATAACGATCGGCATCAGTTAGATGAAGTACTAAGAAACGCCACTAAACGTAAGGTAAAAGTGATTGTCGTCACCGATGGTGAACGTGTGCTTGGTCTAGGTGATCAGGGCATTGGCGGCATGGGCATTTCTATTGGTAAATTGTCGTTATATACCGCATGTGGTGGTATTAGCCCTGCTTATACCTTACCGGTAATGTTGGATGTTGGTACCAACAACGAAAAACTGCTGAACGACCCAATGTATATGGGCCTTAGACAAAAGCGGGTAGCACAACAAGAATATGATGAATTTGTTGAGTTGTTTATTCAAGCCGTAAAACGTCGCTGGCCAGAAGCGATTATTCAGTTTGAAGATTTTGCTCAACCTAATGCTATGCCAATATTGCAGCGTTATCGCGATAAAATTTGCTGTTTTAATGATGATATTCAGGGCACTGCAGCTGTTACTGTAGGCACTTTGCTTGCCGCTTGTCGCAGTAAAAATGCAAAGCTATCTGAGCAAAAAGTGGCATTTGTTGGTGCAGGTTCGGCCGGCTGTGGTATTGCAGAACAGGTTATTAGCCAGATGGTGGCTGAGGGTATTAGTGAAACTCAAGCGCGTAGCCAAGTGTATATGATTGACCGTTTTGGTTTGCTTACCTGCAGCACCCCCGATTTACGTGATTTTCAACAAGCCTTAGCACAACCACAAAGTGCCATAGATAGCTGGAGCTATAGCGGTGCGTTTCCTACGCTACTTGATGTAATGAACTGCGCCGCACCGGGTATTCTAATAGGTGTGTCCGGACAGCCCGGTTTATTTACCGAAGCGGTAATTCGCGCTATGAAAGCGGGCACCACAACGCCTATTATATTTCCATTAAGTAACCCGTCGCGTCAGGTTGAAGCCACACCTGAGCAAGTTATAAATTGGACTGATGGCGATGTCATTATTGCTACCGGTAGCCCCTTTGCGCCGGTAACCTATAACGGCAAGCAATATGCTATTGCCCAGTGTAACAATAGTTATATTTTTCCCGGTATTGGCCTTGGCGTAATAGCGAGCAAGGCACGGCTTATTAGCGATGAGATGTTACGCGAAGCCAGTAAAACCTTAGCTGCGGCGTCACCAAGAGCGAATACAGGTAGTGGTGGTTTATTACCCGCATTTACAGAATTAGCGGCACTAAGTAAGCAAATCGCCTTTAACGTGGCTAAGGTTGCGATACAGCAAGGTTTAGCCTTAGAACTTGACGATGCACAATTACAGCAGAAAATTGATGATAATTTTTGGTTGCCGCAATATCGGCAGTACAAACGGGTTAGTGCTTAAACCAGTATAAGTTCAAGCCAGACAAAGCTGGTTACAATTAAGGCTTATACTAAAAACCGATTACAGGGTAGGCTGTGTTTAATAACTACTAAAGTAATAAGGACACGTTTTTATGTATAAGTCTTTGCTTGCGCTGGCAATTGCCAGCGTTATCACAGGTTGCAGCCCTGTAACTGAAACCCCAACCAACAGTGCGGCCAACGTTGTTGCAGAGCAAAAGCAGCAATCAGAGACCGAACGCTTAAATCAATGGTTTGACATAAAATATAATGAACAACTGCAGCAAAGCCCATTACAAATGACGTTTTTGGGCCGCAAAGATAAGTATGACCAAATTGATGATGTCTCTATTGCTGCAGAAGATAAACAGCTAGCTTGGTTAGCCGCTACCGTGGCGGAGTTAAAAAGCCAATTTGATTACAGTAAGTTAGAGCCTGAAGCGCAAACATCTTATGACATCTGGGTTTATCAATATGAGCAAGCTAAAGAGGGCGTAGCCTTTCGCCACAATGCTTATGTATTTACTCAAATGCAGGGCATACAGAGCATGTTGCCGCAAATTCTTATTACCTTTCACAAGGTAGATAATATCGATGATATGCAAGCCTATGTTAAACGTATCGATGGCATTAGCCACGCACTTAACCAGCTGCTAGAACGTGCTAAAGACAATGCAAAGCTAAATATACGCGCGCCGCGTTTTGCGTATGAGGGCGTAGTAGCACAAATTAATAATTTGATTGCTGGTGCGCCTTTTATTGATGCCGAGCAAGATGTTCCGCTATGGGCCGATGTCAAAGATAAAATTGATACTCTGGTTAAAGCTGATAAGTTAACGGATAGCCAAGCTAAACAGCTAGCTGATGATGCAAAGACAGCGTTAGAAACCCAATTTTTACCTGCCTATACCGCACTTAAGCAATGGTTAGAGCAAGACATTCAGTTTACTGATGATATAGCGACAGGCGTAGGCAAGCAGCCTAATGGTGTCGACTATTACAATTATCAATTAAAAGTATCAACCACTACCGATTTAACCGCCGAGCAAATTCACCAAATTGGCTTGAACGAGGTAGAGCGCTTAACTAATGAAATGATCGCAATAAAAAACAAAGTAGGTTTTACCGGCGATTTAAAAGCCTTCTTTAAATTTATTAAAGACGATGATCAATTTTACTATCCTGAGACAGATGCTGGGCGTGAAGCATATTTAGAGGATTCACGTCAGTACCTTGCGTTTATTAATCAGCGATTACCCGAGCTCTTCGGAATTTTACCCAAAGCTGATCTGACAGTGAAAAGAGTAGAAGCGTTTAGAGAAGAGCCAGGTGCAGCACAGCATTATTTCCCTGGTACCCCAGATGGTGCAAGGCCAGGTATTTACTATGCGCATTTGTCTGATATGCGCTCTATGCCAAAAAATGAAATGGAGGCCATTGCTTATCACGAAGGTAACCCAGGCCATCATATGCAAATATCTATTGCGCAAGAGTTAACTTCGGTACCCACATTTCGCACTCAAGCTGGCTTTACCGCATATTCCGAAGGTTGGGGGTTATATGCCGAGTTATTAGCCAAAGAAATGGGTGCTTATCAAAACCCGTATTCCGATTTTGGCCGTTTGATCACTGAAATGTGGCGTGCGGTGCGTTTAGTGGTCGATACAGGGCTGCATGCTAAAGGCTGGAATGAGCAACAAGCGATAGATTACTTTTTAGAGAAAACGCCCATCGCTCAAGGTGCGGTTATTTCAGAGGTACGTCGTTATATTGTTTGGCCTGGCCAAGCAACCGCATATAAAATTGGCATGTTAAAAATAGTAGAGCTACGCAGTAAAGCGCAAACTGAGCTAGGTGATAAGTTTGATATTCGCGCCTTTCATGACACAGTATTAGGTGGCGGTGCATTGCCACTTAATGTGTTAGAAAAACGGGTTAATAACTGGATTGCTAGCGTAAAAGCCGCTTAAGTATTAATTTGTTTTAGGTTAAAAAAGGCTGTTGTTATAACAGCCTTTTTATTTATACCAAGACAAACAGCTATAAATTGAATGGAATAAAATCAGAGCTATTATGGCGCTCTGGTAGCTGCGCGCCGTCACCAAACGAGCGATTAACTAAGTGACCACGTTTTACCGCTGGGCGCTGTGCCAGCTGCTTAGCCCAGCGTAAAACATGGCTATAACTTTGCACATCTAAAAATTCTGCCGCGTTATATAGTTGGCCCAACACTAAGCCGCCGTACCACGGCCAAATGGCCATATCAGCAATACTATATTCATCACCAGCTATATATTCGTGCACCGCAAGTTGCTTATCTAATACATCTAGCTGGCGTTTTACTTCCATGGCATAGCGATTTATTGGGTATTCGTATTTTTCTGGTGCATAGGCATAAAAATGACCGAAGCCGCCACCTAAAAAGGGGGCACTGCCCATTTGCCAAAATAACCAGCTCATTACTTCGGTGCGTTTTGCTAAGTCTTTGCTTAAAAATGCATTAAATTTATCGGCCAGATAAACTAAAATCGAACCTGACTCGAATATGCGCATGCCATTAGTGGTGTCCAATAAAGCCGGAATTTTTGAATTTGGGTTAATCTCAACAAAGCCACTGGCAAATTGATCGCCTTTACTAATATCAATTAGCCACGCATCGTATTCAGCTGCGCTATGGCCAGCAAGTAGCAGCTCTTCTAACATTATGGTTACTTTCACGCCGTTGGGAGTAGCCAATGAATACAACTGCAATGGATGTTTACCAACCTGCATTGCTTTGTTATGAGTAGCACCTGAAACAGGGCGATTAATATGGGCAAATTTACCCCCGTTTTCGCTATCCCAGGTCCACACTTTGGGCGGGGTATAATTGTTAGTCATAAAAAGCTCCTGATTTGGTTTAATTAAAATTAAAGAGATAACTAATTTATCCGGTATTTTGCTTAGTGTTCCGGCAAGATTGCGTTATTATTTTGCTGCTAAGCCAATCTCTCAATTAACACTGCGCATTTAAAACGTTTTGTTTTTTTAATGCTGTGCAGTGGTATTGGCCTGTTTCGTTATTTTTAATGCTATAAGGTAAATTATTATGACGCATCCCATCAGAGTGGCCATTGCCGGTTATGGCAATTTAGGCCGTGGTGTTGAAGCTGCACTAAAACAAAACCCCGATATGCGCTTAGTTGGCGTATTTAGTCGTCGCGCGCCAACGAGTGTTACCTTACTTGATACTGATGTACCAGTATACGCTATGGCCGATATTGAGCAGTATCAAGACGAAGTTGATGTGATGATACTGTGCGGTGGCTCTAAAACCGACTTACCCGAGCAGGGGCCGTATTTAGCACAGTTTTTTAATACGGTTGATAGTTTTGATACTCACGCCAAAGTGAATGATCACTACGCCGCGTTAGCTCAGTCGGCACAAAAGTCTGGCCATGTTGCCATGTTGTCTGGTGGTTGGGACCCCGGTTTGTTTTCAATTAACCGTTTATATGGTGAGGCTATTTTACCTGAAGGTAAAACTTACACCTTTTGGGGTAAAGGCTTAAGCCAAGGCCATTCTGATGCCATACGCCGCATTGCTGGCGTGCAAAGTGCTGCGCAGTATACCTTACCGATTGAAGCGGCGATTACACGCGTACGCAGTGGTGAGCAACCAGAGCTTACCACTCGAGAAAAACACACCCGCGAATGCTATGTGGTATTAAAAGCCGGTGTTGACGAGGAAACAGTGCGACATACGATTGTAACTATGCCTGACTACTTTGCCGACTATGACACCAAAGTACATTTTATTGATCAAGCTAGCTTTGATAAAGATCATAGTACAATGCCTCACGGTGGTTTTGTTATTCGTAGTGGAGTAACCGGCGATAATAATAAACAGACCATAGAGTATGGTTTAACCTTGGACAGTAACCCCGAGTTTACCTCAAGCGTGTTAGTGGCTTATGCTCGTGCGGTACATCGTTTAGCCTTGTCTGGTGAAGTAGGGGCAAAAACAGTATTTGATATTGCACCTAGTTTGTTATCGGCAAAAAGCCCAGCGCAGCTACGTGAAGAATTACTATAACAACGCTAATGGCAAATTGTGGTTGCTAAGAAATAGAAAAGGGGCTTTGCCCCTTTTCTTGTTAGTGCATAGGCTTAAGCTGTATTAGAAATCAGCATTACCTGGTGTACGTGGGAACGCGATAACATCGCGAATATTATTAACACAAGTAACGTACGACACTAAACGTTCAAAGCCTAAACCAAAACCGGCGTGTGGTACGGTGCCATAACGACGTAAATCACGGTACCAACCGTAGTCTTCTTTATTTAAGCCCATTTCTTCTAAGCGCTTATCAAATTCTTCTAAACGCTCTTCACGCTGGCTACCACCGATAATTTCACCAATACCTGGTGCTAATACGTCCATTGCTGCAACCGTTTTACCATCGTCATTTAAGCGCATATAAAAGGCTTTAATGTCTTTGGGGTAATTTTGCATAATAATTGGCGCGCCAATATGTTCTTCAGCAAGGTAACGTTCGTGCTCTGATTGCAAGTCAACACCCCATTCCACAGGGTATTCGAACTTTTTGCCACAGCTTTTTAAAATGTCAATCGCGTCGGTATAATCCATACGGACAAAGCTAGAATTAACCAGTTTTTCTAAACGAGTTATCGCAGTTGGGTCAATGCGCTCGGCGAAGAACGCCATGTCGTCAGCACGTTCAGTTAGTACGGCTTTGCATACGTATTTCAGCATATCTTCGGCTAATTGCGCGATGTCTTTCAATTCAGCAAAGGCGACTTCTGGTTCAATCATCCAGAACTCGGCTAAGTGACGGCTGGTATTTGAATTTTCGGCACGGAAAGTTGGGCCAAAAGTATAAATTTTTGACATAGCACAAGCGTAGGTTTCGCCGTTTAACTGGCCAGAAACTGTTAAGAAGGTTTCTTTACCGAAAAAATCTTGGCTGTAATCTACGGCGCCTTTATCGTTACGCGGTAAGTTTTCAAGATCTAAAGTGCTAACACGGAACATTTCACCGGCACCTTCAGCGTCTGAACCGGTAATAATTGGTGTACTGATCCAGTAATAACCTTGTTCATGGAAGAACCGATGTACCGCTTGAGCTAAACAATGGCGCACCCGAGTAACAGCACCCATAATGTTAGTGCGCGGGCGTAAATGCGCGTGTTCACGCAGATATTCCATGCTATGACGTTTTGGTGCCATCGGGTAGGTATCTGGGTTTTCTACCCAACCTAGTACTTTAATATCGCTAGCTTGCAGTTCAAATGCTTGGCCTTGGCCTTCAGATTGCGCAACAGTGCCGGTAACGCTTACTGAACAAGAACTGGTTAGGCGTTTTACTTCTGATTCATAATTAGGTAATTCAGCAGGTATAACCGCCTGCACAGCATCAAAGCAGCTGCCATCATGAATAGCTAAAAAGGAAATGCCGGCTTTAGAATCGCGGCGGGTGCGGATCCAGCCTTTAACAGTGACAGTATCACCTATGGCATAGCGACCAGCTAAAACATCTTTAATAACGGCGTGCGTCATGCAACAAACTCCAGAGGGTGTAAACTTAGCAAAGTATGTTCACTAATATGTTCACGAACTATGTTTAATAATGGGTTTAAGACTATGTTTAGTACTGCGCATAGTAAACGATATAAGGCATATAATGATACTGAGCCAAGCGCACAACACAAGTAAAAGTTACTAGGACAATTAAATTGATTTCAGACCAAGATAAACCAGAGAAATTTGAACGCCGCCAAGGTCCAGATCTACTGTGTAGAGGTTTTAGTTGGCTCGCAATATTGGGCTGGTTATTGTTTATTGCCGGCCTTGTGCTGGCGCACTATGCCAGTCCAGATCTCGAAACGGGTTTAGTACGTTATTGGGATATCAATATTCGCGCCGATTGGCAGCCGCAGCTTACGCAATATTTACGCTACCTATTATGGGCAGCGATATTGAGTAGTAGCTTAAGTTTATTATTAAACAAAATGCGCTTACGCCGCCGTGGTGATCATTTACACTTTAACATTATTATATTATTGCTCAGCAGTATTGGCTTATTGCTGTACTTATATTGGCAGGTGTAAGCATTAGCAAGTTTAAACACCAGTAATAACACGCATGGCGTGGGTTAGCTTGCTTAGCTCTGCTTCAGTAATAATAAACGGCGGCATGACATAAATAAGGTGATTAAACGGCCGGATCCACACACCTAGCTCGACAAACTGTTGCTGCAATACGGCTACGTCCACTTTATCGTGCATTTCAAGTACGCCAATAGCGCCTAGCACCCGCACATCTTTTACCTTTGGCGAATTACGACAAGCGGCTAGCTCACGTTTTAACTGAGCTTCAATGGCTGGCACCTGCCATTGCCAATCGCCATACTCAATAAGTTGTAAACTGGCATTTGCTACTGCGCAGGCGAGCGGGTTTGCCATAAAAGTTGGGCCATGCATTAAACCGCCGGCGGCGCTTAGGCTAATACCGCGTGCCACTTCATTGGTACACAAGGTGGCGGCCAACGAAATGTAACCGCCACTAAGGGCTTTACCAACACACATAATATCGGGCTGAATACCTGCATGCTCACAAGCAAATAGTTTACCGCTACGGCCAAAGCCGGTAGCAATTTCATCGGCAATTAATAGTATATGATAACGGTCACAGAGTTTACGCGCTTGGCGTAAATATTCAGGGTGGTAAAAACGCATACCACCATAACCTTGTACTATAGGTTCAACAATAAGCGCGGCTATATTGGTGTGACATTCAGCTAATAGTTGCTCTAAAGCGCTAATGTCATTAGCAATAAAATCGCCGTCAAAACGGCTTTCCGGTGCGGGTAAAAAATAGTGCTGCGCTAATAAGCCGGCAAACATATCGTGCATACCATCAACCGGATCGCATACTGCCATCGCGGCAAACGTATCGCCATGATAGCCTTTTCTTAGGCTTATCAGTTTGGTTTTGCTTGGTTGCTCACTGGCTAACCAATATTGCAAAGCCATTTTTATGGCAACTTCTACCGCAATAGAGCCACTATCGGCTAAAAAAACTTTGGTTAAATTGCCGGGCACCATCTTTAGTAAACGCTGACATAGCTCAACCGCCGGCGGGTGGGTTATGCCGCCGAACATTACATGTGCCATTTTGCTCAGCTGGCTGGTTACCGCCTCGTTTAGCAATGGATGGTTATAACCGTGTACTGCCGACCACCACGATGCCGTACCATCAATTAGATGCTGGCCGTTTTCTAATATCAACTCACAGCCTTGTGCTGCAACTACTGGATATACCGGTAACGGCTTGAGCATAGAGGTATAAGGGTGCCAAATATGCTCGCGATCAAACGCTATATTTATGCTCATTTAATAACCTGTAGTAAAGTTTGGCCTTTTGCTGGCATTGACAAGGCTGAGGTGGCGGTTAGACTAGCCGAAAATGTTTATAACCTCAATCTGAACAAGGATTATTATGCAGGCAGCAGTGCGCCACGATTGGACCTTGGCCCAAGTTAATGCATTATATGCGTTACCATTTAATGATTTATTATTTCAAGCGCAAACCGTACATCGTCAGCATTTTACACCGAATGAAGTGCAAGTAAGCACCTTGTTATCCATTAAAACCGGCGCTTGTGCTGAAGACTGTAAATATTGTCCGCAAAGTGGTCATTATAATACCGGTTTAGAGCGTGAGCGTTTATTAGAAGTTGAAAAGGTGCTGACACAAGCAAAAGCGGCGAAAGATCAGGGTGCTACTCGTTTTTGTATGGGCGCCGCGTGGAGTAACCCAAAACAACGCGATATGCCCTACATTATTGAAATGGTGCAAGGCGTGAAAAATATGGGCCTAGAAACCTGTATGACACTTGGCATGCTTGATAATGAACAAGCGAAAACGCTAGCGCAAGCGGGCTTAGACTATTACAACCATAACCTAGATACCTCACCTGAGTTTTACGGTGAAATTATTACTACTCGTACTTATCAAGACCGTTTAGATACACTAAGCCACGTGCGTGATGCCGGCATGAAAGTATGTTGTGGTGGTATTTTAGGTATGGGTGAAACGGCCAATGATCGTTCCGCATTATTAATGCAATTAGCCAATTTGCCTGAACATCCAGAAAGTGTACCAATTAACATGCTGGTAAAGGTCGCGGGAACGCCATTAGAAAATGTTGAAGATTTAGACGCGTTTGAGTTTATTCGTAGCATTGCGGTGGCGCGTATTATGTTGCCGCAAAGCCATGTGCGTTTATCGGCTGGTCGCTCGCGGATGAATGAACAAATGCAAGCGCTGTGTTTTTTCGCTGGCGCTAATTCAATATTTTATGGCGACAAATTACTTACTACCGATAACCCTGAAGCTGACGCCGATATGTTGTTGTTTGCCAAGCTAGGTATTAAGCCAGAACAGCGCCATGATGTATCAGATGAAGCGCATACTTTGGCGTTAACCGAAGCGATAAAAGAGCAAGCTAACCCGCCATTGTTTCACGCAGCGGGCTAAATGCAACCAACGAAAATTGCCCAACTGCAACAGGCGTTAACCGAACGTGCGCAGCAACATTTGCTACGCACGCCACAAACGCTACAGCAATATAGTGGCCGTTTGGTGCAAATAGCTGAGCGCGATTATTTAAATTTTTGTGGTAACGACTACTTAGGTTTAGCTAGCGCACCGCAGCTATTGCAAGCTTATGCGGACGGTGCATTAAAATACGGCGCGGGTAGCTCGGGCTCCCCTTTGGTTACCGGCCAGCATCAGATACATCAGCAACTCACTGAACAATTATCTGATTGGTTAGGCGTAGAACGCGCCTTGTTATTTTCTTCCGGCTTTGCTGCTAACCATGCCATGCTTACGACGTTAGCAGATAAACAAGACACGCTGCTGTTAGACAAGCTTAGCCATGCCTCGTTAATTGATGGTGCGCTGCACAGCAATGCTAGCTTTAAACGTTTTTCTCACAATGACACTGCCGCATTGGCGCAGCTATTGGCAAAGCATAATGCAGCAATGGTGGTGACCGAAGGTGTGTTTAGCATGGACGGCGACAGCCCTGATTTAACAAGCATGCTGGCGTTGTGCAATAAGCATAGCGCTATGCTGTTGTTAGACGATGCGCACGGTATTGGTGTGCTTGGACCACAAGGCGAGGGTTCGGCGGCGGCGCAGGGCGTTAGTAATAATCAGCTATTTTGCACTATGGCCAACTTTGGGAAAGCTCTTGGCGTAGCGGGGGCCTTTGTTGCTGGTAGTAAAACGGTAATTGATTACCTAGAACAGTTTGCTCGGCACTATGTTTACAGCACCGCGTTATCGCCAGCCTTATGTGCGGCAGTAGTTAAAAGTATCGGTTTGTGCCGTGTTGAGCATTGGCGCCGCGACAAACTGCAAAGCAATATTGCGCTATTTCGCCAGTTAGCTGACGATTTACCTTTGCTGCCATCACAAACTGCAATTCAAGTTGTGGTGCTTGGCAGTAGCGAGCGCGCTTTGGCCGTTAGCCAACAGTTAAAAACGGCTGGCATTTGGCTTAGTGCTATTCGCCCACCTACAGTAGCTAAAGGCAGTGCTCGTTTACGCATTACGCTTAGTACACAACATACTGAGCAAGATATACAGCTGTTAGTGCAGCAATTAAGGCAATGGTTATGACAGTGGCTATGCAGCCAATATCCGAGCGTTTTATATCACAGGTTGCTAATAGTTTTAGCAAAGCCAGTGAGCAGTATATTACGGCAGCACGTTTACAGCAGCAGGTTGCACTTGATGCTTTAACCTTACTGCCAGCCGATCAACGCGGGCAGTTACTTGATATTGGCTGTGGCCCAGGCTGGATCCATCCCCGTTTTAGTGCCTATAGCACCGGCTTCTCTGCGGTCGATTTAAGCCAAGGTATGTTACAAAAGGCAGCGCAGCAGCAATTAGCCACACGTTATATTCAGGCTAATGCAGCATCACTGCCGTTACAAAACCAAAGTATTGATAAAGTGTTCTCCAGTTTAATGCTGCAGTGGTGCCCAGATCCCTCGGCAGTCCTGGCTGAGATTAGCCGAGTGCTAGTACCAGGTGGGCGTGCCGTTATTACCACGTTGATTGATGGCACATTAACCGAGCTAAAGCAGGCTTTTGCTAGCATTGACAACCAGCAACATGTTAACTCGTTTTTAGTACAACAGCAGCTTTGTGCTGCGGCCGCACAGGTGCCTAATGTGAGCTGGCAATTTACACAGCATAGCTATCAGCTGTATTACCCTGATGTAATAAGTTTAGCTAAAGAGCTAAAAACCTTAGGTGCGAACCAGGTCGCTAAACGTCATGCTGGCGGCCTTACTGGGAAAAATTACTGGCAACGGTTAGCTGCAGCCTATAACCAAAACTGCACTGCATTAGGTTTACCTGCAACCTACCAAGTGTTGATTATTAGCGGGGTTAAACATGGCTATGAGTAGGCGCCTAAATACGTCTATTTGCATGGCTAGCAGTTTTATTACTGCTACCGACACCGATGCTGGCAAAACGTATATCAGCACTATGTTACTGCACGGTTTTAAGCTGCTTAAACTAACTGCTGTAGGCGTAAAACCAATAGCTGCGGGTGTTGACGCCGATGGATACAATAGTGACGCGTTACTGATGCAGCAGCATTCCGGTATCGCGTTACCCTATTCGCAAGTTAACCCTATTTGTTATGCACCTCCAGTAGCACCACATTTAGCGGCTATTAATACCCTGCAGCCGATAGACGAAGCGGTGCTAAATAGCGCGTTACACCGCTGGCAACAGCTACCAATACAACAGTTAATTATTGAAGGTGCGGGTGGTTGGTTATTACCTATAAGCGAGCAACGCTATTTAGCGGACTGGGTCGTTGAGCAGCAATTGTCGGTAATATTAGTGGTTGGAGTAAAGCTCGGCTGTTTAAACCACGCCATGCTAACGGTGCGTGAAATTGAACGCAGCGGCGCAAAGCTAATAGGTTGGATCGCAAACTGTATTGATACAGAAATGGCACTGCTTGAGCAAAATATTGCTGATTTACGCCAACGTATTACCGCACCCTGTTTTGCGGTAATACCCTATGCTGCTAATACCGCAGCATATCAGCAGCTAGCGTTACAACTCGCTACCCAATTACAGTTAGCACAGCAGCGCTGATAAATCAGCTTGTGCTATTAACGGCGTTTTCTTACCACCTTGAAATAAAAAACCACCGGCGTCGCCCAATAAAGTTAAATTATCCGCAGTGCACTTAAGTGCGCTACCTTCAGGCAGTGCAATAATAGGCGTGGTTGGCTGCAACTGCATAAACTCAGCTAAGCGCATATCTCGGGTTTCACCGTGAAAATCAGCTAGCGTTACATTGCTATAATGCGGGTTTAATTGCAGCGGTAATAAACCTAACGCATTAAATGAGGCAGGTTGCACAATCGGCATATCATTGGTGGTTTGAATGGTTGCACCGGCAATATTAGTGCCTGCGCTCCAGCCAATATAAGGGATGCTTTCGGTTACGCGTTGCTTAATGATATCTAAGATATCTAATTGATATAACTTATAAAGTAGGTGAAATGTATTGCCGCCGCCGACACAAATAGCTTGGGCATTTTGCAGCGCTAATTTGGGTTCAGATGCCTGATGTAAACTACTCACCTTTATCGCTAACGGCTGTAACGCTTGCTTTACCTTGGCTAAATAAGCGTCATAACTAATGCTAACACCGGCATAAGGAATAAATAGCAGTTCAGTAATACCCTTTAACGTTTGCTCAATTAACGGCATATAGGGTGCAAGATAGTCGCTACCATTGGCGCGCGAGCTACTTAGTAACAGTAATTGCATAACAACATCCTTTTAAACTGCATAACCTTGTCCTTTTAGTTTGCCCGATTGTAGCGAATTATCATGTGCCAGACACCTTTTCTTACAAATTATCGCGTGGCTTGCAATTGAATTAGCAAGATATGCCCATATAGTTCGATGCAGTGTGTCATTTGAGGTAAAGCAGTATGAAAAGAGTTTTTTTATTTTTACTCACCAACTTAGCGGTAATTTTAGTGCTAAGCATTGTGCTAAATGTTGTATTTAGCTTTTTAGGCATCGATCGCAGCGGCATTGGTGGTTTGTTAGTGTTTGCCGCCATCTTTGGTTTTGGTGGTTCGTTTATTTCGTTGGCTATTTCAAAATGGATGGCCAAGCGCTCAACCGGCGCGGTGGTTATTCAGCAACCACGCAATGCTACCGAGCAATGGTTAATGAACACCGTGGCACGCCAAGCTAAAGCGGCCGGTATTGGTATGCCAGAAGTAGCCGTTTACGACTCGCCAGAGATGAACGCCTTTGCCACAGGTATGAACCGTAACGACGCCTTAGTGGCCGTAAGTACGGGCTTATTGCGCAATATGCGTGAAGATGAAGTAGAGGCCGTGTTGGCGCATGAGGTATCGCATATCGCTAATGGTGATATGGTTACGCTAACCTTGATCCAAGGTGTGGTAAATACCTTTGTTATTTTTCTCGCCCGTTTAATTGCCGGTATGTTGAACAATAGCGGTAATGATAATAATCGTGGCGGTGGCATGGCATATTTTATTACCGTAATGGTACTGGAAATGGCCTTTGGTGTGCTGGCTAGCATTATTGTGATGTGGTTCTCTCGCCAACGCGAATACCGTGCTGATGCCGGTGCGGCCAAACTAGAAGGTAACCCAAATAAAATGATTGCGGCATTAGAGCGGTTGAAAAACAACCATGAAAGCCGTTTAGAAGGCAGTATGATGGCATTTGGTATTGCTAGCGGCGCGGCGAAGTCTGAATTGTTTTTAAGCCATCCACCACTGGAAAAGCGTATTGCTGCGCTACGTAATCAAAGATAAAAAGCAAGCTTATAACGCCACTAACTCAAAGGTTAGCGGCGTTATATCAACACATTATTCTGGAACTTATTCTTGAACTTTGCGGACAAATTCTGATTTTAAGCTCATCTGACCAAAACCATCAATTTTACAGTCAATATCGTGATCGCCGTCAACTAGGCGAATATTCTTCACTTTAGTGCCAATTTTTACTACTGACGATGAACCCTTAACTTTTAAGTCTTTAATTACGGTTACCGTATCGCCATCTTGTAGCACATTGCCAGCAGAGTCACGTATTTGTGTGGCATCATCACTAGTATCCGCGTTAGCAGACCATTCATGACCGCATTCCGGACACATTAGCAAAGTGCCATCCTCATAGGTATAGCTCGACTGACATTTAGGACAGGCAGGTAATGTACTCATTATAAGGCTCCTTACAAAAGGCGGGAGTATAGCTTAAACGCGTGCCACTTTGGTGACTATTAATCTGGCGAATAGTCGTAATAGCCGCACAACACTGGCATCGATAGTGGTTTTTGATATTGTAAACCGCAAACGCTAGCTATGGAGTCACTATGATTACGCCGCCAACTATTCACGCATTTTTACCACCTAAACGCATTCTTATGGGGCCAGGGCCATCTGATGTGCACCCGCAAGTATTAGCAGCACAAGCTCGGCCAACAGTGGGGCATTTAGATCCGCTGTTTATTGGCATGATGGATGAGTTAAAACAGCTACTGCAATACGCGTTTCAAACTAAAAATGACATGACGCTTGCGGTATCCGCGCCCGGTAGTGCCGGTATGGAAACCTGTTTTGTTAACTTGCTGCAACCGGGCGATACGGTAATTGTGTGTCGTAACGGGGTATTTGGCGAGCGCATGCGACAAAACGTAGAGCGCTGTGGCGCGATAGCCATTACGGTTGATAATGCTTGGGGTGAGCCAGTAAACCCACAAGCAGTTGAAGCCGCACTAAAAGCGCATCCTGAAGCTAACTTTGTCGCCTTTGTGCATGCTGAAACCTCAACCGGTGCGTTATCTGATGCGAAAACACTGTGCGCGCTGGCACGGCAATACCAGTGTTTATCTATTGTTGATGCCGTTACGTCATTAGGCGGTGTTGAGCTTAGGGTGGATGAGTGGGGTATTGATGCAATTTATTCTGGTAGCCAAAAATGCTTGTCTTGTGTTCCGGGTTTATCACCCGTGTCGTTTTCGCCAGCCGCAGTAGCGCGAATTCAAGCGCGAACCCTGCCAGTACGAAGTTGGTTTTTAGATCAAACCTTGGTAATGAGCTATTGGAGCGGTGGCGCTAAGCGTAGTTATCATCATACCGCGCCGGTAAATGCGCTGTACGCACTGCATGAGTCATTACGTTTATTAGCAGCAGAAGGCTTAGAGCAAGCTTGGCAGCGCCATAACGACATGCATCAGTTGTTAAAACTCGGCTTAGAAAGCTTAGGTTTAAAGTTTGTCGTAGCCGAGCACTGCCGATTACCGCAATTAAACGCGGTATATATTCCTGCTGGCGTTGATGATGCAGCAGTACGTAAACAGTTATTAGAGCAATACAATTTAGAAATCGGTGCCGGTTTAGGTGATTTAGCCGGTAAAGCGTGGCGTATTGGCTTAATGGGTTATGCCGCAAGACGAGAAAACGTGGCGCTGTGCCTAAAAGCACTGGAGAACGTGTTAGCTTAATCACACATATACGACAGACAATATTGTTAATTGGCCGTTTTTGTTTGGCTGTGTTTGTTGCTTCTGGTAAGTTGGAAGCGAAAACAATAAACAATAATGAGGCCAAAATGAAATTGCGTTATTCAATGCTAAGCACAGCCTTGCTTAGCATTCTTGCGTTACCATTGCATGCTGTTCAGGGATACTACCGCTCACCAACTTTACAACAAGACAACGTGGTTTTTACTGCCGAAGGCGATCTCTGGCTTGCTAATGCGCAAGGCGAGCCGGCGCGCCGCCTTACCTCGCATTTAGCTGAAGAAACCCAGCCACTGTTATCCGCCGATGGTAAAACCCTTGCCTTTGTTGCTAACTACGACGGTAGTAGTGAAATTTATACCATGCCGATAAGTGGCGGCGTGGCCAAGCGTATTACCTTTGAAAATAGCCGAGTTAATATTCAGCAGTGGCTAGCAGATGGCCGTATTTTATATGCTACTGACAGCGCTGCCGGCCCTGCTAATTATTGGTTATTAAAGCTGGTTAACCCCAATAATATGCAAACCGAAACGATACCGCTGGCAGATGTGTCGGGTGGCAGCATTGATGAAAAAAATGGTGTGCTTTATTTTAGCCGTTTTGGCTTACAGCTTACCGGAGATAATGCCAAGGTTTACCGTGGCGGTGCTATGGGCGAGTTGTGGCGCTGGACATTAGGCAGTAAAGACGAAGCCACGCGGCTAAGCAAAGATCATCAAGGCAGCATTAGCCAGCCGGTGTATCAGCAAGGTCGGGTGTATTTTGTTAGTGATGCCAACGGCAATAGCAATATCTGGTCGGCGGCTACGGATGGCACTGATGTCAAAGTTCATAGCGCGCATACCGATTGGCGCATTGGCCGTTTAAGCGTATCTAGTGGTAAAGCGTTGTATCAGTTAGGTGCCGATTTACGCCTACTTGATTTAGCCAGCGGTAATGGCCAAACACTCGCACCAAACTTGTCGTCTGATTTAGTGCAGCAGCGCGAGCGGGCAATAGAAAACCCATTACAGTTTTTTAACTCGGCGTATTTTCAAGCTCAGCAAGCCGATAGCGACAAAGCGGTAATTACCGCACGTGGTCAAATTGCGGTTAGTAGCATTGGCCCGAAGCGTTTAGTACAGATTAGCACCCCAGAAAATAGTCGTTCTCGCGAAGCGGTGTTATCAAAAGATGGTAAATCGGTTTATGCCATTAATGATCAAAGCGGTGAGCAAGAAATTTGGCAATTTGCCGCGGATGGTTCAAGCGAGGCAAAGCAGTTAACGAAAGACGGTAAAACCTATCGCTGGCAACTGAATTTATCACCTGATGGTGAGTATTTAGCACATGATGATAAAAACGGTGATTTATGGTTGCTTGAACTTAAAACCGGCCGTAATAGTAAAATTTATTCTGGTGCGACTGGCTTATCTGAATACGAAGATATTACCTGGTCAGCTGATAGTAATTTACTCGCCTTTACGTTCAATGGCGCCAACAGCGAACGGCCACAAGTTGTGGTTTATAACCGTGTTGATCAACAAAGTGCGGTAGTGACGTCTGAAAAGTACCCATCTTACTCACCCGCATTTAGTCCTGATGGGCTTTGGTTATATTTCGCCTCCGATCGACATTACAACGCCACACCGGGTCATCCGTGGGGCGATCGCAATATGGGGGCACTATTTAACCAACGGACACAAATTTTTGCGGTGAGTTTAAAGCAGCAGGCCTGTTTTGCTTTTCGTCCACAGCAAGAGCTGGATAACTGTGACAATGACGCAGCCACCGCCAGCCGTAGTGCTAAAAAAGCCAGTTTAGTTGATTGGGATAGTTTATCTACCCGTTTATGGCAAGTTCCGGTTAATCCGGGTAACTACGGTAAATTAGCTGTAAATGATAAACGGCTGTATTTGTTAGAACGAAATAGTGGCAAGCCGGCGTTAAAACACATTGAGCTAACGCGCAGCGACGCTAAGGTAGAAACTGTTGCCAGCGATATTGCCGATTATCAATTGTCTGCTGATGGTAAAAAGCTATTTTTGCGCAAAACGGGGAATAATGCCGCCGGTGCAATGTTTATCATTGATGCCGCCGCGAAGACGCCAACAGAAATGGCTAAGTTCAAGCTTAATATCGACAGCTGGAAACTCAGTATTAACCCAAGTGCTGAATGGCAACAAATGTTTACTGATGCTTGGCGAATGCACCGCGACTTCTTGTTTGATAAAGGTATGCGCGGTTTAGATTGGGCGGCAACGAAACAAAAATACCAACCGTTATTAGCACGAGTAACCGATCGCTTTGAGCTAGATGATATTTTAGCGCAAATGATGGGTGAACTTAACGCGCTGCACTCTCAAGTGCGAGGCGGTGAATACCGTAATGACGCCCTAGCCAGCAATGGTAGTAGTTTAGGTGCCGAGTTTGATGTAACAAAAGCCGGTATTGTTATTCGGCATATTTATCGCACCGACGCTGAATTACCAGAGCAGGCCGCTCCACTGGCCAAGCCGGGGGTAAATGTTAAAGCGGGTGACACGCTAACGGCGGTAAATGGTCAGGCGGTAACTAACCTTGCTGAGTTAACTCAGGCATTAAATAACCAAGCCGGAAAACAAGTGTTGCTAAGCTTGCAACGCGGTAAGCAGCAAATTAAAACCGTAGTTACGCCGGTTAGTAATGGCAGAGATAGCACCTTACGTTACCAAGATTGGGTTACTGCCAATCAGCAAACGGTAGCTAAAGCCAGTGCGAACCAATTTGGTTATTTACATTTGTACGCTATGGGCGCTAATGATGTGGCCAGCTTTGCCCGTGAGTTTTACGCTCAGTATAACAAGCAAGGGCTGATTATTGACGTGCGCCGAAACCGTGGCGGTAACATTGATAGCTTGATTATTGAAAAACTGCTGCGTAGCACTTGGGCGTTTTGGCAACCAACCCAAGGTAATGCCTACGCTAATATGCAACAAACGTTTCGTGGTCAGTTAGTGGTACTGGCCGATCAGCTAACGTATTCTGATGGTGAAACCTTTTCTGCTGGTGTAAAAGCTTTAGGTTTAGGACCATTAATTGGTAAGCGCACAGCGGGCGCTGGCGTGTGGTTATCGGGCCGTAACCGGTTGGCTGATAATGGTATTGCCCGGGTTGCTGAAACAGCGCAGTTTGCCATGGATGGTCGTTGGATCATTGAAGGCTACGGTGTGGCGCCAGATCAAGAGGTAGATAACTTACCTTATGCCCAGTTTAACGGTCACGATGCGCAGCTAGAACAAGCGATAGCGTATTTACAAACAACGCTGCAGCAGCAACCCGTTGCGCCGTTAAAAGCGCAGCCATTAACTACGCCAATAGCGGCAGACGTTAAACCCTAATTAAGAGTCAGCGTAGAAGGAAGCCCAGTTAAATGCTGGGCTTTTGTTATTTGCTTGTTGGCTTTTATGCTAATGCCAGTTATGTTGAGTAAAACAACCAGAGTAGGAAGTGTTATATGCCAATACCTGAAATAATTAATGCAGAAATTCGTGTGCTAACCTTATTTAATCTTGATAGTGCAATGGAAGGAATTAAAGTTCACCAGTCAGCAGATGCGGACACGCTTGCTGCCATAAAACGGTTATACGATAAAGGTTTAGTTACTCAGGCTGATGGTGGTTACCTAACTGATTTAGGTATTCATTGCGCTGAACATTTACATACTGCTTTACGCATTCTTAATACGGCTGCGCCGCAAAGCGCGTAACTCTTTACTGTGGCGTTTAAGTAGTTGCTGCAACTGTTTAAGCGCCTCAACATCATCTTTAAATACTGCATGTTCGTACGTTTTAGCTAAAAACAACAGCCAATGTTGATGCACTGGCTGTTGTAAGGCTATGTGTTGTATAAACGCTGATAGTGATTGCTCGGGTGCTTTCGCCTGCAGCAATTTGCCAAGTTTATGCTGTACTAAAACGGTGGCCTCTGGCGCTAGGTTAGTAGGCCGGCGTTGCCAGAAAAATAAACCGAAAAGCAGCAGTGTTATGCCAACTAATACCGCAAGCACGCTTAAAATAGTCGTAAAATATTGGCGCAAATTACGCCATAATGTTTGCTGACTCGTATCGTTAAACCCTAGCACCCACACCGACCAGTAATAATCTAGATGCATCAGCTGCAAGCGTATGCTTTGCAGTAGCTCAAACTGCGCCCAACCAGAGAACAGTAATTGACGCTGCTCAGCGGTTAATGCCGACTCCAAGCTATTAAGAATGCGCTCTGGGGCAACGGCTGCGGTAGGGTCAAATAGCTGCCATTGTTCATTATCTAAGTACTCAACCCAAGCATGAGCTTCGCGCTGACGCACGGCTAAATAGCCTTGCTGTGGATGCCAGTCACCACCTTGATACCCACCAACTACACGCGCTGGTATACCTGCAGCGCGCAATATTAATGCGGCGGCTGAAGCATAGTGGCTACAAAACCCAGTGCGACTATCAAACATAAAGCTGTCAACGCTGTTATTGCCAAGTGGCGGTGGTGTTAAACTATAAAAATAGTGTTGCTGATTAAAGTGTGTGGCAATAGCTTGTACCAGTTGTGGTGCTGAAGGGTTTTGCTTTGCTAATTGTTTAGCAAATACCTGCGTTTTTGCATTGCCAACGCCTAGCTGTAAGTTAATGTCGGTTTCAGTATTACCCGACCACGTTACTGGAGCATTAATGCTAGTTACTTGGTAACTGGTACGCTGACTTACCGGTTTGTTACTTTTAATTAAGCCGGCAGACGCGATATAAACCTCATTGCTCACTGTTGTCGGCAGCATTAGCGCAAATAAGTTGTGCTGCTGGCTGGCTTCAGCAATAACGCGGTACTGTAAGCTTCTGCCGCGAGTATTTTGTGGCAACGCTTTATTAAGCTGGCTGCGATGTTGTCGTAGCGGGTTTACTTGCCAGCTGCGGCCATTAAAATCTTCGTATAAATAGGAACGCCAGTATAGCTGCGATCTTGCGGGTAATTCGCCGTTAAACTCAACCCGAAAGGCTAAACTGTCATCTTTTACTAGCTGCTCGATACTGCCAGGATCTAAGGTATCGCTTAACCCTGTGCTGGCCACTTTGGCATTAGGTATTTGCCAAAATGGCGGTAAGCGCGGAAACAAGGTAAACATTGCCAACCAAAGCGGTAACACAATTAATATGCTGCGGCTGGTTTGTCGCCAAGCAATAGACAAGCGGGGCGGCGCAAATAGGCGAAAGTGACTATAAAGATTTAGCGTAAATACCGTAAAGATCAGTAACGCAGTAAACATATCTTGATGAATAACAAAGCAGCTGGCAATCAGAAAATAATGTACCCAAACCAGCTGACGCGCATCTGCACTGTGTTTAAGCGCAAGTAGCCGACAAGAGGCTGCTAATAGCAAGATTTGCAGCATAAAATGCAGTACGCCGGCTTGGCGTATATTTAAGATTAAAGCCAGTGCGATAGCCGCTGCTAATAGGTTAACTAGCTTAAGGCTAAGTGTCGCTTTGCCTTGCCACGTCGCGGTTATTTTGTACAGCATTAATAAGATAAACAGCGCAGTGATCCATAGCGCAAACGCCTGTTGTAACAGCAAGACAATACTTAGCTGTATGCCAGCCCAGAGCATTAATAACCTTGGTGCGACTAACATAGTGCTAATGCCTGCAAACAACGTTGTAAATGCAGCGGGCCAACGGCTTGCGCCAAGGTTAAATTAGGCAACTTTAAACCGTAACGCGTACCGCTTTTCTCTAAAGCTAATAATTGCTGGCAGGCTTGACGCAACGCACGCTCTAACGCATCGCCAGTCAATTTTGGCACCACAACCCAGCTCGGTTCGGCTTTAGGCGCTATTAATTGCTGACGCACTACTGGGTTTGCCGGATCGCGCGCCAGGCGCTTCCACACAATATGACGAATGCTATCGCCAGCCTGATAAGCCGCTAAGCTATCTCCGCTGGGTTGCATAAATTGCGTGGCATCATTATCTGCAGCTGATGAGTTTGCCGCAACGTGATCTGCAGCTGCAGGGTATACCCAGTAAATTTGCTCAATAGCAATATAGCTCCACACACGCCATAAACCAAACGGATATTGACTGCTTATTTTTACTCGAGGTAGCTGATATTTTCCGCGTTGAGTTACGGCTAAATTAAAACTGATATTGTGCTTAAGCTCGGGTTGTTCAATTAATTCGTTATGTTGCACCAGATTAAACTGCAACATTTTAGGTTGTTTTTGCGACGATAAACTTAGCTGGGCGTTAACGTATTCGCCGGCAAAGCCCTCCGCCGATTTTTGTGCTTGTATGATTAGGCCACTTATATTTTGATAGCTCAGTGCAATGCTGAATAAAAACAGGCTAAGCAGTAAATAGCTTAATAACAAAATAAGGTTATTTTGATAGTTGGTGCCAAGTAAATACAACAGCATAATTAATAGCAAAAACCACCAACCATAGCGGGTGGGCAAAATAAATATTAACTTTTGCGTTAAGCGAACCTGGCTGGCAGCAGGTTGACGTTTATTTAAATACCGCGTCAGTAATCGCCAATACAGCGGATATAGCCGCTGTTTCAGATTAAACATGGCGTAGTGTGCAATAACATTTGGCTTAACTGGCTGTTTTGCGCTGATGAGGCCGGATCAAGCCTATGTTCCGCGACAAAAGGAAACACCTGTTTCACATCATCAGCGCTGACATAGTCACGGTTATCTATTAATGCAAATGCCTTGGCGGCACGCAGTAATGCTTTTGATGCCCGCGGTGAAAGTGGCAACATATCGTTGCGCTGGCGGCTGGCGTCTACCAGCGATAATAAATAATCGAGTAGGGCATCTGAAGCATGCACTTTAGGCACCTGTTGTTGAATAAGTTGCAGTTGGTCGAAACTAAGCTGCTCCGTTAATAGCTCTAAACGCGAATTGCTGGTGTCACGCTGCAACAGCTGACGTTCTGCTTGGCGATCTGGAAAACCTAAGGATAAACGAAACATAAAACGATCAAGCTGTGATTCCGGTAATGCGGAGGTGCCGGCATGAAAAATGGGGTTTTGCGTTGCTATAACAAAAAACGGTTTGGGCAGGGCTCGGGTTTCACCGTCAATAGACACCTGTTTTTCTTCCATCGCTTCAAGTAACGCACTTTGTGTTTTTGGGCTGGCGCGGTTTATTTCATCCGCTAATAGTACTTGGCTAAATACCGGACCTGCTTGAAAACGAAATTGTTGCGAGCGGCTATCATATATATTCATACCAACCAGATCGCCAGGCAGCAAGTCGTTGGTAAACTGCACCCGACGATAACTTAAACCTAAACTGTTAGCCAGAGCATGCGCCAACGTGGTTTTACCCATGCCGGGTAAGTCCTCAAGCAACAAATGGCCTTCTGCTAATAAGCAGCATAAGGCTAAGCGTATTTGGCTGGCTTTACCCAAAATAACATTATTCAGGCTGCGTTCTACATTTACTAACTGCGTTAACATCCTAACTCCTTACAGCAGACGAGCAACAGCGCTATTTAACTACATTACACCAACGTAATAGCTCTACTCGGTTTCGGGCCTGCGTTTTGCGAAATACCGAGGCAAGATGCGCTTTAACAGTGTGAGCGCTAATTTCCAAATTTTCAGCAATTTCTTTATTGCGCGCACCTTCTGCAACGAGTTGAATAATACGTTTTTCTTGCTTAGTTAGTAAGTTGTTATCTGGTAGGCAAAGCGGCGCCTTTTTTTCTAGCCGTTTTTGCTGCAATAATTCATCTAATAGCTCAGACATTACGGTACGGGCATAATAGAGTTCACCCTGCATCATGGTTTTTAATGCCGTTAATATTCGGTTCGGTTGCTCGTCGCGGTATATAATACCCCTAAGGCCGGCAAAAACGGCTTGTTGTGCGTTAACTAACAGTCGTTCAGTTTGAAATAAGCATACCGATGTTTTTTGCAATAAATACTCAAGCTCGGGCGACAAACCATGTTTATTCCAATCAATTGTAGAATACGGATAAGCCACTAAGGTGCGAGCTTTTATAGTGCCAGAATACAAGATATCTAGTTTGGTTTTTTGCTCTACATCAATGCCTGCCGACCTTGCTAAAAACGTAAGACTATGCTGCGCATCTTGCTCTGTAAGTACGATAAGTTTCATGAACTTATCCATCCATAATACTCCTGCCGACTAGCTATATCTTTGCTGCTTATACTGTACTGTGCTTTGTTTTAATGCAACCGTTTAACCTCTGCTTTAAAGCGTGCTAGCATTGCTCGCTGTATATAATTGGGGGGTTTATGATTAACAAGGTGTTGTTTGTTTGTTTAGGTAATATTTGTCGCTCACCGACAGCGCATGCTGTTATGCGACAAAAAGCGGCAACGCGGGCCAAGTTTCTTGAAATTGAATCTGCAGGTACTAGTGCATCGCATCGTGGAGCTAAGCCTGATCCGCGCAGTATTCGTGAAGCGGAGCAAGCTGGCTATCAGTTTGATGGCATTAGCTCAAGACCAGTTAAAGACACCGATTTTGCCTACTACGATTTAATTTTAGCCATGGACAATAGCAATCTGCGTGATTTAAAAGCACGTTGTCCTGCACAGCATCAGCATAAATTGCAATTATTTTTGCACTATCATCCGCAATTTCAAGACATTCAAGAAGTTCCCGATCCGTATTATGGCGGTAGTCGAGGCTTTGCCTTGGTACTCGAATTAATAGAGCAAGGCTGTGACGGTTTGTTAGAACATCTAAAACGGCCATAACCGCACCCTAAGCAAAGCTGATTGAGTGAAAAACAAACAGTTAACAAGGTGCCGCTAAAAATCTGCTTAGTTATACTAAATTCGTCATTGAATTCACGTCCAGAAGTCTATAACTTGCTGGGGAGTTAATTAACTATAGGACAACCATTGTGACCACCTGGACGCCTCAAAGCTGGCGCAGCTTTCCTATCCAGCAGCAACCAAGCTATCAGGATAAGGAATTGCTTCAACGTATTGAACAGCAACTGCATAAATATCCACCACTGGTTTTTGCGCAAGAAACACGAGCGCTGTTTAGCCAGCTCGGTCAGGTTGCTGAAGGTCAGGGCTTTTTACTGCAAGGTGGTGACTGTGCTGAAAGTTTTAATGACTTTAATGCACCAAAAATTCGCGATACCTTTAAAGTTCTACTGCAAATGGCAGTGGTGCTCACCTTTGCTGGCGGTTTGCCCGTGGTTAAACTGGCGCGTATGGCTGGGCAATACGCCAAGCCACGCTCAAGTGATCTTGAAGTCATTGATGGCGTGTCACTACCAAGTTATCGTGGTGACATCGTTAATAGTTTTGAATTTACTGACAGTGCACGTCAGCCTGATCCAAACCGTTTAACTACTGCTTATCATCACTCTGCGGCCACGCTTAACCTGTTAAGAGCCTTTGCTCAGGGTGGTTTAGCCGACTTACATCAGGTCAGTAAGTGGAATATGGGCTTTGTTGAGTCCAACCCATTAAAAGAACGTTATCAAGACGTTGCTCAGCGTATACAAGACGCACTACGTTTTATGGAAATTTGCGGTATTACTGGACAAAACTCGCCGTCTATTCGTGAAACGCAACTATTTACCTCGCACGAAGCATTGTTACTTAATTACGAAGAAGCGCTAACACGCTGTGATTCATTAACCGGCGATTGGTATGACTGTTCTGCACATATGGTGTGGATTGGTGAGCGTACTCGCCAGCTTGATCATGCACATATAGAATTTTTCCGTGGCATTCATAACCCCGTAGGCGTGAAAATTGGCCCAAGCATGCAGCCAGACGAGCTAATTCGTTTAATTGATGCCTTAAACCCGAACAACATCGCAGGGCGTTTAACCTTAATTACCCGTATGGGTGCAGACAAGCTAGCGGAAAAACTACCTGCGTTAGTACGAAAAGTACAACAAGAGGGCCGTAAAGTCGTCTGGAGCTCAGACCCTATGCATGGCAATACGGTTAAGGCCAGTAACGATTATAAAACCCGTGATTTTGAAGCCATATTGCGCGAAATACGTAACTTTTTTGCGGTGCATAAAGCGGAAGGTAGCCATGCAGGTGGAATTCACTTAGAAATGACGGGTGAAAATGTGACGGAATGTACTGGCGGCGCCTATGGTTTAAGTGAACATGATTTAGGCCAACGCTACTTTACGCAATGCGATCCGCGATTAAATGCCGATCAGGTACTGGAATTAGCTTTCTTAATTGCCGATACTTTACGCACAGCGCGCAAATAACTCTGCGCTCAAAGGAGCGTAAGTGCAAGTACAGCAACTAAACAAAGATAACGCAGGTCAACTCGGTATGGCTGGCCAGCGTTACTGCGTAGGTATTATTGGTGCCGGCAGTGTTGGTTGTTATTTAGGCGCATATCTTTGCCAAGACGTTGCACTTGATGTTAAGTTTTTTGGCCGAGAGACCACCGCGCTAGAGTTAGCGGCGTATGGATTAACGGCCAGTTCGTATAACGCACCCAGCCAATTTGCGCAGCCGGTAGCGTTTTATAGCTTACTTAATAGCTTAATTGAATGTGATGTCGTGCTATTAACCGTAAAAACCACGGCATTAATTCCGATGCTAGCAGAGTTAAAGCGTTTTTTACGTCCAGAAGTACCTATTGTTGCACTGCAAAATGGCATAGGTATTGGTGAAATGCTCAACCAAGACTTACCCAACCCAATACTAAGAGCCATCGTATCTTTTAATGTAGTGAAAAATGGGCGAGGTCGGTTTCATCGTGCTACATCAGGCAGTATCGTCTGGCAAAGTAATACGCATAACGTCGTTAATTACCTTATTAACGTATTTAATCGCTTAAATTTACCCGTAGAATCTTGTACTGATATTACAGCAGCTGAATACGGAAAATTATTACTTAATTTAAATAATGCCCTTAACGCTATTAGTGGTTTACCCCTAAAGCAGCAATTGCTTGATAAAAACTATCGCTTATTACTGTCGCGCGCCATGCAGGAATGGTTAGCAATCTGTGATAAAGCCCAAATTACGCCAATACCTTATACACGTTTAGCTAATAACTTGATACCTTGGTTATTACGCTTGCCAACGCCGCTGTTTCGTATTCTTGCTAAAAGTATGCTAACGCTAGATCCGCAAGCGCGCTCGTCAATGTGGGACGATTTACAGGCAAAAAAACGCACTGAAATTATGTTTTTAAACGGCTCGGTAGTTAGATTGGGCATTGACCATAAGCAAGCAACGCCAGTAAATTCACTACTGGTCGACTATATAAAACGCTTGGAAAGTGGCGAGCCACTGCAGCTGAACGCAATTGAGATATTACGCCAGCTACAGCAAAGTGAGTAACCTCTGTTAAATACCTAGTATTTACGCCGTTTTAAGCCGGTTTTCGCAATAATTTTTGCTGAAATTTCTTCAATAGATAAATGGGTTGAATTTAAAAATGGAATGTGTTCCTGCTGATATAAGCGCTCTACTTCGTTAAGTTCAAGTTGGCATTGTCGCAACGATGCGTAACGGCTATTTGCTCGGCGTTGTTCTCGAATATGGTGTAGTCGTTCTGGGGTAATGGTTAAACCAAATAACTTGTCTTGGTTACGTTTTAAAACTTCTGGCAGGCGCAGTTGCTCCATATCTTCTTCAACAAAGGGGTAATTCGCAGCTTTAATACCATATTGCAGTGCTAAATATAAACTGGTTGGTGTTTTACCAGAGCGACTTACGCCAATAAGAATAATATCAGCTTGATCATAGTCTTTTAAATTTGAGCCATCATCATTAGCTAGCGCGTAGTTTACGGCGTCAATGCGAAAGTCATAGGTTTGCTCATGAATACTATGCGTACGGTGAGTTTTAGGTACAGGGGCAACGCCTAATTCACGCTGCACGGGTTCAATAAAGCTATGCAGAAAGTCGTAACAAACACCATTACTGTGGTTAATTATTTGTCGTAAATTGTCGTCAACAAAGGTTTGGAAAATAAGCGGACGTTCTCCTGTAGTTTTATAACGATCGTTAATGCGTTGCTTTACTTGTTCTGCCATCTCTGCTGTTTCGACAAAAGGAATGGTTACATGCTCAAATTTAGTAGGAAAAAGAGTAAGTAAGGCTTGGCCAAATACTTCTGCGGTAATAGCCGTGCCATCTGAAATATAAAAGGCTGTGCGCACGAGTGCTCCGTTTTGTTGTTATTAAATTACATTGAAAATTAAGGTTTTAATTCTCATGAGTGCCAGTGTAAAATCGGTATTACTGTAGTGCTAACTGTAAGCTTACACGCCACACGACAAAAAATGGAGATTAACTGTGCAAGAATTTGTGATTTGGTATGAAAATCTTGGAATGCATGATGTAAACCGCGTGGGCGGAAAAAACGCATCTTTAGGCGAAATGATCAGTAACCTCGCTAATGCAGGAGTACAAGTACCGGGCGGCTTTGCTACTAGCGCTTATGCTTTCAACCAATTTCTTGAGCAAAGCGGCGTTAACGAACGCATTTATCAGCTGCTAGATGGCTTAGATGTTGACGATATTCCAGCACTAAGCAAAGCGGGCGCACAAATTCGGCAATGGGTTATTGATACTCCTTTTCAGCCAGAATTAGAGCAAGCTATTCGCGAAGCCTATCAGAAATTACACCCTGATGCGGCGCACGATGTGTCGTTTGCGGTACGCTCATCAGCAACTGCCGAAGATATGCCAGACGCTTCTTTTGCTGGCCAACAAGAAACTTTCTTAAACGTACGTGGTTATGATGCGGTTATTATCGCTATTAAACACGTATTTGCCTCATTGTTTAACGACCGCGCTATTTCTTATCGTGTACACCAAGGTTACGACCATCGCGGTGTTGCCTTATCTGCTGGCGTACAAAAAATGGTGCGCTCAGATTTATCCTCATCTGGCGTTATGTTTAGTATTGATACCGAATCAGGTTTTGAAGACGTAGTATTTATTACCTCATCGTATGGTTTAGGTGAAATGGTGGTGCAGGGCGCAGTTAACCCTGACGAATTTTATGTGCATAAACCAACCTTAGCGGCAGGCCGCCCAGCCATTGTGAAACGTAACCTTGGCAGCAAAAAAATAGAAATGATTTACTCTGGCGAACAAGGCCACGGTAAACAAGTGAAAATTGTTGATATTGAAGAGACCCGTAGCCGTCAGTTTTCGTTAACCGATGCTGAAGTGGAAGAGCTAGCCAAACAAGCGGTTACTATTGCCAAGCACTATGGCCGTGCCATGGACATTGAATGGGCAAAAGATGGTAACGACGGCAAGCTTTATATTGTACAAGCGCGGCCAGAAACAGTACGCAGCCGTGAAGACAGCAACACCATGGAGCGTTTTCAGCTAGAAGGCACAGCAGCAATTTTAGTTGAAGGCCGTGCTATTGGTCAGCGTATTGGTAGTGGTACCGCTAAAGTGCTAAAAGGCATTGAGCAAATGGACCAAATTCAACCGGGCGATGTGCTGGTTACCGATATGACCGATCCTGACTGGGAACCGATAATGAAGCGCGCGTCGGCCATTGTTACTAATCGTGGCGGCCGTACTTGTCATGCGGCAATTATTGCGCGTGAACTGGGTATTCCTGCGATTGTGGGTTGTGGTGATGCAACCAGTAAAATTAAAACTGGCCAGCAAATTACGGTGTCTTGTGCGGAAGGTGATACCGGTTTTGTTTACGATGCCAAACTAGATTATAAAATTGTTAGCAGCCGCATTGATCAAATGCCTAAGCTAGATTTAAAAATAATGATGAACGTGGGTAACCCAGAGCGGGCATTCTCGTTTGCTAAGTTGCCACATGCCGGTATAGGTTTAGCGCGTTTAGAATTTATTATTAACCGCATGATTGGCGTGCACCCTAAAGCGCTTTTAAACTTCGACGCGCAAACACCTGAGCTTAAGGCCACTATTAACGAGATGATAGCCGGCTACGCCAGCCCAGTAGAATTTTACATTGCTAAGCTAACGGAAGGCATTGCCACGCTGGCCTGTGCCTTTGCGCCAGAAAAAGTTATTGTGCGGATGTCAGATTTTAAATCGAACGAATACGCTAACTTAGTGGGCGGCCGTCAGTATGAGCCGCATGAAGAAAACCCAATGATTGGCTTTCGTGGTGCTGCACGGTATATTTCACAAGATTTCCGTGATTGTTTTGCACTTGAAGTTGAAGCGTTAAAACGGGTACGTAACGTTATGGGCTTTACCAACATTGAGGTGATGATCCCATTCGTGCGTACCTTAGAAGAGGCCAGCGCAGTAATTGATCTATTAGCTGAACATGGTTTAAAACGCGGCGATAACGGCCTGCGTGTGATTATGATGTGTGAATTACCGTCAAACGCGTTATTAGCCGAAGAGTTTTTAGAGTATTTCGATGGTTTCTCTATCGGCTCTAACGACTTAACTCAGCTAACACTGGGTTTAGACCGTGACAGCGGCCTAATTGCGCACTTGTTTGATGAACGTAATCCAGCCATTTATAAATTATTAGAAATGGCCATTAAAACCTGTAAAGCCAAAGGTAAATATATCGGTATTTGTGGCCAAGGCCCTTCAGATCACGAAGACTTTGCCGCCTGGTTAATGCAACAGGGCATAGATAGCGTATCGTTAAACCCCGATACCGTATTAGAAACTTGGCTGTATTTAGCAGAAAAATACGGTAAGTAATGAATATTACTCAGCGTTAAAAGAAAGCCAGAGCTAATGCTCTGGCTTTTTTGTTTGGGCTAAGTACCGCAAAAAGTATTAGCAATACATTGCTCGGCGTTGGGTGCTAAGCCTAAATCCGCATTGGCTTTAGCTAAAGTAAAAGGGGTAGCCAACGCCTTATGTAAGCGATTAAACAGCGTTAAATCGCCTTGTGCTGTTGCCTGCTCAATGGCGTTCGCAATTTGATGGTTACGGGCAATAACCGCTGGATTAGTGCTATCCATCTGCTGTTGCACCTCCGTAGCGTTTATTGCTTGTTCCGCCAGCCGCAGTTGCCAGCGCTCAGCCCAGCTTTGCCAAGCTTGTTTATCGCCAAATAGCTGCGCAGCGCCGGCATTTATGTCGTTAATCGATTGGCTTAATAACCGAAATGCCAAGGTAAAATCAGCTTTGTTTTCAGTCATTAAATGTAAATAATCGCGTATTAACACCTCATCCGCTGCAGTGGCCTGCTGTAACCCTATTTTAGCTGCCATTAACTGCAAAAATGCGGTTTCATTAAGCGTGCTAAATTTTTGTAATACCGCGGTTGCTTCGGCCACCGCCAGCTCTTGCTCTGGGTTTACCAGCGGCAATAAACACTCTGTCAAGCGCGCTAAATTCCAGCTGCCTATGCGCGGTTGGTTACCCCAAGCGTAACGGCCTTGTTTATCGATAAAACTAAACACTTGTGCTGGGTTAAAGCTATCCATAAAAGCACAGGGGCCATAATCAATGGTTTCGCCGGCAATGCTCATATTATCGGTATTCATTACGCCGTGAATAAACCCCAAACTCATCCATTTGGCAATTAGGTTGGCTTGTGCCTCTACCACGCTTTCTAATAATGCTAAGTAGGGCGTATTACTTGCCGCACAGTGTGGATAATGCCGGTTAATAACATAGTCGGCAAAGGTTTTTAATTGCTCAATATCGCCATGTTCAGCAATATATTGAAAACTACCAATACGAATATGGCTTTTAGCAACACGAGTAATAATAGCACCGGGCTCTGCCGTGTCACGTTGCAGCCAGTCACCGGTTAATACCGCAGCCAGCGCTCGGGTAGTGGGTACGCCTAACGCGTGCATCGCTTCGCTAACCAAATATTCGCGCAGCACTGGGCCTAATGGCGCTCGGCCATCGCCACGGCGCGAAAACGGTGTGCGGCCAGCGCCTTTTAGCTGGATATCAAAGCGCTGGCCGGTTTCATCTAATACTTCAGCCAATAGCAAGGCTCGGCCATCGCCTAATTGCGGTACAAAATGGCCAAATTGGTGGCCAGCATACGCATGCGCTGCCGACTGCACCCAATCAGGTAAGTTATTACCACTAAATAAAGCTAAGCCGGTATCGGTTTGCCAATAGTGTTTAGGTAAGGCTAATTGCGCAGCAAGTTCAGTATTAAAGGCAATCCACTGTGGTGCAGGCACACTAGTAGGTAAACAGGCTTGGCTATAAGGCGCGCCTAAACGTACCAAGCTATTATCAACCGTAAATTCACTCATCAAAAAAGCCTAGTTATAATGCAATGACCTACAGTGTACTGTGTGGGTATACTAGACACCAAATACTGCGTTAGTTTATTAGGCTATTTAATGACAACACATTACCTTAACGGCGTTTATTGCGGCAAAATCGCCACACGCTATGGCATTCAAACTGCGATAGATAAACACGGCGTTGAGCAAAGCTTATATTTATCTTTACACGGCTTAGCAGAGGATGAGTCGGCAGATCCTAAGCATCATGGTGGGCCAGAGCGTGCTCTGCACCAGTATCCGTTAGAGCATTATGCCTACTGGCAACAACAATACCCGAGCATTAATTGGCAAATACCGGGCATGGGAGAAAACATTAGCTCTATTGGTATGACCGAGCATAACGTTTACTTAGGCGACCGTTACCAATGGGGCGATGCCATTATAGAGGTAAGCCAGCCGCGCTCACCATGTTATAAGCTGAATAAACGCTGGGGTAACGCGAATATTTCCCTAGATATGCAGCAAAGTGGCCACTGTGGTTGGTTATATCGGGTTATTCAGCCAGGTACGGTAAGCGTTTCACAACCGTTGATTTTGCAGCAACGTTTAGCAAATGCCCTGAGTGTGGCAAAAACCTGTCAGCTATTTTTTACTGATCCGCTAAACCCAGAGCATTTAGCCCTATTAAAACAGCAAACCACGTTGTCAGTAAGTTGGATGAGTAAAATAATGCTACGCATAGAAACGCAACAAGTAGAAAATTGGCATTTTCGTTTGCATGGCCCTGACGCTATTTAGGCGTGTTTAAGCTGGGCTTACCGGCTAAAACGCATGCTTGCGCACCTCATCTAAATTTGCCACCACTATTTGTTGTGCTTCGGGGCGGGCTTCTATTTTGGTTAAATCTAAATTTAATGCCTGCACCGCATAGGGGATCAAGGCCGAGCGCACTGGGATCACGCGTTTACCCTGTGTCATATTGTAATCATCGGCAATAATGGTTTGCTGGTAAGCAGATAAACGCGAGTCGGGCACCAGTATAATATCAACCAAGGTATTCCAGCGTGCATCCTCTGCTTTAGTCATCTGTGCGCTACCTTCAATGTGGTTAATGCTGCGAAAACGGCTGAGCACAAAATCACGATAATCGCGGTTTTTCTCACAATATGCACGTACATGCCAACGCAGTGGTGTGCATACCAGTGTGTGCGGCGCAATAATTCGACTTTCTTCATCAGGCGAAGTAAGTGACACATAACCCATATCAATTTTGTTGCCATCTCTGGCAGCTTGCACAAGTGCGCGTAAAATATCGGGGTTTACCTGACGCACTGGCGTATTCAGCATTTCAGTATGGGCAAAGCCTAAATCAAGTTGGCTAAAGGTATGAGCGAAGTCTTTAGTGCTTGCCAACGCATGCAAATATTCATCGGCTAAGCCACTGGTTACCTTGGGCGAAAAATGGCTTGCAGGTTTGTAACCCCGTAACTTGCTGTCATACACCAGATTGTCTGGCGCAACATCACGCAAATAGGCATTAATATCTTTAGAGGCCTGCTGGCGGGCAATGCCAAAGCTGTTACATAAATGCTTAGTGGTTAAGCGGCCTTCCCACAGTGCAACAATTTCAATTAGCCGATAGCGCATCAGTAGCTCCCAGCGCAGCGGCCAACCTTGCTCCTCGTTTTCGCTAACATCATGTGTATTATTCATCGTTACCTTTGCGCTTATCTGTAGCCAAAGCGTACGCATGTTACGCTTGGTGTAGTCGTTTATTAGGTTACCAGTAGGTTTAAAGTTAAAGCAAAGCCAACCATAACAAAACAACAATTTTCATCCAGCCCTTTGATGTGAATGAAAAGCGTACACTGAATACTTGCACAGTATGGCGTGAATTTAGAAACAACCTAAGATGTATAGCAACGGATGACCTGTCGCCGATAGTTACAGTAAATAGATGACAATAAATAGGTGACAGTAAATGGACAACGCTACCGGACGTAGCGAACAGGGAAATGGACAAACAGGCACGGATGCCAACTTAGGAGACCAAGATGAACTACTTACAGCGCGAGTTATTTTTAATTACCTTACACCAGCAATTTACTGACATGTTTCTGGCCAGCAAAGCCGGTAAAGATAACGCTGAACAAAAGCTACGCAGCCAAGGCTTTATTCATGCCGGCGAATTGCTAGAGCTATGCAGCCGCCAAGAAGTACAGCAACTTATGGAACAAGTGCACCACGAAGTATTCGGCGTTAGTATAGCCAAGCGCCAACCCAGCGAGCAAAGCCGCCGCCAACACGCCTTAAGTTTAGGTGATTACGATTATTTTGATGAGCCGGCGATTAATCGATTGAGGTAAAATCCCTTGCAGTTTGCGCTTCAATACCTGAGGTGTTTGTCATTGACGCTGTATCCATTTCCTATACAATCGCTTAATCATCATACGGATATGAGTACGCATGAATAAAAAAGCCTTTAGCGAACGTGATATTTGTACCAAGTTTATTACTCCTGCCATTCAGCAAGCAGGCTGGGATCTTCAAAGCCAAATCCGTGAAGAGCTTACCTTTACTGCCGGGCGCGTTATTGTGCGTGGCCGCATGCATAGCCGTGGTGAAAGACGCCGTGCTGATTATGTGCTGTATCACAAGAAAAACCTGCCGCTGGCGGTAGTCGAAGCCAAAGACAATAAACACAGTGTTGGCGCAGGCATGCAGCAGGCACTGGCTTATAGCGAAGCGCTGGACGTGCTGTTTGTGTTTTCCAGCAATGGCGATGGCTTTTTATTTCATGACAAAACCGGCTTAAGCGGCAAAACCGAGCACGAGCTTACGCTTAACCAATTCCCCTCACCGGCGCAGCTGTGGCAATGGTATTGCCAGCACCATGGCTTTAAAGACAATGCTGTGCAGCTGGTGGATACACCATACTACGACGATGGCAGTGGCCGCAGCCCGCGTTATTATCAAATGACCGCCATTAACCGCACAATAGAGGCGGTGGCGCGTGGTCAGGACAGAATATTGCTGGTTATGGCCACCGGCACCGGTAAAACCTATACCGCCTTTCAGATTATCTGGCGGCTTTGGAAATCGCGGCAGAAAAAGCGCATTTTGTTTCTAGCCGACCGCAATATTCTGGTCGACCAAACCAAAAACAACGACTTTAAACCCTTTGGTCAGGCGATGACCAAAATTACCAAGCGCACAATTAACAAGTCGTACGAAATTTATTTGTCGCTGTACCAGGCGGTTACCGGCACAGAAGAAGAGCAAAACATTTACCGCGAGTTCTCACCCGACTTTTTCGATCTCATCGTCATAGACGAATGCCACCGCGGCAGCGCACGGGAAGACTCGGCCTGGCGCGATATTCTCGATTACTTTAAATCTGCCACTCATATCGGCCTTACAGCTACACCGAAAGAAACCAAGGAAGTGAGCAACATTCACTATTTTGGCGAGCCCATTTTTACCTACTCGTTAAAGCAGGGCATTGATGACGGCTTTTTAGCGCCATACAAGGTAGTACGCATCGACTTTGATATTGACCTGTTAGGCTGGCGGCCGAGAAAGGGCCAGAAAGATAAATACGGCCTTGAGATTGAAGACAGGATCTATAACCAGAAGGATATGGATCGCAATATCGTGTTTGACGAGCGTACTCAACTTGTGGCGCAAAAAGTGACTGAGTACCTGCAGAAAACCGGCGAGTTTCAAAAAACCATTATCTTTTGTGACGACATCGACCATGCCGAGCGTATGCGCCAGGCCCTGGTGAACCTTAACCCGGTGCGGGTGCGGGAAAACAGTAAGTACATTATGCGCATTACCGGTGACGACAACGAAGGTAAAGCCGAGCTGGATAACTTTATTAACCCGGAAAGCCGCTACCCGGTAATTGCTACTACCAGCAAACTGATGACCACCGGCGTGGATGCGCAAACCTGTAAGTTAGTGGTGTTGGATCAGCGTATTCAGTCGATGACTGAGTTTAAGCAAATTATCGGCCGTGGCACGCGCATTAATGAAGACTACGACAAGCTGTGGTTTACCATTATGGACTTTAAAAAGGCCACCGAGCTATTTGCTGATCCGGCGTTTGACGGTGAACCGGTAATCATCTTCAACCCCAAACCAGGCGAAGAAGCTGTGCCGCCGGAAGATATCCCAGGTGGGGTAGAAGAGCCCGGAGCGCCTTATGGCGGCTCTGAGCAGCCAGAAGATGAACCTGGCGGTGAGACAGGCCCAACCGGGCCAGGCGAGAAAAAGCAGAAGTTCTTCGTTAACGGCCAACCGGTGCAGATGATTGGCCAGCGGGTACAGTTTTTAGGCCCCGACGGCAAGCTGATTACCGAGTCGCTTACCGATTACACCAAGCAGTGCGTACAAAAGCAGTTTGCCACCTTAAAAGACTTCTTCCGCCACTGGAGCAGCGCCGAGCGTAAGCAGGAGATTATTCAGCAACTGGCCGAGCAGGGTGTGTTTTGGGATGAACTACGCGCAGAAGTTAAGCAAAAGCGCGGCAACGAGCTGGATGCCTTCGATTTAATTGCCCATATCGTTTACGATGCCCCGCCACTTACCCGGCGCGAGCGCGCCAATAACGTGAAAAAGCGCAATTACTTTACCAAGTACCAGGGCGCAGCCTTGCAGGTGCTGGAAAACCTGCTGGAAAAATATGCCGACACCGGCATAGAACATATTGAAGATATTAAAATTTTGCAGCTGCCGCCGTTTGACCAAATTGGCACCGGTATCGAGCTGGTGCGCGCCTTTGGCGGCAAAGCAGGTTACGAGCAGGCAGTGCAGGAACTAGAACAAGCGTTATACGACGATAAAAGCATTGCTTGATAATTAAGAATACTGAAGTGAGAACCGGCTTACACTAAGCCAACCGTTGCAGGCCTGGATGGCCGAATCGAGCCTACAAGGACGTATTTACGGCGTGTTGGCGTGTGTAAACCGGTTCGTGACCTTTAGACGAATTTGTTAGAAAAGGAACACCATGTCAATCAGCAGTACCATTAAATCCATTCAGGACATTATGCGCAAAGACGTCGGCGTCGACGGCGACGCCCAGCGTATCGGCCAGTTAGTCTGGATGCTGTTCTTAAAAATCTATGACGATAAAGAGCAGGAATGGGAGCTATTCGGCGATTATACCTCACCCATACCCGAGCCACTGCGCTGGCGTAACTGGGCCGCCGATGCTGAAGGCATTACCGGTGACGAGCTAAAGCAGTTTATTGATAACGAGCTATTTCCCACGCTGCAAAACCTGGAACCCAAAGGCGACGACCAGCGCGCTTTTGTCATTAAAAGCGTATTTGAAGATGCCTACAACTACATGAAATCTGGTCAGCTGCTGCGGCAGATGATCAACAAAATTCAGGACGGCATCGACTTTAATAAGGCGCAGGAACGTCATTTGTTCGGTGATATGTACGAGCAAATACTGCGCGACTTACAAAACGCCGGTAACGCCGGTGAGTTTTATACTCCGCGCCCGGTTACCGAATTTATGGTGCGCATGGTTAACCCCAAGCTGGATGACAAGGTGCTTGACCCGGCCTGTGGCACGGGTGGCTTTTTAACCTGCACTATCGAGCATAAGCGTAAGCATTACGTTAAAACCCCAAGCGACGAGCAAGTGCTGCAAAACAGTATTTTTGGCGTAGAGAAAAAGCCACTGCCGCACTTGCTTGCCACTACCAATATGATTTTGCACGGCATTGAAGTGCCGTTTAATATCCGCCACGACAACACCCTGGCAAGGCCGCTAATCAGCTGGGGGCCAAAAAAGCGGGTCGACTGCATTATAACCAACCCGCCATTTGGTGGCATGGAAGAAGACGGCATCGAAACCAACTTCCCGCAGGCGCTACGCACCCGCGAAACCGCCGATTTGTTTATGACGCTGATTATCCACCTGCTAAAAGACGGTGGCCGCGCCGCAGTGGTGCTGCCCGACGGCTTTTTATTTGGCGAGGGTATGAAATCACGCTTAAAAGAAAAGCTGCTGCAAGAGTGCAACCTGCACACCATAGTGCGCCTGCCCAATGGCGTGTTTAACCCGTACACCGGCATTAAAACCAACCTGCTGTTTTTCACCAAAGGCACACCGACTAAAGACATTTGGTTTTACGAGCACCAATACCCAGAGGGTGTAAAAAACTACAGCAAAACCAGGCCGATGCGCATTGAAGAATTCGCGGTAGAAGAAGCCTGGTGGGGCAGCGAAGCCGATGGCTTTGCCACGCGTGAGGAAAACGAATTTGCCTGGAAGGTGTCGGCAGATGAGATTAAAACGCGCAACTACAACCTCGATTGTAAAAACCCGCATATTGGCGAGTTAATCAGCCATGACCCGGAAGAGTTATTAGCCAGCTACGCCCAGCAGCAGCAGGAAATACAACAACTGCGCGACCAGCTAAAAAGCATACTGGCCGAAGCCTTAGCGCCAACAAGCGGCAGAGGTTAATAGCATGGCACTGCAAGTTGAACAGCTGATTACCGATCATCTAGATCTGTGGACACAGGCACAAACCGCCAAAAGTACCAGCGGACGCGGCAGCAATAACAAGATTGAGCTAACCGGTATTAAAAAACTGCGTGAGCTGATTTTAGAACTCGCCGTACGCGGCAAACTGGTGCCGCAAGATCCAACTGATGAACCAGCCAGTGAGCTATTAAAGCGGATTGCTGAAGAAAAAGAGGCGTTAGTTAAAGCCGGTAAGCTTAAAAAGCAAAAACCATTTCCGCGGATTTCGGATGAGGAAAAGCCTTTTGAATTGCCGAAAGGCTGGGCATTTCTGAAGCTTGGTTCGCTACTGGAGTTTGAGTATGGTGATAACTTACCAGAAGCAAAGAGAACAAATACTGGCGAATTCCCCGTATATGGTTCAAATGGGGTAGTGGGATCTCATAACGTAGCTTTTATAAATGCGCCTTGTATCGTAATTGGTCGAAAAGGATCTGCGGGTGCACTCAATTTATGTATGCATTCGGGTTGTTGCGTAACTGATGTTGCATATTACTGTATACCGTCAGCTTATATGAATTTAAATTTCGTGTTTAAGTTGCTCCATACTCTTGCTCTAGACAAGCTCGGTAAAGGGATTAAACCTGGCCTCAATAGAAATGAGGCTTATGAGCTAATCGTTTCGCTACCACCATTTGCAGAGCAGAATCGAATCGTCGCCAAAGTAGATGAACTAATGGCCCTATGCGATCAGCTGGAACAGCAAAGCTACCAGCAGCTCGATGCCCATAATCAACTGGTTGATGCCTTACTGGCTACCTTAACCCAAAGCCTGAATGCTGACGAACTGGCCAGCAACTGGCAGCGCCTGGCAGCACACTTTGATACGTTATTTACCACCGAATACAGCATCGACGCGCTGAAGCAAACTATTTTGCAATTAGCAGTAATGGGCAAGCTGGTTAAACAAGACCCTAGCGACGAACCCGCCAGCGAACTGCTAAAACGCATCGCCTTTGAGAAAGACGCCTTGGTAAAAGCCGGTAAAATCAAAAAGCAAAAATCGTTACCGCCGATTAGTGATGACGAGAAACCGTTTGAACTGCCAGAGGGGTGGGAGTGGTGTAGGTTGGGATGGATTGCTGAAATTAACCCGCGCAATTATGCCGAAGATAAACTTCAAGCGTCATTTGTACCCATGACATTAATTGGTAAATCACACACTGGCGAGCATCTGAGTGAAACCAGAGATTGGGGTGACATCAAAAAAGGTTTCACTCACTTCGCTAATGGTGATCTGGCTGTGGCGAAGATCACGCCATGTTTTGAAAACAGTAAGGCTGCAGTGTTTCATGATTTAACTAACGGCATTGGTGCAGGAACCACTGAGCTTCATATAGCCCGTTTTATCTCTGCAGAAGATGCTCTGGCAAAATATTTGTTGTTGAACATTAAATCACCACTTTATTTGAAGACAGGTGAGTCAAAAATGACAGGAACGGCAGGTCAAAAACGTCTGCCCAAAGACTTTTTTGAAGGTAATCCATTTGCTCTGCCGCCTAAATCTGAACAAGGCAGGATAGTTAATCGGGTAAACGAACTTTTTGAGCTTTGTGATGCTTTAAGTGAGAAATTGAATAGCAGTAAACAAACTCAAGTAGTCTTAGCTGAAGCATTGGTCGAACAGGTGGTTGCCTGATTAGCACAGTTAGACATTAAATTTGTTAGAGAAGGGATTTTGAATGAGCAGATGGACTACACAGTTTAAAAACCACGCATTTCAGGCACAGTTGAAAAAAGCCATGTCTTTACTAGCAGAGCTAAAGCCTCATCAAAATGCTACACCTGATGACCGGCTAGAGATTGGCCGGTTAAAAAAAGCAATGAAGTACATTGAGGAATCAATTCAGCTGATTGATCCTGAATTAACACCAATGTCTTATTTTGATGGTTTAAATAGTGGTTTTAGTCACGTTATTACATATATAAATCAGTACGCTACAACTCCTAACTCGCCTATTAACAGCATTCAAAGCGCTAACACTCACATTGATCAAATGTTGACAGTGATTGCTCCAGTTTGCGGTAAAGGCAGTGGGCCAGCCAAAGCGGCTCATTACGCATTTAAAAAGTATGCCGAAACCATAGAAGAGCATCTTACCCAGTTTCATGAGAAGGCAAATCAGATAGTTACCGACATGCAAAGCGCATCGGAAAGTGTCAAAGGTGATGCTGACTCAGTTGATACGCTTAAAAGCGAAATAGAAGAATTTAGAGACGAGCTGTTTGTTGAAACAGACGAGAAATACTCAGTTCAGCAGCTTATAAAAGAGTTGCAAGAGAAAGCCGATAGCCTTTTCGAAAAAATCAGCGGTTATCACGATAAGTTGTTTAGTGATGATGCCAGAGGCGAAGCAATCAGCACACAAATCGAGACCGCATTAAATGAAGCTACGGAAAACAGCGAGAGGATTGATGAGCTTTTAGACGGCGCAAAATCTGACCTAAAAGAGCTGAAAGATTTCTATCACCATATTTTTGGCAAGCCGAGTGCTGAAGACGAGACCGTTATGGTGGGCGGCTTAAAAGAAGAGTTGAAAAAGCGGCGTGCCGACTTAGATAAGTTTAAGAAAGAACAAGAAGAACGGTACAAAGCGCTAAACGACGAAATTGAGACGTTGTTACCTGGCGCAACCAGTGCAGGTTTAACTACTGCTTACAGGGAAATGAAAAATAGCTTCGACTCAACGATTAGCACTAATACAAAAATCTTTTATGGTTCGATTCTGACGTTGGTTGTTATTTCATTGGTTTCTGTGACTAACAAAATTTATTGGTTTGGTATCGACTGGGTAGACCTTAGCCAATTGTCCAATTTATGGAGTAACCTTGCTTATAAAATTCCGTTAGCGCTGCCTGTGATTTGGCTAGCATTTTTTGCGTCAAAGCGTCGTAGTGAAGCACAAAGATTACAGCAAGAATATGCCCATAAAGAGGCGCTGGCAAAATCCTATCAAAGCTATAAAACGCAGGTGGAACAGCTAGGCCAGGAAACTAATGAGTTAATGGCGCATTTATTAAGATCTGCCATAGATGCAATAGCATTCAATGCTTCCGTGACTTTGGAAACTAAACATGGTGACAAATCACCACTTCAAGACATGCTCGATAAAATCATTGATAGGCAGGATAAAATCGAACAGTTGTTGAAAACAGACAAAAAATGACTGTTACTAGGGCTAATAAAGAACCCCTAAGCAATAGCTTGCAAAGGCAATACTATCGATAGGGGCCGTGTTATAAACGACATTAATTCTCTGCTCAAAGTTAGTCAAAGATTTGTATGAGATACGATTGGATGTGCTCTGAAAAGCAGGCATATCCCTGTTTCCGGGACGGGCCGTAACTCCTTCTACGCATGGTAGACGAGATGCGCGTAGTGTAGTTAACTACAGGTTACGTATAAAGACTGCTTTGATATAACTAATGCTGTTTTAACAGGCTTACCGTTATATCTGTTTTAATAAATTTTAGAAAGACAGTACATTAAGCCGATATCGCAAGCTGTTGTAAAATCGAGTGTGAAAATGGCGACAGCACAGCAGATAATAACGAGTAAAACATCGTCAGCATGGTATTGGTAAGAGTAACTAGTAAGAAAGTTATAAATTTTTTTCATATGAACTCCGTTTAGTCAGTATTTGACGAGGAGAGCGTATCTAAAGTCTTGATGATGCTGGCAGATTAAACATGCTTATTTCGCCCTCTTAGCAAAGTATTTTTAGCTGGAATAGCGATATTAAGGACACTAAGCAATAATGAACATGCAATACCAATTCTGCGCTACCAATGCCCTAATCAAGTGGCTAAAATCCGACTTACCGCGTTTGCCCGCCGCACCCGGCCAGCAGGTGGGGGTGAATACCGTTGCCAGCACCCGCGAGCAAATGAGCTGGCAGTTGCATATTATCGACAATAGCTATGGTTCATGGCATAAAACCATTATTGCCACCGAGGCTAACAGTCGGTTTACTGTGTTTATACCGGTAGATTTAATACTGACGCCTGAACAGCTAAGCAAACGCTTACAAATAGAGTGGCAGTTTCTACTCGCTGAAACACTACAAGATCAGCATATGTTGCCGCGCAGCGATATTGCGCTGCTGCTAAGTAACCTTAGTGATATTAACTTCGACATAGACTGGGTTAAAAATACCGATCTTAGCGTTAATGGTCATATTGCAGACGCCGCATTGTGGGTAACGCAAACTTTGGCAGACAAAAAGCAAGCTGAATTATCGCCAAGTTTAGCACTGGAGTTAGCTATTTACCTTAACACTCAGCCCAAACGAGTAGCTAAACAAAAGACCAAAATTGTGCCGGTAGAGCGCTTAGCGCAGTACTGTAACAGCTTAGTAAACGCAAGAAACAGAATGCAGGAAAACAGTGTTACGCCCAAAAATATAAGCGATAATGTTGTGTATTTAAAAGATTTTAAACACTAAGTATTTAGCTAAACGTTGTAGCATCTGGCTCCACCTGCGAGTCAAGTTCCTCGGCTTATAGCACATTCTGTAATGATGCAGGTGCAAACGCAGGTACAAGTGCGGGTGCAAACACCAGAAAAATCTTGCACATACTCAAATTTCAGGCACAAAAAAACCGACTTAATTAGTCGGCTTAGTTGGTTGCGTAAGCTCAGGTTTAGACCTTCGCCTCGCGGTTATAAAGAGGAGCCCGAGGGCTTTCTAAATAATCACTACACACTTAATTTGGTTGCGGGAGCCGGATTTGAACCGACGACCTTCGGGTTATGAGCCCGACGAGCTACCAGGCTGCTCCATCCCGCGTCCGTATATTACCCTTGAGCAGAGAAGGTAATATGTTGATTTGCAAGACGTTAATTGATGACCTTTAGGCTAAACAAGTCACAATTGGTTGCGTAAGCTTGGGGTTAGACCTTCGCCTCGTGGTTATAAAGAGGAGCCCGAGGGCTTGCTAAATAATCACTACACACTCAATTTGGTTGCGGGAGCCGGATTTGAACCGACGACCTTCGGGTTATGAGCCCGACGAGCTACCAGGCTGCTCCATCCCGCGTCCGTCACTGCGGGGCGCATATTAGGGCTTTTACTTTAGACACGCAAGTCTTTAATTCGCTTTATTTCACATTAGCCGTTCAACCGCTGCTTTATTAAACAAAGCGCAGTTTAATACAACAATTTGGCCGGTGTGTAAAAACTCAAACGTATAAATACTACATTCTGCTATACTAAGCGCCATTTTTGATAAGGGTTGGGTAGCATGCTGGAATTCTGGGCGTTAACGTCTAAAGGGGTAGAGGAACTGTTGGCTGATGAGATCCGTCAACACGGTGGCGAAGTTATAAAAGTAACCATGGGAGTAGTGCGTTTTAGTGCTGAACTGCGCACGGCGTATCAGTTATGCTTGTGGTCTCGTTTGGCTACCCGAATTTTGCGTCTTATTCAGTCTGAGCCGATAACGGCAGACAGTGATATCTACCAAGTAGCCAGTAAAATTGACTGGCCGCAGCATATGTCGCTACGTAATAGTTTAGCGGTAGAGTGCGTTGGTAAACACCCGAAAATAGATAATACCCAGTTTGGCGCTATTCGTCTAAAAGATGCGATTGTTGATCAGTTTCGTGAAGAAACCGGCAACCGTCCAGATGTCGACCGTATGGACCCTGATGTACGTTTCCAAGTGCGCTTAGATAAACAGCATTTTCACTTCTTGCAAGATTTCTCTGGCCCATCGCTACATCAGCGCGGTTATCGCAGCGGGCAAGGTGAAGCACCATTAAAAGAACACTTAGCCGCAGCGTTATTGAAACGCTCAGGTTGGCAGGTTGAACAACCGTTATTTGACCCGTTTTGTGGTAGCGGCACTATTGTTCTTGAAGCGGCGTTAATTGCGCAAAATAAAGCACCGGGTTTAACCCGTGAAAAATTTGCATTTATTGGTTGGCCTGGCCATCGCGATGCCACGTGGCAACAGTTAAAACAAGAAGCAGTGGTTGCAGAACGTAGTTTGCCGGCAAAGGTACAATTTTGGGGCTCTGATTTTGATGAACGTAGCTTAGCCAAAGCCAAACAAAATGCGGCACGGGCCGGTGTTAGTGCTTTAGTGCAGTTTGACTATGCCGATGCCACCGCCTTAAAGGCTGCGGTTAGTAGTGTTGCCGGTGTTATTGTAACTAACCCGCCGTACGGCGAGCGTTTAGGTGATTTACCATCACTTATACCGCTATATAGTAAGTTTTCGTTAGCCTTAAAACAGCATTATCAAGGTTGGCGCTTAGCTATTATCACCTCAAATGCTGATTTACTGCGTGCGCTTCGTTTATCAAAAAGTAAAACCTATAAATTTACTAACGGTCCGTTAGATTGTGAATTTACGCTGTTTGATTTAACCGAAAAGCAAGTCGCGGTGAGCTCTGATGCACCAGCACTGTTTTATAGCGAAAGTAGCTCTTTTGGTAATAGGTTAGCGAAAAACCTTAAACAATTACAAAAATGGGCGAATAAAGAAGGCCTGAACTGCTATCGCTTATACGACGCTGATATTCCTGAATATAACGTGGCGGTAGATTGGTACGATGGCGAAGTAGTGGTGCACGAATATGCGGCTCCGGCTACGGTAGATGAGCAGGTATCACAAAAGCGTTTATTTGACGTGGTAAACCAAGTACCACAAGTGCTGGGTATTAACTCAGATAAAATGATTTTAAAGGTTCGAGAAAAACAAAAGGGTACTTCACAGTATCAGGCCAATGATAAAGTGGGCCGTTATAAAGAAGTTAGCGAATATGGCGCTAAGTTTTTAGTAAACTTACGCGATTATCTTGATACCGGCTTATTTTTAGATCACCGTATTACTCGGCGGATGATCCAGCAGCAGGCAAAAGGCAAAACGGTATTAAACTTATTTGCTTACACCGGCACGGCATCGGTACATGCGGCTATTGGCGGCGCAGCAAGTGTCACTACAGTAGACATGTCAAATACTTACCTTGATTGGGCTAAGCGCAACTTTACACTTAATGGTTTAGCCGGCAAGCAATACCAGTTTGAACAAGCCGATTGTTTGCAATGGTTAAGCCGTTGCCGTAATCAGTTTGAATTGATTTTTGTTGACCCACCAACCTTTTCAAATTCAAAACGGATGCAAGATAACTGGGATGTGCAGCGTGATCACGTGATGCTAATTAATATGCTAACGCCGCGCTTAGCGCCTGGCGGCAAGGTTATATTTTCTAACAACAAACGCCGCTTTAAAATTGATACTCAGGCATTAAACGATGCGGGTTGGCAAGTTAAAGATATTTCTGCAGCAACCTTACCTGAAGATTATAAACGTAACCCCAATATTCACGTTTGTTTTGAGTTAACCCGTTAACAATGACAAGCCATAGCTTAGTTTTATACAGCACCTGGGGCTGCCATCTTTGCGAGCAAGCAGAACAGCTGCTCGTGGCGGCGGGGTTGGCACAGCAGTTTAGCGTGGTAGATATTGTTGATGATGAACACGCCTTTGCACGTTACCGCGTAATGATACCGGTGCTGCGTAACGGCGATAATGAATTGTGCTGGCCGTTTGATGCGGCGCAGCTTGCAACATGGCTTAAGGATGTAAGATAGTGGAATTATTACGGTTTCAGCAGGCATGTTTAGCCTTTGGTACACACCCCATTTTAGATCACGTTGATTTTAGCTTATTTAGTGGCGAGCGAGTGTGTTTGGTTGGCCGAAATGGTGCCGGCAAGTCATCATTTTTAAAATTGTTGACCGGTCAGCAAAATTTAGATGACGGGCAAATAGTGGTTAATACCGGTGTGGTATTAAGCCGCCTTGAGCAAGACCCGCCAGCGAAAATGGAGGTGAAAATTGCCGACTTTATTCGTGAAGGCGCCGGCGATTTAGCGCAAATAGCCCAACAGTTTTACACCTTATCAGAAAACTTAGACGGCGCATCAGATGCTGATTACCGTTTATTTGAACAGCTACAAAGCGAAATGGATACGCGCGATGGCTGGGGTTTAGAAAGCCGCGTGGCCGATTTATGCCAGCAGTTTGAAATGGACCCGAATGCCAGTTTAACTACGTTATCGGGTGGCTGGTTACGTAAAGCGGCATTAGCCCGCGCACTGATTGCTAAACCCGACATTTTGCTACTTGATGAGCCAACTAACCACTTAGACGTTGCGGCGATTCAATGGTTAGAGCAGTTTTTACTTAATTTTTCTGGCGCTATTATTTTTATCTCGCACGATAGAGCGTTTATTCGTGCTTTAGCCAGTCGTATTATTGATCTTGACCGTGGGCAGCTAACGTCACACCCGGGTAACTATCAAGAGTACCTTGATCGTAAACAAAAGATGCTAGAAGACGAACAGCAGCACAATGCGCTGTTTGATAAAAAGCTAGCGGAAGAAGAAGTGTGGATCCGCCAAGGTATAAAAGCTCGCCGTACGCGTAATGAAGGCCGGGTACGTGCCTTAAAAGCCTTACGCCAAGAGCGTGCGCAGCGAGTAGAAACCCTGGGTAAAGTTGACTTTAATATTGAGCAATCTGACCGCTCTGGCAAATTAGTATTTGAAACCAAAGCCATAAGTGTGGGTTTTGACGGTAAAACCGTTATTAACGGCCTTGATTTATTGGTTATGCGTGGCGACCGAATTGCTTTAGTTGGCCCTAATGGTGTTGGCAAATCTACGCTAATAAAGTTATTGCTCGGTGATTACAAGCACACTAGCGGTGAAATAAAGCGCGGTACCAATATTGAAGTAGCGTATTTTGACCAACACCGCATGGCGCTTGATTTAGAAGCCACAGTGCAGGACAACGTGGCCGAAGGTAAGCAGGAAATTACCCAAAACGGTAAAACACGGCATGTGCTTAGCTATCTGCAAGACTTTTTATTTCCACCGGCACGCGCGCGTACACCGGTTAAAGCCTTATCCGGCGGTGAGAAAAACCGCTTGTTGCTGGCTAAACTCTTTGCGCGGCCAAGCAACCTGCTGATCCTCGATGAGCCGACCAATGATCTCGACGTAGAAACACTCGAATTACTAGAAGATATTTTACAGCAGTATCAGGGTACGGTATTACTGGTAAGCCACGACCGAGAATTTGTTAATAATACCGTGACGAGCTCGCTATTATTTGCCGGAGCAGGCCGTATAGTAGAAATTGCCGGTGGTTATGATGATGTGATCGCTTATCAGCAACGTCATGCAACGCCAGTGTTAACGCCACAAAAAGTGACAAAGCAAACACAAAGTATTACAGAAGAAACGCCAGTTCAGGCTTCTGCTGTAAGTACTAAGAAGTTATCATACAAAGAAAAGCGTGAGTTGGAACAATTGCCGGCACTTATCGAGCAGTTAGAAACCGAGCTTAAAGCCTTACAGCTGCTGGTAAATGACGGTGAGTTCTTCAAAAAAAGCGCAGAGCAAACCCAGAGCACGTTGAACCAATTACAACAGACCGAGTCGAAGCTGGCGCAAACCTACGCGCGCTGGGAAGAATTAGACGCTTAAAAGAAGTAAAAAATTAGGGGCCCCGAATGAAATTATCACCTATCAGTTTGGCGATACTGCCGCTGCTAAGTCTGTGTTCTGTACAAGCGGCAGTTTATAGCGTCGTCGACGTTGGTAAAGTACCGGAACTGAAATCTACCTATGCGTCAGCCATTAATGATAATGGTGATACCGTGTTTAACGGCGCCGTTAAAGTGGTTAAAAATGATGTTACAAATTCTGGTGTAGTACAGTATCAATATTTTAATTTTCCGATCCAGCTAAATGCTATCGATTTTGACAATGATAATATTAAAGCGCTATTTACAGCAGAGCAGTTAGCGGATGTAAAAAATGGCATCCTTGATGTAACAACTTTAGGTATTTTACTTGGTACAAACCCTGCGGCACAACCTATAGGTAATGCAATAAGCTATGTATTACGTGGCAATGAGCTAGCAAACAATATTAAGTTACGTGATGTCAACGCAACGCGAACTAACAGTGAATACTTATACGATATTAATAATGCTGGCGTCGCTGTAGGTCAGGCAACAGCTACCTTTACGCAGCAGAGCTTTACGCCTGCTGCCACCACTGAAAAGCCAACACCTGCGCCAGAGAAGTTATGGGCACCAGAATTACCCTATCAGTTGGGCGTAGTGGTAGTAGGTAATGACACTACAGCGTTAGCTCCTCTTTATTCAAGTTACGGCGGCGGTTACAGCGTGGCAAAAGCAATAAACGATAATGGGCTTGTTGCCGGCTACGGCAGCGTTGGCTTAGTTGCTGAATCTATTGCCAATATAGAAAAACTATGTACCGGAGCTGCAGTACCTATAGATGTTTGTTATTACAACTATCATACCAGTGCCGCAAGAATGCCAGCCATTAATGCTTATCGGCAAGAATTAAGCGATTTTAGTTATACCCAACGCGGCATATTGTGGTCACAAAATGGTAGTAACGCGGTTACACCTACGGTATTAGGTTTTTTAGGTGATAAAAATAGCCAAGTAGCGCATAGCGTTGAGGGTGTTAAAGCGATTAACTACTATAGCCAAGCTTTAGATGTGAACAATTCAGGTATTGCTGTTGGCCTATCCTTGTACAGTGATTCAGACTTGTACGTTTTCCAAGATGAAATTTATCGCACCGAGCAAGCAACATTATTTGTTGATAACGAAGCCTTACCTATGGTTGATCAAAATGAATGGTCTAGTAGTCGAGCTTTGTCTATTAACAACAATAATATTGCTATGGGTTATGCCGTAAAAAACATTAACGGTAACGCCCGTGCCAAGTTATTTTATTATGATTACAGCACCAATAAAGCAAATTATGTAACAGGTTTTTTTGCTAGTTCAAATACTCGACCTAATGCCATTAACGATAATAATCAAATTGTAGGTAATGCCGAAGTTATCATTGATGGTACCTCAACACGGCGAACTCACGGCTTTATGTACGATATCGCCAGCGATAAGTTTGTCGATTTAAATACGCTAGTTGGCTGTAATTTGCCGTACCAAATCGTTGATGCTACCGATATTAATAATAACGGTACTATAGTGGCTACGGCATTGGTTAGCCGTGAAAAGCGTAACATCAAAGGCGAGCCTGTACTTGATGCTAAAGGTGATCCAGAAATGGAAAGTGTTACCACAGTAATAACCTTGCAACCTATAGCCAATGGTGAAGTTGAAAGCTGTGGTGGGGAAGATCAGAATAGCTATAAACGTCAAAGTGGTGGCTTTGGTGGCGCAGGCTTAGTTTTAGGTTCAGTGCTACTCTGGTGGCGCAGACGTGTAATGTAAATAAAAAAGCTGCTTCGGCAGCTTTTTTTATGTTTCAGCAACTTATGCAATAAGCTATAACAAGCAGCGTATTTACACAAATAAAGTATAACAACGTTTATAAGTAAATCTTAAGAGCCATCAGTTCTTTAGCTATTGTCAAGCTATTAATTTAGCTTTAGTCGATTGAACCTTTAGTGCATGTCAGCTATCAATAATAGGGTAGTCGCAAGCAACATTGCGATTACTTTAATTACATAAAAAGTTATTGAGGAAGACTGCCGTATGAAAAGACAAAAACGTGATCGTCTGGAACGTGCTCATGCTCAAGGTTATCGTGCCGGTGTTACCGGACGGTCAAAAGAAATTTGCCCTTATCAAAGTTTAGAAACGCGCTCACAATGGTTAGGAGGCTGGCGCGAAGCCCTAGAAGACCGAGGTACTGGACTGTTTAATAAAGGTCCATAATTTACTGTAAAGGTTTATGTATTAAAAAAGCCCCGTTAAGGTAAACCTACGGGGCTTTTGTCATTGTGGGGCGTAGCTAATTAAAAGTAGAAACCGCTAATTAAAAACTAGAGGTATCTTGAAATAAGCCTACTTTTAAATCAGTAGCGGTATAAATGTCTCGGCCATCAACACTGACGACACCATCAGCAATACCCATAAATAGTTTACGTTTAATAACGCGTTTCATATTAATGGTATAGGTCACTTTTTTCGCGGTAGGTACAATTTGGCCAGTAAATTTAACTTCGCCAACGCCAAGCGCGCGACCTTTGCCTGGGCCACCAGACCAACCTAAGAAAAAGCCAACCAATTGCCACATGGCATCTAAGCCTAAACAACCTGGCATTACGGGATCACCTTTAAAGTGACAGGCAAAAAACCATAAATCAGGCGTGATATCCAGCTCGGCAATAATTTGACCTTTACCGTATAAACCACCTTCTTCAGAAATATGAACAATGCGATCCATCATTAGCATATGATCTGAAGGCAACTGGCTGTTACCTTCACCAAATAATTTACCTTCGCCGCAGGCGATTAAATCTTCTTTTGTAAAGCTATTCTTAGTCATGTATGTTTAATCCAGTAAAAATGCTGGGCCACTTTAGCGAACACTTGTACGCTAGACAAGTCCGATTTGTGTGAAGTTCAATTATACTTACTTAACTCGCTTACCTAAGTGGGTAACAGTGTTATTGCCAAAGAGTGACAACATGACTAATACCAGTAAAAAAGCCTTAACTAATGCAGAAAAACAGCAACGTTATCGTGAACGGCAAAAGCAATCAGGAAAAAAGGAATTACGCGGTTATCTTACGCCTGAAGCATTAAGTTGTTATGAAGAAATACAGCAAAAAACGCAGTGGAGCGATAGCCTGTTATTGAGCAATGCTATTCGTTTAATGTATGCCGCACACAAGTGTGGTCAAGTTGGCATTTTAAACAGTTGGCTGACCGAGCATAAGCGTTAATTTACCGGCTTGCTGGCTGTTGCCCGCAGCGGTTCAGCGCTATAATACGCGCTGTTTATAGTAATAGAGAGCCACTGATGATTTTGTTTGTTCGGGATTTAACGGTTATTGATTTTTCTTACCTATGTGAAAAACGTGGCATGTTAGGCGAAAGCTATATTGTTGATGTCGAGTTGCATGGTGGCTTAGATCAAACGTCTATGGTGTTAGATTTTAGCCATGTAAAAAAGCTGATAAAACGTACTATCGATGAGCTTGTTGACCATAAGTTAGTATTGCCAGAGCAATCAGCTGCCTTATCATTAAGCGTGATAGAACAAACGCATATTCTGCGCTTTAACAGCCAACGTGGCTTAATTCAAATGGCTGCACCGGCACAAGCCAGTGTGGCTATTGCAACAACAGCAATAAATGAGCACAGCATTACTGAATTTTTGCAGCAGGTGCTAAAACCTTTATTACCCGACAATATCGACCAAGTTATTTTCACTTTACGGCCAGAAAATAGCACTAGCTTCTATTATCACTATAGCCATGGCTTAAAAAAACATGATGGCAATTGCCAACGTATCGCCCATGGTCATCGCTCTACCATTCAAATTTATACTGACGGTATGTTAGCGCCACGATTAAACAAATATTGGTCTGAGCGCTGGCAAGATATTTATTTGGCTACCGCTGAGGATGTCTGCGACGCTGCAGCAATGCAACATTTACGCGCCGGAAACGATGATTACAGTTTTCGCTATCAAGCGGCGCAAGGCTGGTTTGAGTTAACTATGCCCAAAGCGCATTGTGAAATTGTGTCGTGTGACACTACAGTGGAATGCTTAGCTGATTACATTGCGACTGAACTTAAACTGCTAGACCAAACTAAACAATATAAGGTTGTTGCTTATGAAGGTGTGGGCAAAGGCGCTATTGCTTTTAGCTAGTGTTAGTGGTGTTGCACTAGCACAATCTCAGACCCAATTATCTGAGCTGAAATTACCCGCGTTTGAATTAAAAGGCCAGTTAACCCAAGGTAGTTTATTACTTGGAAAAACCGCACCTGGCAGCACGGTATTTTTTAATAATATTGAACTGCCACTTAGTGTTGATGGCCGCTTTGTATTTGGTGTTGGCCGCGATGCGCCGTTAAAACATCAACTTAAAGTGCAAATTAACAACCAGCAGCTAGTAAAAGAGCTGGTTTTTGCTCCACGTGAATATGATGTGCAGTACGTTACGGGCGTAGCACAAAAGTATGTTACGCCACCGAAAGACGTTACTGAGCGCATCAGCAAGGATAACCAACGAGTACGTAAAGTACGCGAAACGGTGTCTGGTTTAGTTTATATTTTTGCTACACCAATAATGCCCGCAAACGGGCGTATTTCTGGCGTTTATGGTAGCCAGCGCGTATTTAACGGTGAGCCGCGTAATCCACATTATGGGCTGGATATCGCCGCACCGACAGGAGCAAAGGTTATTGCCCCGTTCAGTGGCAAAGTACTGTTAGCAGAAGATTTATATTTTTCAGGTTTAACCCTAATTGTTGATCACGGTTTTGGTATTAGTTCTACCTTTATGCACCTGAGTAAATTTGATGTTGCAGTGGGGGATACCGTACAGCAAGGACAAAAAATAGCAGAAGTAGGCGCCAGCGGCCGTGTTACCGGGCCGCATTTAGACTGGCGTATTAACTGGCAGCAAGAAAGATTGGATCCTGCGTTACTGCCTGGCCTTATTATTCCATAGTGATTATTAATTGGCGTTAAGCCAACTATCACATAAACCTTGTTCAGTTATTGAAAGCATAGCAACCTGCTGCACTGATGCGGCTAACGTTAGCGTGCAGTGTAATAGCCGGTCTTTACGGTAAAAATGTACGGTAACGCTACTATTTGTCGCATAACGTTGCAGCAGCTGGCTAAAGTTATTAGCAGTGATCTTGCGTTGTTCCAATGCTAATAGCTGATCTCCGACCATTAAACCGGCACTATATGCTGCGCCAGCATGATAAACATGAGTTAGTTGCAATAAACCATTATTTACTTTGGTTAATGCACCAATAAAAATCTGGCTTTGCTCGTTAAGCTCACCGCCCATATCGTCAGCATGTTGCATGGGTCTAAATATTAAATTAAGCCCAAGTTTCACTGCAGCATCGGTTAAAGGTAAGGCTGCAGAATCGATTAACCAGCGCTGGCTTAACTGGGCTAATTCAGCAAAACCTAGTTGGGTTAGTATCACACTTAACGCATTGTCGGGGGTGCCGCTAGTTAGGTATTCTTGCCACAGCTTTTGCACGATCTGCTGCAGTGAACTACCTTGCTCGCGAAGTGCGGCATCAAGACAAAAGGCTAACAATGCACCTTTAGCGTAATAACTTACGACAGCATTTACCGCATTTTCATCTTGTTTGTAAAACTTTGTCCACGCACTGAAGCTACTATCGACAAGGCTTTGCACTTTATCGCTTGGGTTACGCGTGACTCTGGATATGGTTTTTTCAAGTGTTTTAATATAAGCCGTTTGCGAAATTATGCCCGATTGCACTAAGGCTAAATCATCAAAATAGGAAGTAAAACCTTCGTATAACCACAGTTGCGTGGTGTACTGCTCGGACGCGAGTTGGTAGCGCGAAAAATTAGTCGGTTTTAAGCGCTTAACCCACCAAGTATGAAAATATTCATGGCTACATAAAGCCAATAAGTTTTGGTAGTTGTCATCTATGGTGCTGATATTTGGTGCCGGCAAATCAAAGCGACTGCACAGTAACAAGGTGGAGTTAAGGTGCTCCAGTCCGCCGTAACCCTCTTCGGTTACCCAAAGCAAAAACCAATAGCTTGTAAGATCATCTGGCAGGGCGCCAAACACCTTAACTTGCTGTTGGCATATCTTGGTTAAATCATCAGTAAAACGCGTTAAATCCGTTAAGTTATCACCGGTAACCACAAGATAGTGCGGAATATCGTTAATAGTAAATTCACGCAGTTCAAATTGTCCTAATAGGATTGGGCTATCAATCAATGCTGCATAGTTATTAGCATTGTAGTAGCCAAAATCTAGAAAATCGGTATTTTTATTACGGCGTAAACCTGTAGCAACGCGCCAATGTTGCGCTAAGGCTGACGTCGGTTTTACTATTTTTATCTGATGGGGTAAATCGTGTAATTGGCTAATACCAAGACACAAACAAGCTGGGTTAAGTACGGCTACTTCATCATCTACGTAGGCAGCTCTAACGGATAAATCATAGGCATAAACGTGATAACTAACACTAACTTCATCGGTATTACAGTGTAGCTGCCAAGTTTGTTTATCTAGTTGAGTTAGCGCTAAGTTACCCAAGTTGTCAGTAGCTTCAATGCTAATAATATTACGGGCAAAATCTCTAATCATATAGCTGCCGGGGATCCACGCTGGCAAGCTAAGTTCATGTATCGCTTGAGTTGGCACAAAGCGTAAGGTTACTGAAATAAGATGAGCAGTAACGTCGGTAATATCCACATGATAATAAATAGAATTCATAACAATACTCTTTACGGCGTATTCAAGTCGCTATTATGCCGTTTTATCTAAATAAGGAAAATGCTCTATTTAGCCGCTTAAGCGGTAACAGGCGTCAGCGTTAATTCTGTGTATAATGTTGCAATTGCAAGTAACTCTTATAAAATTCATGCCTTAGCATGATCAGCAGAGACGAAGATGAATAATGAAGCTTTAATTGCCAAACGCATGGAGCATGCCGTTACTCGGGTTACGCAAACCGTGTTTCCAGGGCGCACCAACCATCACAATACACTGTTTGGTGGTGAAGCACTGGCATGGATGGATGAAGCAGCGTTTATCGCAGCTACGCGATTTTGTCGCAAGCCTTTAGTTACAGTAAGTTCAGACCGTGTAGATTTTAAAGAGTCGATTCCGGCTGGTTCTATTGTTGAATTGGTAGCAAGAGTAGAGCACGTTGGTCGTACTAGCCTTCGAGTACAAGTTGACATTTTTGTTGAAAATATGTATAGCGACGATCAGCATAAAGCTATTTCTGGTAGCTTTACCTTTGTTGCGCTGGGGCCAGATCGTAAACCTACACCCGTGTTGGGCTAAAGATTGACACTAAAGCAGCCAATTATGCGATTAAAGCTTGGCCAAACAAGTTCAGCGCGTAGCGGCTTTGTTACCGGTTTAGTTATAATTAGAGCATTATTAAATTTGCCTGCGGGTTATTGTTTTGTATAAGTTATTTGAAGATCGCACCCGTCAGTTTTGGATCCTGCATACCTTGGGCTGGCTTGGCTTTGCCATTGTTAACTACCTAAACTCGTTAGTGCAAGAAACTCGCGATGCCTATCTTATCGTGGTGGCACTTGATGCGTATATCGGTTGGCTGTTAACTATTCCACTGCGTTATACCTATCAAAAGGTAGGGCAGTGGACGCCATGGAAGATGGTGCTAACGGTATTAGTATTAGCCTTTACCGTTGCTGCGGTTTGGACTGCGGTACGAAATTTTAATTACTGGGAAATATACCGGCACGGCGCACGCCCTGATCATTGGATAAAATATATTCGGGAAACACCATTTGCCTTTTATGTAATGCTAAGCTGGAGCGGCTTATACTTTGGTATAAAATACTATCAGACGTTACAAGAAGAAAAACAAAAATTACTTACCGCTACCAATAAAGCACACGAAGCACAGCTAAAAATGCTGCGTTATCAGCTTAATCCACACTTTTTATTTAATACCCTAAATGCGATCTCTACCTTGGTATTAATCAACGAAACCGACACGGCCAATAAAATGGTTACTCGGCTTAGTGACTTTCTACGCTATTCGTTGTACAAAGATCCTATTAATAAGGTACCGCTTGAGCAAGAGGTGTATGCCGCTAGGTTATATCTTGAAATTGAAAAGGTGCGCTTTTCTGAGCGCCTATCAGTGATCTTTGATTTAGAACCTGGCACAGAGAAAGCTTTAGTACCGAGTTTAATTTTACAACCCATTATAGAGAACGCCATTAAGTACGCGGTTGCTAGCCAAATTAATGGTGGTGAAATAGCCATCACAGCAAAGAAATTTGGCCACGATTTACTGTTAGAAGTTGCCGATAATGGCCCAGGTATGAGCATTAACGATGGTCTACCCAAAAGCAGCGATAGCGGTGTAGGTTTAGTCAATACGAAAGAGCGGTTGTCAGCCTTATATGACAATAATTTTGCGCTGGTATTAACGCATAATCAGCCTCAGGGGCTGAAAGTAAATATTAGAATTCCATTACAATTAGAAAAAACGGAACATGAACATGCTTAAGGTAATAGTAGTTGACGACGAGCCTTTAGCCCGCAAGGGAATGTTAGTGCGTTTGCGGGAATTTCCAGAATTAGAAGTAATTGCAGAATGCAGTAACGGCCAGCAAGCCGCTGACGTTATTGCTGAGTTAGAACCTGATTTAGTATTTCTCGACGTAGAAATGCCGGGCATGGACGGCTTTGCTGTGCTGAAAAAATTGCAAGCGCAGCAGGTTACCTTACCCTATGTTATTTTTGTTACTGCCTATGATCACTATGCGTATAACGCCTTTGAAGTGAACGCATTAGACTACGTACTTAAGCCAGTTGAACCTGAGCGGCTAAAACAAGCAGTAGAAAAAGTATTACGTATTCACCAGGCGCAGGATACGCAAAAACATAAGGGCCAACTAGCAGAAGCCGTAGCGAAATTAACCGGCGACGAAGCGGGAAATATTCTGCAACGGTTAGATAATGCTGAACCGGTGGTAAATGATCGCTTTCCTGATGCCATTAGCATTAAAGATAGTGGTGAAATTACTCGAGTGCCGGTGGCAGCTATTGAATGGGTAGACGCGGCAGGCGATTATATGTGTATTCATACTCGTGATGGCCAAACCCATATTTTACGCCGTACGATGAAAGAGCTAGAACAAGAGCTTGATCCTAAAGTGTTTGTGCGGGTACATCGCTCAGCTATTGTTAATGTACAAACTATTGCAAAGTTACAAATGCTTGCCAATGGCGAACATCAACTTATGCTGACTAACGGCCAAGCGGTGAAGGTTAGCCGTAGTTATAAAGACCGTGTTAAACAAGTATTTAATCAATAAGTTATGCTTAATCGCTGGCAATAAGTTGTTGCCAGCGCACTAAATAAGGATCAATGGGTTTTTTCTTATCACCGGTTTGACCTAGCGGGTATAACACCGCTTGTTGGTTAACTTCACCGGCCATCATCAAATTAGCACCCGCAACCAGCTGCTCTACTGCGTACGAACCTAACTTAGTGGCAAGTATTCTATCTGCTCCTACTGGACTACCACCGCGTTGTATATGGCCTAAAATACAAGCTCGGCAGTCGATGCCTAATTCTTCGCTTAATGCTTCAGCTAATGCCGTTGTGCCGCCAGGATAGCTATTTTCAGCGACGACAATAATATAACTGCTTTTACCTCTAAGTAATTGCGCATGCTTAATGGGTGTGATTACTTCTTTTAGCGAACCCAGTTGCAATGTGCCAAATTCAGGGCAGATAATTTGCTCAGCGCCAGCGGCAATGCCGGCAGCTAAGCTAATATGGCCGGAATGACGGCCCATTAGTTCAACTAAAAAGATGCGCTCAAACGCATCAGCGGTATCACGAATTTTGTCTATGGCATCCAGCGCGGTATCTATGGCAGTAGCAAAACCAATAGTGTAATCGGTGCCATCTACATCGTTATCAATAGTGCCTGGCACGCCAATAATTTGGCCGCGATAGTATTTGGCTATCGCTAGTGCGCCGCGAAAACTACCATCGCCGCCAATAACAATTAATGCATCAAGCTGTAACTGCTCTAATGCCATTGCTGCTTGTTTTGCCCCCTCAGCGGTGTGCAAAGTTTTACAGCGGGCACTTTTCAAAATAGTGCCACCACGTTGAATAATATGTTGCACGTGCTGGGGTAATAAGGTTTGGTAATCGTTATCTAACAAACCATTAAAACCATAGTGAAAACCAATAACATCAATATTATGTACCGACGCCGTTAACACTGCAGCACGTATAGCCGCGTTCATGCCTGGTGCGTCGCCACCAGAGGTAAGTATACCAATACGTTTAATCATTATTCGTCTCAAAATAAGAAATTATAACCGGCAGCCGGCAAAGCTGGTTTGATATAGCGCAACGGCAAGTGAATTTGTCGATATTTAGCATTGAATTGCAGACAAGCTTAGATGAAATAGAGGAAAATGATAGGGTTTTTACTGATCTCAGTAATACTACCATTGGAACCACATTATGCATCAAACCACAGGTAAAAGCTTAGTTGGCCTTTTGCTGGCTTTAACCACCGCTATTTTATGGGGCATGTTGCCGATTGCACTTAAGGTGCTGCTAGATGTTTTAACCGCGAATACGATCACGGCAATACGTTTTTTAGTGGCGGCAGTTATGGTAGGTATTTGGCTTGGTGTTGCCGGCAAATTACCGAAAATAACATCACTGGCCAAAGCTAACGTTAAAACCTTAATGTTTATTGCTATTGCCGGCCTATTGTCTAATTACATTATGTATTTAAGTGGTTTAAATTATTTAACGGCTGAAACGGGGCAGGTGGTTATTCAATTAGCACCGTTTTTAATGATGATTGGTGGCGTGGTAGTGTTTAAAGAACGCCTTTTGTTATGGCAACAAGTTGGCGCCTTACTATTGGTTATTGGCCTATTGCTGTTTTTTAATGAGCGTTTAGTACAGCTTGTTACCCAAGCCAGTAACGAAACGGTTGGTATACTATTAATTATTGCCGCCGCCATAACTTGGGCCGCGTATGCGTTGGCGCAAAAGCAATTACTCGTGCATTACAGCTCAAAGCAAATTATGTATTTGCTGTATGCCGCGGGCACTATTGCATTTTTACCGGTGGCAGATTATGCACCGCTACTTACGATGAGCGTTTTACAATGGTCATTACTAATTTTTTGCTGCCTGAATACCGTTGTCGCTTATGGTGCATTTGCCGAGGCATTACATCACTGGGAAGCATCAAAAGTGAGTGCGGTATTGGCTATTACGCCATTATTTACTATTTTCTTTGCACAGCTATTAGGTTGGCTGTATCCGGGCTTTTTAGCGCCGCAAGCGTTAAATCTTTGGTCGTGGCTTGGCGCTGCGTTGGTGGTACTAGGTTCAGCGCTTACCGCACTGGCGCCGCAGTTTGTTGAGTATCGTGCGGCGCGTAAAGTGCGTAAGTTACAACGTGACGTGTTTTAAGCTAGCGGTAATTCAATAAACTTACTCGACACCAATGAATCCACCGGTTTGATGCGCCCATAATTGGGCGTATATACCACCCGAGGCAATTAACTCGTGATGGGTGCCTTGTTCAACAATATTGCCATGCTCTAACACTATTAACCGATCCATTTGTGCAATAGTGGATAAGCGATGGGCGATAGCAATAACAGTTTTACCGGTCATGAGTTTATTTAAACTCGCCTGAATGGCGGCTTCTACTTCAGAGTCTAATGCTGAGGTGGCTTCGTCTAAAATAAGAATAGGTGCGTTTTTCAACAATACCCGCGCAATGGCAATACGTTGGCGTTGACCACCCGATAGCTTAACGCCGCGTTCACCCACTTGCGCATCTAAACCACGGTTGCCTTTAGCGTCAATTAGCTCGGCAATAAACTCGGTTGCTTCGGCTTGCTCGGCTGCTAATAACAATTCAGTTTCAGTAGCGCTAGGTTTGCCATAGCTAATGTTGTCGCGAACTGAGCGATGCAGCAACGATGTATCTTGGGTTACCATGGCGATGTGCTGACGTAGGCTTTCTTGGCTTACCAAACTTATGTCTTGGCCATCAATTAAGATTTTCCCGCTTTCTACATCATAAAAACGCAGCAGTAAATTAACTAAGGTGGATTTACCTGCGCCCGAGCGGCCAACCAAACCTACTTTTTCACCCGGTTTAATGTTTAACGTAAGCTGTTGCAGCACTGAGGTCTTAGTCTGATCTGCGGCCGCTTTGCCGTAATTAAAGCTAACATTGTCAAAGCTAATTGCACCTTGTGTTATCTGTAACGGTTTGGCGTTTGGTACATCCACTACCTGCGCAGCTTGAGACAGCGTCGTAATACCATCGGCCACGGTGCCAATGTTTTCAAATAAGCTGCTTATTTCCCACATGATCCACTGCGACATGCCATTTAAGCGCAAGGCTAAACTCACGGCTATGGCAATGGCGCCTACGCTTATTGCGCTGTCGGTCCAAAGGTAAATAGATAACGCCGCAATACTAAATACTAATAAATAATTCAATGTTTGTACCGATACGCTAAGCCCCGTTGCCAAACGCATTTGCCGATATACAGGTTTTAAAAATACTTCCATGCTGTCTTTAGCGTAGGCTTCTTCACGATTGGTATGAGAAAACAGCTTAATAGTTGAAATATTGGTGTAGCTATCAACAATACGGCCGGTCATTTCTGAGCGCGCATCTGCTTGGCGGGTAGACGCGGCTTTTAAACGCGGTACAAAATAAAACTGCATCCCAATATAGATAACAAGCCAGCCCAACATTGGCAAAATTAAACGTAAATCGGCCTCAGCAATAAAAAACAACATTGAGCCAAAATACACCAATACATATACCATCACATCAAGCAGTTTCATTACGGTTTCGCGCACCGCTAACGACGTTTGCAACACCTTGGTTGCTATACGGCCGGCAAAATCATTTTGATAAAAACTGATACTTTGGCGCAGTAAATAACGGTGTGCTAACCAGCGGATTGACATCGGGTAATTGCCCAACAAGGTTTGATGCACAATTGCGGCATGAAAAAAGCTTAGTGCTGGTAAAAGAATAACCGTTACTATCGCCATTTTTATTAGAGTAGCACGCTCGGCAAGAAACAAACTTTGCGGGTCATTTTTTACCAGCCAATCAACCAGCTGACCCATAAAGCTAAATAATGACACCTCTAGAATAGCTAATAACGCGGTGCTTAGAGACATTAAAAGCAGTGAGGTTTCCATGCCCTTGGTGTAATGCCGACAAAATGCCCAAATACCTTTTGGTGGTTGTGTCGGTTCGGTTGCAGGAAAAGGTTTAATAATACGTTCAAAAAAACTCAACATAACAGGCTCAAAATAACGGCAAATAGGCGTATATTGTACCTTAGTTATTTAAAAAATCCTGTTCAGCACAGCCTGTAGTTTGGTATTAGTATCGAATAATATTGGGATTATTATTTTCGCTGTGTATTATTGTGCGCTTGTTTGTATCGGCGCCAGTGCGTTATTTAATTAGATTGTGAATTTTTAACAGGACACTCATGGAAAAAATTTCTGCCACGTTGGCACTGCTTGGTATTTTGTCCCTGTTTTGTCAGTGGCTAGGTTGGAAGCTTAGACTACCGGCCATTTTACCCTTATTAATTGCCGGCCTAATACTTGGCCCGGCGTTAGGCGTTTTAAACCCAGATGAGCTATTTGGTAATTTGTTATTTCCTATTATCTCATTGGGTGTTGCCGTCATTTTATTTGAAGGTTCGCTAACGCTAAATTTTAAGGAAATAAAAAACCACGGCCGAATGGTCACCAGTTTAGTTACCGTTGGTGCAGCGGTTACCTGGGTATGCGTAACTTTAGCGGCGTATTGGTTAGTGGGTTTTAGCTTTGAAATTGCCATGCTGTTTGGTGCTTTAGTAGTCGTTACTGGGCCAACGGTAATAGTGCCAATGCTGCGCAGTGTTAAGCCTACGTCTAAGCTTGCCAGCATTTTACGCTGGGAAGGTATAGTAATAGATCCGTTAGGTGCGCTACTTGCAGTGTTGGTATTTGAGTATATTGCTTACTCATCTGAGTCTGGCAATCATGTACTCATGGCGCTGGGCTTAATGTTATCGGTTGGCTTTGGTTTAGGTGCTTTGTCGGGTTATGTTGTCGGTACGGTGCTGCGTAAAAATATGCTTCCGCATTATTTACAAAATACCGCCGTGTTAACCATCGTTTTAGCGGTGTTTGTTGGCTCTAACTTATTACGCGAAGAGTCGGGTTTATTAACCGTTACGGTAATGGGTATTTGGCTAGCGAATATGCGCGGTGTTGATATTGCCGAAATCCTAGAATTTAAAGAAACCCTTACCGTATTGCTTATTTCTGCACTCTTTATTCTGCTCGCGGCAAGATTAGACTCTAGCGCGATGTTAGATTTAGGCTGGGGTGGGCTTGGCTTGCTGCTGGTAGTAATGTTTATTGCTCGGCCGCTTAGTATCTGGATATCAGCAATTGGTTCCTCGTTACAAAGTAACGACAAGTGGTTTTTAAGTTGGGTAGCACCACGGGGTATTGTTGCTGCCGCGGTATCTTCTTTATTCGCCATCAAATTAGAAAACTTAGGCTACGAAGGCGCGCAGCATATCGTACCCTTAGTGTTTTTAGTTATTATTGGTACAGTGGTAGTGCAAAGTTTAACTGCCGGTAGATGGGCTAAGTGGTTAGGTGTGGCTGCGGGCTCAAACCAAGGTGTACTTATTTTTGGTGCATCACCTTTTGCTAGAGATTTAGCAAAGGTGCTACAAGCTAGGCAGTTTCGTACTGTTTTGGCTGATACCAACTGGGACAATATTCGTTTAGCCCGAATGGATAATATACCGGTCTATTTTGGTAACCCTGCGTCAGAACATGCCGAGAACTATTTAGATTTAACCGGCATTGGCCGTGTGTTTATTATTTCACCATACCGTCAAATTAATCCGTTAGTTAGTTTTCATTTTCAAGACGTGTACGGTATGCACAAGGTGTTTAGTTTAAATAGCTCAGAAGCATCCAGTGCGCGCCATCAAATGTCAGAAACCCATGTTAAGCAGCTTAGTTTATTTGGCGAGCATGTGTCGTACGCGAAGCTATCAAGTTTAGTGGCAAAAGGTGCAGTAATAAAAACCACCAATATTACTGAAAACTTTACTTATCAGCATTTTGTTAGTCGTTATGGTGATGGGGCGTTACCTCTACTGTATATCAAAGATAAAAAAATACAGGTTATTACCGGTAATGCCGGCGTTGCCACCATACCGGCAGATGTTGAATTAGTAAGCTTAATTTCTGCTCACGCTTTGCAAGAGGCCAAAACGGCCAGTCAAACGCAAACCGATACAGCAAAAACCACGTAATAATAACGGTGTTAACAGGTGCGTGTAGCGGCAAGCTTGTGATATTATAACAACCTTGCCGCTATAGCATAGTTAACCGCGACATGGGCAGTAGTGCATTGCCTTGAATTAACAGCATAGCCACCCAATAAAGGCTGGGCTGTAACTTTCGCAGACGTTATCTGAGAAGTCATAATGAAATTAAAACTTGTAACCTCAACGTTATTACCAACGCTTTTTGCCGAATTTCGTCTCCATGGTTTTGAGGCGCCAAATGGTAAAGAGCATGTCGCATTGACGTTGGGCGATGTAACTACCGATGAGCCAGTTTTAGCTCGGGTTCACTCAGAGTGTTTAACTGGTGACGCATTATTTAGCTTACGCTGCGACTGTGGTCCACAATTAGAAACGGCAATGCGCAAAATTGCCGAGCAGGGCCGAGGCTGTATTTTATATCTACGCCAAGAAGGCCGGGGTATTGGCCTTATTAATAAAATTCGCGCTTATGCAGAGCAAGATAAAGGTTTAGATACGGTAGAAGCTAATGAAATTCTTGGCTTTTTACCCGATATGCGCGAGTACGATATTGCCGCAGATATGTTTACCCAGTTAGGTATCAAACAAATTAGATTATTAACCAATAATCCGCGTAAATTAAAAGCGTTAACTGATGCTGGTGTTAATATACTAGAACGTGTGGCGCACCGCGTAAAAACCACGGCGCATAGCCATCGCTATTTGGCCACCAAAGCCAGTAAATTGGGCCATTTACCTTAACCGTATTTATGTAATAAGTAGCGTGTTATTATCGCTATTAGCGTTTATTTTATTTTTCAACAGGACATTAACTTGACTAACAATGACGTGCTGCGCAGCCTGCGCTACAGCCTTAACGTGCACGACCATGGCATGATTGCTATTTTTGCGCTTACCAAGGTTACCGTAACCAAAGAGCAGGTTGTCGCCTGGTTAAAAAAAGATGAAGATGAAGGTTTTGCACCGATCAGCGATGTGCTAATGGCTAGTTTTCTTAATGGCTTAATTATTCAGCGCCGTGGGGCAAAGGATGATGTAATTCCTGAACCTGAAAGCGTGTTAAATCATAACATTATGCTACGTAAGCTTAAAATTGCTTTTGATTTAAAAGATGACGACATTATTGCCTTATTGCAAACGGTCGATTTTCGTTTAAGTAAGCCAGAACTTAGCGCATTTTTCCGTCGCGCGGATCACAAGCACTATCGCGCTTGCCAAGATCAAGTATTACGGTATTTTTTAAAAGGTATTCAGTTAAAACTTCGGCCAACCGAAGCCTTAATTTAAACACCACGTTAAGAGCATAAATACCGGTTAAATCTCTCTTCTAGTTAATGTTATACTACAGACACTTATTGCCGAGTGTCTGTAGTTATGATCCCAAAGCTTAATCCTGAATTAGCGCTGGATGCCAGCATCGTTGCCTTTAGTAAAGCCTTAGTCGCTGCAGGTTTTAATGGCGATATTGAAACCAGTTATGGCAGTCGTTTAGCGGTTGCTACTGATAACAGCGTTTATCAAGCGTTACCGCAAGCGGTAATACTGCCCAGGTCAACCGATGATTTGGTTATTTTAACCTCACTCGCACAAACCTCTAGTTTCTCACATATTAAATTTAGCCCTCGCGGTGGTGGCACCGGCACCAATGGCCAGTCATTAACTGAGCACGTTGTGGTCGATTTATCACGCCATATGCGCAACATTTTAGATATTAATGTGGAGCAGCGTTGGGTTAGGGTGCAGGCTGGCGTGATTAAAGATCAACTTAATGCTTTTCTAAAGCCTTATGGCTTTTTCTTTGCTCCTGATTTATCCACCTCTAACCGCGCTACCATTGGCGGTATGATTAATACTGACGCCTCAGGGCAGGGCTCTTTGGTCTATGGTAAAACCAGTGATCACGTATTGGCGCTAAAAACCGTACTTATTGACGGTAATGTATTAAAAACCCATAAAATGCCGACCTATGAAGCCGAACATCGCGCTGAAATGCCCAATAGTATTGGCCGTATTTATCAACAAGTGCTGCATAGTTGTCGCGAATTTAGGCCGCAAATCTTAGCTAAGTTTCCAAGGTTAAACCGATTTTTAACTGGCTACGATTTAGAACATGTATTTAATGATGATCTAAGCGAGTTTGATTTATCGCGCATTATTACGGGTTCTGAAGGTTCGCTAGGGTTTGTGGTTGAAGCCAAGCTAAATATTACGCCGATTGCTAAGTATAAATGCCTCGTTAACGTTAAGTACGACAGCTTTATTAGCGCATTAAAAAATGCGCCCTTTTTGGTGGCGGCAGAGGCGACTTCAGTTGAAACCGTTGATAGCAAAGTACTTAATTTAGCTCGCAGCGATATTATTTGGCATCAAGTAAAAGACTTAATCACAGATGTACCCGGCATTGAAATGCAAGGTCTGAATATGGTTGAGTATAACAGCGAACAACAAGCTGACATTGAGCAAAAAATTGCCGAGCTTACTACACGACTAGACACAGCAATAGCCGATAAAACTGACGGTATTATTGGCTACCAGCTAACGTATGATAATACTGCCATCGGCCATATTTATGCGATGCGCAAAAAAGCAGTAGGGCTGTTAGGCAATACTCAAGGCCGACAGAAACCTATTGCGTTTACTGAAGACACCGCCGTACCGCCAGAGCATTTAGCTGACTTTATTATTGAGTTTCGTGCATTACTAGACAGTCACAACCTGCAATACGGTATGTTTGGCCATGTTGATGCTGGCGTACTGCATGTTAGGCCAGCATTAGATTTATGTGATCCTACGCAGGAAGCCTTGCTTAGAACCATTTCTGATCAAGTGGTTGCTCTAACCGCAAAGTACGGCGGTTTAATGTGGGGCGAACACGGTAAAGGTTATCGTAGCGAATATAGCCCGGCATTTTTTGGCGAAGAGTTATTTACTGAACTGAGAAAAATTAAAGCTGCGTTTGATCCGCGTAATCGCGTAAACCCGGGTAAAATTTGTACGCCTTATTATAGCGCCGAGCAATTAGTGTCGGTAGACGGCGTTAAGCGCGCCTATTTTGACCGGCAAATACCCATAGCGGTAAAAGACAGTTTTGACAGCAGTTTGAATTGTAACGGTAACGGCTTGTGCTTTAATTACGAAGAAAACTCACCGATGTGTCCGTCAAGCAAAGTAACCAAAGACCGGCGCCACAGCCCTAAAGGCAGAGCCGGGCTGATGCGCGAATGGTTACGCCTAGCGGAAACCTCGGGTGTCGACGTACTGGCAACAGAACAACAACTGCTCACACAATCCGGTGGTATAAGCACATTATGGCAGCGGATAAAAAACACCTTAGCCAAGCGCCAAGGCGAAGCCGATTTTTCGCATGAAGTTATGGAAGCAATGGAAGGCTGTTTAGCGTGTAAAGCCTGCGCTGGGCAATGCCCAATTAAAGTTGATGTACCTTCGTTTCGGGCACGTTTTTTACAGCTGTATCACAGTAGGTACTTACGGCCAACTAAAGATTATATTGTCGGCAATATTGAACGCACCGCGCCGTTACTAGCAAAAGCGCCGCGCTTAGTTAACTTTGTACTAAAACGTAAACTAACCGCAAAGCTGTTAGCAATCAGCGTTGGTTATGTTGATACTCCGTTATTATCAGTACCAACATTAGCACAACAGCTTAATAAGCGTTTTAGCTTTAATTTGGCTGAATTAGAGCAACTCGATGCAGCAACTCGGCAAAAAACCATCTTATTAGTGCAAGACCCCTTTACTAGCTTTTATGAAGCAGAACTGGTGGCCGATGCGCTAAATTTATTAGAGAAACTTGGTTTTAAGCCCATATTGTTGCCGTTTTTACCCAATGGTAAACCGCAGCATGTTAAAGGTTTTTTACGGCAGTTTGCTAAAACCGCTAATAATGCGGCACAGTTTTTCAATAAGTTACACACGCTAGGCTTACCTATGCTTGGTTTAGATGCCTCTTTAGTGTTGGTGTATCGCGATGAATATAACAAAGCTTTAGGTAATAATCGTGGTAATTTTAACGTGCAGTTATTGCATGAATGGTTAGTAGAGCAAACGTTACCTAAAGCAAACACGACCGAAGAGTTTGCTTTACTGGCGCACTGTACGGAAAAAACCGCATTACCTGCAACAGAGAAGGCATGGCAACTCATTTTTGCCAATGTAGGTTTAGCATTAAAGCCTATTAGCGTTGGTTGCTGTGGCATGGCCGGAACCTATGGCCATGAAGCGCAAAACTTAGAAAATAGTAAAGCGTTATTTGATATGAGCTGGCGAGCCCCTGTTGAGCAATATAGCACCAGCAAAATATTGGTGACGGGGTTTTCGTGTCGTAGTCAGGTAAAACGCTTGGTCGGAGATAAACCCAAGCACCCGTTGCAAGCACTATTGGCGCTGTTGTAACTAGAAACGCTAATATTGTGTGGCTAGCAAAGAAAACCCGCTGAATTAGCGGGTTTTTTATCTTCTGATTTTAGGTTAATGTTACCTACTTATTAGAATTTATACGTACCTTTTAAGTACCAATAACCACCGTTAATGCCCATAGGTGAGGTTTCATAGTATTTAGCACCTAATTCTTTGCTCCACGCATCTGATAATTTTTCAGGTTCAGTGTTAAACAAATTTTGTGCGCCAGCGGTAATCGCAAAGTTATCGTTAATGTAGTAGCTTACTTCAGCATCAAAGGTTACTTTAGCACTTGCATCTGTGGTGCGAGTGTCATCATCTGCAGCAACACCCTGATAGGTGCCATAGTAGTTAGAACGGACAAATAACGACCAATTATCCCAACTTTGTGACCAAGTAAAGGTAGCACGATGTTTCGGTAAATCATCTTCTAAACGCGATACCCTAAACTCGCCTGTAATATCGGTAAAACGAGTTACTTCGGTGTCATTCCAGTTATAGGCTAGGGCAAAGCTACTGCGACCTTCGAACAGATCCATTGAGTAGTTGGCAACAAGATCAATACCTTGGGTGCGGGTGTCAAAATCGTTAGTTAGGTAAGTAATACTGGTTAACGAATCAATACCTTGTACACCAGCGGCTTTTAATGCGGCAATTTCGGCTGCAGTTACTTCAAACGCATCTGACTGACTAATACGACCATCAACGTCAATTAAATAATAGTCGGCGGTAATAAAGAAATCGTTACCAGTATAAACTACGCCCATCGCGTAGCTAGTTGATTCTTCAGGCTTAAGTTCTGTTGCACCTTTTAATATTGCGACAGGGTTGGTAGGTGGCAATACACCAACATCGAATAACTTACCTTGACTGGCTTCGGTGCGCACGTTACTCACGTTAGCTTGGCCCACGGTTGGCGCTCTAAAACCAGTGCTATTTGATGCACGTAATGACCAGTCTTCATTAATACGATATTGGCCGCTAAGTTTATAGTTCGTGGTGGTACCAAAGCTGTCGTAATCTTCAAACCGCAGTGCCAATGCAGTAAGTAAATTTTCAGTAACATTGGCTTCAACATCAATATAGGCCGCATAGTTACGACGAGTTGACACTCCAGCATTTTGCGGTTGAAAACCAGGAAAACCGTTTGAACCGTTACTTAAGCCTTGATCAATATACGGCCCAACTTCCCATGATGCTTGTTCACCAGCCACAATTTCAAAGCTCTCTTCGGTCCACTGGGTACCAAAAGCGATGGTTAAGTCTTCATATAAACCTACCGGTAAATATTTAACAAAGTCTGCGGTAAAGGTTTTTTCTAACTGGATGTATTTACCGGTTTCAAAGTCGGTAGGCGTATTTGGCCCTAACGACGCGTTAACCGAATTAAATAGTTGGAATGTTGACTCGCTGCGGCCTACAACTCCGGTAAAATCATATAATATGCCATTCAAAAAGCTGTTTTTAAATTCACCCTTAGTGCCAATAGCTAACGATGTATCGGTGATATTACCGCCTAAATTAGGCGTAAAGCCGCCAGGGAACATGGAGAAAAAGGTAAAGCAATTATCGGGTAACGCGTTAACCTGAGCGGTAATTTGCTGATGATTAAGGCCAGAGATCGGCACATTAGCGCAGCCGCCAGCGCCGGACGTGTCAACAACTTGCAGTGTTTCACCGTCATCATTTGAAAACACGCTGGCACGGTTGTGTGGGTTGCGATAATAAAAACCACCACGTACATCACGCTCTGAATAGTTACCAAACATATAGGCTTCGCCGCCATTACCTAAATCAAGACCCGCATTAACAAAAATACTGATATCGTCTTTAATTTCTGGCGAGCCCCAAACTTGGGCAAGTGGAGCGACTGAAGTATTGCCGTTATCGATCAATTCTTGCGCATCACTACGTTGTACGCTGCGACTGGTAGCATCAACATTTTTATATTGCATGCTCGCATTAACAAAACCGTCTTTAGTTAGCGGCATACCAATGTTGGCTGAAAGCTCGGTAGAGGCACCATCGCCAGCGAAGTATTCACCTTGTTTTACTTCAATTGAACCACCGTCGGCGGAGTCTTTTAAAACAAAGTTAATTACACCCGCAATGGCGTCCGAACCATATTGCGCTGCAGCACCGTCGCGCAATACTTCAACTTGCTTCATAGCAATGCCTGGAATAACAGATAAATCAGGCCCTTGTGCGCCGTCGTTAATGCCACCACCTAAAAATGAGATAACCGATGCGCGGTGGCGACGTTTGCCGTTTAACAGGACTAAGGTACTGTCCGAAGATAAGCCACGTAAGTTGATCGGGCGGATTAGCGAGCCAGTATCACTAATGGGCTGGGTGTGTACGTTAAGTGACGGCACAGTGGTGCTAATTAAATTTAGCATGTCGCTATTACCGTTTTTGTTGAGCTCTTCGCCACTAATAATATCAATAGGTACTGGAGAATCGCCAATAGAGCGGGGTGCTGAACGCGTGCCGACAACGGCTATTTTTTCAACGGCTTTTTCTTTGGCTGTAGTTGATGCGGGCTGTTCTTGTGCCACCGCAACGCCAGCGCTAATGCACAATGATGCTGCTAAGGCGAATTTTACCGACCTCGCAACCGGATTATAATTGTTATGTTTTATCATATAGATTTCCTGGAATTTAGTAGTTGTTACCTGACGCTTATATTATTTTTGTAACGTCTCTGTAACCTTATTTGATAACACGGTTGTTGTCTATCGCATATTTAGGTAATTACATCGCTATTTTCATCTTGTCGCAGTAACTTTAGTTACTAAAATGCATTGCCAATAATCCTTGGCTGTTTTATAACAGGCAAATAAACCGTATTTAGGTATAAAAATGCAGTATCTGGAATTAAGCGAAAATTATTTCTCTGCTGTTGTTGCACTGGCCAATTCAATTCATGGCGATAACTATTTATCTTTAGCTCAATTACAACTCATGCAGCTGCAAGGGGTAAAACAGGGGGTAAATGCCAGTTTTATTGCTATTGATCGCGATCGAGTTGTTGGCTATCGGCTTAGTTTTTCGCCAGAACAGTGGCAAATTGATCACTGGTGCAGCGAAGGCAGTTGGCCAGTAGTTGTAAAACAGATGGCCTATTTTAAATCGGTTGGCGTAGTAGCAAGTTATCGTGGTAAAGGCGTGGCAAAAAACTTATTACGCCTCTCAATTCAAGCCTTACAACAACAAGGGGCAACCGCAGGTTTAGCCCATATTTGGCGTGAAAGCCCAGGCAACACCGCTCAGTTATATTTTACTAAAGCTGGAGCTAAGCTTATTAATATTCACCCTGAGCGTTGGCGGCATTTATCAGAAACATTAGGCTATAACTGCCCACGTTGTGGCCAAACTTGCCTTTGTAGTGCTGCCGAAATGGCACTGCTATTTGCTGAACTTTAGTTAGGCCGCCTCTAATGTACGATCCCTTAGTTGACCCATATATTGGCCAAGATGTGGCTTATCCAACCTCATACTGGGCCGATAATACAGAACATATAACGCCCTTTACCCATTTACAACACAGTATTGATACTGATGTTGTCATTATTGGTGCAGGTTATACTGGCCTTAGTTGCGGTTATCAGTTAGCTAAACAGTTTTCCCGTGACGTTGTAATACTAGAAGCAAATAAAGTGGGTTGGGGCTGCAGTGGGCGTAATGCGGGGTTTGTACTACGAGGCACTGGCCGGTTAGGTCTTGCTCAATTACAACACAAGTTTGGTATTGAAACCGCAACGTTATTTCATCAAGAATATGGCGCTGCCATTGAAAACGTTAAGCAAATGATAACTGCCGGAAATATTAGCTGTGAAATGCAGCAATCAGGTTATCTTAAAATTGCTCATAACCTAAAGCTGGGTGCTGAGTTGCCAGCGCAAGCTGAGTTTTTACGCCGACAATTTGGTTATGACGTCCAGTATTTGTCTGCTGCCCAGTTGCATGCAGATTATATGCATAACCATCAAGCCTTTGGCGCTATTCGGTTTCCTGATTGTTTTGGCGTTAACCCGCTGGCTTTGGCACAAGGTTATGCACAGCTTGCCAAGCAAAGCGGGGTAAATTTATATACGGGTACGCCAATGCAAAGCTGGGCTCGTAGTGCTAATGGCGGTTTTACGGTGCAAACCCCAAGCGCAACTGTGCGTTGCAAGCAGTTAATTTTCGCCACTAATGGTTATACGGCAAAAAACTTATTCCCACCGCTAAACATGTCTTGTCTACCGGTGTTAAGTAGCGTAATTGTTACTCAACCGCTTAGTGCTGAGCAGCTTAAATTAAGCGGCCTTAACCATACTCAGCTGGTGATGGATACGCGTGCACTAAAATATTACTACCGCAAGCTACCGGATAATAGACTGCTGTTTGGTGGCAGAAGTGCGGTATATGGCAAAGATGCGGAAAAGGCAATTTATCCGGCCCGTTTGCTTGGCGCATTAAAAACCTGTTTTCCGATGCTAAGCGAGCTTCGCTGTGATTATCATTGGAGTGGCTGGGTGGCGGTGTCTTATGATGATTTACCGCGGGTATGCCAAGCACAACCCAATATATTTTATGCGGCAGGTTACTGTGGTAGCGGTGTATCTTTTAGCACCCAAGCTGGTAAGCGTTTAGCACAACTGGCAATGGGAGAACCCTTACCGGCATTGCCGATTTATCAGTCTGCGTTACAGCCATTTCCACTACCAGCACTGCGTCGTGTTGGTCAACAAGCCTATTATCAGTGGGGTCGTTTTAAAGATCGCTTTTTGTAATAAACCCCGCTATTAGCAGCGGGGCTTAGCTATTACTAAAACTTGGCGCGCAAGCCCAGCGTTATAGCACGGCCGGGTAATGGCGCATCGTCTTTAATAAATGAGCTATGCACAAAACCCAGCTTATTAGTTAGGTTAGTGCCGCGAGCAAACAGTGTGACATCAACTGCTGAGAAGTTAACATCATAATTAAGGTTGGCATCAAGCAGCGTATACGCAGGGGTTGATGTTTCATTAACGGCTAGTTTAGTTTGGCTACCATAATGGGTTACTCCCACATCCGCACTCCAACTTAGGCCAGTATATTGATAACCTAAACCTAGTTTATACGGTGGTATTCTTGGTAAATAATCGCCGTTATCTAGCTTGGCACGCACTGTGTCAGCAAAAACATTTAACGCCTGAGCGCTGTCTAATTGATAACGGGCTTCAAACTCCATACCGTACAACGTGGCATCATGCTGCTGATATTGATATAGCGGAAAGCTATCGTGATGCTCGTGATCGTGCTCATCGTCAACATGGTCGTGTTCGGCCTCAAGATCAGCCATAGTTAGCCCTGTATTAGCCTGATATAGGTAGTTATGTACCTTGTTGTAGAAAAAATTATAGGTAAAGGTTAAATCATCTTTAAAATGCCGAAAGGTTAGATCGATGTTATTTGCCGTTTCTTTTTTCGCTTTAGTATCAATATATGCAAGCTCGCCGGCATTGATTGCATACTGTAATCCTAGCTCGTAACTGCTCGTTGCAATATGTGCACCGTTAGCATAAAGCTCGGCTGCCGATGGCGCGCGCTCTGAGCGGCTGTAGGCTAATGCCCAAGAGAACCCCGGTATAAACTGCCATACGGCACCAGCTGATACACTCGACGCAGTAAATTGGTCGGAAACATGAGCAATGGTAAGTCCATCGGCTAAGGTAATGTGGTCAATGTCATGTTTGGTGCGCTCAATTCGACCGCCAAACTGCAAGCCAACCTGACCTATTTGTTTTTCTTCCATCACAAAAAGGGCGTGCGATAAACTATCGCTATCTGGGGTAAAGGCTTCTTCGCCAAACGCACTGTAATTTGACTGTTGTAAATGATAACCAAACAAACCATGCCAACCATTAAACGTTTCATGCTCAAGTGTTAAGCGGCTTTCTAACGCTTTGTTTTTAAATGTAGTACCTACTGTGCCAGCTTCTATTTCTTGGTGTTGATAATCAGTATAAGCGGTATTAATCGACAGAGTTTCAATGCCGTTAACGGGGTTATACCATTCACCAGCAAGGCTAATACGATTTTGTTTTAATGCCGCAAAAACACCGTCATCTTCAGTATGCGGCTCGGCATCGGCTTCTTCAGCGTGATGATGATGCCCAGGAATACCGTAATCTGATTCTAACCGACCTATGCTGATACCAATTAAACCTTGAGCACCAATGTAGCTTAAACCAGTATTTAACGCTTTACTGTCTAGCCAAGAGTTCTCTAATGAGGTAAGGCTTTCACCCTCATCATTAGTAAAACGGGGTACGGAGTAATCTGACGTTTTACGATTAAAACCATCAACATGCCAAGCAATATTATTAACACTACCTTCGTGGTTTAGGGCCAGTGATTTTTCTGCAGCTACGTCGGCATATAGCGCTTGAACTTGCGTTTCACTTTGTTGGCGTAATTGACGCGGAATACGGTTATCAACCACGTTAATAACGCCGCCAATAGCACCGCTACCGTATAATAATGTAGCAGGGCCGCGTAGCACCTCAATTTGTTGCGCAGTTAGGGCATCGGCACTAATAGCGTGATCAGGTCCAACGCGCGACACATCGGCGGTATCTAAGCCGTTATTAAGCACCCGTACGCGAGGGCCATCCAAACCACGGATCACCGGGCTTGAGGCAACAGGGCCATAATAATTAGCGTGTACACCTGGCTCAAATTTTAAGGTTTCGCCAATGGTTGGTTCGGTTCTACGCTGTAACTCTTCACCCGATAAAACCGATACCGGAGTTACCATATCTAAGGTGTTTTTATGAATACCCGACGCTGATACCACAATGCGTTCGATGCCGCCTTTAGTTAGCGATACGCTCAGCTCTAATTGCTCAGTGGTTAATTTAATATAGCTATCGCCATAGCTGGGTGCATCAATATGTAACTCGGCATCGGGCTGCGCCTCAATGCTAAACCTACCTAAAGCATCGGCATAAACATATTGCTGGCGGCCGTGAATATGTACCCGAGCATTTTTTATCGGCTCACCTTGTTGATCGGTAATCACGCCACGATATTGTGCAGCTTGCACCTGGCTGGTAAAAATGAAACCTATACTTGCCGCTAACAGGCTATAACGAAGTAGAGAAGAATTACGCACAAAAACACCTTTTTAAAATTCTGATATGTGATGTTATAACATTCTACGCAATTTATGCCTCACTGCAAGTAGGAATATGTAAAAAAAGTTCAATAGGGCAGCTCACGCGATTAATCACTAGCGTTATTTGAGATTAGGTTATTAGAATACAGCTTTTATATTTATGGATTAATACTGATGAGTTTTTGGCCTGAGTTTTTATTAATTGCCGCTGTGCATTTAATGGCTGTTGCAAGCCCAGGGCCCGATTTTGCCATTGTGCTGCGCTATGCCGTGCGCTTTGGTCGACGCCAAGCACTAGCCGCGAGTATAGGTATTGGTGTGGCAATATTGCTGCATGTCACTTGGTCGTTAGTGGGTATTGCGGTACTTATTCAAACCACGCCTTGGCTATTTAAAGTATTAAGCGTCTGTGCGGCAATTTATTTGGCTTACATTGGCGTAATGGCATTAAAAAGTTCAGCACCAACAAGGGTGCAAACCAACACTGCAGATACGCCAGCGCCAATACCGTCCATTAAAAAAGCCTTTATTGCTGGCTTTATTACCAACGGTTTAAACCCTAAAGCAACGCTATTTTTTCTATCATTATTTGCCGTTATTATCTCGCCACTTACACCGTTGTCATACAAGGTTATTTATGGTGTTTATATGGCTTTTGCTACTGCAGCATGGTTTTGCATGTTATCGCTGCTGCTAACCCATGAAAAAGTAACACGGTTTTTATTGCAAAAAGGCTATTGGTTCGACCGTGTTATGGGGCTGGTTTTATTGGCATTAGCGGTGCATTTAATTATCAGTAGCGTTAATAGTTAATGCCAAGCTTATTACAACCTTTGCTACAAGGGATCAGCAACGTTATAATGCCGCCGATTTTAATTGCCCCGAATTTACGGTTCGGCTTTGCAAGAGGTTACTTATGTACGTAGTTGCTGCTTTATATAAATTTGTTTCGTTACCCGATTATGTCAGTTTACGCGATGCGTTATATGACGCAATGGTTGCTAATAATGTTAAAGGCACGTTATTGCTAGCTGAGGAAGGTATTAACGGTACCATTTGTGGTAAACGCGAGGGTGTCGATGCAGTTAAAGCTTGGTTAGACGCTGACGGCCGTTTTAGCAATTTAAGCTATAAAGAGTCGTTAGCTGACGAGCTAGCGTTTTATCGTACCAAGGTAAAACTGAAAAAAGAAATTGTTACCATGGGTGTTCAGGGTATAGATCCGGCTCAAATTGTTGGCACCTATGTAAAAGGTGAAGACTGGAACGAGCTTATTTCAGACGAAGACACCATTTTAATTGATACGCGTAACGACTATGAAGTAGCTATTGGCAGCTTTAAAAATGCGGTAAACCCCAACACTACAACGTTTCGCGAGTTTCCGCAGTGGGCCGCAGATAACCTAGATAAAACCAAACATAAAAAAGTCGCTATGTTTTGTACTGGCGGTATTCGCTGCGAAAAATCAACCGCGTTTTTAAAAGAACAAGGCTTTGAGCAGGTATACCATTTAGATGGCGGTATTTTAAAGTACTTAGAAGAAATGCCTGAAGAGCAAAGCCTATGGCAAGGCGAATGCTTTGTTTTTGATCAGCGAGTAGCCGTTAAACATGGTTTAGAGCAGGGCAGTTATGATCAGTGTTATGCCTGTCGTATGCCGTTATCGGTCGAAGAGATGGCTGCAGATACCTATGTTAAAGGCTTAAGCTGCCCACATTGCCATGACAAAACCAGCGAAGAACAAAAAGCGTCATTTACCGAGCGACAACGCCAAGTTGAATTAGCCAAACAACGTGGTGAAAAACATATTCGTGATGGTAAGTTTGAATAACCGTGTTTATCACGACATTTAAGCCAGCATTTAGCTGGCTTTTTTATTAGCTTAAATTAACGATAAAACTTAAACCGTTCTAATAAATAGAATTATAAGTCCGTAATAATCCCATTTATCTTTAGTTAAATTGGTGTATTATAAAATTCTACAGGAGCTAATTATGCTAAAAAACAGTTCGTCACAATATGGTTTAGTTAGTGTGTTGATACACTGGTTGATGGCGTTAGTAGTATTTGCTTTGTTTGCTGTTGGCTTTTGGATGGTCGACTTAAATTATTACAGTGAGTGGTATCGCACTGCGCCTTATTGGCACAAAAGTGCAGGCATACTGCTAGCTGCTGCTTTAGTGCTGCGCTTAATTTGGCGTAGGATTAGCCCGCCGCCATTACCTCTAGCAACGCACCAGCGCTGGGAACGGAAACTTGCACAAGCAGTACAGTTTTGTTTATACCTAGGGTTGATAATACTATTTATTAGCGGTTACTTAATATCGACCGAAGATGGTAGAGCAATCAGTGTTTTTGCTTGGTTTAACGTGCCTTCGGCCGGGGCATTATTTGCTAATCAGGCTGATATCGCGGGTATTATTCATCAGTACACAGCGTACAGTTTAATCAGCTTGGCGGTATTACACGGCTTAGCTGCACTAAAGCATCATGTTGTTGATAAAGACCATACGCTTAAACGTATGTTTGGACATAAACCTTAATAGCGGAAACCTATAATGAAAAAATTATTATTAGCTACATCTATCACTGCAATGATGGCAATACCAGCACAAGCTGCCGACTATGTTATTGATACTCAAGGTGCTCATGCTTTTGTACAGTTTAAAATTAGCCACTTAGGATACAGTTGGCTACATGGCCGTTTTAATACTTTTTCTGGTGATTTTAGCTATGAAGCAGATAAGCTTACCGATGCGAAAATTAAGCTAACTATTGATACTACCAGCGTAGATTCAAACCATGCCGAGCGCGATAAGCACTTACGCAGTGCGGATTTTTTAAATGTAAGTAAGCACCCTAAAGCCAATTTTGTCAGTACTAAAATTGTGCCTAAAGCCGGCAAAGAGTTTGATTTATACGGTAATCTTACGCTAAATGGAGTAACTAAAGAAGTTGTCATTGCGGCTGAGAAATTAGGTGAAGGTAACGACCCTTGGGGTGGCTACCGAGCGGGTTTTGCCGGAACCACTACGCTAACCTTAAAAGACTTTGCCATTAACACAGATTTGGGCCCAGCCTCAACCACAGTGCAGCTTGAATTAGTGGTTGAAGGTGTTCGCAAATAATTGTAATCCGTACTTTTATAAAGCTTTTATAAAATAAAATTAGCTAAACAGCAGGCAAGTGCTAACTTTCCTGCTGTTTTTCTATTGGGTTACCAGTAGTGTTTTGCTCTACTGGGATAGCTTCTGGCTCTAGCGGTTTAGTGTGAGCTTCTTTAGATTTTATGGCGCTCGTTAAACTTAATAAAATAAGATTAAATTCTTCATCCGCCACCTGTACGTTAGTTAACTGACTCACCAACAAATTGGCTTCGTAGTTATCGCCTGTGCGGTACATTAATTGTGCCAGCCTTAGGGTTGCCCAAGGCAAGGTTTTGTTTTCACTATCGTGATAGAACTCTAAATACTGCTGTAGGGCACTAATACCCTGAGTGGCATCTTGATCCGCAACTACCGCCAAACGACCAATGTGATACAGCGCATTGTATTTATCGGTCATATCGGTAGCGTATTCCACTACCAAGCGATAACTAACAAAAGCATCATCATAAGCCGCTAATTCATTTTCTAACTGAGCTTTACGTACTAACAGCCTAGCTACAGGTGGGTTTGGCATCATACTGTTTAGTAATGCCAAAGCTTCCGTTGGTTTTTTATTATTAATAAGAATACGGCTTTGTGCCAATAACCCCTGGGCAGGGCTATCTATTGCCAGCTGCTTTGCCATAGTTTCTGCTAGCTCTTTATCGCCACCCGCAGCCGCCGGCGCAATGCTATAAAAGTCGACTAATGCTTGACGGGCATTGAAATGATCAGGCTTTAAACTTACTGCTTTTTGTAATAAAGCTACGCCGCGACTTGCGCGCTCTTTTGCTGAGAAAATATTACCATTGCTCGCTAAACGAATTTTACTTAAACCAGCTAAATAATTGAGTTCACTGTTATTAGGAAACTGCTCAACGGCAAAGTTTAATAAGGTATTAGCATCTTCTAACCGCTGCTGACTAATTAACGCTTTGGCATAAATAACTAATAAGCCATCTTGCTGTTTATAATCGGGCTGTTTGACCAGTTGATGCTCTAATTCAGTAAATTGAGATTTAGCTAATAATTGTTCGTAATGAGAGAAATCTGCAGTAGTTAAACTCGAAGCAGCAAGTAATAACAACAACGCCTTCATTAATCTGCTCCATTTAAGTGGGATAGGGTATAGCTAGTCTGCTCGATAGCGTACGAAATTACCATAGCGTTAGGGAATTTCAATGTCGATATCTGTCAGTGGAATACTACAGCAGGGGAGAAACTCATTTTTACGAACAAAGGCGAGCGGTTCGTTAATGTAACTGACTTCACCACTCAATAGCTTGCAGCGGCACGCACCACAATAGCCTTCGCGACAATTAAAATTAACCTGCAGTTTTTGCTGCTCTAACGCATTAAGTAAGGTGCGCTCGCTACCATCAAAATTAAAATGGACGTTTGCACCTACTTTAACCTGCTGGGGCATAATGCTTAAAGATCAAAATCGCCGAAGTCACTACCATCAACTTCATTGTCGATTTGCCCAACTAAATATGAACTAATTTCAGTTTCTTGTGGCGCAACCTGTACGTTGTCAGATACCAACCAGGTATTAATCCATGGGATAGGGTTTTGCGTAGTCGAGAATATGGATTTTAAGCCAATTGCTTGCATTCTGCTATTAGTAATATATTCGACATATTGACACAAAATGTCTTTATTTAGGCCGATCATCGAGCCATCTTTAAATAAATATTCTGCCCAATCTTTTTCTTGCTCAGCAGCTTTACGAAAAATAGCGTAGGCATCTTCTTCACACTCTTTAGCAATAATCGCCATTTCAGGATCATCATCGCCGGCAGCCATAATATTTAAAATATGCTGCGTACCCGTAAGATGCAGAGCCTCATCACGAGCAATTAAGCGAATAATTTTTGCATTACCTTCCATAAGCTCGCGCTCGGCAAACGCAAAGCTACAGGCAAAACTAACATAAAAGCGAATAGCCTCTAGCACGTTAACCGACATCATACATAAATATAAACGGCGCTTTAGCTCGCGCAGGGTAATGCTATATTCTTTACCATTAATAGTGTGTGTACCTTCACCACAGCGTTGGTACAAGTTTATGCCATCTATTAGGTGATCGTAGTAACGCGTTACATCTTCGGCGCGTTCTAAGATTTTCTCATTCAACATAATATCGTCGAATACTTTGTGCGGTTCAGAAGTAATATTGCGCACGATATGGGTATAACTGCGGCTATGAATGGTTTCACTAAACGCCCAAGTTTCAATCCATGTTTCCAGCTCAGGTAGCGATACGATGGGTAAAAAGGCAACGTTAGGTGAACGCCCTTGTACTGAATCGAGGAGTGTCTGGTACTTTAGATTGCTAATAAAAATGTGCTTTTCATGCTCAGGCAGATTTTGATAATCAATTCGATCTTTACTTACATCAATTTCTTCCGGACGCCAAAAAAAGCTCAATTGCTTTTCGATCAGTTTTTCAAAAATCATATGCTTTTGTTGATCATAGCGCGAAACGTTTACCGGATTACCATAGAACATAGGTTCTTTCATCTGGTCATTCATTTGTCGGTTAAAAGTTGTGTAAGCCATTGCCACTTATCATCCTAACAAGGTTTAAAATAAATACGCGTTACCAACGTAACGCATTTACTCTATAGTTAAATTTTGCAAGCGCCACCAGCACAGCCGTCGTCTTCAGGCTCAGGCTTAATGTCTTCCTGCATATCTGATGCACCGTCACGAGTGTTATGGTAGTACATCGTTTTGACACCCAATTTATACGCTGTTAGCAAGTCTTGTAGTAACAATTTCATTGGTACTTTACCGCCATCAAATCGATTTGGGTCATAGTTGGTGTTAGCTGAAATTGTCTGGTCAATAAACTTCTGCATAATTGCCACCAACGAGATATAACCGGTGTTACTTGGAATATCCCATAACAGTTCATATTGATTTTTTAAGCGCTCATATTCCGGAACAACCTGTTTTAATATGCCATCTTTACTGGCTTTAATACTAATATGGCCGCGAGGTGGTTCAATACCATTGGTCGCATTAGAAATTTGTGATGACGTTTCCGACGGCATTAACGCTGATAACGTAGAGTTACGCAGGCCATGGCTTAGAATATCTTGGCGTAATTGCTCCCAATCAAGCAATAGCGGCTCGTTACACACCTTATCTAAGTCTTTTTTGTAGGTATCTATTGGCAATATGCCTTGTGAATATGTAGTTTCATTAAACTTAGGGCATGCGCCAAACTCTTGCGCTAATTTATTTGATGCTTTTAACAGGTAATACTGAATGGCTTCAAAGGTGCGGTGTGTTAAACCATTGGCTGAGCCATCGGAATATTTAACACCATTTTTTGCCAAGTAATAGGCGTAGTTAATTACACCAACACCTAATGTACGACGGTTAATCGAGGCGTGAAATGCCGCTGGAATAGGGTAGTCTTGATAATCTAATAAGTTATCAAGCGAGCGTACCGCTAATTCAGCTAATTCTTCTAACTCGCTTAGGTTTTCAATCGCACCTAAGTTAAACGCCGATAAGGTACACAGCGCAATTTCACCATCAGGATCATTAATATGATTTAATGGCTTAGTTGGCAAAGCAATTTCAAGACACAGATTACTTTGACGCACCGGCGCTAGTTTAGGATTAAATGGGCTGTGGGTATTGCAGTGATCAACGTTTTGTAAATAAATACGCCCGGTGCTGGCACGTTCTTGCATAAACAGCGTAAATAGCTCTAAGGCTTTAATGCGTTTTTTACGAATGCTGCTATCAGCTTCATATTTTACGTACAGTTGCTCAAACTGTTCTTGATCTTCGAAAAACGCGTCATAAAGCCCAGGTACATCGGATGGACTAAATAAGGTAATGTAATCGTCTTTAATTAAACGGGTATACATTAAGCGGTTAAACTGCACGCCGTAATCTAAATGCCGTACGCGGTTTTCTTCAACGCCACGGTTATTTTTTAATACCAGTAACGACTCAACCTCTAAATGCCACAATGGGTAGAATAGGGTAGCTGCACCACCGCGCACGCCACCTTGTGAGCAGCTTTTAACCGCGGTTTGAAAGTGTTTATAAAACGGAATACAACCGGTATGAAAGGCTTCACCATTACGAATTGGGCTACCTAAGGCACGAATACGGCCGGCATTAACACCAATACCTGCACGTTGGCTAACGTATTTTACAATAGCACTTGAGGTGGCATTAATAGAGTCTAAGCTGTCGCCACATTCAATTAACACGCACGAGCTAAACTGACGAGTCGGTGTACGCACACCAGACATAATCGGCGTAGGTAACGATAATTTAAACAACGAGCAGGCGTCATAGAAGCGGCGCACATAATCTAAGCGACTTGCTTTGTCGTAATTAGCAAACAAGCAGGCAGCAACCAACATATATAAAAACTGTGCACTTTCATAAATAGCACCGGTTACTCGGTTTTGGACTAAATATTTACCTTCCAGCTGTTTCACTGCGGCGTAGCTGAAGTTTAGGTCGCGGCCGTGGTCAATAAAGCTATTTAGCTGCTCTAGCTCTTCGCGGCTATAGTCGGCCAAAATATGTTCATCATAACGTTTGGCTTCAACCATTTTAACGACGTGGTCATACAAATGTGGCGGTTCAAACTGACCATAGGCTTTTTTACGTAAGTGAAATACCGCTAAACGCGCAGCCAAGTATTGATAATCAGGGCTGTCTTTACTAATTAAATCAGCGGCCGCTTTAATTATCGTTTCGTGGATGTCAGACGATTTAATGCCATCGTAAAACTGGATATGTGATTTTAGCTCAACCTGAGATACAGAAACATGTGACAAACCTTCAGCCGCCCACGTAATTACACGGTGAATTTTATCAAGATCTAAAGGTTCACGACGGCCATCACGTTTTGTGACGAATAAAGATTGAGTCATTGCTACAGAGTCCATTTTTAAATTAGTGGTTTAGCAATCATCCTACAGCCGAGGCTAATATAGCAGCAGCTATTGTGCACGCTTTACACAACATATAGATGAATTCTAGAAAGTGATCACAAGATAGTGTGTTATAGAGCTGAAATCAAGGTGAGATTTGTTATTTGTCAGAGTAATTTTTGTCAAGTATTTAACGTGATAATTTTTATGAGATTAATGATCAATGCCAGCATTTGCAAGCAAAGAAATACCCAATTGCAAGCTTAATCTAACTGGTTAGTAGCTGCTAACCCCCTCAGTAAGATGCCGCTATAAGCGAGCACGAAACAAGGGGGTTAGCATAAAATAAATAATATTTTATTCTGGCTTTTTTGCCACCACAATGTAGTTCACGTCTACACCTGGGCCCACTTTAAAACTTTCTGTTATTGGATTGTAATGTAAGCCTGTAGTATCAACAACTTCTAAGCCTGCACGCTCTATATACTGCATTAATTGTGACGGGCGAATAAATTTACTGAATTCATGCGTGCCTTTAGGTACCAGCTTCATGACCTGCTCGGCACCAATAATAGCGAGCAAATAGGCCTTCCAGGTTTTATTTAACGTTGAGAAAAACAACATGCCACCAGGCTTAGCTAAATCGGCACAGGCCTGAACAACCGACATAGGTTCAGGCACATGCTCTAACATTTCCATACAGGTAACTACATCAAACTGCTCACCATGACTGCTGGCATAGTGTTCTGCCGTGGCTTGCTGGTAATTTAATGTTACACCGGCCTCTAATGCGTGTAAGCGAGCAACGTTTAGCGAATCTTCCGCCATATCTATGCCCGTTACCGTTGCACCACAGCGCGCCATACTTTCAGACAAAATACCGCCGCCACAACCGACATCAATAACCTGCTTACCAAATAAACCTTGTAGCTCGTCGCTGATATAGGTTAAACGCACTGGGTTAAGTAAATGCAACGGCTTAAATTCGCCGGTAAGGTCCCACCAGCGCGACGCAATATCGTTAAATTTTGCAATTTCGTTTGCATCAACATTTTCGCTATTAACTTGTGCTGTCATAAAATATGCCTTAGATTTTTTGGCTATTATAAAGCCTTGATCTATTAGAGCAATGCAGCTACAAAATTTGTGCTGAATTTCAAGCATGGCAAGGTTGGTTTTCTGTGGTAGAATCCTGCGTTGTCTCGCGCTTTATAACATCGACAAAAGCGAGTTATCTATCTGATTTTAAGGGAAATTAGCGTTTTATGACAGATCAAGCCAGAGAAATAGTCCCTATTAATATTGAAGACGAATTAAAAAATTCGTACCTCGATTACGCAATGAGCGTCATTGTGGGCCGCGCCTTACCGGACGTAAGGGATGGTTTAAAGCCGGTACACCGTCGCGTATTGTTCGCAATGAAGGAACTTGGCAACGACTGGAACAAAGCCTATAAAAAGTCTGCTCGCGTGGTTGGTGACGTTATTGGTAAATACCACCCGCATGGCGACATTGCGGTGTACGACACTATAGTTCGTATGGCGCAACCATTTTCACTACGTTACATGCTTGTTGATGGACAAGGTAACTTTGGTTCTGTTGATGGTGACTCTGCCGCAGCCATGCGTTATACCGAAGTGCGTATGGCACGGATTGCGCACGAATTATTAGCCGACTTAGATAAAGAAACCGTCGATTTTGTACCTAACTACGATGGTACAGAGTTAATTCCAGCGGTTATGCCAACAAAACTGCCTAACCTGTTAGTAAACGGGTCAAGCGGTATCGCTGTAGGTATGGCAACTAATATTCCACCACATAACTTAAATGAAGTTATTGACGGTTGTTTAGCGTTAATTGCTAACCCTGATATTGAATTGCATGAGCTAATGCAGCATATTCCAGGGCCAGACTTTCCAACTGCCGCCATTATTAATGGTCGTAAAGGTATAGAAGAAGCGTACCGTACCGGGCGTGGTAAAGTTTATATTCGCGCTAAAACCTGTATCGAAACTGATGAAAAAACCGGTCGCGAAACCATTATCGTTAATGAAATTCCATATCAGGTAAACAAAGCGCGGTTAATTGAAAAAATTGCCGAGCTGGTAAAAGAAAAACGCATAGAAGGCATTTCAGCACTGCGCGATGAGTCTGATAAAGACGGTATGCGTATTGTTATTGAATTAAAACGTGGTGAGTCTACCGACGTAATGCTCAATCAGCTGTATACCAATACTCAAATGCAAACGGTATTTGGTATTAATATGGTATCGCTGGATCAAGGCCAGCCTAAGCTAATGGGTTTAAAGCAAATGTTGCAGTGCTTTGTACTGCACCGTCGCGAAGTAGTAACCCGCAGAACCGTATACGACTTACGTAAAGCCCGAGATCGCGCACACATCTTAGAAGGCTTAGCCATTGCATTGGCTAACATTGATGAAATTATTGAGTTAATCAAAAAGTCATCAAGCCCAGCTGACGCAAAAGTAGGCTTAGTAGAACGTGCTTGGCAGTTAGGCGATGTTAGCGCCATGCTAGAGCGTGCTGGCCAAGACGCGGCACGCCCAGAATGGCTAGAACCGCATTTTGGTATTAGTAATGGCAAGTATTTTTTAACTGAGCAGCAAGCGCAAGCCATTCTAGATTTACGTTTACACCGACTAACCGGGCTTGAACACGAGAAAATTCTTGATGAATACAAGCAGCTGTTAGAACTCATTGCAGAACTGTTACACATTCTGAATACGCCAGAGCGTTTAATGGAGGTTATTTGCGAAGAGCTAGAAGCGGTTAAAGCACAATACGGCGATGCACGTCGCACTGATATCCAAGACAATATGCTGGATATCAATATGGAAGACTTAATTACGGAAGAAGACGTAGTTGTTACCTTATCGCACCTAGGTTATGCCAAGTATCAGCCATTGTCTGATTACGAAGCACAGCGTCGTGGCGGTAAAGGTAAAGCCGCTACTACCGTTAAAGATGAAGACTTCGTTGATAAACTATTGATTGCCAGCACCCACGATACCATTTTATGTTTCTCTAACCGTGGTCGCATGTACTGGATGAAGGTATATCAATTACCATTAGCCAGCCGCACTGCACGTGGCAAGCCAATTGTTAACTTGCTGCCATTAGAAGAAGGTGAGCGTATCAACGCTATTTTACCAGTGCGTGAATACGAGGCAGATAAATACGTGTTTATGGCTACCGCCAATGGCACAGTGAAAAAGACGGCACTAACTGAATACTCACGGCCACGTTCAAACGGCATAATTGCCGTGAACTTAAATGAAGGCGATCACCTAATTGATGTTGGCTTAACCGATGGCAATAGCGAGATAATGCTATTCTCTGACGACGGTAAAGTGGTGCGCTTTACTGAAGATCAAGTGCGTAGCATGGGTCGTACCGCTACTGGCGTACGCGGTATTCGCTTACGTGAAGGCGGTTCGGTTGTATCGCTAATTATTCCAAATGGCGATGGCCCAATTCTTACTGTAACTGAAAACGGTTATGGTAAACGTACTGCATTAAGTGAATATCCAGCGAAGAGCCGTGCTACTCAAGGCGTAGTGTCAATTAAAGTATCTGAGCGTAATGGCTTAGTAGTTGGCGCGGTGCAGGTAAATGAGTTAGACGAAATTATGATGATTTCAAACAAAGGTACATTAGTCCGTACTCGTGTTAATGAAGTATCAGAAGTTGGTCGTAATACCCAAGGTGTTATCTTGATCCGCACTGCTGAAAATGAAAAAGTAGTCGGTGTCGCGAAGGTTGACGAAATTCAGGATGTGGAAGATCTTGAAGCTGCGGTGGCAGAAAAAGCCGTCAACGCTGAGTTAACCGATACGCAATTAGCGCAAGATGAAGAAGAGTAACACCCAATAAAAACGAGCGCTGATGCGCTCGTTTTGCTTTGTGCTACTGTAAAAAATATAAAAAACAATAAGAACGGTAATTAGCCGACAGTTCAACCTACAACCAAGCCAGTTACGATAAATCATTAATATCAGGAGCAAGCAGCACATCATGAGCACTTTTAATTTTTGTGCCGGCCCGGCAATGCTGCCGGTTGAAGTAATGGCGCAAGCACAACAAGAATTTGTTAACTGGCAACAACATGGTTGTTCCATTATGGAAATGAGCCATCGCAGCAGTGCGTTTATTCGTGTAGCCGAAGAGGCAGAGCAAAATTTACGTGAGTTACTTAATGTACCGGCTAACTATAAAATACTGTTTATGCACGGCGGCGGGCGCGGCCAGTTTTCTGCGGTACCGCTTAACCTGTTACAAGCAGGGCAACATGCTGATTATATTATTTCTGGTGCTTGGTCTAAATCGGCTGTAGACGAAGCAACAAAATACGGTCAAATTAATGCGCACGATATTCGCCTGAAAACTGTAGACGGTATGCGCACTATTACTGCCCCGACAAACTGGCAGCTAACGGCTAACGCGACTTACGTACATTGTTGCCCCAACGAAACAGTAGATGGCGTTGAATTTACCAATTTACCTGATACCCATATTCCTATTGTCGCCGATTTATCATCAACTATTTTGTCTCGGCCCATTGATGTTAGCCGCTATGGCGTTATTTACGCCGGTGCGCAAAAAAACATTGGCCCATCGGGTTTAACTTTGGCGATTGTACGCGAAGATTTATTACCCAGTAAAAATGCCATTATACCTTCGGTACTTGATTATCGCTTGGCGGCAGATAACGACAGTATGTTTAACACGCCTCCTACCTTTGCTTGGTACTTAGCTGGGTTAGTTTTTAAATGGTTAAAACAGCAAGGCGGCGTTACCAGCATAGCTACGCGTAACCAAGAAAAATCTAGCTTTCTATATGATTATATTGATAAAAGTGACTTTTACAGCAACGACGTTGATATTGCTTATCGCTCGTGGATGAACGTGCCGTTTTTCTTGGCCGATGACCGGTTAAACGATATGTTTGTCGACCAAGCAGAAAACCATGGCCTGCTTGCATTAAAAGGCCACCGTATGGTTGGTGGTATGCGAGCCAGCATCTATAACGCAATGCCATTAGAGGGCGTGCAAACCTTAGTTAGCTTTATGCAAGAGTTTGAGCGAGTGCACGGATGAAAACACTTACTCTAAACCCAATTAGTAAAGTTGCGGGCGAAGTGCATTTACCGGGTTCAAAAAGCATTTCTAATCGGGTGTTATTGTTAGCTGCTTTAGCACAAGGCAATACACAAATAACCAATTTGTTAGACAGCGATGACGTGCGCTACATGCTTAATGCTTTAACTGCGCTAGGCGTAGATTACCATTTATCAGAATGTCGTACTAAGTGCGACGTCAGCGGTTTAGGCGGCTTATTTAAGCGAGCTGAGGCAACAACACTGTTTTTGGGCAATGCAGGTACTGCGATGCGGCCCTTAACCGCCGCGCTGGCAGCGTCAGAGGTTAATATTACGCTAACTGGCGAGCCTCGTATGTATGAGCGACCCATTGCGCATTTAGTTGATGCACTGCGTCAAGTTCAGGCCGATATAAGTTATCTAGAAACTAACGGTTTTCCACCATTACATATCAAGGGTAAGCTCCTTAACGGTGGTCAAATTAATATTGATGGTAGTATTTCTAGCCAGTTTTTAACCGCAGTACTCATGGTTGCACCGCTATTAACTGGCGACAGCACTATTAGCATTATTGGTGAACTGGTCTCTAAACCTTATATCGATATTACGCTAGCTTTAATGCAACGCTTTGGTGTAACGGTAGAAAACCAAGATTATAAAGCATTTATTATTAAAGGTGGTCAGTGCTACCAATCTCCGGGCCATTGGCTAGTTGAAGGTGATGCTTCATCTGCGTCGTATTTTCTAGCTGCCGCAGCAATTAAAGGCGGCAGTATTAAAGTTACCGGCATAGGTAAACATGCGGTGCAAGGTGATATCTATTTTGCTGACGCCCTAGAGGCTATGGGTGCTGACGTAGAATGGGCCGATGACCACATAAAGGTAACGCGTAACAGGTTAGTAGGCATAGACCGAGATTACAATGCTATACCCGATGCGGCTATGACTATTGCTACCACTGCATTGTTCGCCGAAGGCCCTACAGTTATACGTAACGTTTTTAACTGGCGAGTAAAAGAAACTGACCGGCTACACGCCATGGCTACCGAACTTAGAAAAGTTGGTGCGACGGTAGAGGAAGGCCAAGATTATATCAAGATAACACCGCCGGTTAAGCTTAAGCATGCCAGTATAGCCACCTATAACGATCATCGTATGGCGATGTGTTTTTCGTTAGTTGCGCTTGGTGATGCAGGCATAACCATTGAAGATCCCGACTGCACAGCAAAAACTTTTCCCAATTATTTTAGTTTATTTCAGCAACTCGCTTGCTGATTTACTAAAACTAAGCAGACGCGCAGCCTTATTGGCGCGCGTCTTTACTTTGCTTTATCTGAATTAAACACAGATCTTGTCGCAAAAAGCTGTATAATACTGCCGTTTGAAAATCTGATTAACCGGTAGTTTAAAAGGGGGTAGGATGCCACACTCTGCAGCAGTAATTACCATTGATGGCCCTGGCGGTTCAGGCAAAGGCACTATTTGTCGTTTGCTTGCCCAGCGCTTAGGCTGGCAATTACTCGACAGTGGCGCTATTTACCGCGTACTGGCGTTGGCAGCAATGCATCACCATATCGCTAGCGATGATGAGGAAGGCTTACAGCCGCTAGCTGCACATCTTGATGTGCAATTTAGTAGCGATGAGCAAGGTAATATTCGCATAACGCTCGAAGGCGAAAACGTATCCAGCACTATTCGTACCGAACAAGTCGGCGCTATGGCATCAAAAATCGCCTTATTACCGCGAGTACGAGAAGCTTTATTACGCCGGCAACGTGCGTTTGCCGAAGCACCCGGCTTGGTAGCTGATGGCCGTGATATGGGTACTGTCGTTTTTCCTCAAGCAGAAGTTAAAATATTTTTAACAGCCTCGCCTGAAGAGCGCGCCAGACGGCGCTATTTAGAGTTGAAAGAAAAGGGCTTTGATGTTAATATCGGCGACCTTTTGGGCGAAATACAAGCACGTGACGAGCGAGATATGAATCGCGCTACCGCGCCGCTGAAACCAGCTGCCGACGCTTACATGCTAGATTCGACCAGTAAATCAATTGAACAAGTGTTGGAAGAGGTACTGAACTACGCCAGTATGAAAATACCCGCTGTAGTATGAACCAGGCCAAAACCGCATTTTGGGCAGCCTGTTAAATGGAATTAAACAGGTAAATTTAGCAACCCCACACGAACATGATGATCTGTGGCGCACTTAACTGAAAAAGTGAATATGACTGAAAATTTCGCACAATTATTTGAGGAAAGCCTCAAAACTATCGAAACACGTCCAGGTGCCATTGTTAAAGGTACTGTTGTAGCTATTCTGAAAGACGTCGTTATGGTTGACGCTGGTCTAAAATCAGAAGCCGCTATTCCGGTTGAGCAGTTCAAATCTCTGAGCGGCGAAATCGAAGTAAGCGTTGGCGACATCATTGACGTTGCTTTAGATGCGATTGAAGACGGTTTCGGTGAAACTCTGTTATCTCGTGAAAAAGCTAAGCGTCATGAAGCCTGGGTACGCCTGGAAAAAGCTTGTGAAGACAAAGAAACTGTTATCGGTGTTATTACTGGTAAAGTTAAAGGTGGTTTCACAGTTGAAGTTGATGGTATTCGTGCATTCCTGCCTGGTTCATTAGTAGACGTACGTCCGGTGCGCGATACTCTGCACTTGGAAAATAAAGAACTTGAATTCAAAGTTATCAAGCTAGATCAAAAACGTAACAACGTGGTTGTATCACGTCGTGCGGTTATTGAATCTGAAAGCAGCCATGAACGCGACCAGTTGTTAGAAACGCTGGAAGAGGGCATGGAAGTTAAAGGTATCGTTAAGAACCTAACTGACTACGGTGCATTCGTAGACTTAGGTGGTGTTGACGGCTTACTGCATATCACTGATATGGCATGGAAGCGTGTTAAGCACCCAAGCGAAATCGTTAATGTTGGCGATGAAATTCCAGTTAAAGTATTGAAATTCGATCGTGAGAAGCAACGTGTTTCTTTAGGTCTGAAGCAAATGGGTGAAGATCCATGGGCAGCTATTGCATCACGTTATCCAGAAGGTGCTCGCATCACTGGTCGCGTAACTAACCTGACTGACTACGGCTGTTTCGTTGAAATCGAAGAAGGCGTTGAAGGCTTAGTACACGTTTCAGAAATGGACTGGACTAACAAAAACATCCACCCATCTAAAGTTGTTAACTTAGGTGACTCTGTGGAAGTTATGGTTTTAGAAATTGACGAAGAACGTCGTCGTATTTCTTTAGGTCTGAAGCAGTGTAAAGCTAACCCTTGGGAAGAATTTGCTAAGGGCTTCAACAAAAACGATCGCGTTAGCGGTAAGATCAAGTCAATCACTGACTTTGGTATCTTCATCGGTTTAGACGGCGGTATCGACGGTTTAGTACACTTATCTGATATTTCTTGGAACGCAACTGGCGAAGAAGCCGTACGTGACTTCAAGAAAGGCGACGAAGTACACGCAGTTGTGTTACAAGTTGACCCAGAGCGCGAGCGTATTTCTTTAGGTATCAAGCAACTGGATGAAGACCCGTTCAATGATTACCTTGCTGACAACAAAAAAGGTGCTATCGTTAAAGGTGAAGTAACTGCCGTTGACGCTAAAGGCGCTACTGTTATGTTAGAAGGCGCGGTAGAAGGTTATATCCGTGTATCTGATATCGCGCGTGAGCGTATTGAAGATGCCTCTACTGTACTGAAAGTTGGCGAAGAAGTTGAAGCTCGTTTAATGGGTGTTGATCGCAAAAATCGCGTAATCAGCCTGTCAATCAAAGCTAAGTTCGAAGTTGAAGAAAAAGAAGCTATGGATACTGTCAATAAGAAGCAAGATGATGCTGATTTTGGTGGTAACGCTATGGCCGAAGCATTTAAAGCTGCTCAGAAGCAGGATTAATTGCTAACAAAGCAGGGGGCTTAAGCCTCCTGCTTTATTCATTCGCAGGTTTGCCGGAGGGTCTATGACCAAGTCTGAATTAATTGAAAAATTAGCTACTGATTTCCCCCATATTCAGGTTAAGGATGTTGAGGCTTCAGTTAAAGAAATCCTCGAACAAATGGCACAATCGTTAGCGGGTAACGAACGTATTGAAATTCGTGGTTTTGGTAGTTTTTCACTGCACTATCGCGCACCAAGAGTTGGCCGTAACCCTAAAACTGGTGACAAAGTTGAACTAGACGGTAAATATGTACCGCATTTCAAACCAGGAAAAGAGCTGCGTGACCGCGTAAAAGATAATACCTGATTTTAGCTTTAACAGCTTTCAGGCGTAAACGGAGTTTCCCTTGCGCAGACTACTTTATATTTTAGTAATAGTAGCCCTGATTGTAGTAGGGGTACTATTCGGTTCTATAAATCAGCAACAAACTGATTTAAATCTTCTTATTATCAGCATGCCACTTCGTGTAGTTGACATAGCTTTGATATTTCTTCTGCTAGGCATACTGCTTGGATTACTCATTGCTTTGTTGTACTCATTACAACGAAAAGCAAAAGGCTGGCGGCGTAAATCGACGGAAAGCAGCTAGTTTATGTTGGAATTGCTGTTCTTATTATTGCCTGTTGCCGCCGCTTACGGCTGGTTTATGGGCCGTAACAGCGTTAAACATAAAGAGCTAAAAGGCCGAGCCAGTATTACCCGCAATTTATCTTCGGGCTTAAATTTCTTACTGACTGATCAGGAAGATAAAGCCATTGAGCAGTTATTGGAACTGCTTGATATTGAAGCTGCCACTATCGATACCTATTTGGCACTGGCAAACTTGTTTCGGCGCAAAGGCGACTGGGATAAGGCTATTCGCATTCATGAAAAGTTGCATCAATTAAAATTACCTAAACCTAAAGCCCAGCAAATTCAATTTGAGTTGGCAAAAGACTATTTCTCTGCGGGTTTATACGATCGTGCAGAAAAGCTGCTGGTTAATGTTGTTACATCGCCGGTGTTGGCTGAAGCCGCACTAAAACAGTTATTTAGTATTTTTATCGCCACGCAAGAATGGCATAAAGCTAAATTATATTCTGCTGCAGTAGATAACACTAAATCGCACTCATTACGCATAGCACAAGCTAATATGCAGACAGAAGCATTAAAGCAGCAAGCGATACTCACCAAAGATAGTTTAACTGAGCTAGCAACACGCTATGCTAAAGCAATTCGCCCTAAATTCGAATTGGCGCAGTTAGCGTTAAGCCAAAATGATACCAAGCTGGCGGCATCAGCATTATTATATATTGTTGAGCACAAACCGAAGTGGGCTGCTGATATATTACCATTGCTACAACAATGCGAGCTACCCAGCGAAGAGTGGTACCAACTCCTGAGTAACTTGGCTAATAAACATCAAAATATTACTGCTGTAGTATTACTGGCATGCTGGCTAACCGAACATGGCTCAGCCGAAGCGGCTGAGCAGTTCTTACTAGATAAGTTAGAACAGCAACCCAGTATTCGTTTATTTCAGCAGCTATTACAAATACGCCAACAGCAATCCGCACCGGCGGCTGAAGTGTTGTCATCGGTAAAAGAGTTAGTAAATGCGTATTTAGATAAAAAGTCGTTGTATAGCTGCCGCAATTGCGGTTTTACAACTCGTAAACATTATTGGTTATGCCCATCATGCCAGCATTGGGAAAGCGTCGAACCCATTAGCGGTATTGACGGTAGATAGTAGTTAAGGAAATTCGATGTCTTGTCAGACCCCAGTAGTTGTAGCCCTTGATTTTGAACAACAAGCAGATGCGTTAAACTTGGTAAGCCAACTTGATCCCAGTTTATGTCGCCTTAAAGTAGGTAAAGAAATGTTCACTCATTTTGGCCCGCAGTTTGTTAAACAACTACAGCAGCGCAATTTTGACGTATTTTTAGATTTAAAATTTCATGATATTCCGAACACTGTCGCTAAAGCAGTTAAAGCGGCGGCCGATCTTGGCGTATGGATGGTAAACGTGCATGCCTGTGGTGGTAGTAAAATGATGAGCGCAGCGCGCGAGTCTCTGATATCGTATGGTACTGATAAACCTTACCTTATTGCCGTTACCGTACTAACTAGCATGGAGCAGGGCGACCTAACCGAATTGGGTATTAACTTAACTCCCGAGCAACAAGTATTAAAATTAGCTACGCTAACACATAGTGCAGGGCTTGATGGTGTAGTGTGTTCAGCTCAGGAAGCGGTGCTGTTAAAGCGCCAGTTTGGTAAAGACTTTTGCTTGGTAACCCCCGGCATTAGACCCGCGAGCAGCGAGCAAGATGATCAGAAGCGCGTGATGACACCAGCACAAGCACTCTCAGCCGGCGTTGATTATATGGTTATCGGTCGGCCAATTACCAAAGCAGCCAAACCACTGGACGCACTGAATGCTATCGTTCAGGAGATTTTAAACGCGTAATTAATAAGGAGGTTAATTTGGATGGTATAAACCTCGCAATATTAGTTGGCGGCCTTCTTTTTGTTGTAAGTATTATCGCTACGCTTATTTCTGCACGACTTGGCGCACCCATGCTACTGGTGTTCCTTATAATTGGCATGCTGGCCGGCAAACAAGGCTTGGTCGGCATCCAATTTGACAATCCACAAGTTGCATTTTTAATTGGTTCTATTGCTCTAACCATCATTTTGTTTGACGGCGGCATGCGCACACGGCCCGAACGGCTGCGCGTAGCACTAGCACCAGCGTCAGTACTAGCTACCTTTGGCGTAATATTAACCTGCGTTATTCTTGGTGTCGCTGCAGCTTATATTTTAAATTTAAGCTTACTTGAAGGCCTATTATTAGGTGCCATTCTTAGCTCAACCGATGCGGCAGCAGTGTTTTCAATTTTTCAATCTCAGGGCATTCGCATCAAACAACGAGTGGCATCAACGCTCGAAATAGAGTCGGGTAGTAATGACCCAATGGCCATTATGTTAACCCTAACCATACTGGGTATGATTGTTGAGGGAAAAACCTTAAGCTTTGAAGTAGGTAAAACCTTTTTACAACAAGCCGTAGTTGGCGCAGTAATGGGTTATGTAGCGGGGCGTATCTTTATCTTTTTATGCAAAAAGTTACCGCTAAACTTTGCTTTTTTTCCTTTATTCGCTGTCGCAAGTTGCGTGCTCATTTATGCCGTTACTAACGTGTTTGGTGGTAGTGGCTTTTTGGCTGTATATTTAATGGGCTATTTAGTGGGCAACGCGCGCTTACCACAAATTGTGCATATATTACGCATGCTTGACGGTTTAGCTTGGCTTAGCCAAATTAGTATGTTTTTGATGCTCGGGTTACTCGTTGTGCCAAGTAATTTGATGCACCACTTATTACCGGCATTGCTTATTGCCGGTGTCATGATTTTTGTTGCTAGGCCTATAGCAGTATTTATTAGTTTAATTCCGTTTCGCTTTCCGATACGTGATCAAGTATTTGTCAGTTGGGTTGGCTTACGCGGTGCGGTACCCATTATATTAGCGTTATTTCCTTGGTTAGCGGGTATGCCAAATGAACATCTTTATTTTGATGTCGCCTTTGTCGTAGTTATTGTGTCTTTAGTGGTCCAAGGCTGGAGCATAGTGCCAATCGCACGCTGGTTAAAACTTGAAGTACCGGCTGAACTGGCACCCGATCAAGCTATGCCATTAGATGCTGTACCGAGCAACGATTTACTAGAAGTTCTAGCTTTCAAAGTAACCGATACATCGCCAGTGTTAGCAATTGGCTGGCACGACTTGGTGTTCAAACAACCAATCCAGTTTTTAGGGATTATTCGGGACGGTGAATGGATTTTACCCGACAAAAAGCCGCAATTTAATGTTCACGACACACTTATGGTTATGGCTAAGTTAAAGCATGTGCAGAAAATAAGTGAAGTGCTGGCTAAAGATGCAGAAATTTCAGTGCAAAGTAATACCAGCTTCTTTGGTGACTTTGTATTAAATGGCAACATTAGCATTAGCGATCTAGATGCGTTTTATACTATTAACTTTGACGGTGGCGATAAAAACCAAACACTAGCCGCATATATTATCCAGCGTTTTCATCGCCGAGTCGTTATTGGTGACCAAGTGCGTTTAGACGGTTTGCTATTAACTGTACGTGAAGTTGACGACACTGGGGACGTTATTCAAGTGGGTATAAAGTTAGTTGAAGAAAAGCCTAAAATTGCATAATTATAAGGGCCAGCAAAGCCCTGCTTTTGCATAGCTACCCTATAGCCCATAATGGGCTTTTTATGTTAAATACATATTAAAATTCAACAACTTACAGCACTAAAGGCCGATTCTTGCGAACTGGCCTTTTTTTACAGCTAAAAGACAAAGCTTTGTTCGGTGTAAAACAGGTGGTTTTGTTTCAAAATGAAACAAGAGTGGACTATTACTGTAGTCCACCCTGCGCAAAAACACCGAAAAGAGGAACAACCATAGATAAGTTGTTTTTTTAGGGCTTTGGGAGCCGGAAAAATCGCAGGCGCGGAGACGCGCCAAGAGTGGGGAAAAATGAGCGCCGGGGAAGGCGCGAGATTTAACGCAACAAGTTGCGAGACGCTAAAGCGATTTAATGCGTGGCTTCGCCACTGGCTTTTTTACAAGCTGCGCTTGTTTTTGTTTTGCAGGGCGCGGGCGGGCAGCGGATTGAAAGCGGGTCAAGTTAACGCGAAAAAGGCAGGTTGTATCATGAACTGGTTTGGTTCCCGTTGCGCGTCTCCTTCCAGTCGATGCTCACTGCATGGCCTGCGGCCATCTAAGACGGCAACAGCTTTAGTACAGCTGATAGAAAAAGCACAGAAAAAATGGACGATATAACAAATAAGATACCGACAGCAGTTAATATCGCCCAAACAATTGTCCAGTAAAGCCTGTTGTAATCTATTACATCATCAGCTTTAGATTGTTGTGTAGCGTTGGGTTTCTCATTACCCCAGTCTTTTAATTGCATAAGCCCTCCAGTAGGAAAGGCTAAATATATCAAAGAGTTTACAAAAACCAAACAATAGAAATTACAGGCGGTTCCCCTTTCCCGCAAGCGGGAACCCTTTCCCCGCCTGTAATTTTATTTAATCTAATGATGCTATTTGCTGGCCTGCGCCAGTAACTACAGCCGTGGGAGCGTCACACATTACAAAACGTTCGTAATTATCACCATAGCTTACACGAGCCACACAATCAGCAAGCATCTGTACGTTATAGCCAGCCAGTGCTAAATCAGTGTTAGTTATTTCTGATAAATACTGGCCATTACGACTTACTGCGAAATAAAACGTTTTTTTAAACCTGCCTTTTCTGTCGAAATCCTGATACCAACCCGCTAAGTGCAAATCTACGTTATTAAAAGGGTGTAAACCTTTGCTTTTATCGGGCTTTTCTTGCCTGTTTTGCTGCTGCTGCGGTGAAGAAGTAACAGCGGGAGGGCTATTTAGTTGCGCAGTTGATGAAATAGGCTCGCCGTTTCTTAAGTTTTGTAACGTTTGTCGTGCTTTTTCTTCGGTGTCTGGTTTATCACGGCTTAAGTTAGCCATAAGAATGAACGCAGCGAGCACAAAACAGATTACAGCGCCTTTTGTTGTCCAGCGCTGATACCATTTTGTAACGTCTGCTGTGGTTGCTTCTGTGACTGAACCAGTAGATTTTGTGTGACTTTGATAAGCTGGGTAATACTTAGGATCATATTCGCGTTCATGTGTAGTGATAATGTTCCTAGAAACGCCGTCAGCGACTTTTACAATATATTTTTCATCACGGCCTAAGAAAGACAACTTAGTGCAGTAGTAACAGTTCTGCACCATATCTTTAATGTCACGGTCTACCTTTCTGAAATTTTGAGTTATTAGCATTATGTCGTGGCCGTAATGCCTGTGCATTGACATATATTCTTTTAGCTCTTTGTCGGTGGCTCCTTGCGGCATAGCAAGGTGCGCTTCATCGACAAAGAAGTAAACACCTTGGTTTTCTTTATTGCGCCATGTGTCGTACTGCAAAAAGTCTTTGGCTTTAGAAAAGTAACGGCTTTGGCCGTAGTTATGAAAACCGCCATCGACTAAAGTGATCAAGTCTCTGACTTCTTCACCAAGAACGCCAACAAACCAGTCGACGTTAAGCGGTATATTAATAACAACTTTTCGGCCTTGTTTTAACGCTGGCAAAATATGCGTTACAACGGCTTCGTAAGTTTTGCCTGCACCTGGTCTACCTGATAATCCGTTAATCATATTATGAGCCCAGCCTTACAAACGGTATTAGCTGAAGAAAAAAACGAATAGTTAAAGCAGCAATTATCATTGATAGCGCTTGGCCTATGCCAATTTGAGATAACACCCAAGCTGTACCGGACGGTATACCTGACATATAAGAAGTAATATCAAGACCAGAAAAAAGCGTGCCCATACCATCAAGTATGAACGTGATTAAGATCATCATTTGTTCAAAGATAAAAAGCATCGCGTCTTTAGCCATAGTTAAAATGGTATTAGCCATTGTTTTTAAAATATCTAACAACCAATTACCAAAATCTATCAACCATTGCGGCATGTTAACCCCCAAATATCAGTGCGCGACATAAAAATGCGGCGCTAATAAGTATACAAATTCGTATAAAAGGCCAAAGAATGGCAGGCAGCTCTAACGAGTGACAACCAAAGTCACCAGCTGCGCCAAGATTAAAGCAAAAATTAAAATCAGGCTGTGAGCCATCAGGCGAAAGCTGGAATTGATTTAAGAAATCAAAGGCAGGCGTTTGCTGTAGTGCTGCGCTGTGCTCTTGCCAAATGCCTACCATGCCGTCAGGGTAAACGCTTTCGTACCATGAACCAGTACATTCGCCCTCGCATTTGCCATCAGGTGCGCCATCATCGCCAAAAGCGTCATCTAAACCGTCTTTAATGCCTTTTAGCGTTTTGCCTTGGCCGTCTAACTGTTGGCCTATGCCATCAAGTTTGCTATTAGTTTGACCAATTTTATCGCCTAGGTTTTTAAGCTCGTTGTTATTGTTATCAATAGAAATGTTTATATTATCAAGACGTTGTTCAGAGCCTTTTTGTATTTCTTTTAAATCGCCTTTGGTCATATCAGGCATTAACTTGTTAGGGTCGGTTATATCGTCGTCAACGTCTTTTTTTGGCGTGTCTGGTCTATCAGGGATAATAGGGTCTTTTTGTTCATAACATACAAAATCGCCATTTATGAAGCCGCAGCCAGTTTCACATTGTTGTTGGCCATTTACCGTTGTGCATTTTTCGGCGGGGTTAGCGAAGCACCATTTTTGACCTGTTTTAAGAGTAAAACATTCTTCTTTTTCTGGTGGTTGCGTGTCGGCATCTTCTTCGCCACAGGTTGCGCCTGTGTACGTTCCTGACGGCTTGCCTTGCTCATAAGGTAAGGGAGACCAGCTAACATCTGAGCCACTACCGAATTGCATCCATTTCTGTGCTATTAACTGGCAGTTACACTGCTGACCTGTTGTTGGGTCGGTAACGGTACTGCATTGCGGAGGGTTTGCACTGCTGTAAACGTCTTTTTTTGCGACAAAATCAGAACCAACAATATAGCCTTCACCAGCTAATTCTGAGCAATCACACGGTGGTTGAGCTAGAGCAGGAGCCCAACAAAAAAAACTAGGCTCGTCGCCACCTACATTTCTTAGTTTAGGCGAATTATCAGGGGGGCAATAAGCGGGGCTTGGCTTTGATATGTAAGTATGATGCGTTTCAGAGTACGGAACTGTAAAAGTAGTTTTATCGGCGCGAACGCCTGTTGCTGTTGTGGTATTAACACAGGACGAGCCAGATAAAGAACCGGTGGCAGGATTTACATAACCACCTAGAAGAGTAAAGACAGAGTCTTTTAATTCAGAAATGAGAAAATCTGTGTAACCCTCAGCACTACTGCTACAAGCCTCAACCAATGAAGATTTAAATTGACCACGAGGAAACCGATAAAGAGTACCACTTGGAGCAGGGGCAGAGCAAATTTCGCCAAGCTCAGGGTGATTTAAAAATGTACCGCCTATATCAGTACATTTTGCTTGGTCAGTTGCAGGGTCAGCAAATGAATAATTAGAAAAAAAAGCCCCGCAAAGAAGCAGGGCGCATAAGTTTAAATATTTCATGGTTAGACCTTAAAAATTAACCAGCTAACAATAAAACCACATAGCGCCCCAATCATTGCAATAAGTGCATAGATTAGGGCGACAATTAAGCCGCCCATAATCGTTACGCCTTACGAACTGCGCGTTTGCCAAGGTCGATACCTTTAAACGCCATAAAAATGCCAATTACGATTACACCAGTTGCGCCTACGAAAGTTGCTACTGTTGATAAATCCACTGCTGCAAAAATATCTGCCATGTTAAATTTTCCTAACTAAAGCGGTGCCGATTTGCACCTTAAATGCCAAGAAGCTAAAGAACACCATTGTTCCAAAGCCCCAACTAAACGCCGCTGCTATATCAGTGGCGGTTATTTCTACGGCTGACAGGTAAGCGCTGTACTCAGTTGCGGATATTAACCAGTAACCTGTACAGTTTGCTGCTGTATCAGCTGTAAAAATTAAAGTGCCGTCTAGCTGTGGTTGCGCGCACTGTGCGAGCAGTTCAGGAGATAAAAACGCAATGAGCAAGACGGCGAAATATTTCATTATGCTGTTTTAACCTCTAGTGGTTTTTCAGGGCAAAATAGGCCAGCGTCGAGTACATGCTTAACTGACGGACAAAGAGAAATCGATGTGCCTTTTCTGCCGTTCATTTCCCATTCCCTTAAAACGAATGGCAAGGCAACTTGCTTATTTATTAAGTTACTCATTCTTGACGGTATGCCCATTTGAACGATGGAATCAGGCACATTAAAAAGGCGCATTTCTGACACTTCGCCAAAATCAGTTAAGGCAACAACTTCTACCGCGCACTGTAACGACGTGCGGCTAATGCCTTGCTGGTTAGGGCGTGATTGTTTCTCGGCAAAACCTTTGAAAATGCCGTGGCAAATGTAACCAGATAATTTTTTCATTGCTAAGTTCCTATGCTATTAGTCGTAATGGTTGCGCTAAATTTTGGCGCGATAGTGGTAGTGGTTCGATAAAATCGGCTGGTAGCTGTTTGGCAAAATCAACATTTATTAAACGGATTAACGGAATAACGTTTGAATCATCACCGGTAAATTGCATTAATTGAGCAAGAGAAAGGCCAGCGGCCATTAGGTCATCAATCTTGCGCTTCCACGTAGCGCGTGAACGTTCACAGATACGTTCTTTGGTCTTTTTAAAGCCGTCTTTAGTAATAGCGGTGTACAAATCGTAAAGAGATTCCGCTTTTGAATATGTGATATTGCCCTTAGGCGTAACTCTATGATGCACGGCGCGTAGCTGGTGCAATACTTCTGTTTTGTCGTGTGCGTTCATTTTGGCACCTGCGAATGTTTTAAATATATCGTTAAAGGCTTTAGACCAAAGCGAGGGAAAGTCAGGTTGTTTTTCGGGGTCGGTTAAATATGCAAAGGTGCAAGTAACACCGTTAGCGTGCAGCCAACGGGAATGTAAACGGGCTTCAAAGCGTAAAGCGCCAATAGCGGCTTGGCGAATCTCTGGTGAAGTAATTTTATTTAGCTGAAACGCTAAGTGATCGTGTTTTTCCTTAACCCACTTATTGGTTAAGTATTTAATCTGGTGTTCTAGCTCAGGCAGTTTTAAATAACATTTTAGCTCTTTGTGGTCGCTGCCTTTGTTCCAATAAATTGTGCTTTTAAACGATTTATTCTCAGTCGTAACACGGGTTTGGCCGTAATTCAGGTTGCGCAATGTATCAATAAGCTGCTGCGCAACAACTTCGTTTTCCACTCTGGCTGTATACGTTACATCTAAGTAATCAATGCTAGCGTGATACCAATCAAGCGCTTTGGATAGTTCAGGAAACGCAAGAGAGAACGCTTCAAAAATAGCAAACGAACATAAACTAGCGTTTGCAGAGCCGTAAACGTTGTGGCCTTGCAGCAACTTAGCAGGGCAGCCAGAAATGCGAACATAAGGTATTTTCTTTAAATCTGTACCGTCGATAACCTTATAGGCGAGTGACGCAAACGAGCTTGGCAGGCTTTCGAAGTTATGTCGTAAACGTTGAACCTTGCGCTGGCCATTTTCCCAAAAAACCTCACCGACTAGCGTCATGCCCAATTCAGAGCAAAGCATTTCAATATTTTTTAATATAGAGCCGTGGTTATTACTAACCGTGTGCTCATCTAAAAACGGTATGCTAACGCCAATCATGTCAATCATGCCATTTGCTCCGCTGTACGGTAATAATCAGAGCCTTTAGGGTAAACAAACATGATTTTGTTTTTTGGTACGCCTAAGCGCGTGAAATAGTTAACTACTTCTGGCTGCTCGGTAAATGGCCTGTCTGTATGAAACACCAATTCAGCGTTAACGTGCTGGTTTGGCGTTTTGATATACGCGCTTATTTCATAGATGCGATGCTTTTCCTCGCCAGCAATTACTATGGCTGGTGAGCATTCAAGGCAGTTAAGCATATTATGCTGAATAAGCACTTTAAGGGCTTGTGGTGTCATGACGAAAGCCCCTTAGCTTGTGAGCGCTTAAGACGGCGTTCTGTGCGTAAAATTTCCCTATGTTTAAGCAGGTCAACAAGTGGAATATTTGGATAAGTGCGGCGAACAGTAGACAGGGAATTAGAATGATTTTCCCATTCAATTTCGGCTTTGTCGTAGTCGAAACGGTCTGCGGGTTCATGCCAATTGATGTTATCCACAGATTCTGTGGATGGTTTATGTATATTGCAGCCCGAAGTGTCATCAAGTGACTTTAAACAGTGAGGGCAGGTATAAGGGCGCTGGCAAGCGGTCTCAGGAGATACGGCAGGAACCGAAGTACCCACTGTGTCATGCTTGCCAGCTAAAAACGTTACTCGGTCATCATAAGCCTGTATTTCACCGTTAACAGAAACGGCTAACGGGCATTTGCGAGAATTAATCGGCCAAAAATTAATGTCGTGATTGTCTAAGCTGTACCAGCAGACTATATCAGATTTAGTATAAAGGATATTTAGCTCATCTAAACGAGTTAAGGCTTCGTTCAGGTTTTGTGCGTTAAACAGCACTGTTTTGATTAGGTTTAATTCGCTCATGGTTCCCGCCTAGAGTATACTTTGTTAACAAGCTAAATCTGTCAACATTGAAAGATTAAGTTAAGTGTGATCCTTTTAAATTAATCTGTCAAGCATGAAAGAATCGTGAGGGTGAAAATGTTTAGCTACGAGCTAGTACAAGAACTAAAAAAAGCTAAGGGAATGAAAACAGACCTAGAAGCGTCAGCGTATATAGCAGGTTTAAATAGTGGAAACATGAGCCAGATAAAATCAGGCAAACGACACTTAACAGAAGAACAAGCATTATTCATTGCGAACGAATGCGGTTTAAATCCTGAATGGGTTTTAGTGCATTTAGCTGAACAAGTATCAAAACACGAAGAAGCTAAAGAGATTTGGCACAATCTAGCAAAAAAGATTAGTAAGTCAGTAACAGCCGCAGCACTGGCTTTAATTGTTATTTTTGGCGGTTTGAGCGTAAAAGACCAGCAAAGCCCTAGTTTTGGCTAATTATCCTATAGCCCATAATGTATATTATGTTAAATGGCATTTAGGACACAGCTAAGCTGTTGTCACTTGCCGGAGTCGTCATTAGCCCCGTTATTAGTGCTATGGCGCTAACATCAATATATAACGTTAATTAGCCGACGATGTTACTGCTTATACTGCTTACTTAATGTTTCCCATAATTCAGCGTTCTTTACTCCTGCTTTACGCGGATTAAAAACAGGGTCTATACCCATTTTCTTTTGTCGCTCATAATCGCGCAAAGCAAGCAGCGCAGGCTTAGATAGCAAAACAATGGCAATATAATTAAGATAACACATACTGCCAAAGCCAATGTCACCTAAGCTCCACATCAAACTTGCGGGTTGAACACTGCCAAAAAATAACACTGTTAAAAATACTAATTTTAATACTAGCTTTAACACTGGATAAGACAACTTACGATCTAGATACACCACTGTAGTTTCGGCAATATAGTAGTAAGCCATTAATGTTGTAAAAGCGAACAGAAAAATTGCGACAGAGATAAAAGTAGAACCTGCATTAACAAATACCGTTGATACCGCCAGCTGGGTCCACGCTGTTCCGGCAGCTACACCAGGTATATGTTCAACTAAGGCTAAACTTGCTCCATCTGGATATACGTTATACATATTAGTAACGAGTATCATTAAGCCAGATGCCGTGCACACTAAAACAGTATCAATATAAATTGAAAATGACTGCACTAATCCTTGTTTAACCGGATGACTTACCTCAGCTGCAGCAGAACTAAATGTGCTTTCACCGGCCCCTGCTACGTTTGAAAATACGGCTCGGCGCACCCCCCACGAGACTGCTGTACCAACAATACCGCCGAATACTGCATCCATACCTAAGGCACTACGGAAAATTAGGCTAAACATGTAAGGTACTTGTTGATAATGGCTAGTTAAAATAACAAACATCAGTAAAAGGTAAGCTAAAGCCATAATTGGCACAACCTTATCTGCCACTTTAGCAATGCGCTTAATACCACCAAAAATTAAATACGCCATCAATGCAGTGACCAGTACCCCCGTCATCATTGGCGGCATATTAAATGACACTTTAAATGAATCAGAAATGGTATTAGCTTGAATACCCGGCACCAATACACCATACGATAAACAAATAATCGCCGCCGCAAAAATTGCAAATGGTTTCAGTTTTAAGCCTTTTTCAATATAATAAGGTGAGCCACCGCGATACTGGCCGTCGGCGCGCTCTTTATAAACTTGAGCTAAAGTCGACTCAATAAAAGCACTAGCACCGCCTAATAATCCCATAACGACCATCCAAAAAATGGCACCGGGCCCCCCTGCTGCTATGGCAGTTGCCACACCGGCTATGTTGCCCACACCAATGCGCCCAGATAAGGCCATGCAGAACGCCTGAAAGGAAGAAATACCTTCTGCCGAAGGTTTACTTTCACGCAATAACCTGATCATTTCAAAAAAGTAACGAAATTGAACGCCACGCGTAATAATAGTAAAATATAGCCCTACCCCTAAGGCTAGGCCAACTAGTGCTGTGCTCCATATATACCCAACGAGGGTGTTTATTATCATTTCCACGAACGTTACCTTTTTTATTGTTTTTATTATAAGGTTAAAAATTCAGTTATAATCTGGCTTTCAAGCCAGAAATAAGCATATTATTCATTAACATACCAAATAACTTTGGTTTGAATATACTGTGAAAATGCTTCTAGCCCGTTATCTTTACCGCCAAAACCAGACTGTTTAAAGCCACCAAACGGCGTGGAAATATCGCCTTCGCTAAAACCATTAATGGATACTGTGCCGGCTTTAATTTTTCTGGCTACACGCATAGTGCGTTTAACATTTTGGCTATAAAAAGACGCTGCCAAGCCATAATTGGTGTCATTAGCCAAGGCAATAGCCTCTTCTTCGGTGGTAAATGTACTGACCGCTAAAATTGGACCAAACACTTCGTTTTTAAATAGCGACATAGTAGAACTGACGTTGTCAAAAATAGTTGGTTCTATGTACCAACCACTCCCTACGTTGTCATGAATTTTGCCTCCGGTTACTAACCGACCGCCTTCTTGGATAGTAAGATCTAAAAATAATTTTACTTTATTAAAGTGTGCTTGTTCTACCATTGGGCCAATAGACACGGTCTCGTCCATCGGGTTACCAACTTTCCACGCTTTTAATCCTTCTACCAGCTTGGCGAGTAAAGCTTCTTTAATAGATCCATCAACAATAAGGCGAGAGCCGCAACTACAGTTTTCACTCATATTCCAAAATGCAGCAGCTAAAATGTGTGGTACGGCAGCGTCAAGTTCGGCATCATCAAACACCACTTGAGGGCTTTTGCCACCGCATTCTAAAATTACCTCTTTAAGATTACTGTCAGCAGAATACTTAAGAAACAACCGTCCAACTTCAGTAGAGCCCGTGAACGACACTACATCTACATCCATGTGCTTACCCAATGAGGCCCCTACTTTTTCACCTAAACCACACACCATGCTTAGCGCGCCTCTAGGTACACCGGCTTCATAAGCTAACTGCACCATACGGTAGGCACTTAGAGAAGTTAGCTCTGCTGGCTTTACAATTACCGAATTGCCAGCTGCCAATGCCGGTGCTACCTTCCAAGCAAACATTTGCGCAGGAAAATTCCACGGCAATACAGCGACAACAACGCCAATGGGCTCGTTGACAATTAACCCCAGTGCATCGGGTCCGGTTGGCGCAATTTTGCCAAAAAGTTTATCCACGGCCTCGGCATACCAATAAAACGTATCTATCGTCGCTGGTATATCTGTATTTAGGCACTCAGTAATGGGCTTGCCTGCATCTATGCAGTCTAATGCGGCCAGCTCTTCGCTGTGCTGTTCTAACAGTTGGGCCAAACGCAGCATCACTTTTTTACGCTCGCCAGGTGCTAATTGGCTCCATGGTCCTTGTTCGAATGTAGCGCGCGCAACGGTGACTGCCGCATCTACGTCTAATGCGTCGCCATCAGCAATATAGCCAATAACACTGTTATCTATGGGTGTACGATTTTCTAATTTAGCCGTATTACCGACAAAACCTGCGATAAGGTTTCCAGCCCACAGTTTGCCTGCTTTGGCTTGTGCAAATACCTGCTCTTTAGTTAATGACATCATTGGCTCCTTTATTTAAAAAATGCACTGAATTCTGCTGCATCTGCCACAGATAATTCCGACAGCGGCAAGCGAACTGTGCCTACATTTATGGTGCCTTTTAAACAACCTAGCTTAGCCTTTTGGTTATAATTACCCGACTCCATAGAATAAATAGCAGGGTAAATAGCACGCATGATGTTGCGCGCCTCGTCCCAATCGCCCAGTTGTGTTGCGTTAAACATGGCTACCTGCTCTTCTGGAAATACGTTGCCTGCACCGGCAATCCAGCTTTTTGCACCCCAGAAGAAAAAATCGACAGCTTGATCGTCACAACCACAAATAACTTCAAAATTTTCAAATGGGGTTTGTAGCAGGCGTAATGCACGGCTAAAGTCGCCACTACTTTCTTTAATGGCAACAATATTGTTGTGTTTGGCTAGATGAACGACGGTATCGTACTCAAGCTCAATGCCAATTCGTGCCGGAAAGTTATACATAATAATCGGTAAATCGGTGGCCGATGCGACTGCTTCGTAATGTGCAATCACTCCCTGTTGATCTGGCAGGCTATAGGCAGGTGGCGCTAACATTAGCCCTTCATAGCCTAAAGCCTTGGCTTGCTGCGCACGGGCACAAGCGCCGGCGGTATATAAATCGTTAATCCCAGCAATAAGGGTTACTCGCCCTTTAGCGATAGTCGCAATGGTAGTTAATACGGCCTCACGCTCAGCCTCGTTTAACGCATAATACTCACCCGTTGTGCCACAAGCGACGAGCCCCATAACGCCCTTTTGAATAAAAGCTTCGGTTAGTGTTGCAAGTGTGTCTAAATCTAGGCTTTTATCGTGTTTGAATGGCGTTACCAAAGGCACTAAAATTCCATGAAAATTCATATTCTTCTCCTGTTCTTTATAAGTAATTATGCAAAGCGACTCAGCGAAAATGCCGAGCAATCAATAGGTGTGGCTTCGCCAAAATGTAGCGCAGCAATTAGCTCTGCGGTAATGGGGGCCTGAGTTAACCCCAAGTGTTGGTGGCCAAAGGCGTAGTAACAATTTTCGTATTTATCGATAACAGGTAAAGAGTCGGCAATCGTAGGCCTAAAGCCCATCCATTGGGTATTGCCCTGTGCGTTTAACGCCGTACGTAACATTGGATTAGCCAGTGGCAAAAGGTTACGCGCACGCTGCATGTTGGGTGGCCGCGTTAAGCCCGCATATTCGACCGTGCCGGCCAAACGTAATCCATTATTCATTGGCGTCATAATAAAACGTCGATCAGCGCTGGATACAGGAACCGACAACCTTGCCGTCTCTGCCGGCAACATCAAGTGATACCCTCTTTCGGTTTCTAACGGCACACTGACACCGCTTAAGCCTTTAACTAAATTTTTAGCATAAGCACCGCAGGCAACCACGACGTTATTAGCTAATAACGGGCCGTGGCTGCTGTCGATAAAAATATCATCTGGCCCGCGTTGCCTAATACTGCGTACGTTAACATGCTCTAAAACCGCGCCACCTAAAGCAAAAAACTGTGCTTGTAGTCGTGTAAATAATATCGCAAGGTCAACTAGATGCCCGGTATTTGGGTAAAATAGTGCCCCTAATTGGTTATTAGCCAGAAGCGGTTCACGTTCAAGTAGTTCAGCCGTTGTAAGCCAACTGTTTGTTACACCAATGCGGTTAAGTGCTTCACCGTGTTGCTGCAGCTTAACTGCCGTTTGCGGTTTTTCAGCTACCAGTAAAGAACCGTTAATTTTAACTAAATCTTCAAGTTGGTATTGTTTAGTAAAGGTGTGCCAAGCCGGTAAAGCGGCGGCATTAATTAGTGTTAATGCCTGATGAATATGCGCAAAGGCTCGCGGGCGCATATTGCTAACCAATCGCAGCATCCATGGCGTAATAGGTAATAAATACCGCCAATCCAAACGCAGTGGCCCTAAGGGATCAAGCAGCATTCTTGGCAAGGATTTTAAGACACTAGGATCAGCAATTGGAAAAACCTGCTCGGTAGCAATGTGCCCCGCATTACCTAAGGAGGTTCCGGCAGCTATAGTGTCTTTGTCGACTAACAGCACTTGCACACCGCGCGCTTGCAGTGTTAACGCAATGGTCAGGCCAATTACACCGCCGCCAACGACCACAAACGACTGTTTTGTTTTATTTTGCATTATAAAGTTGCCTCAAAACCCCAACGAAATGGGTCTTCGGCATCTATTAGCAAATTATTGTCGGCACAAATATAAGCTCGGCCACGAAACGTAGGAATAACAGTGTTAGCATCAAGGCGGGCATAACTGGCGTCAAAGGTACTACCAATAACACTAGCTTGTTGCCAAATTTCACCTTCGGCCAACTTACCATCTGCTGCAAGGCATGCCAATTTGGCACTAGTACCGGTACCACAAGGTGACCGATCATATTCACCTCCTGGACACAAAACAAAACTCTGGCTATCGGCACTGTTGTGAGGTTGAAATAACTCAATATGGTCAATTGGCTGGCCGTCTTTACCCGTTATTTGGCTAACCTCTAGCGCAGACTTAATGGCAAGGCTAATTTCACTGAGCAACTTTACTTGCTTGATATGAATATCGGTAAATTTTTGATTAACCAGAAAAAACCAATTACCGCCCCAAGCAATATCACCAGTAACCAGCCCTAATCCGGGTACGTTAACTTCAACATCTTTTCGATAGCGGTACGCGGGTACATTTTTTATACTTACGCTGCCATCATCATGGATAACGGTAGCCACGTCGCCTACTGGTGTTTCAATTAAATGCTCGCCAACGTCTGCCAGACCTAAATAATGCAGTGAAGCCATTAAACCAATAGTGCCGTGGCCACACATGGCCAAATATCCTTGGTTATTAAAAAATATTACACCCGCTGTAGCCTTTGAATGTGTTGGCGAGCACAAAAGCGCACCAACCAATATGTCGTTACCACGGGGCTCAAGTATCACGGCTTTACGCCAGTTATCATGCTTTGAACGTAATAGCGCTAAGCGCTCAGCCATACTAGCTGTGCCCAGCTCAGGAAAGCCGTTTAACACTAAACGTGTTGGCTCGCCCTCAGTATGAGAGTCAATAACATGAATACGATGGTATCGTTGTGGCATAGTTTCGCCTTTATCAAAATATTAAAAATGCTTTTACATAGAGTGCTTGATTTAGCGAGCCTAATCTTGATATATCTTATGCAATCTAATGCGCAATTCAGCATAGTAATGAAAAAAGTAAAGGATAAAATATGCTTAATATGGATAAGCTTCTGACAATTAGCCAAGGAGAAGTAGCGTTAGAAGTGGCTAGCTTAAGCTCATTTCTAAGTCATTTAGGGCTGATTATGCCACTTATAAATGCCTTACCTAACGTGACTTTTTTTGTCAAAAATAGCGATGCGCGTTATCAACTTGCGAACGAACACTTAGCCAAGCGCTGTAAGGTTGGCCATTTAAAACATATTCTTGGCAAACGAGCAGAAGAGGTGTTTCACTACGATTTAGGCTTGGGCTACACCAAGCAAGACTTATGCGTGATGCACAAGAAACAACGTATCAGTAACCAACTAGAGTTACATTCTTATCAGTCTGGGATATTGGGTTGGTGTTTAACAACCAAAGTGCCAATTACTGATCAGAACCATAGTGTGGTAGGCGTGGCCGGCATATCGGTAGACTTGCAAGATGAAAAACTGATTCGACCGAATATTAACGCTAAACTAAGTCGTGTAAATGACTACATCGAACAACACTTTGATAAGGTACTTAAAGTTCAGTATTTAGCCAATTTGGCTGAGTTATCAATCTCACAGTTAGACCGGCAATTTAAAAGTGTATTTCAAATGACACCGATACAACTGATTCAAAAAAAACGCTTACAATATGCTATTGAGCTATTAGAAAAAGATCTCTCTATTACCGAGATTTCAAGCCGATGCGGTTATACGGATCACAGTGCATTTACTAGAAAATTCAAACAATTAACTACAATGACGCCGAGCCAGTTTAAAAAACAATGCATCGGTTTTTGAACTCACTTTTTAATAAAAACAATAAACAGCTTAAACAAAAAAAACCAGAGTAGCCGCCTACTCTGGTTTTAACTATCAACTAAGCTTTTAACTTATAAGTAAGAGAAAAAATCTGCAGGGTCCGACGTAATACGCCTTGCTGGCTCAGCCGCTTTAGTGCCTAGATATAAAAAGCCCACAATCTCATCGTCTTCACCTAGTTCAAGCGCTTGTTTAACAAAATCTAGCTGTGCGTAAGCACCTGTACGCCATATAGCACCAACATCTTGCGCAAAAGCGGCTTGTTGCATCGCCATAACACTGCACGCAGCAGAATGTTGCTGTTCAACTAATGGTATTTTGCCGTGTGCTACTGCTTTGGCAATACACACTATCACCATGGGTGCGCGCAGCGGCAATTGGCGGGCGCGCTCTATCAGCTCGCTCGCCAGAGTTGGGTTATCTTCTACAGCTGCCTCAGCAAAAATATCGCCCAAACGTAGTAAAGCCGTGCGCCCTTCAGCGATAATAAAACGCCATGGCCGCAAATTGCCATGATCGGGCACCTGTAATGCAGCGCGTTTAATATTTTCTAACACTTCACCCGCTGGTGCTGGCTCGGTTAAACGGGCCGAAGAAAAACGGCTGGTTAATAACGTTAATGCATCCATATAAAATCTCAATAATTATAACTGTGACTAGCCTAGCAAATTAATAGTCACCTTACATCCAATTATGCCGCAATTTATTAAATCGAGGCGGCCAACTCAGTGCCTTGACGTATAGCGCGTTTGGCATCTAATTCAGCAGCTACGTCAGCACCACCAATTAAATGTGCTGTAATACCGTGTTGCTCTAAGCCCGCCACTAACACGCGTAATGGTTCTTGTCCGGCACAGATCACCACATTATCTACATTAAGGCAGCGCTCTTCACCGGCTATTTCAACCCAGAGGCCAGCATCGTCTACTTTAATGTAATTAACACCGGCTATCATCTCAACGCCCTTTTTCTTTAACGATGCACGATGGATCCAGCCCGTCGTTTTACCTAAACCTGCACCTACTTTACTGGCTTTACGCTGTAACAAATACACTTTACGTACAGCTGGCTGTGTGCCCTCGTCAGGCAACAATGCGCCTCTAGACTGGTAGTCTTTATCTATACCCCAATCCTTTAACCAAGCATCAGGTTGCAGTGTAAGCGAATCAGGCTCAGTTAAATATTCAGCCACATCAAAGCCAATACCACCAGCACCAATAATTGCAACATGCTGCCCCACGGCTTTATGATCACGTAATACATCAAGATAGCTCAATACTTTAGGATGATCACTACCAACTAAACCAATATCACGTGGCACTATACCGCTAGCCAACACCACCTCATCAAAACCGCCTTTGGCTAGGCTATCGGCTGTTTGCTCGCTATTTAAAAATAGTTTAATGGCATGTAGTTTTATCATACGTCCGTAGTAACGCAGTGTTTCGTTAAACTCTTCTTTACCCGGTATTTGCTTGGCATAATTAAATTGGCCACCAATTTGATGCGATTTATCAAACAAATGTACTTCATGCCCACGTTGAGCAGCATTAACACTAAAAGCTAATCCGGCGGGGCCTGCGCCAACTACGGCAATTTTTTTCGGCTTAGTAGCTGGGGTAAGATTTAGCTCAGTTTCATAGCATGCACGTGGGTTTACTAAACAACTCGCCCGCTTGTTTTGAAACACATGGTCTAAACACGCTTGATTACAGGCAATGCAGGTGTTAATTAGCTCTGCTTGGTTTGCTGCAGCCTTATTAACAAAATCGGCATCGGCTAAAAAAGGCCGCGCCATACACACCATATCGGCCTGCCCTTTAGCTAAAATATCTTCTGCAACCTGAGGAACATTAATACGGTTAGTAGCAATAACTGGAATACTAACTTCAGCTTTTACCCGCTCGGTGATCCAGCTAAAAGCAGCTCGCGGCACCATAGTGCCAATAGTTGGTACTCGTGCTTCATGCCAGCCGATACCGGTGTTTATCAAGGTAGCGCCAGCGCTGGCAATAGCTTTTGCTAGCGCTACAACTTCATCGTAGCTATTTCCATCTTCAACTAAATCTAACATCGATAACCGATAGATAATAATAAAATCATCGCCACAGGCGGCACGCACCGCTTTTACTGTTTCTATAGCAAAACGACAACGGTTTTCGAAACTGCCGCCCCACTCGTCATCACGATGATTAGTGCGTGAACAAATAAATTGATTAATTAAATAGCCTTCTGAGCCCATAACTTCAACGCCATCGTAGCCAGCATTTTTTGCTAACTTAGCCGATGTCGCAAAGTCTTTTATAGTGCCGCGAACCTGGCGCGCAGACATTTTTGATGGTTTAAATGGCGTAATTGGCGACTTAATTTTGCTCGGCGCCACACTAAATGGATGATAACCATAGCGACCGGCATGTAATAACTGTAAGCAAATTTTTGCACCATGCTCATGCACAGCTTTAGTTACCAGTTTGTGTTTACCCGTTTGCCACCAAAAGCTAAGCTGACTGCCAAATGGGACTAAATTACCACGAAAATTTGGGCTTATGCCGCCGGTAATTATCATGCCGACACCACCTTTAGCTCGCTCTGCATAAAAGGCTGCAAGCTTGCTAAAACCTTGCTTCTCTTCTTCTAAACCGGTATGCATTGAACCCATAATTACCCGATTTTTCAGTGTAGTGAAACCTAAATCTAGTGGTTGTAATAATTTTTGATAGGCCACATCACCCTCTCTGGTCGTACCTGTTGTTTGAAGCAAACTTTAGCTGCTTTGCCGGTTGATAGCAAGCTGAGCCTGCGCTGATCTGGTGTGTTACACATTTACTTACAAATTCCACTTAGCCTTTAATGCTAAATTGTTTAGCATATGACAGTGCGCAACTTTTGCTTTTAATCAGGAAATATCTATGACCAATACTAATCCCGGCACTATTCGTCGGTTATTCAGTGCCATAGCCCGTGTCTATCGTGGCTTTCGCTCTGTTATTCTCAACTTACTGTTTATCATTATAGTGACCTCTATTGGCATTGCTATGTTTAGCGGTGATGACAAAGTAAAAGTACCCGCAACTGCGGCATTGGTACTAAACCTAAGCGGCGATTTAGTCGAAGAGAAACGCTGGATAGATCCTATTTCTGCGGCAATTAACGAAAGTGTTGGCGGCCAAGAAGAGGCACCAGAGGTGCTAGTTAATGACGTTATTAAAGTTATAAAAAACGCCGCTAACGACAATCGCGTTCAGGCAATGGTACTGGAGCTATCAAGCCTAAGAAGTGGTTCTCTTGATAAAATGCAACAAATCGGCAAGGCTATTGAAGAGTTTAAAGCCAAAGGTAAAAAGGTTTTTGCTTACAGCGGCTTTTATGATCAAACTCAATATTACTTAGCCAGTTACGCTGATGAAATTAATATCAGCCCTATGGGCACCGTGCTGTTAGAAGGTTACGGTAGTTATCCAATGTATTATAAAAATGCGTTGGAAAAATTAAAAATTAACACCCATGTATTTCGAGTGGGTACTTATAAATCAGCGGTAGAGCCGTTTTTACGTAACGATATGTCAGACGCCGCTAAAGAAGCTAACTTGGCATGGTTAAACGAATTATGGCACGACTATAAAACCCAAGTTGCTGCACGTCGTGGTTTTGCTGTAGATAATTTTGATGAAACCTACGGCGCGCTGCTTGAGAAGTTGCAAGCTGCTAACGGCGATTTAAGCCAATATGCGCTGAACGCTGGTTTAGTTGATCATATAAAAACACGCGAAACCTTTCGCCGAGAATTAATGGCTATTGTTGGTGAAAATAAGGATCACAGTTACAACCATGTAACCTTTGCTGATTACACTGATTTAGTTATTCCTCGCCAACAATTTGATAATCCAATCAGCGACAAAGTTGCGGTAGTGGTAGCGCGCGGCGTAATAGTTGACGGCAATGCCAAAGCCGGCGATATTGGTGGCGATTCTACTGCCGCGCTGTTGCGCAGTGCGCGTTATGACGAAAAAATTAAAGCCGTAGTGTTGCGTATCGATAGCCCTGGCGGCAGTGCTTATGCATCAGAGGTTATTGCTCAAGAAATACGTTTATTGCGTGAAGCGGGTAAGCCAGTCATTGCCTCTATGGGCTCTGTAGCGGCATCAGGCGGTTATTGGATTGCGGCTCCGACAAACGAAATTTGGGCTGCGCCTACTACTATTACAGGTTCTATAGGTATTTTTGGTTTACTGCATACCGCTGAAAATGTATTGCCGGTACTTGGCTTAAATGTTGACGGTGTTGGCACTACAGAACTAGCTGGTTTATCTAGCGGTTTGCCGTTATATAAAGGCTTAAACGATAAAGCTAAAGACTTATTCCAACTAATGATTGAACGTGGTTATACCGAGTTTTTAACCTTAGTTAGCGAAAACCGTAATATGACCATTACACAAGTCGATGCTGTAGCACAGGGTCGTGTTTGGACTGGGCAAAAAGCGTTAGAGCTTGGTTTAGTTGATAAACTAGGTAGCTTTGATGACGCAATAAAAGCTGCGGCGGAAAAAGCCGGCTTAAGTAACTATGACATTAAAGTGATGCAACAAGAGCTAACGCCTAGCGAGAAAATGTTAAACGAACTACTAGGTAGTGCAAAAGCAAAAGGCTGGTTGCCACAAGGCAGCGCAAGTGCAGAGCAAAAGCTACTAGCTCAATTAACTCAACAAGTAAAACAAAACTTTGTCTTACTTAATCAGTTTAATGATCCAAATGGTGTTTATTCATACTGTGTAGGTTGCAGCATTAACTGACAGCCATAGCGAAGTCTATTACAATGCCCAGCACTGACTGGGCATTTTTATTTGATTAACCATATGAACAGAAAACGTATTTATGTAGCCTATACCGGCGGCACCATTGGTATGCAACATTCCAAACAAGGCTTTGTACCTGTATCTGGTTTTTTAACCGATACAGTAAAACGAATGCCAGAATTTTATCGGCCCGAAATGCCCGAATTTGTTATTCATGAATATGACCCCGTTATAGACTCTTCTGACATGACGCCTGAACACTGGCGCGATATTGCTCAAGATATTCAGCAGCAATATCATAATTATGATGGTTTTGTCGTACTGCATGGTACTGACACCATGGCGTATACCGCATCAGCACTGTCGTTTATGTTAGAGAACCTAGAAAAACCGGTGATTATTACCGGTTCACAAATTCCATTAGCGCAAATGCGTTCGGATGGTCAGGTAAATTTGTTAAACGCACTCTATTTGGCGGCAAATTACCCGATTGCTGAAGTCGCGCTATTTTTTAATAACCAATTATTTCGTGGTAACCGCGCAACCAAAGCCGATGCAAATGGCTTTAATGCTTTTGCTTCGCCAAATTTCCCGCCATTACTTGAAGCCGGCATTCACATTAACTTAATTGCTGGGCATTTACACCAAGTCGCAATAGCGGCGCCGTTAACCTTGGCGTCTGTTGTACCGCAACCTATCAGTGTAGTTACATTATACCCGGGCATTAGCACCGAAGTGATCCGTAACATGACGTCAGCACCGGTGCGGGCACTAATTATAAAATCTTTTGGTGTAGGTAATGCGCCTCAGCGGCCAGAGCTACTGCAAATACTTACCGACGCTAGTGAGCGTGGCTTAATTATTGTTAACTGTACGCAGTGCTTTAAAGGTACGGTTAATATGCAAGGCTACGCAACGGGGAATGCTTTAAAACAGTGTGGCGTAATTAGCGGATATGACATGACCTTAGAAGCCACGTTAACTAAGCTGCATTACTTACTGAGTAAACCTTTATCAGCTCACGAAATTCGTGAGCAAATGCAACAAGATTTACGTGGTGAGCTAACTGCAGGTTAAGTTGCTTAGGCTTAACCTGCTAAAAGCGTTATTTAAATAAATAACGCTTTTACTCTCGCTAACAGTGGTAACTCATGTTCTGCAACTGCACCAAACTGTAGCCAACGTTTTAACAGGCTATCTTTGTCTAATACGTTTCCCTGATTGTGCTTATCAGATAATAACAACAACTGTACCTGCTGCCGAGCGCCCTGCTCGTGCACTGGCGATGGTACATTGGCAATGATCTCTAACGCCAAGGTTAGCTGTTCGCGACTAAACTGTCGCTCTTGCTGCGTAGCAAAAACATCCCGGTACATAGCTGGTAATTGTTCACTGCTAACAGCCGGGTTAGTGAGCAATTCGAACATTTGGCTAAATTCACGTTGTCCTTGTTGCTGTTGCCATTGACGCTGCCGTTGTTTTAATATCTCTTGTAGCTGTTTTACTGCTTGCTGTGTCGCCGCTGATTGAGGTTGTAAAGCATCTAACTGCTGTTGCACAGCAGTAAAAGCTGAGGGCTCTTCAGCTTGCTCTAACATTGCTGTCAGCTGATTTAAACTCGCGGAAAACTGCTGCAACTCTGCCTGTTCGGCTACTTTTTTCAGCTCAACCTGCTCTGCTCTGGCGTTAAAGAAACCATCACATACCGCACGAAACTCAGTCCATAAGGCTTGATCTTGTTTGCGTGCAGCCTGGCCCAGTGTTTTCCACTGTTGTTGGCATTCCTTTAGTATTTTAGCGGTTAAATTTGCTTCTTCTAACGCTAATGCAGCACGCGCTTGGTCAATTAGCTGTTGTTTTGCTATTGCTACCTGCTGCTGTGTTGCATTTAGTTGCTCCCTTAGCGGGGTTAACGCAGCATTAAACGCGTCATTTAAACCAGAAAACTGCTGTTTGTCTACTGAGCCAGCTTGCTGCCAAGCCTGCTTCAACTGTTGTAGATGCCTATCTAGCGTTTTCGTATCATGTTGTTGTGTTTGTAAAGCAATGGCTTGCTGAATTAGCTGTTCCCGTTGTTTTACGTGCTCGGCACGCTGTGCATCTTGTGCAGCAAAATACACTCTACATGGCGAAAATGCGCGCTCGCACGCTTGATCAAATGCCGTATTTAACTGCTCTTCTTGCACTGGATCAGCTTTACCTAAACTGCTCCACTGAGCGCGGGCAAGTTTTACCTCATCGGCGCGCTTACGAACGGCGCTATCGGCTATATCGATATCTAGCTGCTGTATTTGTTCCAGTAATTGCTGCTTACGCGGTGTAGCGATATATTCTTGCCAATCGGCAAGCTCGGCCATTTTATCGCGAGCAAACTCATAGTCTTTACTTAACTGCGCTTGCAATGCTGGTGTAAGTTGCTGGTAGTCTTCTTCAATACCTTTAAATAAGCCAAACAGTACTTTGTATTTGCCCGCATTATACAAGCGGCGATACTGTGCAAGCTTGCTACGACATTGCCGTTGGGTTTTGTCGCCTTCTGCATTAAATGCTTTGGCGGCAGTTTTCCATTGCTCAGTTAACTCTGTTTTGGCTTGCTGTAAACTCAGCGGCACAGCAATAATCATGGCTTTACTTAGCTGACGCCAATCATTTTGAAACTGTGCTACTTGTTCGGCACTTTGTTGAAACAGTGCTATATCATCAGGTACAGCAATTGCTGCCCAGTCAGCGACAATGCGCGTTAACTGAGCCAATTGCTCTGCCAGTAATGGCAGTTGTGCTAGTTGTTGTTGTAACTGGGCAGCACGTTTACCAAGGCTTAGTTTATCTGTAATGTCTGCGTTGGCCAGCTCGGTAGTAAACGCATGTAATTGTTGCTCTAATTGCTGCGCCGCGTTGATGTCGGTATTAAGTAAAGTTTGTTGCAGACGGTATTCTAGCGCCGATAATTGTTGTTGCATTGTTTGCTGAGCAACCAATTTCGCTTGAGTTTTTGCTTGTTCAACCTGAATTTGCTCCAATTCAGCTAATCGCGGCGTTAGCCATTGCTGAATTTGACCAACAATTTTGTCATACTTTTGCTGATATTCTGTTGCTTCATCGGCTAAACAGTCAAGCTCTGGGCTTAATTGCTGCCATTGTACGTCATAGTCGGCTAAATGTGCCGGAATATCAGCTAAACTAACGCGCTCTCGAGTAGCATTAAGTTTAGCTAAAAGTAAGGTTAATTGCTTGCGTAGCTGAATTGGCTTTTGTTTTTGCTCGCTAAGCATATGTAACTTTTGTTTTATATCGTGTTGTAATTCACCATCTAGCTGTTTTACTAGCTTTTCTAATAGTTTTTCATCGTTAATATTAGCTAATAATTCACGTTTTTGTGACAGCTGCAACACAGGATCTAGCAACGCTTTATGATTTAATTCGGTTTTATTTAAGCGTAATAGTAAATTAAACTTAATCTCGGCGTCAGTTTCCGTTTGGGCTAACTGTTCCAAAATACTGCCACGATTGCACTGAGCAATAAATTTCTGTTTTAGTTTAGCTTCTACTTTGTTTTGTAATAATTGTTCAATTAACGTCTGCTCTGCTAGCTGCTGCAAACGTTCAGAACTATCGTGTTTACTACTTTGCCACCATAACGAAAAATCGTTTAATTTAAGTAGCGCGGCTTTACGCACTGCTTCTGAACCATCATTAAAAGCCAATTCGTGCAAAATGCTTTTATGCTCTTGACTAATTGGGTTAAGCGTTTGAATTGCTTGTTGACGCACTAACGCATCAGCATGTTGCCACTTCGGCTTAAAAAAGCGTTTAAAGATCATCGTGCGAGAACCTTGCTATAGACTGCGGAGTATCGAATTGTTTTTTTAGTTCGGCCTTAGTTTTTTGTATCATTTGGCCATCAGCACCTATGGTAAATATTTCTTCCGATTTAAGCACATGAGCCTGATACGCCATCACTAATTGAAAGCTATGGTCGCGCTGATCTTCAGTTAGTGGGTTACCATCGGCCCAACGCCCTGTTGCAACCGCATCGGCTAACTTTTCATAGACCTCAGGCGTCATGGCCTGAACAAGAGCATTAAAATTCATAGTTACTTACGCTTTTTAATAAAAAATATACGGGCACGGCTAATCATATACCAACAAAAGCCAAGCCCAATTGCAGCACCAGCAATATATTGCTGCACACTACCCGCTTCAGGATCCCACCAGTACATTAAGCCAAAACCGGCTAAAAATAATAACAATGCAAACATCGAGTGGTTGACTAAACTTTGAGCTTGGTCAATCGCTTTGTCACGCGATAACGCAGCGCGCTTTTCTGGCGTTAAACTGGCTAGATCGCCATTACACTTAACACAGTTAGCACCTTTATCCGACGTTTTATGTCCACAATACGGGCAAGAGATAATAGCCATGGAACTCCAATTTTAATCAAATTATTGTTTAGTGCATCGCTTGGTATATTTTACTCATGATGCTGCCATACATACCAGTTTCAAACCTATCACCAGCAAAATAATAGCTGTTTTCACCCTCAGCTATTACAGCACTGTGTTTTTTGTTGGTTAATAACACCACAACCAGACCGTAATAGGGATCAATTAAAGTGGCAGTACCAGTCCAGCCAGTATGGCCAAATGCATATGCACTGGCGTAAGGGCCAAAATGCCAGTTTAAATCACCACCTACCGCAGTGCGCCAGCCCAAACCCATAGTATGATCAGACACTGACGGTCGCACAAATTGCTGCAGTATTGCTTGAGAAAATACCGGCGTTAAATTGTAACCACCATGCAGTGCTAACATTGCCAACCTCGCGGTTTCACGAGCAGTAGAAAACAAACCGGCATGCCCCGCTACGCCATCAAAAGCATAACGCGCTTTTTCATCGTGTACATTGCCGCGCACGATACCGCCTTTATCTGCAGGAAAACTAACTCTACCGCCGCGACTATTGCCATCAAGCTCGGTAGCAGCGATTTGCGTTATTGGCACACCTTTACGTAAAGGGTTGAACAGGGTGTTATTGAGGCCCATTGGTTGATACAAACTGTGTTCTAGATAATCATCTTGCCGTTTGCCTGTTATGCGTTCAATAACTAAGCCAAGCAACATGTAGTCAATATCGCTATATATCGACTTAGTACCACGCTCGCGTTCAAACGGCACCTTGCTGGCAATAAGCTGCATACTGCGTTCACGGTTTAAGGAGTAAAACATTGCACCATGACGATTGTCAGGGCGATGAAAATGCACTTCAGGCGGATAACCGGCATTATGATAGAGTAAATCGCGAACCAAACGCTGCTCTCGGCCATCACCTTGGTATTCATTAATATAATGCTGGATTGGTAAATTAACATCCAACAAGCCCAATTGTACTAAATGCATAATGGCATAGTTGGTAGCGTACATTTTGGTATTAGAGGCTAAATCAAATAAGGTGTTGCTGTGCATAGGCTCAGGGTTAGCCAGTGGCGAGCCATCGCTATTATATCGATTAGCATAGCCATAAGCGGTCTCTTTTATTACCTTGCCATCTTTAACAATTAGCAGCACAGCCCCGGGGAAGCCTTGCGCGACTTCGCGATTAATTAGCGAATCTAGCTGGGCAAGCTCAGTTAATGAAAAACCGGCCTGCTCGGCTGAACCATCTTGTAACATGGGATAAGGTAAAACCACACGCACCGAAGCGCCAAGTGGTTGAATATCAACGAGTGCTAACTGATTCAGCCCGTTACGCGTTACACTACCAATGTCAAAAGCAAGCTGTTTACCCAAGCTAGCTGAAGGGGAAAGTGATAATACATGGCCATTAATATTCAAGCTAACACTCTGTGCCGTGCCTAAATCTAACAATAATTGGCCCTGACCTTTATAAGCCCAAAAGCTAGCGTGGTTATTTACTAACGCACGTTTACTGCTAGTTTCTGGCCAATTTACATCTAGCTGCCCCACCTTGCTCGTCATACTACTAAGCACGGCTTGTTGCTGCTCAGTTTGTTGACTAACAGGTAATGGCGATACGGCTAACCAGTGTTGTAATGAAACACAACCCACTAAAAGCTGCAGCGCTATTAATAGCACTGTAGCTTTTAGGCTGGTGCATAATGACACGGTATAAAACTTAACGTAGCTGATCGACTACGGCCAAGGTGGCAGTAAGTATGTCTTGCCCAAGTTTCATTGAGCGAATATCTGACCAGCCATAGGCGTCGTCAGGTAAGTTAGCATTGTCTTTAAACGGCATTTCAACAGTATACGCTAAGCATTTAAACTGCTCGCCTACCCACGTTGTCGCCAAGGTCATATTAGCTTTACCTGGTTCATCTAACTCATAACCAAACTCTGTTTGAAACTCTGGTGTCACGGTTAATAGCGTTTGCTTAAACTGGGTTTCTAACGCTTTAATCCGGTCGTTGTATGAAGGTACGCCTTCAGTGCCAGCAACAAAGTTATACGGCAGGTTTTCATCGCCGTGCATATCGAGGAACATATCAACGCCGATTTCGAGCATTTTTTGCCGTACTAGATACACTTCAGGGCTTTTCTCCATGCTTGGTGTTAACCATTCACGGTTTAAATTCGCCCCTGCCGCGTTAGTGCGTAAATGGCCACGCACTGAACCATCTGGATTCATATTTGGCACAATGTAAAACACCGCTTTGTTTAATAAAGCCCGAGCTACGCCATCATCTTCATCCAGCAGGCGCTCTAACAAGCCTTCAACTAGCCATTCGGCCATACTTTCGCCAGGGTGTTGACGCGCCGTGATCCAAATTTTCTTTTTGCCTGCTTCTGGCTCACCCACTACTAGCATGCTCATATCACGACCATCTAGCGTTTCACCTAGCTCCACCAACTGACAGTTATAATCTAACTGTGTTTGGTGCAATAAATCCATGTGTCGCTCGTAGCTGTATGGCGCAAAATAAGCAAAATAAACCGATTCAGCTTCAGGGAAATGTTTAATCGTTAGCGTTGTACCATCGTACTCGGTTTCCACGCGAAACCAGCTTTGCCGATCATAAGACGCCACAGCTTGATAGTCTTTCCAGCCATCAGGATACGCTGAAGTACCAGCATTAGTAATTTTTAAGGTATGTAGTTCTGCGTGTTCAGTGCTTAAACGAAAGTGAAACCACTGATAAAAGTCTGATTCGTTATCTTTACGGATAGCCAGCTGAATATTATCTGGAGAGTCAGCTTGTATTACTTCGATGTTACCACTGTCAAAATTGCTGGTGATTTTCATAATGTAAATCCAATGCCCTTAAAGGTAAAAATACTAATACAGACCAATGCAACAACCTGCAACAAAGAAACTGTATTACGATGTATGAGATTCTAACAGGTTAAGACAAAAGAAAAAGCCGCATTAAAGCGGCTTTACAACAAAGTAGCGAATTAACGCGCTACTGGCAGGGTTGGATACTTAATACCCGCCATATCATTCATTACACGAATAACCTGAGTGCTATAACCAAACTCATTGTCATACCATACATAAAGTACGCAGCGATCGCCATCCACAATAGTTGCTTGCGAATCGACGACACCAGCATAGCGTGAACCGACCAAATCAGAGGATACGATTTCTGTTGAAGCGGTAAAATCGATTTGATCCTGTAATTCAGAAAACAGTGACGTACGCTGCAGAAAATCATTCATTTCATCGCGGTTGGTTTCACGGTTTAGGTTCAGTGACAAAATAGCCATAGATACATTCGGTGTAGGTACACGTATCGCGTTACCAGTTAATTTGCCTTTTAACTGCGGTAATGCTTTCGATACTGCGCTGGCAGCACCGGTTGAAGTAAGTACCATATTCAGTGGTGCAGCACGACCACGACGCTCCGCGCTGTGGAAGTTATCAATCAGGTTTTGATCGTTCGTATACGAGTGCACGGTTTCGACGTGACCATTACGAATACCGTATTCATCTTCCAACGCTTTTAATACTGGAGTAATCGCATTGGTTGTGCAGCTAGCGGCGGAAACAATTTTGTGCTCAGGTAAAATCATGTGTTGGTTTACGCCATACACGATATTTGGCACGTCACCTTTAGCGGGCGCGGTAAGCAATACTTTGACTGCACCTTTGCTTTTAAAATGAATACTCAGTTCTTGATCGTCTTTCCAGATACCGGTGTTATCAACAATCAGCGCGTTGTTAATGCCGTACTGGGTATAATCTACTAATTCTGGTGAATTAGCATAGATAACTTTAATGAAAGTGCCGTTAGCTTTTATGCCTTGGTTTTCTTCATCAACGGTAATACTGCCGTTAAATGGGCCGTGAATTGAATCGCGGCGTAGCAAGCTAGCACGTTTTTCTAAATCACCTTTTTTACCGCCACGCACCACAATGGCACGTAACCGTAACTTTGTGCTTGGGCCGTTACGTTCTAACATTAAGCGCGCTAATAAACGGCCGATACGACCAAAACCGTACAACACAACGTCTACTGGTTTTACTTGATCTTCATGATCCAGAATGTCAGCCAGCTCATGGGCTAAGTAGCTGTCTAAGCTAACACCATTAGCGGCATTTTTATAAATATAAGCATAAGCAAGTTTGCCAATATCAACACGACCCGGCGCAAGCTTCATTTGACTGATGGCTTCTAATAGCGGGAAACTTTCGCGTAAGCGTAGTTTTTGCCCTTCAAAACGCTCAACACTTTTGTGCGCTTTAATAATATCTATGGTAGTGGCATTAACTAATGGGCGGCCATAAACCACCACTTCAATACCTTTATTACGATACAACCGTCCAATGATTGGTTGCATATTCTCGGCATATTCTTGGCGTTCCTGCCAGCTCTTCTGGTACTGTTCTTCGTGCGATAGGGTCATGTGTAGGCCTTTTACTTCAATAATATGAATTAATCGGTTTTGCCAAAGCACGGCTACGCCGCATAACGCTTTGCCGGCGCGTATTGTAATAGAAGTTGAAAGGTAACAACAACAGTTACAGCTTTTTATTTGTCTTTAGCGTTAAAACTAAGTGATACCGAGTTAACACAATAGCGATCACCGGTTGGTGCAGGACCATCATTAAATACGTGACCAAGATGGGCGTCACAGTTCGCGCAGAGTATTTCGGTGCGGTTCATACCATGAGTGTTGTCTGGCTGATATTTTACCTTGTTAGCTATAGCTTGATAAAAGCTCGGCCAACCGCAGCCAGCATCAAATTTAGTACTCGAGTTAAATAATTCGTTGCCACAGCAAACACAGTGATAACTGCCTCGTTGTTCATTGTGCAACAAGCTGCCGCTAAATGGATGTTCAGTACCTTTTAATCGAGTTACGCGGTACTGCTCGTCCGTTAATCGGTTACGCCATTCATCTTCTGTAAGGTGCATATTAATGGTCTCGCTTATTCGGCAAATAATTTCGCTATTGTACGGTGATAATGCGTTGCTGGTTTAGCTTTTGGCTGCTGCAAGGCATCAACTACTTGACGAAAGTGCGCATCAGTGTCGGCTAAAATAAAGCTATAACCGCCATTAGCACTAACAAAAATAGTCATACTTAACTGGACTGCACCATTGTTGCTACGAATAAAGTTAAGGCTGTCGCGAACCGGATATTTATCAATGCTGTAATTAAAAAATTGTAGCGCAAATTCTATTTGCTGAAATGATGTTGGAAAGTCGGCTCTTGTCGCATAATAGCGACTAAACGCGCGCGAAATTTCTTCTTTGGGTGCAAAAGCAATAGCACTTGGTGTCGCTCGAGTAAATTGCAATTTGCAATGTCCTGGGGCTTTTTGCTCAATAATTTTCCAGCACGGTTTATTTTGTTCGATAGAAAAATCGACGGCTGATTTAGCACTTAACGCACAGCTAAAAAAAATAGCGCCGATCAGGCATACTTGCCGCAGTACTGACACCACTCCTCCGTGACAACTTTATACAACATTTACAGCGTAAACACGCAGTCAGTATTTCTTTATAATATTAAATTGTGACAAATTCAATGTATTGTTTTTGCCCTTGACCAGAATACTGACCAAGGGCAAATGTATTATTTCTCTACATCGTTTAAGCTAATTCCCATCGCTTTTGCAATGCCGGCACCATATGCAGGATCAGCTTTTAAGCAATGGCGTATATGTCGATTTCTAACCATCTCATCAACATTAGTCAGCTCTGCTGCGGTATTATTAAACAGTATTTGTTGCTTCTCGGCAGACATAAGTCGAAATAAATTACCCGGCTGGGTAAAGTAATCTTCATCGTCATCGCGGTAGTTCCAGTTATAAGCGGCTCCTGATAACTCTAACGGCGGTTCTTTCGCTGCTGGGCACTCTTGCCACAAGCCTAAACTATTAGGTTCATAGGCCTTAGCGCTACCATAGTTACCATCAACCCGCATCGCACCATCACGATGAAAGCTAGACACTGGGCAACGTGGTTGATTCACCGGAATATGGCTATGGTTAACCCCTAACCGATAGCGCTGTGTATCACCATAAGAAAATAAACGCCCTTGCAGCATTTTATCTGGCGAGAAGCCGATGCCAGGTACAATACTCGCAGGATTAAATGCCGCTTGCTCGACTTCAGCAAAATAGTTTTCTGGATTTCTATTTAATTCAAAGGTACCAACATCAATTAATGGATAATCAGCGTGTGGCCATACCTTAGATAAATCAAACGGATGGAAACGATACGTCGCCGCATCTTTCTCCGGCATAATTTGTACTTTAAAGTCCCAACGAGGGAAATCACCGCGTTCAATCGCCCCGTATAAATCACGTTGGTGGCTTTCACGGTCTTTACCGATAATTGCCTCTGCTTCGGCGTTACTTAAGTTTTCAATGCCTTGCTGGCATTTAAAGTGAAATTTAACCCAAAATCGTTCGTTAGCCGCATTAATAAAGCTGAAAGTATGGCTGCCAAAACCATGCATATGGCGGTAGCTACGAGGAATACCTCGGTCACTCATTACTATGGTAATTTGGTGCAGCGCTTCGGGTAGCAGGGTCCAAAAATCCCAGTTACTTTGTGCGCTACGCAAGTTAGTGCGCGGATCGCGCTTTACCGCGTGATTAAGATCCGGGAATTTTAGTGGATCACGCATAAAGAAAACTGGCGTGTTATTACCCACCATGTCCCAGTTGCCCTCTTCAGTATAAAACTTAAGAGCAAAACCGCGAATGTCGCGCTCAGCATCAGCCGCACCGCGTTCACCGGCTACGGTAGAGAAACGTGCAAACATCTCAGTTTTTTTACCAATTTCAGCAAACAACTTAGCTTTAGTATACTTGGTAATGTCGTGGGTAACGGTAAAAGTACCATAAGCTCCAGAGCCTTTAGCGTGCATACGACGCTCTGGAATAACTTCACGGTCAAAGTGGGCGAGTTTTTCTAAAAACCAAAAATCTTGCATTAATAAAGGCCCACGTGGCCCTGCCGTCATCGAGTTTTGGTTATCAGCCACAGGACAGCCATTGGTCGTGGTTAATTTTTTTGTTTTATCACTCATATTATTGTCCCTGTTAAATAGCATCTGCTCATTTAAATATCTGCATGTGAATAATTATAGTAGTTAAGATAAAGCTAAAGTGTGTTTAGCCCAAACTAGCAGTTTAATCATAACTTAGCAAAGTACATTTTCACGCCAGACTGGTTTATAAAAGACAAAAGAGTACAACAGCCGTTGCAGTGATTAACAGCTGTGGTACTAACGATGCGTATAAAGGTTAGATGAACTAGTTGAGTGTTACGCTTAACTTGCTTATTACCTGTAGCGCTTTAGCCGTGGCGGCTTCAGTGCTGTCGCTTAGCGCTAGTGCAACGCCCATTCGGCGTTCACCCTGCACTTCTGGTTTAGCAAAAATACGCAGTTCAGTATCGGGTTCAGCTAAGGCAGCTGCTAAACCATAGTATTGAATATTTTCACTATGGCCAGGTACCAGTAACACAGCCGATGCGGCTGGGCCAAAATGTTTTATTTGCGGAATAGGCAAACCTAAAATTGCCCGAGCATGCAGCGCAAATTCGCTAAGCTGCTGTGATATTAAGGTAACCATGCCAGTATCATGTGGCCGTGGTGATACCTCAGAAAAATACACCTGGTCGCCTTTAATAAATAGCTCTACGCCAAATACGCCATACCCTCCTAATGCCTCAACTACGGCTTTAGCGCAGGCTTTGGCGGCATCTAACGCTGCGATACTCATCGCTTGCGGCTGCCAGCTTTCACGATAATCACCGTGTTCTTGGCGATGACCAATCGGCTGACAATATTGAATCCCGGACACCGAATTTACCGTTAACAAGGTAATTTCGTAATCAAAGTCGATAAAACCTTCAACAATGACTCGACCTTTACCAGCGCGACCACCGTCTTGTGCATATAGCCAAGCGGCATCTATGTCGGCGTCAGTGCGCAGTAAACTTTGACCTTTGCCACTTGATGACATAATAGGTTTAACTAAACAGGGGTAACCTATTGCCTGTATTGCCGCAACAAAACTGTTTTTATCATTAGCAAATTGGTACGGAGACGTAGCCAAACCTAACTCTTGTGCAGCTAAGTGGCGAATACCCTCTCGATTCATGGTTAAATTTACCGCTTTAGCACTGGGCACCACATTAAAACCGCAATCTTCAAGCTCAATCAGTACCGAGGTCGCTATAGCTTCCAGCTCCGGTACGATTAACGCTGGCTTTTCCGTAATTACCAACTGGCGTAGCGCGGCATTATCTAGCATCGACATAACCACCGCTTTATCGGCTACTTGCATAGCCGGCGCATTGGGATAACGGTCTACCGCGACAACTTCGCAGCCATAACGTTTTAATTCAATACAGAGCTCTTTGCCTAGCTCGCCAGCACCAAGTAATAATACTTTGGTGCTGCTAGCCGTACCGGGTGTACCTATATACTTAAACATCATTTTATTTTCACCATTGGTCGCTGTGGGTGGCTCCACTCAACGTGGTACATCTTACCTTTGCTTTTATCCGTACGTTCAAAAGTGTGGGCACCAAAGTAATCGCGCTGCCCTTGCAATAAATTAGCGGGTAGCACAGCAGTGCGGTAAGAATCGTAATAACTTAGCGCTGAACTCAGCGCCGCTACCGGGATACCAGCTAAGGTGGCATTAGCCACGGCTTTACGCCAATTTTGCTGATAAATTGAAATCTGCTTAGCGAAGAATGGATCTAGTAACAGGTTTTCTAGCTCTTCATTGCGCTCATAAGCTTGTGCAATAGACTGCAAAAATACTGCACGAATAATACAACCTGCCCGCCATATTTTTGCAATTTCAGCAAAATTAAGCTGCCAGCCATGCTCATCGGCAGCCGTTTTCATCAGGTGAAAACCTTGCGCATAAACGCAAATTTTGGCGCAATATAGCGCATCATGTAACGCGTTTATAATGTCTTGTTTTTGCTCAGCGCATATCGGGTTTTGTGCTGGGCCCGCTAACACCGTAGCGGCTTTTATGCGTTCATGTTTAAGTGCAGACAACGAACGCGCATAAACAGCTTCGGCAATAGTTGGCGATGGGCTACCAAGCTGCAAACTGCTCACCGCAGTCCATAAACCGGTACCTTTTTGCCCCGCTTTGTCCATTATTACATCAACCAGCGGCAGGCCGGTTTCAGAATCTTTAGTGGCTAGCACATCGGCACTAATGCCAATTAAATAACTGTGCAGCTTGCCTTCGTTCCACTGTTTAAATACCTCAGCAATATCTGCAGCTGGCATAGCTAACACATCACGCATGATCTGGTACGCTTCACAAATAAGCTGCATGTCAGCGTATTCAATGCCGTTATGAACCATTTTCACATAGTGACCTGAGCCGCTAGGGCCAATATAGGTCGCACAAGGTTCGCCTTCGGTTACCGGATTGCCCGGTTCAAAACGTTCAATAGGTTTGCCGCTAACTGGGTCAACCTTGGCCGCAATGGCTTGCCATAGCGGTTTAATTCGTGTCCACGCATAAGGGTCGCCACTTGGCATTAACGATGGGCCAAACCGCGCGCCAACCTCACCGCCAGAAACAGCAGTAGAAAAGAAAATAAATTTACCTTCATAGTTCTTCTCGCGAGCGACAGTGTCGGTCCATAAGCTGTTGCCCGTATCAACAATAATGTCATCAGCATGAATGCCAGCATCAATAAGCTTTAAACAAACATCGTCTACGGCTTTGCCTGCAGGTACCGATAACACGATAAGATGAGGTGCAGACAACCGTGACAGTAATTCAGTGTAGGAACGACAGGCAACAACGCGTGCGGCTTTATCACCGCGCTCTACTTTATCTTGCGCCAATACCGCATCCAGCTTCTGATGGTCTAAATCAAATGCGGCCACGCGATAACCATTATCAGCCAAATTTAGAATAAGGTTTTTACCCATTACCCCGGCGCCAACAAAACCGATGTCACAAAGTGCGGTGGTGTCTGTCATCTGACATTCCTATATTATTTTTCATTTTGCCAGTTAAAGCCCAGGCTAACATATGGCATATAAACGGTGCGCATTATACTGAAAACATAGAAGCAAGCCTACCGCTGCTTTTTATACCACTGCAACGCCGTATGCCTGCAATATATCCAGCATCCCCTCTGGTGCGTCATCGGGTTTATTACAGGTTATGAGCACGTTATTACGCTGACTTTCTAACGCTAAGACACCAAGTAAATCCATAAACGGATAATAGACGTACGCTCCAGCACCAACGGTTTGTTCTGTTTTCGGCAACCACCAGAGCCTTAGTAGTGCCATAATATTTTCGATATGTAGCACATTAGTACCGTGCATATTGGTTCGCAGTAAATCGATAAATGGCTGATAAGCTTGCCGATACAGCTGATATGGATAGATGGGCGCTATATTCAGGTTTATACCGGATGGCTCGATTAGGCTTGGCGGGCTACCAATACTAGCATCTACGCAATGTAATTCTGTACTACCTAAGGTTTCGCTTAATGCTGCATCCACACCTAGTGCAGAACCCGCAGACAAGCCATATAACTGCAAAGCCGTGCGTTTAAGTTGTTGCCCTTTAACAGCATCAGGTTGATAGCAAACACCAGAGCTAATAATTACGCTTTGTGTTGCGACACCGTCCACTACCTGTAATTGATGATAGCCAACCGGCAGTTGCAATGGCAGTGCATGCTGGTACTGGTGATACTCGTCTTCATCTAATACCACCATTTGAGTTAGCTCTCCATCAACGGGGGTTAGGCTAAACGAATGTGTTTGGCCATCTTCACGGGTTAACAATAAGGCTAACGGCTCATTTGCCTGCGCTAACGCAACCTGGATTAATAGCTGATGCGGTTCGTCACTTTGCTGTACTGATACCGCTTGCAATGGCCGCAACCAAAAATCAAGCTGGCGCATTAATAATTGCAGCTGGGCGCTTTCTTCGTCTTCGGTATCAAAACCATGGGCTTTAAGCAGTGCTAATTGCTGTATATCGCTAATCGCAGTGTGCTTACCCCAAGCGTCAGTATATTCTGTTTCAATACCGCAAAATGCGGTTAACTCAGCTATTAAGCCGGCATCCATAATAAACCCCTAGTTGTTTTAATTAGCGATGTTAATAGCTGGCGCACATTTTAGGTGGCATAGCGGTCAATGTCATTGTTCATTTTCGTTATTTAGTTACACCATTTGCACTTAATTACGTTTTTAGCTTGAAAAAATCAGCATTAGGTGTAATTTAATTACACAAAGCAATTTAAAGGTTTTTAATTTTTATTTATTGGGGGGTAACATGACTATTCGTGTAGCAATTAATGGTTTTGGCCGTGTTGGCCGTAACGTACTGCGCGCATTGTACGAAAGTAATAAACATTACGATATTAAGATCGTGGCTATTAATGATTTGGGTGATGCCGCTATCAACGCGCATTTATTAAAATACGATACCACCCACGGAATTTTTGCTGCGAATGTTGAGCACAACGAGACCGCCATTTATGTTAACCAAGACGAAATTATTACGCTTAGTGAGCGCAGCCCAGAAAAGCTACCATGGAAACAACTAAATATTGATGTTGTACTTGAGTGTACCGGCCTATTTACACACCGCAAAACGGCAAGTGCACATATAGACGCAGGAGCAAAAAAGGTAATTATTTCCGCGCCGGGTAAAGAAGTTGATGCCACAATTGTTTATGGCGTGAATCACCATATTTTAACAGCGGATATGAGTATTATTTCCAGTGCATCGTGCACTACTAACTGTTTAGCCCCTGTTGCTAAGTCACTTAATGATGCCTTGGGTATTGAGTCAGGTTTAATGACCACCATTCATGCCTACACTAATGACCAACGTTTAACCGATGTTTACCATACTGATGTTCGCCGTGCTCGCGCTGCTGCGATGTCGATGATCCCAACAAAAACCGGTGCGGCAGCAGCAGTAGGTTTAGTGGTGCCAGAATTGGCGGGTAAATTTGATGGCTTAGCCGTACGCGTACCAACACTAAACGTCTCATTGGTCGATTTAACCTTTATTGCCAACCGCGACACTAGCGTGACAGAAGTTAATAATATTATTCGTCAGGCTTGTGCCTCTGGCCCTATGGCGGAGGTTTTAGCAGTAAACGATTTATCTTTGGTTTCAATCGATTTTAACCATAACCCTAAATCGTCTATTTTTGATGCCACCGAAACTCGCGTTAATGGCCGTTTGATTAAAGTTATGAGCTGGTACGATAACGAATGGGGCTTTAGCAACCGTATGTTAGATAATACGGTAGAGTTAATGAAACACGTATAATGGTTTGCTGGCAAAATGAGAACTAACGACGATATTGAGCATGTAGCCGCAATAACTGAGCAGCTTGGTTTTGCACACCTAGACGATTTGCCATGCTTAAGGCTGCAATTTGGCCAAGCGACGGCCGTCATTGCGTTATATGGTGCACAGGTATTGTCGTATCAGCCGCGAAACAACCAGGAAATACTCTGGTTATCGCCGCTGGCGACATGGCATAACCAAACGCCGATCCGCGGCGGCGTGCCAATCTGCTGGCCATGGTTTGGTGCTATTTCACCGATATTAAATCCTGAGCAGTTGGCATTACCTAATCATGGCTTGGTTAGAACGCAGTTATGGCAGCTCAAAAGTAAACACTGCAGTGCTGAGGGCGTAAGCGTAACCTTAGAAACCACTATTGCCTATCAACCTTGGTTTAGTAAAACGCCCAATACTGCGACAAAAATAACGCTGCAACTGCAGCTAACCTTAGCGCAACAGCTACAAATAAACCTGCGCTGTAATGACGCAATTGTGCAGCAAGCCGCTTTACATAGTTACTTTAAAGTAGACGATATAAGCCAAACACAGGTACAGCCTTTACCGTTAACTTATATTGACACTACTTGTGCACAAGTGGTGACAAGTAAAGCGAATACCGCGACGTTCTGCACTGAAGTTGATCGAATATATCAACACAGCGAGCCTATGTTAAAAATACAAAACAGTAACCTTAGCGTTGGTATTGAACAAATTGGACATGACGCTACCGTAATATGGAACCCTTGGCGCGAAAGAAGCGCTAAAATGACCGATCTAACCGAGCAAAGCTATAAAGAGTTTATTTGTGTAGAAACGGCGAAATTGGCGTTAGATACTGCTGCGCCGCTAAACTTGACGCAACACATAACCTTATTATAGCCCTTACCAACTAGATGTAAGTTGTTGTTTTATTTTGAGTTTTTCACCACCCTCAAACAGCACGTCTAACTCTAATTGCCATAACATGTTTGGCTCGCTACAAGCACCTAACAAAAATTCGCTCTGCCAAACCTCTTGTTGTTGGCTAAATTTAAGCGGAATTTTACCCATATACATTGAGATACCAGTGATCTCGCCACTGACACTCACCACATTTTTAGCATTAAGGTGCAACTGTAATGGCGTTTCTACTGGTGCATTGCCCGGTGTTAACTGTAGAGCTAATTCAGGATCAGAATAAAGCAAATACGAAGAATCATCGGTAATATCAACAGGCTGGCAACTAACAATTGCGAATAACCATAAAAAGAAAATAAAACGTTGCAGCATAAACCACCACTAAGCCTGAGTGTAATGCCGTATTGTACGCAGTTTTACGAAAAAGCCTCAAACATCGACTACACTTGTTCACTTATTAACCAGCAACTTTATCCTAAATCATAAAACACGCTGTTTCACCTATCTTTTTAGGGGCAAAACCCTTAGTATAAAGGGCCACTTTGGCGAGTAACACACGGCAAGTACTGCGTATGTTATTTGTCTAGAACAAGAATGGCTGCACCAGCAGCCGATATCAGTAACCAGCACAAACTGCAGCGGAACTCAACATGAGCCATACCACATCATTAAATGTTGACTACAACTATAGCATTGTCCGCCTATTTACCTTAACTACCGTATTTTGGGGAATAATAGGTATGACGGTGGGCGTGTTAATTGCGGCACAGTTATATTGGCCAGCATTAAACTTCGACACTCCTTGGTTAACCTATAGTCGTTTACGTCCTTTACATACCAGCGCGGTTATTTTCGCCTTTGGTACAAGCGCCCTCTTTGCTACTAGCTACTACGTAGTACAACGTACCAGCCAGGTTCGTCTATTTGCAGAAAAGCTAGCGCTCTTTACTTTCTGGGGCTGGCAAGCGGTAATTGTTTCGGCAGTTGTTACCTTACCTATGGGGTTAACCAGCACCAAAGAATACGCCGAATTAGAATGGCCGATTGATATTTTAATCCTTCTGGTTTGGGTATCTTATGCCATTGTATTCTTTGGTACTTTAGCTAAACGTAAAGTAAGCCACATTTATGTCGCCAACTGGTTCTTCGGCGGGTTTATTTTAACTGTTGCGGCATTACACGTTGTTAACAGTATGGCAATTCCGATCAGTGCATTTAAATCCTATTCTATTTACGCTGGCGCGGTTGATGCCATGATCCAGTGGTGGTACGGCCATAATGCGGTAGGTTTCCTGTTAACTGCAGGTTTCTTGGGTATGATGTACTATTTCGTTCCTAAACAGGCAGGTCGTCCGGTTTACTCTTACCGCTTATCGATTGTGCACTTTTGGGCATTAATCGCGTTATATATTTGGGCTGGCCCGCACCATTTACACTACACTGCCCTACCTGACTGGACTCAGTCATTAGGTATGGTGATGTCGGTTGTACTCTTTGTACCAAGCTGGGGCGGTATGATTAACGGTATTATGACCTTGTCTGGTGCTTGGCATAAGCTGAAAACTGACCCTATTTTACGCTTCTTAATTGTGTCGTTGTCTTTCTACGGTATGTCTACCTTTGAAGGCCCTATGATGGCAATTAAATCAGTAAACGCATTATCTCACTATACAGACTGGACTGTTGGCCACGTACACTCGGGGGCCTTAGGTTGGGTTGCAATGATCTCTATCGGTGCAATTTATCACCTTATTCCTGTGCTATATAAACAAGGTCGCATGTACAGTATTTCACTGATTAACACTCACTTCTGGTTACACACTATTGGTGTGGTGCTGTATATAGTAGCAATGTGGATTTCAGGTATTACTCAAGGCATGATGTGGCGCGCAGTTAACACTGACGGTACGTTAACGTACAGCTTTGTACAGAGCTTAGAAGCATCTAAACCATTCTATCTGATGCGTTTTATTGGTGGCGTCTTTGTTGTAGTAGGTATGTTATTAATGGCATACAACGTATATAAAACCGTACGTGCTAAAGATGAATCGTTACAACCTGTACCTGTAGCAGCGTAAGAGGAAAATCATGTCGAACAAGAATCATCATGAAAAAATTGAACGAAGTGTTGGCCTGTTAGCTATTTTAACTGTCGTTGCCATTAGCTTCGGTACACTTGTATTGATTACGCCGCTATTCTTTATGGATGAAATGACCCAACCTGTTGATGGTATGACACCTTATACCGCATTAGAGTTGGAAGGTCGTGATATCTACATTCGTGAAGGTTGCGTTGGTTGTCACACTCAAATGATACGTCCATTTCGCGCAGAAGTTGAACGTTATGGCCATTATTCTGTTGCGGGCGAAAGCGTTTGGGATCACCCTCACCTGTGGGGCTCTAAACGCACAGGCCCCGACTTAGCGCGCGTTGGCGCACGCTACAGTGACGATTGGCACCATGCTCATTTAATGGATCCACGTTCAGTTGTACCGCAATCGAATATGCCAGCATTTCCGTGGTTGGAAGAGAATCGTTTAGACGGCAAACTGACTGCACGGAAAATGGAAGTAATGCGGATGTTTGATATTCCCTACACTGATGAAGATATAGCTACAGCGTCTGAGTCGGTTAAGGGTAAAACAGAAATGCAGGCCCTGATTGCGTATTTGCAGTCGCTTGGCACACACTTGAAGTAATACTCATGGAATACACAACGTTACACAGTATTTTTACCGTGATTTTGTTTGTCGGCTTTATCGCCTTTGTTATTTGGGCATACAGCAAAAAACGTAAAACTGATTTTGATCAGGCGGCAAACCTAGTGTTTGAAGACGAACAAAAAGCACAACAAAAAACCAAACAGGAGTCAGATCATGAGTAACTTTTGGAGTGCTTGGATCATTGTGTTTACCCTTCCGGTGCTAATCGGTTGCGCGTTATTATTGAAATGGAACCTTAGCAACCACATTGGTGTAGCTGAAGATGAAACTACCGGACATGAAGCTGACGGTATTTCAGAGATCAACAACCCGCTGCCACGTTGGTGGACTTATATGTTCATTTTAACCTTGGTCTGGTCAGTGTTTTATTTAGCTGCATACCCAGGGTTAGGCCAATGGAAAGGTTTGTTTGGCTGGACTAGTTCTAACCAAGGCATTAAATCGTTAGAAGAGTCTCGTTTAGCTGTAGAGCAAAACCGTGCCGCAGGCAAGATGGTTGAACTTGACCGCGAAATGGCTCACGCCGATGAAGTATACGGCCCCGTTTTTCAGCAATTTGCTAAACGTGACGTATTAGATTTAGCCTATGACGATGAAGCAATTAAAATTGGTCAGCGTTTATTTTTGCAAAACTGCGCACTGTGCCATGGTTCAGACGCTCGTGGTCAGCAAGGTTTTCCTAACCTAACTGATAACGATTGGTTATATGGCGGCACTGCAGACAAAATTAAAGAAACGCTACTATATGGTCGTAAAGCAGCGATGCCAGCGTGGATTGATGCACTTGGCGAGCAAGGCGTTAAAGAAATGACGGCTTATGTACTTAGCTTATCAGGTCGTGTGGTAAATGATCGCGAAGCCGACGCAGGTAAAGCCAAGTTTGCAATGTGTGCGGCTTGTCATGGTGCTGATGGTAAAGGCAGTTTAGCGCATAATTTACCCTTTGGTGCGCCTAACCTGACTGATAACATTTGGTTATATGGTGGCTCAGCTAAAACTGTTGAAGAAACCTTAACCAAAGGCCGTAACGGTGAGATGCCTGCGTTCCAAAAAACGTTAGGTGAAGACAAGGTTCACATTTTAACTGCCTACGTCTACCGCTTAGCGCATCCAGATAAAGCGACTAGTCAATAGTCTGCAATTGCTTTGTATAATAATAGGCCCCATTTTGGGGCTTATTTCTATGTACTTTTGAGGTTACCATGCAGCAAGATACTAAACCCTGGTATAAACAATTATGGCCGTGGTTACTCATTGCCATACCGGTTATTACTGCAATAAAAGCCGTACATACTGTTATAATTATGCAAAGGAGTTCGCCTGATCTTGTTGTTGACGATTACTACAAACAAGGTAAAGCCATTAATATGCAACTGGCTAAATATCGTGAAGCAGAATTGCGTAATTTACAGGCATCAATATTAATTGCTGGTAATAAAGCCATTATCCACTTTGCCAAAAACAGTGTGTTAGAAGGTGAAGTACATCTTGATTTTTACCACCCTACTATTGCCGCTTCAGACTTTGCATTAAACGCCCAGCGCAGTGGTGAACAGCTTTATATTGCCGAGCTTCCTCTAACGCCTGATGGCAAGTGGCAGCTGGTGGTGTCGGATGCATCTAATGAATGGAAATTACGTGCGGTACTAGCACTACCGGCGACAACTGAAACTAAACTTGGTTATTGAGCAGGATTGCTAAGTGAGTACAAAGCGCTGTTTTCACTGTAATGAACCCGTACCCGCTGGTTTTAATTTCGGTTGCCAGTTTGATGGCGAAGCACGCTCTTTTTGCTGTGCCGGCTGTCTTGCCGTTGCTGATACCATCATAAAAAGCGATTTAGCCGATTATTATCGTTTTAGAACAGAACCTGCCAGCAAAGCCAACGCAGTACCAACTGAGCTAGCTGCAGCCTTAACCGAATTTGATACGCCAGATATACTCGCTGACATTAGTATCCAGCAAGGCGAATTAACCGAAATTGAGCTATCGATCAGCGGTATTAGTTGTGCGGCTTGTGCTTGGTTAATTGAAAAACAACTACGCCAACTGCCTGCAGTACACCAAGTTAATGTAAATTCGGCTACCCAACGCTGTCATCTTATTTGGCATGCAACACAAGCTCCCCTTAGTCAGGTGCTTAATACCTTAGCTAAAATTGGTTATCAGGCTAGCCCGTTTATTGCCGACCATGAAGAACAAATATTTAAATCTGAGCTACACCAGTTTTTAAAGCGCTTAGCGGTGTCTGGCATTATGACCATGCAAGTAATGATGCTGGCGGTTGCCCTGTACTTTGGTGACTATACCGGCATTGAAATATCACACCAAGGTTACCTGCGTTGGATCAGTTTAGTACTAACATTACCGGTCGTGTTATATGCTGCAATACCCTTTGTAAAAAGCGCTTGGCGTGGCATTAAAGCAAAACAACTGAATATGGATGTGCCAGTAAGCTTAGCTATTTACTATACGTTTTTTGCCTCGGCTTATGCCACTGCATTTAGTACCGGCGAAGTGTATTTTGAGTCGGTGTGTATGTTTACGTTTTTGCTGCAGCTAGGCAAGTTTTTTGAATACCGGGCCCGTGCTCGCGCGCGCGACGCCACCAGTAACCTATTAAAAATCATGCCGGTTGCGGCTACGCTACTGCATAATGAGCAGCAGCAAACTGTATCTGCCAAACGGTTAACTATTGGCGATATAATATTAATTAAACCAGGCGAAACCATCGCTGCTGATGGCGATATTATTATTGGTAGCAGTTCAGCTGACGAGTCGATGTTAACCGGTGAATATGCCGCCATCGCTAAAAATGTTGGCGATAAAGTTCTAGCTGGAAGTACCAATCATGATGGGTTATTACAGGTGAAAGTAACTCAGCCATTGTTATCGTCGCATTTAGGTCAAATTATCGCGTTACAGCAACGCACCTTAAGCCAAAAGCCCGCCATACTACAAAAAACTGATCGTTTGGCGCGGTATTTTGTTGAGCGTTTATTACTTATTGCTGTAGCAACATTTTTATTGTGGTATTTCTGGTTAGATGCTGACCGCGCCTTTTGGATCACCTTATCGGTATTAGTCGCTACCTGCCCTTGCGCACTTAGTTTGGCTGCGCCAACAGCTGTGACTTGCGCACTAGCTAGCTTAAACCGACGCGGTGTATTAATTAAAAACTCCATGGTATTAGATGTCTTACCCGAGCTAACTCATATTGTGTTTGATAAAACCGGTACCCTAACCGAAGGCCGTTTTTCTATCGCCAAAGTAACCATACTCGATGAGCGTTTTACTGTTAGTGGCGTGCTTAATTTAATTGCTAACCTAGAATGCTATTCAGAGCACCCTATTGCGCGAGCTTTTACCTCACACTTAACGCAGCAGCTAACGTTGCAGCAGGTAGATATTCAAGTGGGTGGTGGTATTTCAGCGCATTATCAAGATAAAGTGCTCAAAGTTGGCAGTGCCGTTTTTTGCAAGGTAAATAGCCCAGAACCGGCCATGGTGTACGTTAGCTACGACAATACCTGTATTGCCGCAATTAATTTACACGATGCCCTTCGCCCAGAAGTACCACAGCTAATAAGCATGCTACGCCAACAAGGCTATCAACTGGTTATGCTTACCGGTGATAGCTCAATGCAAGCCGAAGCTCTACAGCAACAATTGCAGTTCGATCTAATGAAAAAAGGCTGTACGCCAGCACAAAAGGTCGCAGAAATTGAGCGGTTAGTACAAGCTGGTCATAAAGTATTAATGCTAGGCGATGGTATTAACGATAACCCTGCATTTCATGCTGCACACGTGTCCGTTACGCTAGAGACCGGCAGCGATTTATCAAAAAACCAAGCCGATGTGGTATTGTTACAACCTAGCATTGGCTTGCTAAACGATTTAATGCAAGCTAGCACCCAAGCACAGCGGGTTATAAAACAAAATTTATATTGGGCCGCCGGTTATAATCTACTAATTATTCCACTAGCGGTGGCGGGTTATGTTTCACCTTATATTGCGGTGTTGGGTATGTCTTTTAGCTCGTTATTAGTGGTATCAAATTCATTAAGGCTGCTGAAAAAATGAGTGTTATATACGTTTTAATTCCGATTGCTATCTTGTTTGTCATTATTGGCCTAATTGTATTTTTCTGGGCAGTGCGCAGCCGACAGTTTGAAGACCTTGATAAAGAAGGCTTTAGTATCTTGTTTGATGACAACAAGCCGAAAAGTGCTGATAAACCAACAAAACCTGAACAATGATCCCCGATCTATTAGCCGCATTACTTATTGGTTTAATTGGCAGTAGCCATTGTTTGGTTATGTGTGGTGGCATTGCCGCCGCATTACAGTTGTCTATGCCCAAACAACGTAATGGCTACAATTGGCAACTACCTCTGTTACTTAGCCTAGGTCGCCTAACTACTTATAGCCTATTTGGCGCCGCTGTCGGTTACTTTGGCGCTAGCGCCATGCAATTAGCAGGCACGTCGTTATTATGGCTGCGTTTGCTGGCGGGTATTTTATTGTTAATGATGGCGTTATACATTAGCCGTCTATGGTTTGGTCTTATTCACTTGGAAAAACTAGGCCAAAAACTATGGCGACATGTGCAGCCGATAGCAAAAAAACTACTACCTCTTAATTCACGCCGTAAGGCCTATGCTTATGGTTTATGTTGGGGGGCATTACCTTGCGGTTTGGTATATAGCACCTTAGGCTGGAGCTTAGCCAGTGGTAGTTTATTGCAAGGTGCCGCAATTATGTTTAGCTTTGGTGTAGGTACGTTGCCTGCAATTTTACTTACGGGTAGTGCCGCAGGGTTACTTATCAAACTTAAAAATACCCTAATGCTGCGCTATATTACCGCAGCAATGTTAGCTATTTACGCTAGTTATACAATTTGGCTTGCTATCCGGCGTTTGGTTTTTTAACCTAGCCAATGTATTGATTATAGAAAAGTGAAGGACGCCGTTATGCAACGCTCAGCAATAAACTGTCAGGACTGTGGTTTCAGTCAGCTCTGTTTACCGTTCTCACTAAATAATACAGAATTAAACCAATTGGACGATATTATTCAACGTAAAAAGCCGTTTCACAAAGCAGATATGCTATTTGAAGCTGGCCAAAATCAACGCTGTTTATATGCTATTCGTACCGGTTCGTTTAAAACCTTTACCCTAACCGAGCAAGGCGAGCAGCAAATTACCGGTTTTCACTTACCTGGTGATATCGTAGGTTTTGATGGCTTAAGCAAACAGCATCACCCTAGCTATGCCGAAGCGCTTGAAACGGCAATGGTATGTGAAATACCGCTGCCGAATTTAGAAACCTTACTGGATCAATTACCCCGTTTACGTCAACAAATGATGCGTTTAATGAGCGAAGATATTCAAGCTGATCAACAAATGATGCTGTTGCTAAACCGTAAAACTGCCGAACAAAAATTAGCTACATTTTTATCTCAACTGGCACAGCGCTTCGCTAGTCGGGGCTTTTCTGGTAGTGAATTTCGTTTAACTATGACCCGCAGCGACATTGGTAACTACTTAGGTTTAACCGTAGAAACCATTAGCCGTTTACTCAGCAAGCTAGATAAAGAGCAATTAATACTCGTTAATGGCAAACTCATTACCATCCTAGATCAGCCACGTTTATCTAAACTAGGTGCGCTTACAGCTCAGTGCTAGATTTTATGCGTAATTATTTGCGCCAACGCAACTAAGTTTGCCTCCAGCCAGGTTATTTTAGCTACACTTAATACAAGCTAAGCTAAGTGGAGCACGTCATGTCAATCTACAATAATATATTAGTTGTATTAGACCCTAGCGTTGAAACGCAAAAGGCCCTTAACCGTGCCATTGAACTCGTTAGATTACAAGGTGGTAAGCTAACCGCATTTTTAGCGGTTTACGACTTTTCGTATGAAATGACCACCATGCTATCCGGCGATGAACGCGAGACAATGCGCCAAGCGGTAATTAAGGACCGAGAACTATGGGCGGGTAAATATATGATCGCGCCGCATAATATCGGTATCGATATTGAGATTAAAGTGGTGTGGCATAACCGGCCCTTTGAAGCAATAGTACTTGCGGTACTCGAAGATAACTACGATTTGGTGATTAAAGGTACTCATGATCATGATGTACTAAAATCAATGATTTTCACCCCTACTGATTGGCATATTTTACGTAAATGCCCTTGCCCAGTTTTAATGGTAAAAGACAATGAATGGCGACAAGGTGGAAATATTATTGCTGCAGTAAATGCGGGCAGTGAAAAAGAGCACCATTTATCACTTAACCAACGCGTTATAAGCAGAGCTTTGCAAATGGCCACACTGCTTCAGGCAGAAACTCATTTAGTTAATGCTTACCCTGGCACACCAATAAATATCGCAATTGAAATACCTGAATTTAATATTCAAGAATATAACAGCACCATGAAGCACCATCATTTTGACGCTGTTGCCGCTTTAGCAAAGCAGTTCGATATCGACGCTAAGCACTGGCATGTAAGCGAAGGTATTCCAGAAGATGTGTTACCAAAACTGGCGAAAAAGCTCAATGCGACGATGATGATCATCGGCACTATTGGCCGTACCGGATTGTCGGCTGCTATCATAGGTAACACTGCTGAGCATGTTATTGACCGCCTAGACTGCGACGTACTAGCAGTAAAACCCGCTAATTTTGTCTGCCCATTGCACAAAGACTAACATTTAACACGACACAGCTTTGGTATTGGCGCACGCTTCGTTATAATGTGCGCCATTTTCATTAGTGGTAATTTTGTTTTATGACTCACGCAGCGCAAGCCAAAGCACAATATAATTTAAATAAACTCCATAAACGCCTGCGCCGTGGCGTCGGACAAGCTATAGCCGACTTTAATATGATTGAAGAAGGCGACAAAATTATGGTGTGCTTATCTGGCGGCAAAGACTCTTATACCCTATTGGACATTTTGCTGAATTTACAACAATCTGCGCCTATTAACTTTAAAATTATTGCGGTAAATTTAGATCAGAAACAACCCGGCTTTCCAGCCGAAGTACTGCCAAATTATCTAACCGGCATTGGTGTCGATTTTCAGATAGTCAATGAAGACACCTACTCTATTGTTAAAGATAAAATTCCTGAAGGCAAAACCACTTGCTCACTTTGCTCTAGGCTGCGTCGTGGTATTTTATATCGTACGGCTAAAGAACTGGGCGCGACTAAAATTGCATTAGGTCATCATCGTGATGACATGTTAGAAACGCTGTTTTTAAATATGTTTTATGGTGGGAAATTAAAATCTATGCCGCCAAAGCTAGTTAGCGATAACGGTGAGCATATTGTGATCAGGCCTTTAGCTTACTGTCGCGAAAAAGATATCGAAAAGTACTCACAAGCCCGCAGCTTTCCAATTATTCCGTGTAATCTATGTGGTTCACAAGATGGATTACAGCGTCAAGTGGTAAAGGAAATGCTGCAAGATTGGGATCGTCGTTTTCCTGGTCGTATTGAAACCATGTTTCAGGCCATGCAAAATATCGTGCCATCCCACATGATTGACAAAAACTTGTTTAACTTCGCCGCGCTAAGTAAAGACACCGAACTAAATGAGCGAGATACCGCCTTTGATAGAGAGAGTATCCCTGCTATACCTGTGGGCTTAATCGTAGATGACGAGCAAGCTGAATCCAATCATAATGTGCAAATTATTGCTTTAAACTAAGTAACATCGCAGTGTTAGTAAAGCTTATTTAACACTGCTGCCAATTAACGGTAATATATATTGTGGCCGCTGATTAAACTGCCAGTTGGTTGCTGCCGGTAACAATGGCGTTGTTAAACGAATATAGCAACGTCTTGCATCGCAGCGAGTAACATCAGCTGCCGTTATAGGCATCTGCGGCGTAGTGGTATCCTCAGCGAACTCAACAATCACACCTTCAACAGCAGGCAACCAACGTTTACTGAACCCGGCCATATCATCAAGTAGCAGTGTAAATTGGCGTTGATAATGCTGCACAGTAGCAAGCTCTAAACTGGTATTTAAACGCATCCGCGAACGCAACTTAAATTGTATCTGACACGGCTCGGCGTTATCGGCCTGTAATACCGTAAGTATCGCGTTACTATCTTTTAAGGCTTCATCATAAGGTAGGCTAATTTCACCATTACCTGCAATATCTAGCGCAATATCGTGTCTGTCACTGACTAATTTTAAACTATAAAACCGACAAGGTTGCCCGCTACGTTCACCAATTAGGGCAAAGGCTAAAGTAATATCGCTGTATTCAGGTTGTTGTAGCTTTTTCATCCGTGCGTAAAAGCCGTTATAGTTCATCATTAAATCGGCAGAAACCGGTGTGGCTAAAAGTAGTAACAAAGACAATAGAAAACGCATTTTATTCTTCCAATAATTTACGGTTAACGCGGATCATGCCACTAATTTCAGCTATATATTCCTCGCCACGTTCAGAGTACGAACCTAAACCTGCGGCCAAGGTTTCACCGCGCACGGGCTTATTTTCTGCTCTTAAACTTGCTCTAATGCTACGTAAGTGTTCGTAGGTATGGAATGTATTTAAATTATAGAAATACCCCTTAATGCTCGCAGCAGGACTATTAAAACTTGCTACCTCATGATATTGGCCTTCTACTCGTTCTTGCGGTACTAATCCACACCCTATACGAAAACACCACTGACCAAAAAAGTTATATCCTTCAAGCGCAAACCGACTTGTCCCCCACGCCGATTCATTAGCAGCTTGCATTAATACTAGTGAATCAGGAATAACATCAACCCGCAACAATAGCTCGGTTAATGTTGTCTCATCAATTTCATCGACGTCTAAACGAAACTCATCACACAAACTGTATAGAAATGCATACTCCTCCAGCGTAACACGTAACCGTTTTTGTCGCTTTTGCTGAATTTCTAACAATTGTCGACGTAGCTCGCGTAGACGAGCATTTTCGCGCTTAACGTAAGGTCGCAAATAATTAAAAAAGTTACGTTTTTTTTCTGTTACATTTTTAATTTGATTAAAATCTGGCAAGCTAACAAATGTAGGTAGCGGCTGAGTATAAGCTAAACGTTGCAGAACCTTTTTCTGATCTGCTTGGTTTAGTGCCGTTATGCGGCTAGGCTTTTGCCACTCTTCTAGTGAGTCGAGCTGCCTTATCGGTTCTAACTCAGCAAAGGGACTTAATACAGCAACAATGACAGCCAGCCAAAATATAACAGCACTGATTTTTCCTAATACCATTGTTCACCTGTTGTTTGTGTATCATTACTAAACAATGCTTATAACCAGTTTATAGCAATAAAAAACAGTCATTTTACCTGTATCAGCGTCGTTATACGACCAATAAATACGATACCTTGCTCTACTCCCACTCGTTAGCTATAGACAAGTAATAGTTAAGTAACAGATAAGGCCTTGTTTCTGCGTGAATAACACAGTAGTCTTGCCTATCGCATTAGCCATCCATACTTCTTAATAACATTTATGAATAACGACTTTTCGTTCCAGCATGCATTTGAAACCCTAACATCGCATCTTTCTGCTGTAGTGTTTTATGCCTTTAACATTAATGATGTCAGTATTCCTTTAGTGCTAATTTGGTTAATTAGTGGAGCGTTAATTTTCACACTTTATCTGGGCTTTATTAACGTGCGTGGTTTTGGCCATGCTATTAGTTTGCTAAAAAACAATAAAAGTACTGGTGTTAAGGGTGAGATCACACCATTTCAAGCATTAAGTACGGCGCTATCTGGAACTGTTGGTACAGGAAATATTGCCGGTGTTGCCATAGCAATAGGCTTAGGCGGGCCAGGTGCAACATTTTGGATGATTGTGGCTGGCGTGCTGGGTATGTCTACTAAGTTTGTTGAATGCACACTTGCAGTAAAATATCGACAAATTAACCCAGATGGTAGTGTTTCTGGCGGCCCAATGTACTATATAAAAGCCGCTCTAGATAAATTTAACTTACCGCTATTGGGTAGCATTTTAGCAGTAGCATTCTCGGTATTTGTTATCTTTGGCTCTGCAGGTTTCGTTCACGTTAACCAAGGCTTTGTACAAGTAAAAACCGTAACTGGTTTTGATAATGCCTGGTTGTTTGGTGTTATCTACGCCCTATTAGTAGCCGCAGTTATTATTGGTGGTTTAAAAAGCATTGCCAAGGTTACCAGTAAGCTAGTGCCGTTAATGTGCGCAATCTACTTGCTCGCATCACTTATTGTGATATTTACTCATGCCAGCGCTATTCCGTCAGCTTTTGAGTTAATAATAAAAAGTGCTTTTACGCCTGAAGCCGGTTACGGCGGATTTATTGGTGTATTAATACAAGGTTTTCGCCGCGCCGCGTATTCTAACGAAGCCGGCATTGGCTCATCGCCCATCGCCCATGCTGCTGCGCAAGTAAAAGAACCCGTTAGCCAAGGCTTTATTGGTTTGTTAGAACCCTTTATTGATACTGTTGTTATTTGCACCATCACTGCTCTGGTGATTATTCTAACTGGCGCTTATCAAACATCTGGTCTTGACGGTGTGCAAATGACGTCAGGAGCTTTCGCTTCTGTATTTAGCTGGTTTCCATGGGTGTTAATGATTGCATTGCTACTATTTGGTTTTTCAACCGTTATTAGCTGGTCATATTATGGTCTAACTGGTTGGCGCTACCTAGTTGGCCACAACGAGCGCCTTACGCAGCTATATAAAGTGTTTTTTTGTATCATTGTCTCTATGGGTGCAGTGCCGAATGTTATGGCCGTGTTCGACTTTATTGATTCAATGATTTTCTTAATGGCCATGCCAAATATTCTGGCGCTCTATTTATTACTACCAGAAGTTAAAACCGATTTAAACGCTTACTGGAAAAATAAACAGCAGGCCCGTTAAGCGGCCTGCTCTACTGACGATATTTTAGCCTTAGCAGTCTGGTCATCTGACTTTTCTAGCTTAGCTTTTTCAGCTTTAACCGGCGGCTTTTTTGCCCCTAAGGCAACTAATAGCTCGTCTTTTTGCTGCGCCATAAACAGTGCCAACGCTTCTACAACTTGCTCATCCGTAATTAATGCGCTGCCGGTTAAAAACTGGCTAAGCTCATCTGCAGTATCGAGCATTTTGTCATAGGCATCTGCTTCTGCTTTGGATGTGAAAGTCATCTTTTCCGCTCCATTACGTTCGACTACATACTTAATAATTACAGCCATAATATTCCCCTTAATTAATGCACTGTTATTTTATACAGTATATTTTGCAGGTTGTCGATAGCGCTTAAATTAAAAACAACAAATAGTGCAGCCGTACCGCTACTCGTAGTTTAAACTCAATTAACGTAGTATAAGTAAGTGAAAAACATTTAATTCGCATAAGAGTAAATGTATTTATCAGCCTGAATTATAAGGAACACTATGTCATTTTCACAATGGTCAGAGCGCCGCTCAGGTATCAGTAATTCCAGGCCTGGTGATCAACGCTCACCATGGCAACGTGATCGCGCTCGTATTTTACATTCAGCCGCTTTTCGACGCTTACAAGCAAAAACCCAAATTCTGGGTATTGGCCAAAACGACTTTTATCGCACCCGCCTGACCCATTCATTAGAAGCAGCACAAATAGGTACCGCTTTAGTAAGCCAGTTACAAACTAAAGTAAGCATTGCCGAGCAATACTTTTTGCCTGATGCCAGCCTTATGGAAGCCTTATGTTTAGCGCACGATATTGGCCACCCACCTTTTGGTCATGGTGGTGAAACGGCGCTTAATTATAAGATGCTGCACGCAGGCGGGTTTGAAGGTAACGGCCAAACCTTGCGTATTGTTGCCAAGTTAGAGCCCTACACCGAACATCATGGAATGGACTTAACCCGTCGTACTTTATTGGGCTTGTTGAAATACCCTGTATTACAACCTAAGTTAAGCCATGACCTGATAGCGCCGATAAACCCTCTTAATTTAACACCTTGGAAACCGGCTAAAGCCATTTTTGCTGCAGATAGCGACATTTTAGACTGGGTTTTAGCGCCATTGAGTAAATCAGATCGTGCGCTATTTCAAAGCTGTGAAAGTTTAACGCAATCGCCTTACATTAAATCTTGCTATAAATCGCTTGATGCCTCAATTATGGAATTAGCCGACGATATTGCTTATGGTGTGCACGACTTAGAAGATGCGATTGTCTTGGGCAATATTAGCCAAAGCCAATGGCAGCAACACACCGAGTCAGAATGGGCGGCACTGCCGGCTAATTTACAACAATTAATGCAAAGCATTAGTGCCAACTTGTTTAGTGACCAACATCATTTACGTAAAGATGCAATCGGCTCGCTAGTAAACCTACTTATTAGCTCCGTAGCACTTACTGAAGCTTTACCCCAAGCCGAACAAGTACTGATCCGGTATAACGCTAGCTTAGACGTCGCTCCGCAGGCCATTTTGCAATGTTTAAAACGGGTGGTTTATCGTTGCGTAATATCAAAGCCGGAGATCCAACAATCACGTTTTCGCAGCCAAAATATGTTGATGGCATTATTTGATGCCTTTGTTTCAGATCCATCCCGGTTGCTACCAGCAAACACACAACAGCGATGGCTGCAGGCTGATGAGCAATTAAAAACCCGCGTGATCTGTGACTATATTTCTGGCATGACTGACGGTTACGCCGAACATATGTATCACCAGCTTTATGCTAGTGTTTAACGAACCTAATTTTAGCTTAGCAGCAACGGAGCAACGATGATTACAACCTTATTATTAACCCTATTTATTGCCATGTTACTGCCCTATCTGGCAAAGGCTCCCTTAGCGGCAGCGATGAAAAAATCTGGTGGGTATGATAACCATAACCCGCGTGCACAGCAGGCGGCATTGCAGGGCTTTGGCCAGCGCGCAAATGCCGCGCACTACAATAGTTTTGAAGCCTTGCTAATTTATGCATGTGCTGTATTTACCGCTGTCGGTTTAAATGCCGTAGATAGCATCACCGTGATATTAGCCTGGTTATTTATAGCTAGCCGCATCGCTTATTTATTGTGTTACTGGTTAGATCTAGCCACGATACGCTCACTCGTTTGGGCTATTGGCATGCTGGCAACACTGAGTATCGCCGGCCGAGCATTGCTGGGCTAGGTGCCAAGATACCGTTTAAGATTAGTATGTACGTTCCCTCCAAATAAGGGCCGTACATACACCACGTCTTTTATTAGCACTCGTTAAAAACCAGCAAAAAACTCAGGATATTGACTTACTAAATTAGGCCTAATTTGTTGTAGTGGTTGATGGACCTGCCCTACGCTTGAAGTAAATACCGGAGAACTACTATTGTAAAAGCTCAGCATATTAGACTCATAATTAATGCCTAGATGAGCACAGATTTTTGTTAGCGTAGCTTCGGGCTTGGCAACTAAATCTTCATAGTTAACCTCTAAAATACGCTTAGAAAATAGTCGTTTCCAATGTTCTAACAAACGCCGTTCACTTGATATATAACCAAAAATACTCTCCGCTGACCAACTCCACGCTGCTTTTGCGCGAAAATTAGTTTTAAAACAGGACCATGCAGTATCGTTGTCATTACGTCGAATATAAATAGCCTTGCTATTGGGGAACGCTTGAGCCCAAATGCCAAAATATCGATTTAAATTTAATGATTTATCTACAATATAACCTTTCGCTTTGAACTGCAGATCTGCTACTTTTTGGTATACCGTTGCAATATGGTCAATCGCACCAACCGGATGACCATGATTAGCAATATAAGCAGGGAAATCTAAGAAGTTCTTTCCCTGTAAGTGCATACAAGCAACACCGATACCATTAAACTCTCCAGCACCCGCTACGCTACTATGACAACTGAGCATTTGCCCGAGTAATGTAGTGCCACTTCTAGGCAAGCCTAAAACCGCAATGCTTCTACGGTATGAACTACGCGAATAAGGTAATTGCTTTTGCTTATCTAACGAAAAATTGCCAATAATTGCATCTACTTCGTTGGCATCTATATCAGATGAATAATTGGCCAATTGAGCCATAATGTTGGCGCCTTTAGCGTAATATTGCCAAGCTTGTTCGTAGTCGCCAACATCGTCATAAGCTTTACCTAAAGCATATAAAAACTGTTGCTCATTGCGCTTATCATCAGCGTTTAGATTCTGATAAGCCAGTTGTAGGTTTCGTAGTAAGTTAGCATGCTGTTTGAAATTGATAATACTCGCTAACGTAAACCAGCTAATGCCTAAATGTGGCGCTAAGTCTAAAGCGAATATCAATGCTCGTTTAGCTTCATCGATGCGCCCAAGCTGGGCATACATAGTTCCAGCCATATGAAATATAGCCGGATGCTTCTCTCCTGCACTTATATAAGGCTCAATAATCGCTAAGGCTTTGCCCAAATCGCCGGCTTCTGCGTACAACCCCGCGTAATGCAGATCAGTATCTATGCCTTGTGGACAACTCTTATGAAATAGCTCTGCCGCCTGTTTTGCCATATCTACTTCACCAATACGCAGTGACAACGCAGAAACTTTTAGCCAATCAGCTTTGATATGCGGTTTATTTTCTAAATAATGACTAATTAATGCTTCAGCTTCGGTTCGTTTACCCAACTTCATGCAGTCGATAATATTGTTCACATTAAAAGATTTATCCACATATGGCTCCGATAAGGTATAAAAAAGCCGGAAAACAATGCTATTTCCCGGCTTTTTATCAGTTTAATAAAACACGTAATAAACTGATGGTCTAACTATTAAAACTTAATTTCAGCACTTAAACGCACTGAACGTGGAGTTTGAAATGATGTAGGTAAGCCATAAAGCGCACTTGTCTCACCTGCGAAACCGCCATCAGCGCGTTCACCGGCATAAATTTCATTAACTTGATTACGTTCAGTCACTTTTAAGTTATTAAACAGATTAAACACATCGCCACGTAATATAATATCGGTACCTTTAAAGTTAAGCTGATACCGAGCAGTTAAATCTAGTGTCCAGTTGCTAGCTGTGCGGCCTTCTGAACCACGATTAACCATTTGACCATCCTTAACAAATGATTCTGCTTCATACTGCGATGCAAATGCATCTGTAGGATGGAAACCAAACGAACTTAGCGGTCTACCTGATTCCCAGCGGAAATTAGCGCCTAAACTAAAAGCTTCCGTAAACGCATAAGCCCCCTGCAGTTTAAACATATGCCGACGGTCATTTGGTAAATTACCGTTTGCACCTTCAACTAAGCCTGGCTGGTCAAAGTTGCTTGTTAAACCACCGTCATCTTGACCGTTGTCTGAACGCACGAAACCTTCACTATTACCCCAGCTATGAGACCAAGTATAGGTGGCATCGATCATCCAATCATCGGCAAATGCACGACGTAAATTTAAATCTACAGCAGCATATCTACGTTTTGCTTCAGGGAAACCCAACAAGTTACCAGGAATAGTGTACTGTTGATAAGCTAACGGGCCATCACCATCAGGATCGGTAGTAATAGAAACCGCCGCTCCCGGGTTGGTCAATACATAATAAGTAAAGCCACTGCAATTGGTGCATGAAGAACCAAACTCTTGCTCTAAATATTGATTAAAACCATAGTCGATGGCAACGTCTTCTAATGAGCTTTTTAGATCGCGATAGGTGCCTTTCACGCCAAAGGTCCAGTTATCCTCTAACATACGCTCATAACCAAGAATAAACTCATCTTGATACATAGGTTTAATATCGGCGTTAACCGTTTCTAATGTGCCTTTTAATGTACCATCAGAATAGACTGTCGTACTTAGTGGTGCATTTGGGTTAACAATTGGCGTTAAATCACTATTAATACCAAGCACATCGTATTCGGTAATCGTATAGAGCTCATCACCTGCTAAGCGAATATTAGTATTGGTTGCAACGGGTAGATAGTAACGGCCATAATTGGCAAATATTTTACTTGTACCGTCGCCGCTAACATCCCAGCTTACACCAACACGCGGTGCCCATTGGTCTGATACGTCAACAAACTTATCGCCCGCTTTATTATAGTTTTGAAAAGTTTCATTACGTAAACCAATACGGGCAACGATGTTATCTGTTACTTGCCAAGTATCTTGAATGTAATAAGCGTAAGATTTGGTCTCAAAAGCACCAGCGTTGATATAGGTATTAAACCTAACACGCGCACAGTCAGAAGCGAGCAAATCGGCTGCAGCTACCGCATCTAAATTTGCGCAATTACGGTATTGATATAACGACCCGCCAACACGGCTTGTATCTTCGACGGCTTCCATATTTTCATAGTCAAAACCAAAACGTAAGCTGTGGTCATCATGCACATACCAATCTACGTCGGCACGATACGCGGTACGTTTGTCTTCCATCACAGACGGCGTAGTTAAACCGTATTTCGTAAATTGCTTACCTGAAGGCGAATGAACTACACCAACAACATTATTGCCGGCATTAATGTTGCTATAGTTGGCTTCATTTACACCATATAGCAAACTTACGGTAAGGTCATCAGTTACAATACCAGTGTATTGCAAGGCATACGACTTACCACCGCGTGCTAATACATAATCACCGTATAGATCAGCTCGCGTGTCAGTCGCGAAATCATAGTCATACTTACTCGTGTCGAGATCACTAGTATTATCCCACCCAGTAAATTCAACAATATGATTTGGTGTAATATACCAATCTAGTTTAGCGGTATATAACACGTCACTAGCGCTACGCTCATAAGATAACACATCCGTGGAGTAGTCACTGTCTCGCGCTTTGTAGTTAACTAAGCCAAAGAAAAACAGTTTATCTTGCACCAACGCACCACTGGCCCATGCATTAACGTTGGTTTCACCAATTTTATCATTGCTATTTATGATGTAGTAAGGTGAGCCATTTTCGTCAATAGCATCTTGCTCGGTTAAATATACGTTAGGCCTATGCGCGCGCAGTGATGATGGTTCAAAGTAGGCACTGCCACCTGCGTGAAAATCATTTGAACCTGATTTAGTTTTTGCATTAATTACACCACCAGTTGAGCGCCCAAACTCGGCAGAATAACCACCGGTTTTAACTTCAAACGTTTCATACATTTCAAAAGGTAGTTCAGAGCCACCCAAGCCATTTCTAAAATTAGTTACGTTTAGACCGTTAACATAATAAGCATTTTCACCAACAGAAGCGCCGCCAAATGAGGCCAAATTACCAAAAGCCGATACACCACGCGTAGTACCCGGTGCCAATAAAGCAACAGAAGCTAAATCACGCGGCACAGGTATTTTTGATAAAAACTCTTGACTAACTACCAATTGAGACTCAGACGAAGTTGCATCAAGCACCGCAACTCGAGAACCACGCACCTCAATAGATTCAACAGCACCCTCAGCTAACATAACAATATTCATACTGGTATTTCCACCAACACGAACATTAACATTCTCTTCAGCTACAACACCAAAACCTGATTTTGTTGCCTGTACTGAATACGCACCCGGTGGTAATAATGGGAAACGGAAATTACCACTATCGCTTGATGACACTTTACGTACCAAGCCTGTTTCTAAGTTAGTAATGGTAATTTCAACGCCACTAACTACTTGGCCACTTTGATCAATCGATTGGCCGACTAAATTACCGCGCGATGCATCTTGCGCTAGTGCAGGTAACGCAGCGAGAGACATCGCAACAGCGGCAGCTGTTAACGTGGTTTTAAATATTTTTTTATTCACTATTGTTCTCCATGGATGGATTTTATAATTATGTAATTAAGTGTGTTCTTTGACACACTTAATTACATAATAACCATATAAATAACGCACGAACAATAACTACATGTGGATCATTGACTTATTAGACACAAACACGTTTATGATAAACGTAAGGATTTCGAGACGATTTTAAGCATTACAACCTACACTAAGCTGTTACTAATTAGTCTGAAAGGTGTTCTATAAAAGCAAAGTTAAAGTAAAGCAGCATAGCGTTGCCTTGCAATTAAAAGCACGCCTAGTTTACATTGGCCAAAATCAATACTGGAGAGCGACATGATCTACCGCCTATTATTAACTCTAAGCCTGATATTTAGCAGTTTTTATAGCCTTGCTGAGCCGAATAAAACTCAGCTCGCTGGTGCGGTAGCGTCGCCGGATCAATACGGCGCTATCGTTGCAGAAAATATCCTGCGTAGCGGTGGTAATGCTATTGATGCGGCCGTAGCCACCGCCTTTACCTTAGCCGTTACCTACCCTGAGGCGGGCAACATTGGTGGCGGTGGCTTTATGACCATTTGGTTTGAAGGCAAACCTTATTACCTAGATTATCGTGAAACTGCGCCTGCCGCGGCGCATCGCGATATGTACTTAGATAAAGATAAACAAGTGATTGATGATTTAAGTTTAATCGGAGCTAAAGCTAGCGGCGTACCCGGCACTGTTATGGGGTTGTGGCAAGCACACCAGCGCTTTGGCTGCCTACCTTGGGCCGAGGTAGTAAAACCGGCAATTCAGTATGCACAAGCTGGTTTTACCGTTGCAGAAAATCAATATCAATACCGCGCTGATGTATTAGAGCAATTTGCCGGTAAAACCAACTTTGCCGACTATTTTAGCAAAATGCGCGCTAATGAAAACTTTGTGCAAACCGAGTTAGCTGCCACGCTAAGCCGAATTGCCAAACATGGGCCCAGCGATTTTTATCAAGGCGAAACTGCAAAGCTATTGGTCGCACAAGTTCAGCGTAATAATGGCCTAATTACTATGCAAGACCTAGCGGCATATAAAGCAGTGTGGCGTGAACCAGTAGTAACTGCTTGGCACGATTTTCAGTTGGTTACACCAGCTCCGCCAAGCTCTGGTGGCATTGCACTTAGCCAGTTACTTGGCTTAAAGCAGCGTCGCGATGCTGATTTTAAAGACGTGCCGCTTAATAGCACCCAGTATGTACATTTAATTGCTGAAATTGAAAAACGCGTGTTTGCTGACCGTGCCGATTACTTAGGCGACCCTGACTTTACCACCGTGCCACAAAACCAATTACTTGATGCGGCATACTTAGACAAACGCGCCAGCGAAATTAATAGTAAAGCGATATCAGTAACTGCTGATGTAAAGCCCGGGCTTGAAGGCTACCATACCACGCATTTTTCGATCTTAGATAAACACGGTAACGCGGTATCTAACACTTATACGCTTAACCTTGATTTTGGTAGTGGCGTAGTAGTCACCGGTGCCGGCTTTTTACTGAATAATGAAATGGACGATTTCTCAGCCAAAGCCGGTGTGCCAAATGCCTTTGGTGTGGTGGGCGGCAGCGCTAATGCTATAGAGCCAGGTAAACGGATGTTGTCGTCAATGGCACCGAGCTTATTAGTTAAAGATAATAAAGTGGAATTGGTAATAGGCACCCCGGGCGGCTCTACTATTTTCACTTCTATTTTTCAGGTTATAAATAACGTGTATGATTATAAAATGTCATTAACCGATGCCGTTGCCGCACCGCGGTTTCATCACCAGTTATTGCCTAAAGATCAAATAACCATGGAGCCTTACGCGCAGTTAACAACTGAAGTGCAACAAGCACTAACAGCAAAAGGCTATAACATTAAAACGCAAAGCTGGAACTTAGGTGATATTCAGGCAATAAAAATAACTGAGGGTAAGGTAGAGGCCGCAGCGGATCCGCGCTCTCGTGGCGTAGCAAAAGTGTTTAGCTATTAATTAGTATAATAATGCGTTACCGGAGTAGTAGATTAGTTATGCCAGTAGTTCACAACACATATATAAGCCGTTACTTGCCAATACTATTAACGGTATTGGCCATAATAACGCCGGCCAGCTACGCTAAAACACCAAAGCCAGTAGCTGTCGTTTCTAACAGTGATGCGACACTAACCTTTTGCTATGAAGACAAACAACTATTGCCTTATTACGCAGGCAACAGTAACAACGTCGCCGAATTGCCGGGCGCATCAATAGAACATCTGCGTGCGGCTACAGCGGCTACTGGCGTTAATTTGCAATTAATCCGTTTACCTTGGTTACGCTGTTTACAAGGGTTAAAAGATAACAGCATAGATGCGTTAATTGCGTCTGTTGAAACAGAGCGCCTGCATTATACGGTTTACCCTAAACTAGCTAACGGTGAACCGGATACCAATAGAGCATTTAATCAGTTGGGTTTATGTTTAGCGCATCGCTTTGACAACCCAATAACAGATAAAATAAAGAGTAAAACAGAACAATTTAGTGTTGCCAGAGCACTGGGTTATCGGCCAATTCCAATGCCTAGTAACGCCGTGATAATTGGGGTGCACTCTATAGAGAAAGCGTTAGATCTTGTAGTATCAAAACGGGTAGATGCAACTACGATGTTGTGTCAACTTAATGGTTTAGATGCGAAAGAACATCACCTTAATTTACTGCCTATACAATTAATGTATCCGCCTATTCATCAAAGTTTTGGTTATTTGATGTTGAGTAACAGTTTTTATCAACGTTATCCGCAGCTATCAGAACAGCTGTGGAATGCCCTTCCTAAAACTTTAGATAAAGCACGCTATTTAGAATACTTAAACGTTACAGAATAATGTTATCGAAGCTGAAAAAAACAAAGGCGCTGTTGCGCCTTTGTTTTTGCATAACCTTAAATTAGAAACAATCGCCCGGTACGCGTACCCAGCCTTCCATTAATACTCTAGCACTGCGACTCATAATGGCTTTAGTAACAGCCCAGTTACCATCAATCAGCTTAGCTTCTGCACCAACCCGTAAGGTGCCCGATGGGTGGCCAAACCGAACAGCTTGACGCTCAATGCCGCCAGCTGCCAAATTAACTAAGGTACCAGGAATAGCCGCTGCCGTGCCTATAGCAACTGCGGCAGTGCCCATCATGGCGTGGTGCAGCTTGCCCATTGAAAGTGCGCGCACTAGTAAGTCGATGTCGGCTATGTCTACCGTTTTGCCACTTGACGATATGTAGTTTTTAGCTGGTGCAACAAAGGCCACTTTAGGCGTATGCTGGCGAGCTGCTGCTTCAGAAATATCACTAATTAAGCCCATTTTTACTGCGCCGTAAGCACGAATAGTTTCAAACATAGCTAAGGCTTTAGCATCGCCGTTAATCACGTCTTGTAATTCTGTGCCGGTATAACCAATAGCGTCGGCATTAATAAAAATAGTCGGAATACCGGCATTTATTAATGTTGCTTTAAAGGTGCCTATACCTGGTACCTCTAAATCATCAACTAGGTTACCGGTAGGAAACATAGCACCACCGCCCTCGCCTTCGTCGGCGGCAGGGTCGAGAAACTCTATTTGTACTTCGGCCGCGGCAAAAGTAACACCGTCTAACTCAAAGTCGCCAGTCTCTTGTACTTCACCATTAGTAATGGGCACATGGGCAATAATAGTTTTTTTGATATTGGCCTGCCAAATACGCACGGTACATAGGCCGTTTTCGGGTATACGCTCGGCGGCAACTAAACCGTTACTTATAGCGAAAGAGCCTACCGCAGCGGTTAAATTACCGCAGTTACCGCTCCAATCAATAAAGGCTTTATCAATTGCTACTTGGCCAAACAGATAATCTACATCGTGTTCAGGCTGGCTGCTTTTGCTTAAAATAACGGTTTTACTGGTACTAGATGTAGCGCCACCCATGCCGTCGGTATGTTTACCGTATGGGTCTGGGCTGCCAATAACGCGCAGTAATAAATTGTCTCGTGTTGCACCAGCGTGTTGCGCTGTGGCCGGTAAGTCATCTAATTTAAAAAATACACCTTTACTGGTGCCGCCGCGCATATAGGTGGCAGGAATTTTAATTTGCGGAACACTCATAACTATTAGTCTCGGTTATCGTTTATATTTTATTTATCTTTACAGGTGGTTTGAGGCAGAGGTTCGAGCCGATGTCCTATTTAGCTCGTCGCAGCAACTCGCTCACGCTAGCGCGTTCACTCAAACACTCTGCGCCGACAAAACAGGACATCGGCTCTACTTTGCACATCGCTGATGCATATAGCTTTGGTTGGAACCTCTGAAATGTTGTCACAGAGTGTCTGAGTCCTGCCGTAGGCATGGACGAGTTGCTGTGACAAGCAGTTCAGAGCGTTGCAACCAAAGCCTAGACCTAAATCTAAGCCTTAAACCAAAGCCAAAACTTAAACTTAAGCCTGAATCAACAATAAAACCGACTCACTTAAACCGCACCCTGTAAAAAGTCCTGCGCAAAACGCTGTAACACACCACCAGCTTCGTAAATTGACACCTCTTCTGCGGTGTCTAAACGGCAGGTTACTGGCACCTTTAGTGTTTCGCCATTAGTACGATGAATAACCAAGGTAACCGTTGAACGTGGTGTGCAATCGCCTATTACGTCATAGGTTTCAGTACCGTCTAACTGCAGCGTAGTGCGTGTGGTACCTGGTGCAAACTCTAACGGCAACACTCCCATACCAATTAAGTTAGTACGATGAATACGCTCAAAACCTTCTGCCGCAATAGCTTCTACACCGGCTAAACGTACGCCTTTAGCAGCCCAGTCACGCGATGAACCTTGGCCATAATCGGCACCTGCAACAATGATTAACGGCTGTTTGCGCTGCATATAGGTTTCAATGGCTTCCCACATGCGGGTAACCTTACCCTCGGGTTCAATACGCGCTAATGAACCTTGCTTAACCTTGCCATCTACTACGGCCATTTCGTTAATTAGTTTAGGGTTGGCAAAGGTAGCGCGCTGTGCGGTTAGGTGATCACCGCGGTGCGTAGCATAAGAGTTAAAATCTTCTTCTGGCAGCCCCATTTTATGCAAGTATTCACCCGCCGCACTGTCTAGCATTATCGCGTTTGATGGCGACAAGTGGTCGGTGGTAATGTTGTCACCCAATACAGCAAGCGGACGCATACCTGTTAACGTTCGCTCACCTGCTAACGCGCCTTCCCAATAAGGTGGGCGACGAATATAAGTGCTTTGTGGCCGCCAGTCATACAGTGGGCTAATTTGCTCACCGTAATCTACCGCTAAGTCAAACATTGGCTCGTACACTTTACGGAACTGCTCGGGTTTAACACTGGCTTTTACTACCGCATCAATTTCCGCATCGGTTGGCCAAATATCTTTTAAGGTAATAGCGCTACCATCTGGGTTAAAGCCTAAGGCATCTTTTTCAATATCAAAGCGAATAGTACCGGCAATAGCATACGCCACTACCAGTGCTGGTGAGGCTAAAAACGCTTGCTTAGCATACGGGTGAATACGACCATCGAAGTTGCGGTTACCCGACAATACGGCAGTTGCATACAAGTCACGTTCAACCACTTCTTGTTGAATAATAGGGTCTAAAGCACCGCTCATACCGTTACAAGTGGTACAAGCAAAACCAACAATACCAAAGCCTAACTGTTCTAGCTCAGTTAATAACTTGGCGTCGTTTAAATACAGCTCTACGGTTTTAGAGCCTGGCGCTAATGAGCTTTTTACCCAGCTTTTACGGGTTAAACCTTTCGCATTGGCGTTACGCGCTAACAAGCCGGCAGCAATAACGTTACGCGGGTTACTGGTATTAGTGCAGCTAGTAATAGCGGCAATAATAACGGCACCATCGGGCATTTTGCCGTCTTCAATTATATACTTACCGGCAATACCTTTAGCGGTTAAATCGCTAGTTGCTAAACGTGCATGCGGGTTAGATGGGCCTGCCATAGTGCGGCCAACGCTTGATAAATCAAACGTAAGTACCCGCTCGTACTCTGCTGTTTTTAGGCTTTCTGCCCACAAGCCAGCCACTTTAGCGTAGGTTTCTACTAGCTTGACTTGCTCAGCGTCGCGGCCAGTTAAGGTTAAATAATCCAGCGTTTGCTGGTCAATGGCAAACATAGCTGCAGTTGCACCATATTCTGGTGTCATATTGGAGATAGTTGCTCTGTCACCTAAACTTAGGCTATCTGCGCCTGCGCCATAAAATTCTAAGTAACTTGATACCACTTTTTGCTGGCGTAAGAATTCCGTTAGTGCAAGCACTATGTCGGTGGCCATAATGCCTTCTTGTGCTTTACCGGTAAGCTCAACACCAATAATATCGGGCAGGCGCATCCAGCTGGCACGGCCTAGCATAACGCTTTCTGCTTCTAGACCACCCACACCAATGGCAATAACGCCTAACGCATCAACATGCGGTGTATGGCTGTCGGTACCTACTAAAGTATCTGGAAACGCCACGCCGTTAAGCGAATGAATTACCGGTGACATACGCTCTAGATTAATTTGATGCATAATGCCGTTACCCGGCGGAATAACTTCAACGTTTTTAAAGGCTTTTTTAGTCCAGTTAATAAAGTGGAAACGGTCGTCGTTACGGCGGTCTTCTATCGCACGGTTTTTTTCAAACGCGTCGGCTTCAAAGCCCGCATGCTCTACTGCTAACGAGTGGTCAACAATTAGCTGCGTTGGTACTACTGGGTTTACTTTTGACGGATCACCGCCCTTTTCAGCAATGGCATCGCGCAGGCCTGCTAAGTCAACTAATGCGGTTTGGCCTAAAATATCATGACACACTACACGGGCTGGAAACCAAGGAAAATCGAGATCGCGCTTGCGGTAAATTAACTGTTTTAGTGCATCAGTTAACATAGCAGGATCACAGCGGCGCACTAAGTTTTCGGCATGCACACGTGAGGTATAAGGTAATTTGGCGTAGGCGCCCGGTTCAATGGCGTCAACCGCGGCTTGAGTATCAAAGTAATCTAACTTAGTGCCCGGTAAGGGCTTGCGGTACTGGCTGTTCATAATGGTTACCTGTGTATGAGTAATTCTCACGTTAAGCGTTACGCTCAAATCGGTTTGACCACACCAACACGCCGTAAACCCATCCCTGGGGGCTCCTTTTCGCCCGTCCAGGGCTACAAGGGTTGGCTTAGTTCAAACCGATTTGGCTTTATCTCGTTAAGCTATTAGTTTAACAGTGAAGTTGCCCCCGTTTAGCACAGCCACAGAGTGTCTGAGTCCTGCCGAAGGCATAAGGACGAGTTGCTGTGGCGAGCATAAATGGGTGCAACTAAATACCACGCTAAATAAGGCACAACTTAACGCTGGGCAATCGGCTTAACACTACGTGGTTCAACACCAACATAGTCAGCACTTGGCCGTATAATACGGTTGTCAGCGCGTTGCTCCATTACGTGTGCTGCCCAACCCGTTAAACGACTACAAACAAAAATTGGTGTAAACAACTTAGTAGGAATACCCATGTAGTTATAAGCCGATGCGTGGAAGAAGTCGGCATTACAGAACAGTTTTTTCTCACGCCACATTACCGCTTCACAGCGCACTGATACGTCATATAACAGTGTATCGCCATTGGCTTGGGCCAGCTTTTCTGACCACTGCTTAATTACCGCGTTACGTGGGTCTGACTCTGAATACACCGCATGGCCAAAGCCCATGATTTTTTCTTTACGCTCAAGCATACCTAACAGCTTTTGCTCGGCATCATCAGCGCTGGTCATTTTCTCAATCAGTTCCATCGCCGCTTCGTTAGCGCCACCATGTAATGGGCCACGTAGCGAACCAATAGCACCGGTAATGCACGAGTGCATATCACTTAGAGTTGAAGCACAAACGCGCGCGGTAAAGGTTGAGGCATTAAACTCATGCTCAGCATATAAAATAAGTGAGGCTTGCATGACTTCGGTGTGCAGCGCCTGTGGCTTTTCACCATGTAATGTCCATAAAAACTGTTCTGCAATAGACTCTGCCGCCGTTTCAACGTCAATACGTTTGCCGTGGTGGCTAAAGTTATACCAGTAGTTTACTAAACCTGGAAAAATAGCTAATAAGCGATCACTAGCATCTTGCTGCTGCGCAAAACTCTGTTCAGTTTCTAAATTACCTAACATAGAACAACCGGTGCGCATAACGTCCATTGGGTGCGCTGAAGCCGGAATACGCTCTAATACGTCTTTTAAAGCTTGAGGTAAGCTACGCAAACTTTTTAACTTGGCTTTATAGGCCGCTAATTCTGCGATGTTTGGCAGCTCGCCTTTTAACACTAAGTGCGCAACTTCTTCAAACTCACAGTGCGCCGCTAAATCTTTAACATCATAACCACGATAGGTTAAACCTGAACCGGTTTTACCAACAGTTGAAAGTGCTGTTTTACCTGCAACCTGACCACGCAAACCTGCGCCGGTTAACTGTTTTGCATTTGCCATTATCTTGTCCTTATTATCTTTAGAATGCTTATTTAGTTTTGCTGCTAAACAGCTGATCCAGCTTTTCTTCAAAACTGTGATAATTTAAAAAGTCATACAGTTCAGCCCGTGTTTGCATATTGTCAATCACGGCTTTTTGATCGCCATTGGCTAAAATAGATTGATACACATTAAGCGCCGCTTTATTCATTGCTCTAAACGCACTTAATGGGTACAACACCATCGCCACACCCACGCTACCTAATTCGGCCTTATTAAACAGTGGTGTTTGGCCAAACTCAGTAATGTTTGCCAATACCGGCACCTTTAATGCTTTGGTAAAGGCTTGATATTGCTCTAGCGTATGCACAGCTTCAGCAAATATTGCATCAGCACCGGCAGCTTCACAGGCTAAAGCGCGCTCTATTGCTGCATCAACGCCTTGTTGTGCTAACGCATCGGTACGCGCCATAATAAAAAAGCTTTCGTCGGTACGCGCATCAACACTGGCTTTTACCCGATCAACCATCTCGTCTAACGACACAATTTCTTTATTTGGCCGGTGACCACAGCGCTTTTGCGCTACCTGATCTTCAATATGAAATCCTGCCGCTCCGGCACGTGTCATTTCTTTTACCGTACGAGCAATATTAAATGCTCCACCCCAACCAGTATCAGCATCTACCAATAACGGCACGCTAGTGGCGGCGGTAATACGACGAATATCTTCACAAACATCATTTAACGATGTCATACCTAAATCAGGCAAACCAAAAGAGGCATTCGCCACACCAGCACCCGACAGATAAAGTGCCTGATGGCCAGTACGCTCGGCCATCATAGCGGTGTACGCGTTAATTGTGCCAACAATTTGCAGCGGTGTATTCGCCTTAATAGCCGCGCGAAATTTTTGGCCGGCAGTAAGTGTGCTCATGTTAAGTCCTCATTTGTTCTAGTTGTTTTTCAATATTTAACCGCGACGCTGCTATATGGCGGCGCATTAATAATTCGGCAAGTTCACCATCACGGTTAGCAATGGCATTAAGAATAGCTTTATGTTCATCAAATGCACGTGATACCCGAGGCCCATTCATACCTAGCTGCACGCGATACATACGCACTAAATAATACAGCTCATCACACAGGATATTAATAAGGTAGTCATTTTTGCTGCCCAAGATAATGCGGTAATGAAAATCCAGATCGCCCGCTTCTTGATAATAGCTTTCGCCTTCGCGCACACGCTGCGTACTTAAGTGCTGATCGAGTAATTGGCGCAATTCGGCTATTTCGCTATCAGCCATGTGCTCTGCGGCCAAACGGCACGCCATACCCTCAAGGGTTTCGCGTAACTGATATAATGATAGCAAACCTTTTGTCGACAATTTGACTACGCGAGCGCCGGCATTAGGAATACGCTCAATAAGATGGCAGCGCTCTAAGCGCGCTAAAGCCTCACGCAGTGGCGCACGGCTAAGATCAAAACGTTTTGCCAGCTCCGGCTCACTAATTTTGCTACCCGCAGCGATTTCACCTTCAACAATTGCGCGCTGCACTTCTAGCAACACGCGATCAGCGGCAGTAATAGGAGAACGTAATGAAGGATGCGGTACCGTCATAAATTGTCGACACAAAATAAAGATGCGATAGTTTTAAAGGCTTTTAACTGCTTAGTCAAGTAAGCCAAGGTATATATTGTCGACAATCAACGGAAAAATGTGAATCCAGCTTTACAAAAAATATGAGCTGGTATTGGCTGTCTTTACAATTGAATTTATAAAACCAGATTTAATTTAGAATAAATAAGCATTAAAAATAGTGAAGCAATACATTTAACGAATAAAAGACGCAACAAATGTTAGCGCACTAAAGTCGGGACAACTCAATAATACAGCAGGTTTCACGTAACAAGCTGGGGATAAGTTGAGGATAAGCTGGGTGCAAATTTAAAAAAACGTATCAGTTCAATGGTATCTAAGTATCACCGTTAGTAAGCAATTTTTTTTTGCTTTACTAGACTGGATCTTACCTTGAAAACATTTGTAGTAGTAACGATAGCGCACGGCTCATTCCCTATGAGCCATTCCCCTAGGCCCGGAACAATGCAAATTAGTTCCGGGCTACTTTTATCTAGGCCTATAACGTTAGGCTACTCGTTTTACTAAGTTAAATAACGTATAAAAATTATCCGTCGTGGCTTTTGCTAGGCTGTCTAGACTTACGCCTTTAACCTCAGCAACAGCCTTTGCTACTGCGCTAACATAAGCCGGTTGGTTAGTTTTACCACGAAACGGCACTGGCGTTAGATAAGGTGCATCTGTTTCTATTAGCAGACGATCAAGCGGTAAACGTTTAACTACATCGCGCAGCTCGGTGGCATTACGAAACGTCATAATGCCTGAAATTGAAATATAAAAACCCAGATCAAGTGCAGCTTTAGCCATATCCCAGTTTTCAGTAAAACAGTGTAAAACACCACTGGCTTTATCCGCATTATGGCTACGCATTAATGCCAAGGTATCGGCTCTAGCATCGCGGGTATGAATAATTAACGGCTTAGCGAGCTGATTAGCTACGTCAATATGGCTAACGAAAGCAGCCTGTTGGCTAAGTTTAGACTCTGGTGAGTAAAAATAATCTAGCCCTGTTTCACCCACAGCAACCACAGTATCTCGCTGACACTGCTGTAACAACTGTTCTGGGTCTACCTTGTCATGCTGGTGCAACGGGTGCTCGCCACAAGATATAGACACATTAGTAAATGGAGCAACGCTTTGGGCCATTTGCTCAAATTCGGATAAGCTTACGCACACACATAACATGTGCTGAATTTGTTCAGCCTTTGCATTATCGACAACTTGCTCAAGGGTTAACCCTAGTTTATCTAGCTCTAGCCGATCAAGATGGCAATGTGAATCTACAAACAAAATAATACTCTCAGCTTAAATAGTGTGGGTCGGATCAGCCGAATTTAGCATTCCGCCAAGTAGCTTCTCTATCTGCGCACCTAATTGCGACTTATCATCAATAAAGCTAACGCCGATACCTGCAGGGTTAGAGCTTTGCGAACCATGTGGCGTGATCCAAGCTACTTTACCCGATACGGCAATCGGCTCTAATGAATCAGGTAAGGTAACGCTCAACGCCAGCGACTGGCCCATTTTATATTGTCTTGGCGTACGAACAAACAAACCGCCTGTTTTTAAAAATGGCATATAGCTGCGGTATAAATCTTTTAAATCATTGAAGCCTATTGTTAGCTCTTCCATAAATACTCCACTTAACCTTGCAGTCGTTTTAACTCAATTAAAAACGCACTTAAAGCAAGCTGCTTATTCTGCCCTAAAATTTGTATTTCGTCACGACACCAGCGGCTATACAACTGATGTATTGCTAGAACACGTTGCGGATTATGGCCAATTAAACTAGGCAATAATTGTTGGCGAAGTAGCCAACCGATAATCTGGCTTAATCCGCTAATTGCCTCTAGCTGTTTTACGCAATCGGCTAATACTATTTGCTGGCTAAAAAACTTCGTCAAACTATTAATAGTCACGTGTAACTGATCCGCTTCACCAGACTCTAATAAACTTAAGGCTTTTAGCGGCCCACCTGCAGCGTAAGCTAATAAGAAATCAGGCACCGCGCGATTACTATGTAGCGCTAACCAGCGCTGAATATCGTCGCCATACTGTGCAGCTATTACCCATTGTTGGCAGCGGCTAAGCAAGGTTGCCGGCAAGGTGCTACCACTGGCGCTAAACAACAGTAAAAAACTATTTTGCGGTGGCTCTTCTAAGGTTTTTAGTAACGCGTTAGCGGCAGCTTCGGTTAACTTGCTAGCGTCAGCTAATAATACTACCTTATTTTGCTGCTGCTGCGCCCTACCTTGCATAAACTGACTAAGCTGACGCACCGCATCAACACCTATGCTTGTACCAGAGCTGTCGACAATAAGTAAGTCAGAATGGTTGCCCGCTTCACGTAATAAACAACTTTTGCATATACCACAAGGCTTGGTTTGGGCAGTACAAAGTAAAGATGCCGCCAGCCAGTTGGCTAATAGGTGTTTACCGATACCTTCTGGACCAGTAAGTAAAATGCCATGCGCTAACTGATTAGTGTTTAGTAGCTGACTAAATTGTTGCTGATAAGATACTAACCAAGGTGGCATAAATTAACCCACTGCCGGAGTAAGTGCTTTAGCAATACTTTGCTGTACTTGCTCTATCGTTTGGTTAGCATCAATGATGGCAATATTGGGCTCCGTATGGGCAATGTGTAAGTATTTTTCGCGGGTGCGTTGAAAAAATGCCAGTTGCTCTAATTCAATACGATCCAGCTCACCGCGCACCCGAGCGCGCTCTAAACCAATTGCAGGATCAATATCTAAATACAAGGTTAAATCAGGCGTTAAATCTCCCAGCACAGCTTGACGCAGTTGATTAATAAACGGCTCGTCAAGTTGCCGACCACCACCTTGATATGCACGAGACGACAGATCGTGTCGGTCAGCTAATACCCATTTACCTTGTGCAAGTGCAGGATTAATCACATTTAGCAGTAATTGCATGCGCGCGGCATACATTAGTAATAGCTCGGTTTGGGGGGCAATAATTTCTGTCGTTTGTACTTGTTTAATTAAGTTACGTAAACTTTCAGCTAACGGCGTACCGCCGGGCTCACGGGTGCAAACAACGTCATGCCCTAATTGCTGCAAATACTGTTTAACATAGGCGATAGCCGTACTCTTTCCTGCGCCTTCAAGGCCTTCAACAACAATAAACTTGCCTTTATGGCTCATAATTTTGCTCCCAAAATATATTTTTTTACTGCACGATTATGCTGCTCTAATGTGGAAGAAAACTGATGAGTACCATCGCCTTTACTGACAAAATAAAACAACTCTGTTTCCGCGGGCTTTGCTACCGCTTGTAACGATGCACGACCAACCAAACTTATCGGTCCTGGCGGTAAACCATGGTGACGATAGGTATTATACGGGTGTGGGTTGCTTAAATCGGCTCGAGTAATATTACCGTTAAAATTATCTAAACCGTAAATTACTGTAGGATCCGTTTGCAAACGCATATTTTTGCGTAACCGATTTATAAAAACCGATGCTACTAAGGTTTTTTCTGGCGGATAGCTACTTTCCTTCTCAATAATAGAGGCCAGTATTAATAGCTGATATCGGTTTTGTAGCGGCAAGTTATCTTGGCGCTGCTGCCATGCCTGTTCTAGCTCTATTAGTAAGGCGCGCTGTGCACGCATAACCAACGCACTTACTTTGCTATTAGCCGTGTAGTAATACGTATCAGGGTAAAGCAGTGCTTCACTATTGACCGGCTTTTCACCCCACTCGGCTGGCCATTGCAATAGCTGTAATACCTCGGCCGCGGAACGTATATCTTGCTGTAAATAAGGGGCTCGTTGTATTCGTTCTAAGCTTTGTTGCAAGGTTTCGCCATCAATTAGCGTTAACGAAAACTGCGCTTCTTTACCACTACGAAATAAAGCTAATACCTGTAATAAGGTATGCTGATTATCAAGACGAAACACGCCCTGCTGCACCGTAGCCTCTGCTGGGTGTAGTTTAAGATATAACTTTAATGACAAACATTCTGCTGTACTTAGCAGCTGTTGTTGCTGCCAACGCTGACATAACTGCGCGGCAGAACTGCCTGAGGGCACAGTATAAATACGCTCAGGCAAAGCAAGGCTGATCTGCTGCACATAGCGCACTACAGCGTAATAGCCCGCTGCGCATAGCAGTAGAAATAGAATAATAATTTTCAGCGACTTTAGCATATTACCTGCGGTTTTAATGTCTAGGGTTTAAATGGCTACGCGTTCAATTTCTGTTGTAATTGCTGCACTGGCAATAGTGTCAGTTCTAGATTATTAATACTTTTAACCGGAACTATACCCATAAGTGCATTGCAGATAAACATTGCCTCTACGTTTGCTAGTTCATTTAGCCGCCAGCTAACTTCGGCTATATCTAACAGCTGTTTACGGTGTTGCTGCATAATATGCTGACGCATTACGCCGTTAACACCGGCTCGTGTCAGTTCAGGTGTATACCAGTTACCCGAGCGATAGAAAAATACATTTGCGGCGGTAGCTTCGGTAATAAAACCTTGCTGATCTAGTACTAAAAGATCATCAGCGTCCGTTTGGGCTAACTCTTGCTTTAATAATACTTGCTCTAAACGATTATTATGTTTTAAACCCGCCAGCAATGGCTGAATACCAAGTTGTAACCTCGCGGTGCTTAACTGCACACCCAGCCGCTGTGCCATAGTATAATCAGGCATAGCACTGCTGCTAATATAAATACGTGGTTGGCTTACGTCTTGGCAAGCATAACCTCGCCCGCCTTCGCCACGCGAAATCAATATTTTTATAACCTGTTGCGTTAAGGTCACTGCAGCTTCAGCTTGGCGTTGCAATGCAAACCAGTCAATATCGCCAAAACCTAATGTGGTCGCACCTAGTTGCAAACGTTGCAGATGTAACGGCCATAATTGAATTTTACCACCACGCACTTGCATAGTAGTAAAAAGGCCATCACCGTAATTAAAGCTGCGATCTTGAGTATGTATAGCCGCTTGCACACCTGTTACCAGATAAGTAGAAACAGCCGCAGTATGCCTTAAAATGCAGATAAAACAAAGGCTGCACTAGGCAGCCTTTGTTAATCAATACAGCAGATTATACGCGCTTGAACAAGATAGAACCGTTAGTACCACCAAAGCCAAATGAATTACACAATGCATAATCCATCGTAACTTGACGTGATTCAAGAGGCACATAATCCAAATCACAACCGACATCGGGGTTGTCCAGATTAATGGTTGGCGTAACCACTTTATCTTGTAACGACAATACGGTAATGATGGATTCAACCGAACCCGCCGCACCCAGTAAATGACCAATCATTGATTTAGACGAACTGACCATCACTTTATCAATGTTGTTGGCAAATACCGATTTAATCGCCATCGTTTCAGCAATATCACCCGCCGGAGTAGAAGTACCATGAGCATTAATATAAGCAACTTGCTCAGGGTTAATTTGCGCATCGTTTAATGCATTACGCATAGCAGCGGCTGCACCAGCACCGTTTTCTGGTGGCGATGTCATATGGTAAGCGTCGCCACTCATACCAAAACCAACTAGCTCGGCATAAATTTTAGCGCCACGTGCTTTAGCGTGCTCGTATTCTTCAACTACCATTACACCCGCGCCGTCGCCTAGCACAAAACCATCTCGGTCTTTATCCCACGGCCGACTCGCTTGCTGTGGTGAATCGTTACGTGTCGACAGCGCCCGCGCTGCACCAAAACCACCCATGCCTAAAGGCGTAGAGGCTTTTTCAGCACCACCGGCAATCATAACGTCGGCATCGCCGTAGCTAATCATACGTGCAGCATGGCCAATATTATGCACACCTGTAGTACAGGCGGTTACAATACTGATATTAGGGCCTTGCAAACCCAACATTATTGATAACTGACCAGCAATCATATTGATAATGGTTGATGGCACAAAAAACGGTGATAACCGCTTCGGGCCACTTGCCATTAATTTAGTGTGGTTTTCTTCAATTAAGCCTAAACCACCAATACCAGAGCCTATAGCAGCACCAATACGTGGCGCATTTTGCTCAGTTATTTCAATGCCCGAGTCACGAAATGCCTGAATACCAGCAGCGACACCATACTGAATAAAGAGATCCATTTTTTTCGCGTCTTTTGTCGAAAAATACGGCTCCACATCAAAATTTCTTACCAAACCAGCAAACTTGGTAGTATAGGCACTAGTATCGAAATGATCGATCAGCGATATACCACTTTTACCCTGCTGTAAGCCTTTCCAGCTTGAGGCGACATCATTACCCAGCGGCGTTAACATGCCTAAACCGGTAACTACCACACGACGTTTTGCCACAAAATCCTCCGCCATGGAAATTTTCTTTTATAAACAAAAACGGGTAGCCAGGCTACCCGTTCTGCAAGCTGTTCGCTTACTCTGCGTGTGCTTTGATATAATCAATAGCAGACTGAACAGTCGTAATTTTTTCAGCTTCTTCGTCAGGAATCTCAGTATCGAATTCTTCTTCAAGCGCCATTACTAATTCAACGGTATCTAATGAATCGGCACCTAAATCTTCAACGAATGACGCTTCGTGCTTCACTTCGTCTTCTTTAACACCCAGTTGTTCGATAATAATTTTCTTTACGCGTTCTTCGATGTTGCTCATCTTTTTTTCCTTTTTCTCATATAAATCGCAACAATTCGTGCAATTTTGTGTGGCGCTAGTTTATGCGTAAGTTTTATGGGTTGCAAGTAAACAAAACAGCATTTTTTGCTGGTCAAACCTGCTTATATTCCCAATACTTACACCATATACATCCCGCCGTTTACGTGAATCGTTTCACCAGTAATGTAAGCCGCCTGATTAGACGCTAAAAACGCAGCTGTTGCAGCAATTTCTTCTGGCTTACCTAATCGGTTTGCTGGTACTTGGCCAAAGATACTTTCTTTTTGTTCTTCAGACAGCTCTTTAGTCATGTCAGTATCAATAAAACCTGGAGCAATAGCATTTACGGTAATTCCGCGCGATGCAACTTCACGGGCTAATGATTTAGTAAAACCCAGCACCCCGGCTTTAGCTGCCGCATAATTGGTTTGGCCTGCGTTGCCCATAGAGCCCACTACCGAACCAATATTAATGATACGACCAAAACGTTTTTTCATCATGCTACGCATTACCGCTTTGCTTAAGCGATAAACTGATGTCAAATTGGTTTGTATTATGTCAAACCATTCATCATCTTTCATGCGCATTAGTAAATTATCGCGCGTAATACCGGCATTATTAACTAAAATATCGATATCACCAAACTGGTTTTTTATTTGCTCTAAGCATTGTTCAATTGACGCTGTATCGCCAACGTTTAACACTAAGCCACAGCCTTTATCACCTAAATAACTACTAATAGCCGCCGCGCCTTTTTCTGAAGTTGCCGTACCAACGACTTGCGCTCCTAGCGCCGCTAACTGCTCGGCAATCGCGCGGCCTATACCACGGCTAGCGCCAGTGACCAGTGCTACCTTGCCTTCTAATGAAATAAAATTTGTCATTTTTAACCCTTATTCATTAGCTAACGCTGCTTGTAGTGCTGCGCTATCGCTAACCGAAGCTGTAATTAGTTCTTTATTGATACGTTTAATCAGACCACTTAATACCTTACCCGCACCTAATTCTATTACCTGTGTTACACCTTGTGCCGCTAACCATTCAATGGTTTCTGTCCAACGCACTGGGCTGTATAACTGGCGTACTAACGCATCTTTAACTGCGGCCGCATCGGTAGCGATGGCAACATCAACGTTATTAATCACAGGTATTGCCGCGTCGCTAAAATTAAGCGCAGCTAAATCAATGGCCAATTGCTCGGCAGCTGGGCGCATTAATGCGCAATGTGACGGCACACTTACCGGTAATGGCAGTGCACGTTTAGCGCCGGCCGCTTTACATAGTTCACCAGCGCGCTCAACAGCCGCTTTATTACCAGCAATCACCACTTGGCCTGGCGAATTAAAATTAACCGGCGATACTACTTCGCCTTGCGCCGCGTCAGCACAGGCTTTGGCAATAGCAGCATCGTCTAAACCAATAATAGCCGACATAGCCCCGACACCCGCAGGTACGGCTTGCTGCATGTAGTTACCGCGCTTTTCAACTAACTTAACCGCATCTGCCAGTGATAACACACCTGCACACACTAATGCTGAGTACTCTCCTAAAGAGTGACCCGCAAAGTATACTGGCGTCGTGCCATTTTGCTGCTGCCATAACCGCCACACTGCAACCGATGCAGTTAATAGCGCGGGTTGGGTGCGGTGCGTTTCGTTTAAATCAGCCTCAGGACCATTAGCAACTAGTGCCCATAAATCATAACCTAAGGCTGCAGATGCTTCAGTAAAGGTATGCTTTACTACATCATATTGCTGGTGTAAATCGGCCAACATACCTAAGCTTTGCGAACCTTGACCTGGAAATACAATCGCCAATTTTGTTGTCATTTTAGATCCTGAAAATTGTATTGTTGGTATTGGCGTTTAATAACGCACTAACGCTGATGCCCATGCAAAACCACCACCGAAAGCTTCAAGTAGTAAGGTTTGTCCGCGTTTAATGCGACCATCACGAATGGCTTCATCTAATGCGGTAGGCACAGTAGCTGCCGAGGTATTGCCGTAACGGTCTAGGTTAATAACTACCTGATCCATCGACATATCCAGTTTACGCGCAACTGCAGCAATAATACGTAAGTTAGCCTGATGCGGTACTAACCAGTCAATTTCTGATTTTTGCATATTATTCGCCGCTAACGTTTGCTCAACAGCTTCAGAAAGTTTAGTTACGGCTACTTTAAATACGTCGTTACCTTTCATCGAACCCCAAGATTCATGTACCGATTGCTCGTTACCACGAATAGGATTATCAACGTACAGTAATTCAGAATACTTACCATCAGCGTGAATATGGGTAGATAAAATGCCAGATTGCTCTGAGGCTTCAAGCAATACCGCACCAGCAGCATCGCCGAATAAAATAACCATGCTGCGATCTTCTGGCGAAATTAAACGCGACAAACAATCTGAACCAATAACTAAAATACGCTTGGCCATACCGGTTTTAATATACTGATCGGCAATACTTAAACCGTAACAAAAGCCGGCACAAGCCGCAGCAATATCAAAGGCGGGAATAGCAGGTATTTCTAGCTCACGTTGAATTTCACAGGCCGAGCTAGGTAATGCGCGCGAACCACTCGTGGTTGCACAAATAATCATATCGATGCTGTTTTTATCAATACCGGCTGCTTCAATGGCTTTTAGTGCAGCTTGCGCGCCCATAGTGGCAACGGTTTCGTTCTCACCAATAAGCCTGCGCTCTCTAATGCCGGTACGTTCGATAATCCATTCGTCGGTAGTTTCTACCATTGTTTCCAAATCCGCGTTACTGCGGATCTGTGACGGGAAGTAACTCCCGGTACCTATAATGCGTGAATACATGCGAACCTACGCTTTATCAATTAATACGTGTTCCAACCGGTCTTTAATTTTAGCAGGCACTTGACGTTCAACCTCACGTACCGCTTGCCGGATGGCACTTAGAAATGCATCTTTAGTCGCATTTCCATGACTTTTCACTACAATTCCGCGCAATCCTATCAGACTTGCCCCGTTATAGTGGTCGGGGTTCACCCCCTGATAAAGGCTTTTTATAAAAGGTTTAATCATCCAGCCGAATAATTGCGCAGTTACACGATCTTTGATACTGGTTTCAAAGCGGCGTAAAATGAGTTTGGCAACACCTTCACAGGTTTTAAGCGCGACATTACCAACAAAGCCATCACAAACCACTACATCAGCTTTACCACTGAAAATATCATTACCTTCAATGTAACCAATGTAATTAATGTCGTTGCATTCAGATAACAGCATAGATGCGCGTTTAATCTGATCTGAACCTTTAATTTCTTCTTCGCCCATATTCAGTAACGCCACCTTGGGTTTACTGATCCCAATAACCTCTTCTGCCATTACTGCACCCATTACCGCGAACTGAAATAAGGTGTCAGCGTCAGAGTTTACTGTAGCGCCTAAATCGAGCATATAAACGGGTGTGCTGTCTAATGATGGCAAGGTACTGATAAGCGCAGGGCGGTCAATACCATTAAGCATTTTCAGTACATAATGTGCCATCGCAATCAGTGCGCCGGTATTGCCGGCACTAACACAGGCTTGTACCTCACCCTTTTCGACCAAATCTAGTGCAACCCGCATCGACGAGTTACGCTTAGAGCGCAGGGCAACAGCTGGCTTATCAGCCATGGTTACAACTTGGGTACTAGGATGCAAAGTAAGTTGTGGATGCGGAAATACACCGTGCAATTTTAATTGCTCGGTCAAAATAGCTTCATCGCCACACAAGATAAGGTGTAACTCAGGAAATTCACATACCGCAGCGAGTGCCGCAGGAATAGTAGTATGGGGGCCGTGATCGCCCCCCATCATGTCTAGTGCAAGTGTCAGCTTAGTGGGCTGCACTGAGTGCATCCAAACTTACTTAACTTTACGGCCTTTGTAGTAACCATCGGCAGTAATGTGGTGACGACGATGCGTTTCACCAGTAGTAGAATCAACTGACAGCGTTGGGCCAGTTAATGCATCGTGTGAACGACGCATGTCGCGGCGGGCACGTGATTTTTTGTTTTGCTGAACAGCCATGGTATATCTCCTAAACTCACTTTTTCTTTAATTCTGCCAGTATAGCAAAAGGATTGGGTTTTTCTGGTTCGGGACCAATATCACCAAAACTCATCAATGCCGCACTAACGGCGCAAACCGCTTCGTCATGCATCGGAAATAATGGTAATGCCAAAATCAGCTCATCTTCCACTAACTGCCGTAAATTTATTTCGCCGTGTTCATCTTTATCGATCACGTCGTAACGCTCAGGAATTAATTCCAAAGCTGCGTTATCTCCCGCTTTTACAGGAGTGTATGCAAAATTGCAGTCCAGCGACATGTTAATGGCTTCGCCACAACGTTCGCAGGTTACACTGACTTCGCAAGCGGCGCTACCCTGTATTACGGTTAGGCCTTGCTGATCAGTACTGCATTCTATTCGAACCGCCACATCGCCCTGCGGGTTAAGCAGGCTTTCAGTTAATCGGGTTAAATCTACTAATGGCGTATTGCCTTCATAGTCAGAGCGTTTTTGCGCTGCTTTAACCGGATCTATAGTAATGGGCATTTTTACTTTTTGCATAAGGCGCGCATCATATAGAACCGCCCCGTTGCTGTCAAAGGGAACTGACAGATTTTTATCGTTTTTATCGCGCATTTTTTCCATTCTGTTTATAGTACCGCATATTCTGAATATAAAGGCTGTTTCCTCAATGCCACAGCGCACTATCCCAAGCTTATACTTAGCATCTACCTCGGTGTATCGTCAGCAGCTATTAGCCAAATTAACACCGCGCTTTACCATGATAAAACCAGAGGTTGATGAAACACCTTTACCTAACGAAACAGCAACTGAACTTGTTAGCCGATTAGCTATCGCTAAGGCGCAAGCCGTCGCCGGTAACTTAAGCGAGGGTTTGGTAATAGGTTCAGATCAGGTTGCGCTATTTAATAACCACATTATCGGAAAACCACACACCTCAGCCAACGCTTATCAGCAATTAAGCGACTTTAGTGGCCAAAGTGTCACATTTTTAACGGGGTTGGCGCTAGTTAATGCCCAAACCCGACATATCCAAGTTATTACCGACCCCTTCACGGTACATTTTCGTCAACTATCAGCAGCTGAAATAACCGCTTATATTGAAAAAGAACAACCGTTAGATTGTGCCGGTAGTTTTAAAAGTGAAGGCTTAGGTATTAGCTTATTTAGTAAGCTCAGCGGCGATGACCCCAATAGCCTTGTCGGTTTGCCGTTAATTCGCCTTAACCAACTGCTACTTAACGAAGGTGTAAACCTGCTATTAGGTTAAAGCACCTGCAACAGTTGTGGTATTGAATCAATAATGGCTTTAGGCGCAAATTGGCTTAATACCTCGCGATCATGCACGCCGTGCGTTACGCCAACGCGCGGCATATTTATCGCTTGTGCCATCTTCATATCGTGACTGGTATCGCCCACCATTACCGCATGCCCAGCCTTAACACCTAGTTGCTGCAAAATTTGCTGTAACATATCAGGGTGTGGTTTCGACTGTGCTTCATCGGCGCAGCGGCTGGTATCAAAGTATTGTTCTAGTCCAGTATCGGCAAACATACGGTTAAGGCCTTTACGCGCTTTACCGGTGGCAACGGCTAATAATACATTTTGTTCTTTTAGCTGTTTAAGCACCTGCTCAACACCAGCAAATAACGGTGTTGGTGTGGTATCGTGAGTAAGATACTGATCGCGATAATGATCAAACAGCTGTTGGCGTTGCTTGTCGCTAACACCTGGAAACAACACATCAAATGCTGGGTCTAGGCTTAAACCAATAATTTGCTTTACCGCAAACTCGCTAGGAACAATTAACTCGGTTTTCTCGGCCGCCGTGCGCATTGATGAGACAATGCGACCAACCGAGTCCATTACCGTGCCATCCCAATCAAATACCACCAGCGATACCTTATCCGTTACATTTTGCATTACACTCTCATTAAATTACTTTCTCGTTAATCTTGTCAGTGCTTGTTCTAAGCTAGGGTCCAAAGGTGCTTCTATCCGCATTGTGGTTTCGGTATTAGGGTGAATAAAGCTCAAACTTTTAGCGTGTAAAAATAGCCGATTTAAGCCTATTTTCTGCATTTGTGCGGTAAAGGTGTTATCGCCGTATTTATCATCACAAGCTATTGGGTGGCCTTTACATGCCGTGTGCACCCGAATTTGGTGCGTGCGGCCAGTTACCGGAAATGCCTCAACTAAGGTGCCTTCTTGATAGCGCTGCAAAATACGAAACCGAGTTTCTGACTCTTTACCCTCAGCTTCGTCAACCCGCACTACTCGCTCGCCAGATTGCAGGGTATTTTTCTTTAATCGCTCAGTAACCTTGCGTACGCGGTTGTCCCAATCGCCAGCAACTAAGGCCCAATATTTTTTTTCTACAGTTTTATTACGCAATTGTTCATGCAAATGCGTAAGTACTGAGCGTTTTTTGGCAATTAACAAGCAACCTGACGTATCGCGATCTAAGCGATGTACCAACTCTAAATGTTTTGCCAACGGCCTAAGCGCACGTAAGGCTTCTATTACACCAAATTGCAAACCGCTACCGCCATGCACTGCCATGCCTGATGGCTTATTCAGCACAATTAAATCGTTATCTTCAAATAAAATATGTTGCTCTAAATTTTTCACCATCGACAACTTTATCGATATCGGCTCACCCTCAGGTGCCACGGTTAATGGCGGAATACGTACCACATCATCTTGTTGTAATTTATACTCAGGTTTAATGCGTTTTTTGTTTACTCGCACCTCTCCTTTTCGCAAAACCCGATAAATAACACTTTTGGGCACGCCTTTGAGCCGTGCTAACAGAAAATTGTCTATACGCTGACCAATAAAATCAGGTTCTATTTCAACTATTTGCACAGGTAACTTGATTTCATCAGTCATGGGTTTCGAATACTCTGCTAATATAAGATTTCAGTTGCTATCGGCTGCTTATTAGTGGGATAATCCCGTTGCTAATTATGCCAAAACTGGCAATTAGGGCGCTCAAAGTAACGTAAGAGAATTTGTGCGGCAGCGCTTGGGGAAGTGATCATACCGAATTCGTGGTGAAAACCAACGTTTTTTATACCCCCAACGTAAACCAAACGCCATTTGCCTGAGATAATGTTGCGTAATCTATTATCAACAACGGCAAAACATGAATTCCGGTTAACCAGAGCAATAAAAGATATTGCTATAACGCAGCGCTGCAAAGCGGTGTGTTTCAGATTCAAAAACGAAAACAGCATACGCTGTGCAGAAGCTACATTTAGCTAGCATAGTGACAATTTGGTTTCTTCAGACATTCCAGTCGTGAGACTGCACCAATTAGTGTTTGATAACGTCTGAACACGCAGGTGCCCATTGGGCTGCGTTGTGGCTGCAAAAATGCGAGTCACTACACATGAAAAGAATGTTAATAAATGCAACGCAAGAAGAAGAAATTCGCGTTGCGCTGGTCGATGGCCAGAAGTTATATGATTTAGATATTGAAAGCCCAGGTCACGAACAAAAAAAAGCCAACATTTACAAAGGTAAAATTACCCGCGTTGAACCAAGCCTAGAAGCGGCGTTTGTTGATTATGGTTCAGACCGACATGGCTTTTTACCGCTAAAAGAAATCTCACGCGAATACTTCCCTTCTGGTTACAGCTTCGATGGTCGTCCAAACATCAAAGAAGTAGTAAAAGAAGGCCAAGAAGTTATTATTCAAATTGATAAAGAAGAGCGCGGCCAAAAAGGTGCAGCGTTAACTACCTTTATTAGTCTTGCCGGTTCCTATTTAGTTTTAATGCCTAACAACCCTCGTGCCGGTGGTATTTCACGCCGTATCGAAGGCGACGAACGCCAAGAGTTAAAAGACTCGTTAGGCCAATTAGAAATGCCCGATGGCATGGGTTTAATTGTTCGTACTGCAGGTGTTGGCAAGTCATACGAAGAACTAGACTACGACTTAAAAGCGTTATTAAAACATTGGTCAGCTATTACTGCTGAAGCCGAAAAACGCCCGTCACCGTTTTTAATTCACCAAGAAAGCAACGTAGTATTTCGCGCTATCCGCGATTACTTACGCCGCGATGTCGGTGAAATTCTTATCGATAACCCACGTATTTTTGAAGAAGCCAAAGTATATATTCAGCAATTTCGCCCAGACTTCGCGCATCGCGTTAAGTTATATCAGGGTGAAGTGCCACTATTTATGCATTTTCAAATTGAAACGCAAATTGAGTCGGCATTTCGTCGTGAAGTGCGCCTACCCTCTGGTGGCTCTATCGTTATCGACAGCACTGAGGCCTTAACCGCTATCGACATTAACTCGTCAAAAGCGACTAAAGGTGGCGATATTGAAGAAACGGCATTTAATACCAACCTAGAAGCGTCTGACGAAATTGCCCGCCAATTACGTTTACGTGACTTGGGTGGCTTAATCGTAATCGACTTTATTGATATGACGCCAGTACGGCATCAGCGTGAAGTAGAAAACCGTTTAAAAGACGCCGTTAAACATGACCGTGCCCGCGTACAAATTGGCCGCATTTCACGTTTTGGTTTGTTAGAAATGTCACGCCAACGTTTGCGCCCTTCTTTAGGTGAGTCAGCCACGCATGTATGTCCACGCTGTCATGGCCGCGGTACTATTCGTAGTATCGAATCGTCAGCCTTATCTATTTTACGTTTAATCGAAGAAGAATCGATTAAAGATAATACCAGCCAGATCCACGCCCAAGTGCCAGTATCTGTAGCAACCTATTTAATGAACGAAAAGCGTGATGCTATTCGCCGCATTGAAACACGCCAAGGCATTCGCGTGTTTGTTATACCAAACGAGCACATGGAAACGCCTAACCACGAAGTTATCCGCATCCGCATTGATGAAGAGATAGACGACGTAAGCTACAACATGGTTAAAGCGCCTGAGTTATCAAGCACCTTATACCAACCGAGTTCAGATGCCGTAAAAGAAAAACCGGCTATCTCTGCTATTAATATCGCCGATGCTAATGCTCAGCGTCCTGCACCTAAAGCTGCACCTGTTGCAGAGCCAACACCAAGTCTATTTGCTGCAGTAAGCAACTGGTTTGGTAAGTTATTTGCACCAACAGAAACTAAAGCTGAAGTTAAAGCTGTAACGACAAAACCAACTGAGCGCAATGGCTCTCGTTCAAGCAACAACGACAGCAATCGCGATAACAACCGCAACCGTCGTAATAAGCCACGCCGTCGTAACGAAAACGAAGAGCGTACAGTAACAACGGCTGTAACTAAAGATGATGCGCAGCCAGTTAAAACTGAACGTCAGCCACGGCCACAGCAAGAGCCTCGCGCACCGCGGCCACAACAGGACATTAAAAAGCCAGTTGAAAAACCCGCTGTCGTAAAAGAACAAGACGACGATAGCGCACCGCAACGTGTAGCTGAGCGCCGTCAACGTCGCAATGTGCGCAAGTCAGTGCGTATGGACAAGCCTGTTGCTGCAATTAGTACTGCTGCAGCCCCAGTTGCTACCGCAGTAGCAGCAGAAGCTGAGGTTACTGCCGTTATTACACCGGTTATCGACACCACGGCAAACACAGTTACTACACCAGTAACTGAAGCAATGCCCGTAGTTGATGCAACAGCCCAAAGCGGAGTCACTGAAAGCAACACCGATAATACTACTGAGCAGGATCCTGCGGAGTCACGCAGCCGTAATCGTCGTTCACCACGCCATTTACGTGCCGCTGGGCAAAAGCGTAAGAAAGATCAAGAGCAAAGCGAAGCCGCTACTGATACTGCAGATGCCGCTACTGAAACCAAAGTCATAGCCGACGTGCCAGTTACTGCCACTTCTACTAACGAAACTTTAGCCAATGAAACATTGGTTAGTGAAGCTTTAGTTAGTGAAGCTAAAGCGACTATCGTAACTGAGCCAGTAGATACTGAAAATGGCGCTGAAGAAAAGCCAAAAACGCGTAGTCGTCGTAAACCAGCAGTGAAAAAAGCTGATACAGTGGCCACCGATACTGCAGCGGATACTGTGCTAGAAACTAGCACCAGCGTTCCAACAGAAGCCACAGTTGAAGCTAAACCAGCTAAAGTAGCTAAGGTAGCAACCGAAGCAGCGCCAGTAATTGCTGAAGTAACTGCGCCGGTAGAAACCCCAGCTGTTACAGCTGAAGTTAAAGCCGAAGCAAAAACAGAGTTGCCAGTTAAAGCTAAACCAGCGGGTAGCCGTTATGCGCAAATGGTTGTTGCTACCATGACTAAACCTGAAACAGCAGCAAGTACCGCGGCGGCAGAAGCAGCACCGGTTGCTATGCTAGCAGCTGAGCGCCCTGTTGTTGCCAGCTCGTCACGCCCTGCGGGTTCAGCGTTTGCTCGTCAAGCCGTATCCGCACCAATGACCAAACCTAAAGCGGATGAGTAATCCGCTTTAGTTAATAAAAAAGCCAGACATTGTCTGGCTTTTTTGTTGGCTTATTTAACAGCACTACCGCTTTTTAAGCATCTAGATAAAAGCTATACCAATACTTGGCGGGTATTGGCAATAAAGTGATGAACTTCAGTTTCAACCTTAATATCAATCATTTGCTCTGGACGGCGCCCTTGTGGGCAAGGCATGCGCGGTGTAGTACCAAATAACCGACAAATTAACGGCCGCTCATCATAAACAGTGCAACCATTAGGCCCCAAATGCACACAGTTAAAGTGTTCTAATGCCGCTTTATACTCAGCATCAGTTTTTACCGGCAAACGCGATATCTCTTCTGACGACGTAGTGACTGGGCCACAACAATCGTGACAACCTTTTACACAGGCAAATGACGGAATATTATCGCGCAGCCGTGCAATGGTATCTCTATTTTTGTACATTAGCGTTCACCCTTTTCGTTCGCCAGCATGTCATGCAGGCTTGTTGCTTACTCAGTTGCCAATAGTGTTGCTAGTAGCTCATCTATCTCTAGTTTAAACTCTTTATCTTCACTTTTATTGGCATGAGTTTTAGCGTTTTGCAGGTTTTTTATCGCGGCATCAGTCTGGCCTAATTCAATTTGCAACACTGCCATAGAAAATGCAATTGATGCCATATGATCTTTGGAGTTTATCGCAGTAGCTTAAACTAAGGCTTTTTCGTAACCGGCTAAAGCTTCATCCATCTCAGCAGTAAAGTCCGCCAATGTTTCCCATTGCTCTGGATGGTCTTTGTCGGTATTTTCATTTGTTATACAAATTGCTTTTAACTCTGCATACAAGGCATCAAAGGCTTGCATATTGCCTTTACTATCAGCATCCATTAGCTTTTCAGCTAACTGATAAACCGACTTATATATTTTGGTATTAATCATGTCTCGTTACCCTATTTATCATTGCGATTTACCCATTATACCTTTGGTTCTGACCAGACGGCATTTCAAGATAGTTAATTTTTCCCGCCGGTTACTTACCCGTTAACTGCCTAACCTTGATTTAAATACAAAAATAGCGTAACATATTGATTGTAAAATATTTTTTATTTGGGGTTTATTCTAAGATTAAGGAGAACATTATCACTATTAATCAAGGCGATCGTATCTATCATCCCGGTTATGGTATCGGTATTGTAAAATTGATTAGTAACAAAAGCTTTGTCGGAGAGAAAAAAACCACGTTTATCCAACTCTATTTCGCACGCAATGGCCTAACGTGGCAGGTACCAGCTAACAATATCCCAAGCACTATTCGCAGTATTATCAGTGCCACAGAAGCCAGAAAAATTATTAGCCATTTGCAAAGCTGGAAAGGCAAAGTAAGCGAGCAATGGAAAGTTCGCGCTACGGCTAACCAAGCAGCTATCGCTATAGGTGATCCCTACCGCTATGCCGAAGTTGTAAAAGGTTTAAGCCTAATGAAAGAGCACAGCACATTAAGTGCAACGGATCTTAAGCATTTAAGCCTAGGCTTAGAGTTTCTTTGTGAAGAGCTCGCAGAAGCGTTAAACAAAACGCAAGAAAGAGTCGGTGAGTTGATTAAAGACGCCATAGCGTCACCACCTGCCGTAGCTTAACCTCTTAAAGCCACGAAAGCCGCATACACTCTGCGCTTTACGTGGCTTTAATAGCGGCTTTTTTGTAGCTAGAATTGTTTAAGTTTAAGGCTTTATCGGCGCTTGATACGCCTCGGTGCCCCACAATGGCACGGTAGACATAGCATGTTTATAGCTGCCACTGGTTTCTTTAGTACTGTACGCTAGATACACTAATGACTGACTTGTCTCATCATATATACGTCGAATTTTTAGACTTTTAAAGAAAATGCTTTTTGATTTTTTAAAAACAACATCACCGCTTTTTGACTTATCAATGGCGTCAATCATGGCCGCCGTAATTTGTCCAGTTTGCCGGCAACTTATCGACATGTCAGAAGGGTCAGCCAAGTTTAAATCGGCAACGATGTTCGACATATGACAGGTTACACCCGGCACTAAAGGGTCGGCTAGTACCTCTATTTTAATGTCTTTGGTGGTAAATAAGCCAAGAGAGACATCCCCTACTTCATTGTTATCACAACCACTTAGCATTATGGTTACCATAGCTGCTAGCATCAATTTGTTCCACATAGAATGTCCTCGTTGGCTGGCGATAAGATTTGTTTGTTAGCGCTCTTTGTTTTCACTTCTTTACTGCACGGCTTGGTTCATGACCATCGTACCTAGGCATTACTGCATCCAGCTCATCCCAGTTTGCTCGGGATGATACAAAATTGTGCGACATTGGCCTCTCCACAATATCGGTATCTAAAATGCCTAGCCGTAAGCGTATTAGCTCTGGTGATGCATCGTTACTGCTAAAAATTGGCGATGCACAAACTTTACAAAAATGCCGTTTTTTGCCAGGAGCAGTTTCATAATAACCAATTTGCTCTTCGCCTGTTTTAATTCGGAAACCCGCTTTAACTACAAAACCATTTGTTGCGTATGCCGTGCCGCTACTTTTTCTACACGTTGAGCAATGACAGTGAATAATTGAATCAATACCACCATTTACCGCTATTGCTACCGCACCGCATAGACAGCTACCCTGATACATCTAATTTCCTTATGCTAAGCCCGCTTAAGCGGGCGGAAATAGTTGATTAAGATTGTGAGGAACGAACAATCGCCAACTGTTGACGTTCCGTTTAAAGCGCTTATTAGGCGTAACTATATTAATCAGCTAGATATTTATTAAAATTTTGAACCATCTACAATACATAAATTATCTTTTTCGATTGCTTTTTGTAATTCATCTGTACTTCGCAAAAAAAGCTCACTAACATTTGGTATAGCTATTCGAAAGGTATGCTTTAATTCAACTACGTTAACGCTGCCATTGGGAAATGAAACACCGAGCTCTTTTTCAATTGCAAACATGCCAATGCCATTTGGCTCAATATTAAAATCACCTCCATCCACAACGTGCCTAACAACACAATTACTCATCACAGCCACTTGTTAAAAGTATAGAAGTAATGGCTGATGCAATAATTAGTTTTTTCATGTTATTTCCTTGTTTTATTAAATTTGAGATTAAAATTAAAATAGCTGTATGTTGGCAGCTACGCCTAACACCGCGCTTTGCGGCTGATTTGGAGCGCCGCAACGGAAAGACCGTCCCAGCCCCAAAGGGGCGTTTTGATACAACTTGTTATGTTTACCTATCACTTGTAGCATTGATTAAAACGATATTACAGCTATAACGCCCAAAGCAAGCGCGCGGTACGCGTCGCCGTGCCTTTACTTATTAGAAAACTGTGCTTCCGATTGATAGATGAATGGTGTTACCAGCAAATGCCCAAACACCCATTAGTAGCCCAAAGTGGTACCAGCTATGGTTATTGTTCGTTTCATATATGCTGACGTTTGGATTGAATAAAATTATTAAAAAAAATAGAGGCATTAATAGACCATGCCACAGCCCCGATAGAAACGTTGCCGGTGATTCATCTTCAATTTTATATTTAGAGCCGCTACCTGGCATTGATAAGGCATTACTCACTTGTTACTCCTTAATTGATTGAAAGATTTTCTAACAGCTTAATATGATGGAAAACCCACGCTTTCATTCTGCCACACGTCCCTTCTATCACGAATTTACATTTCGCTAAACTAACTAACATGTTTCAGTAAATCAACTGCATCTTTCATCTTTATGCTGGAATGTTCGGTATGAAAGCGTGTTTTAAGCTTGCCATTAACTGGTTAGCACTACATTAACTAAAGCTGAGGGTTTAAACAGTATGAAATAAACGATGTGGTACTGGCGGGTATAACAGCAACCGCATTTAATAATAGGGTTGCTGTTAATAAATATACGGCTTAGTAAAAATTATTAAAAATCGTATTTAGCGCTAAATTGTACGCGGTTCATATCACCATCTAAACCTGATTCAACTTCGCGGTTGGCAAACTTATACTCAACGCCTACCATCAGTTTTTTATTGGCTTGGTACAATAAATTGGCGCTATAGCTTTGCGTCGTTTTAGTTACACCTAAACCCGTTAAATCGGTATTGTTATCTGCCATTAGGGTTGAATACAAGAACGTAGAGCGCCACTGATCACTCCATAAATGCCGGTAGGCAACTGAAAACGCCGTAACATCTATCGATTTTAGCTTGCCGTTAGCATCTAGCACGGCGCCATTAACGGTATTTAAGCCAACATAGCGGCCCAAACCTTTGCCAGTGTTAACGGTAATACGAATATCGTCTTTGCTTGCTAAGTCTATTTTAGTGCTTACCGATAAGCCGTAAGAGGTAATTTGGTCGTCATAAACACCGTCATCTATGGCAATTTGACGCAGTAAACCGGCAACCTTCACCACACCCCAATCAGTTTTTAGGTTATAGCTGGCGGTAAAGTCAGGCATGGCGTTGTCGTCGGTGGTAATTCTTCCACCGGCACGATATGGCGTAATGGTTGATTCAGGGTTTTCAACTGAAAACGAAAAATTGCCTTGTGTATATCTGACCTGAGCTTGGCGAATAAACACTGCGGCATCGGGGTTACCAACAAAATCTAGCGTGTCTGGTAACGAGGCAACGTCCATAAAGTTTGACCAAGTTTGGCCAAGCGTCCAGTTGTTATATTTAATGAACGCATGGCGTAGTACAGGGCTGTAACCATTGGTTGTGCGTTCGTCATTACCGTTATTACTGGTCATAAAGTCAAATTCTAGATGCCCAGTAATTTTATCGCCACCCTCAAGTTCGGTAGCTGTAGAGAAGAAAAAGCGCGACTGACGTGCGTGCATATCAAAGCGCGTTGCTGTATCGCCGCCTATTGGTGTTAACGATGGTACATAGAAATCACGGCCTAGAGCGGCAATTTCACCGTCAGAGCTGCTTACCATTGCATCTAGTTTTACAAAACCACCAAAGTTAACCGTTGTGCCGCCAATATCAAAACCATTGGCCTGAACACCGGCTGAGGCCAGCGCCATGCAGGCACTGAGGTAAGATAATGTTATTATTTTTTTCATTTCCCGTCTCTCCATCTATATGCTTTTAATAATAATTTAACGCCACAAATGTGGTTCATCGATACCATTACTGCAATTAGCCTTTAGTCGCACATAACCTGATGCGGTAATTAATAACGCAACTGTACGCTTGAGAGAAATGCGTTAACATTCCCCTCAAGCGTGTGTTGTCTATTTATGATGAGGTAGGTGTAAGTGGGTATAGCTTTATCTAGTAAATTAACACTCGGCAATATTTACCGCGATGGCAAGGCCACCTTCTGAGGTTTCTTTAAAGCGCTCATTCATGCTTTGTGCGGTTTCCCACATGGTTTGAATAACTTCATCTAAGGTTACTCGAGCATTAGCCGGATCACTTTCAATGGCAATGTTAGCGGCGGTAATTGCCTTAATTGCGCCCATTGAGTTACGCTCAATACATGGAATTTGCACCAAGCCCGCAACTGGATCACAGGTTAAACCTAAATGATGTTCCATCGCTATTTCAGCGGCCATTAATACTTGTGCTGGTGTGCCACCCATAATTTCTGTTAAGCCTGCAGCGGCCATGGCTGAGGACACACCCGTTTCTGCTTGGCAACCGCCCATAGCCGCAGAGATGGTCGCGTTTTTCTTAAATAGCGTACCTATTTCGCCAGCTACTAATAAAAAGCGAATCACCTTGTCATCACCAATATAATCAGTAAAGGCTTGTGAATACATGAGTACTGCCGGAATAATGCCGCTGGCACCGTTAGTGGGCGCAGTAATAATACGGCCAAAATTAGCGTTCTCTTCATTAACCGCTAAGGCAAAACAAGAGATCCACTTATTAATATTAACAAAGTTTTCTTCAGCATCAATCACCATCTGATACCATTCATCACGGCTAGTATAATGCTTGTCTTCACCTAGAAGTTTGCGGTTTAAGCCCGCAGCACGACGCATTACACGCAAGCCACCGGGTAACATACCGGTTTGGTTTACGCCTTTGTAAATGCAGTCTTTGATGTTTTCCCAAATGTTTAACGCATGGGCTTCGGTTTCTTCCCGAGTGCGCCAGCTTTCTTCGTTGATATAAATTAGATCAGAAAAGGAAACGCCTAACTTATCGCAATAAAACAACACGTCTTTACCGTGGTGACAAGGATATAAGGTACGCGTTAACACCTCATCCGCTGAGGTTTCTTGCTGTGTTGCAACAAAACCGCCACCGATAGAATAATAGTCTTGCTCTAGCTCAGTGCCATCATTAAACACGGCTTTAAAAATCATACCGTTGGGGTGAAAGTCTAAACTTTTCTTCATATTTAAAATAAGGTGATGGCCATAAATAAATGGGACATCCACTTCATTACCCAACTTTAACGCTTTTGCAGCTTTTATTGCCGCAATTTTTTCGCCTATTTTGGTAGTATCTATGGTTTTAAAATCTTCGCCAGACAAGCCCAACATACCCGCGATATCCGTGCCATGGCCAATACCGGTTTTGGCTAGTGAACCGAAAAACTCGACAAATACCTCTTTAACATCGGTCAAATTTCGATTTTTTCGAATGAGATTCAAAAACAACTCAGCTGCATTCCAAGGCCCCATGGTATGTGAACTCGACGGACCTATACCTACCTTTATAATTTCAAATACACTAATTGATTCCATTTTGACGTCTCATTCTTAAAAAAGATTACGATTTAATAGGCGCAGCCAATGCCCGAATTATCTAACGGTAATATTACTGTTGTTATTATGAACTTTTTGGCGCTTTAGTTTAACGTGTTCTTACCCTATTTACACCGTGTGTTTTGCATATAACCACAACCTTAGCTAAGCACCGAGGGTTAGCTAAGGTTGTCGCTGATATTTAATAAAGCCTATGCCAACGCGTAACAATTGCGTAATGTGGTGCAAATGAGTGATAAACCGCCAATTAAAATCACAGTTAGCGCCGCAGTAAAACGTTAGCTAGACTAAGGTCTAATTTCAATTGCCACGCGGCTTAGATAGAAAGATAGTATAAAACTTACAACAGCTCTTACAGGGGAAGTTATGTCACATCCAACAGTTTATCCGGTACCCGCTAGTGCAGCGAAACGCTCACATCTTACCAACGAGCAGTATCTGCAAATGTATCAGCAGTCGATTAGCTCGCCAGATACCTTCTGGGCGGAACATGGTAAACGTCTGCATTGGTTTACCCCGTTTACTAAAGTTAAAAACACCAGCTTTAAAAGTGGCAAAGTAAATATTAACTGGTTTAGCGATGGTATGTTAAATGCCAGCTACAACTGCCTTGACCGCCACTTACCTGAACGCGCAAATCAAGTCGCCTACTTTTGGGAAGGCGACTCACCCGATGCACAAAAATCAATTACTTACGCTCAATTACATCAGCAGGTATGTAAGCTAGCCAATGGTATGAAAGCCTTAGGTATTAATAAAGGTGACCGGGTAACAATATACTTACCGATGATTATAGAAGCGACTGTCGCCCTACTCGCTTGCGCTCGTATTGGCGCGGTACATTCAGTGGTGTTTGCCGGTTTTTCGCCTGATGCCCTTGGTAGCCGTATTGTTGACTGTAATTCAAAACTGGTTATTACTGCCGATCAATCACTACGCGGCAGCCGCGTTACTAATTTAAAACATAATACTGATATGGCCTTGGCGCACCTAGGCCATGACTCGCCAGTTAAAAACGTATTAGTAGTAAAACATGTTGGCAAAAACGTTGATATGCAAGCCGGTGTTGATGGCCGCGACATTTGGTATCACGAATTATTAAATCAGCACAGCGCTGATTGCCCAGCCGAACCCATGTCGGCAGAAGATCCGTTATTTATTTTATATACCTCTGGCTCAACCGGTAACCCTAAGGGCGTGTTGCATACCACTGGCGGTTATATGGTATATGCCTCGATAACGCACCAATATGTATTTGATTACCACGATGGCGATGTGTATTGGTGTGCCGCCGATGTTGGCTGGGTAACCGGCCACACCTACATTGTGTATGGGCCGTTATCGAACGGCGCAACCAGCGTGTTATTTGAAGGTGTGCCTAACTACCCTAGCGTAAAACGCATGGCGCAAATTGTTGATAAATATAAAGTTAACATTCTCTATACTGCGCCAACGGCAATTCGTGCGCTAATGGCTTACGGTGACGCACCGGTCGAAGGTTGCGATCTGTCATCACTACAAACCTTAGGCAGTGTTGGCGAACCCATTAACCCAGAAGCCTGGTACTGGTATCACCAAAAATTTGGTAAAGGTAACTGCCCTATTGTTGATACTTGGTGGCAAACCGAAACCGGCGGCATACTTATTGCGCCACTACCAGGTTGTACTGAATTAAAACCGGGTTCGGCAACACGGCCGTTTTTTGGTGTGCAACCTGGCATTGTGGATAACGACGGTAATGAGGTAACGGGCGAAGGTGAAGGTAACCTAGTTATTAAAGACAGTTGGCCGGGGCAAATGCGCACTATTTTTGGCGACCATGCGCGTTTTGAGCAAACCTATTTTAGTACTTACCCTGGCTTATACTTTACCGGTGATGGCGCCAAACGTGATGCTGATGGCTATTTTTGGCTAACTGGCCGCGTGGATGACGTACTCAACATTTCTGGCCACCGCTTAGGTACTGCTGAAATTGAAAGCTGTTTGGTAGCACACGACGCAGTAGCAGAAGCCGCAGTAGTCGGTTACCCACACGATATTAAAGGCCAAGGGATTTATGTTTATGTAACGCCGCGTGTCGGTGTTGAACCCAGCGATGAACTAACTAAAGCATTACGCGATTGGGTACGTGAAGAAATATCCCCCATTGCCACGCCAGATTTGATCCAGTGGGCGCCAACCGGTTTGCCTAAAACCCGGTCGGGTAAAATTATGCGGCGTATTTTGCGAAAAATTGCCGCAAACGAGCATGACCAATTAGGCGATATTTCAACACTGGCTGATCCGTCAGTAGTAGAAACCTTGATAAATAATCGCTTAAACCGCAAATAAGCTTGCTGAACCTGCGCTTGACACAGCGCGCTCCTACCAGCAGTATAAAGGCCGCAAAAGCGGCCTTTATTATAATAATTACAACAAGCTTAGCTGGAGAAAAAGATGGCAAAACTGATCGTCGCTGACGACCATCCGTTATTTCGCAATGCACTTATCAACGCCATTAGTAGCACCTTTGCCACTAAAGCCACCATTGAAACGGACAGTTTTGACAGTACCTGTATTGCCCTTGAACAACACCCTGACACTGATTTATTACTACTTGATTTGCATATGCCTGGAAACTGCGGTTTTTTAGGTTTAATCCAGCTACGTAAAAACTTTCCGTCTTTACCTATTGTGGTGATTTCAGCCAGTGAAGAGCTCGATGTTATTCGCAGAGTAATGGCGTTTGGTGCCTCGGCCTATGTGCCAAAATCAGCCAACCCTGCCGACATTAGCACTGCGTTAAATAGCGTAATGGCTGGCGAGCTATGGGTGCCTGCGGCGTTAAAAAAGCTAGTTTTTGAGCATAACAGTAACGAAGCAGAAGACGATTTAGATCTTGCCGCCAAAGTAGCTCAGTTAACTCAGCAACAGTATAAAGTGCTGTATTACTTAACCGAAGGCTGGCTAAATAAACAAATTGCCTATGATTTACATATTTCTGAAGCCACAGTTAAAGCCCATATTACGGCTATTTTTCGCAAGCTTGGCGTAACTAACCGCACCCAAGTGGTTATTCAAGCACAGCGCTTAACACTAGAGCCGCCAGTAAATAAAGCTATGGCCAGCCCGCATTAACTCGCCGGCCTTAATTATTAGCGCGCTTTAACATTTTTAAATGGTTTAAACTGGCCCTAAGCGCGGCAGGTTTAATGGGTTTAGCTAAAAACATTAAGCCTTGTTGCTTGGCTTTCATCGCCAAACCGGCCTCAGGTGACGCGGAAACTAAAATACCATTCACATTACCCCAAACCAGCTTAACCTTTTCGTATAGCTCTAAGCCGTTAAGGTGCTGGCCTAACTGATAGTCAATGAGTAGTGCATCTGGCGCGGCGTGGTTTCTAGCATAATCGAGTAAGCTTTCTTCATCATAAAAGCAAACCACATTATCAATTTGCCACTGTTGTAGTAATACCGCTAAGGCGGCTAGGTTTGCGGCGTCGTCATCAACACACACCACCGATAAACCGGTTATTGGCCGTTGTATTGTATTACTAGGTAAAGGTAGCTCAGTGCGATTACTCGCAGCGACTAAAGGTAACTGTAAACTAAACATACTGCCTTTGCCCGGCCAAGACGCTACTTTAAGCGGGTGACCTAGTAACTTTGCCATACGGTTAACCACACCCAAGCCCAGCCCTACACCTTGTTGGCCCTTGGCGGTTGCGTCGATACGATAAAAGTCTTCAAAAATACGCTGTAAATCGGGTTCAGAAATACCCGGGCCAGTATCCCATACCTGTATGAGTAATTGGTTACCACGTTTACGCGCGCCTAATAAAATACGGCCTTGCTTGGTATATTTAATTGCGTTAGATAACATGTTTTGCAAAATACGCCGCAAATAAGTTGGATCGGTTTGTGTTTGGTAGTCCACTTTACGTACCACTAAACGCAAGCCCTTTTGCTTCGCTAGTAAACTAAATTCGTCAGCCAATTGCGCTAACAGCTCTTTAAGTGACACAGTTTGCACATCAGGTGACAGCTTACCATCGTCTAGTTTCGCAATTTCTAATAGGGTTGAAATAAGCTCTTCTGACGCTTTAAGTGAGTTATCTAACTGACCAATAATATGCTGTTGCTGCTGGATGTCATTGCTACCGGCTAACGCGGCAGTAAATAAGCGCGCGGCATTAAGTGGTTGCAAAATATCATGGCTGGCTAGCGCTAAAAACCGTGTTTTAGAAGCGTTGGCAACGTCAGCCTCGCCTTTGGCTTGCAGTAATTGCTGCTCGGTTTCGCGGCGCCGTTTTACTTCAGATAACAACTCATGATTAATTTCAGAAATAGTTTGCGTTCGCTCTTGTACCCTATCTTCTAAGTGTTGCTTAGCTTCTGCCAGCGCCAGCACGGCTTTTACATGATCAGAAATATCAGTAAAGCTGGTAACAAAGCCGCCGCCAGGAATAGGGTTGCCGCGCATTTCAATAACCTTGCCATCTGGGCGTACGCGCTGAAATACATGGGCTGTGCCATTTTGCATATGACCAATACGTTTTTGTACATGCTCATCGGCACTGCCTTCGCCGCACAAGCCCCGTTCAGCGTTAAAGCGGACTATATCGGCAACCGGTCGCCCTACTCGCACCATGGCATCGGGGTAGTCAAACATTTCAAGGTAAGCTTTATTCCATGCCACTAAATTAAGATCCCGGTCTACAACACTTACGCCTTGGCTTAAATGCTCTAAGGTAGAAAACAAAATTTTACGCGAGAATTGAATGGCCTGTGTCGTATCGTCAAATAGGGTTACTACGTCTTCTAACCCCAGCTGACGCCCTTCAAGCACTGCATTAACCATGGCCGAGGCTGACGACGCACCGATAACACCCGCAAGTTCACGTTCAACATATTCAACTAAACCGCTACTGGGTAAATCATCTAGTTGCAAGCCTATTTGTTGGCGCCTAGCGTATTCTTGTAAACTTTCATTCGCTCGGCTAACACCAACAAAACGTTCTAACAAAATTTTTAAATCGGCATTACGAATGCGAATACGCCGTGCCACGGTGTCTTGATGATTTACCGGCAAATTGGGTTTAACAAAGGCCACGGCTTGCAGTCGGTCTTGTAAGCTAACGTGACTCAGCAGTGAACCAACAATATAAAACAATAAGTTAAAGCCAAGTGAAAACATTACGCCGTGGCTAAGCATATCCAGTTTGGCGCCAAATAACGCGGTAGGTATCAGTGCCGACCAACCAAATAACCCTGTTTGCATAATATCGCTGTCAACGGCGCCAGTACTTACCAGCTGTGGCAGCATTAGGGTATAAAACCACAAGGCAAAGCCAATACTAATACCAAAGTATACGCCCCAGGCATTACCACGACGCCAGTACAAGCCACCAATAACCGCTGGCGCCAGCTGAATAACTAAAGCAAAAGCTAATAAACCCGTTTCAGCCAGTTCATAATTACGAGCAAACATACGGTAATACAAATACGACAGTGCCATCACCAAAATGATCATCGCGCGGCGGACTAATAAAATCAGTAAGCTGTAATCGTGTGATAACCCTTGGCGCTTACTACGTCGCAGCAAGCTTGGCATAACTACGTCGTTGCTAATCATGGTTGATAGCGCCAGCGTAGCAATAATAATCATTGAGGTAGCAGCAGAAAAGCCACCAATAAACACTAACACACTAAGGGTGTCCCAGCCTGACTTGGCTGGGAGCAATAAAACAAAGCTATCGGCAGAATTTAGTGCATCGGGAAATAACTGCATACCGCCAATGGTAATAGGAATAACCATTAACGTAACTAAAAATAAATATAACGAGAACCAGCGCCTAGCATGGCGTAAGTGATGATGTGATACGTTTTCAACAAAGGCAACGTGGAATTGGCGTGGCAGTAAAAACACTGCGACCATCGCTAGTACCGTTTTGGTAATAAACTCTAGCACGCCAAAGTTGCTGTTTTGATGTTGAGCTACGGCATGCGAAGCAAAGCGCTGCAAGATATCGGCACTGTCGCCTAACACAAAGATATACACCGCCATACCTAAGATCATTAAAGCAAACAGTTTAACCACAGATTCAAAGGCAATGGCGACCATTACACCGCGGCTTTGTTCAGTAAGGTGTAGCTTACGGGTACCAAATAAAATGGCAAAAAATGCCATGGCTAACGCGCTTAAAAATGCACTGTCTTGCCACCAGATAGTGCTCTCGCTAGTAAAGTCGCCGCCTAATAATACCTGATACGAGCTAGACACCGCTTTAAGCTGCAACGCAATATAAGGTACTACTACGACCAAACATACTAACGATGCTAATAGCGCAATATTTTTTCGTTTGCCATAACGCGATGAAATAAAATCGGCGACAGAGGTCACGTTTTGCTTTTTTGCTACATACAGCAATTTAAATAAGAACGGTTGAGCGAAAATAAACAGCAGTGCTGGGCCTAAGTAAATAGCAAAGTAGTCCCAGCCTTTAGTAACTGCTGTGCCTACCGCACCGTAGTAGGTCCATGATGTGCAATATACGGCTAACGCTAGGCTATAAATTAAGCCACCATACTTTCGTATTAGTTTGTCATCGGCATGCCTCTCGCCCCAGTTGGCAATAAGGAATAAACCGCCAACATACGCCAATGCTAGTAAAGCAACTACCCAAGCGGCCACAGCACTCTCCGTTTCTTATTATATTAATGCGCTTATTGAATACTTTGGTCTTAATTGCCTAGCTAAGTCAAATAACCTTAACCAGCTTCGACTAAAGTCGGGCTTTCACTTGCCTTAACTACTGCTAGATTAACGTTGCGAGATAAAAATAACAAAGAAAAGGAGTGTATTTATGAACGAGCACGATCGCAACGCGGCGGCTTATTGGTCAGCGAACCTTCGCCTGATCATTGGCAGCCTAATTATCTGGGCTTTAGTGTCCTACGGTGGCGGTATTTTATTCCGGCCATGGTTAACAGACATTCGAGTAGGCGGCACCGATCTTGGCTTCTGGTTTGCGCAACAGGGGTCTATTTTAACCTTTATCGTTTTAATCTTCTTCTATGCTTGGAGAATGAATAAGCTCGATAAAGAATTTGGCTTAAGCGAGGAGTAAACCCGTCATGAGTCAATTTGCAATCAATCTTATTTTTGTCGGCAGCTCGTTCGCGCTCTATATTGCTATTGCAATTTGGGCTCGTGCCGGGTCAACCAAAGAGTTTTATGTTGCCGGCGGCGGTGTAAACCCGGTAATGAACGGTATGGCAACCGCAGCTGACTGGATGTCAGCGGCATCGTTTATTTCTATGGCCGGCATTATTGCTGCTGGTGGTTATGCAACTTCAAGCTACCTAATGGGCTGGACCGGTGGCTATGTGCTGCTTGCCATGTTACTCGCACCCTATTTACGTAAGTTTGGTAAATTTACCGTACCAGAGTTTATTGGCGATCGGTTTTACAGTAAAAACGCACGTTTTGTTGCGGTAGCCTGTTTAATTATTGCCTCAGTAACCTATGTTATCGGGCAGATGACCGGTGCGGGTGTGGCCTTTTCTCGCTTCTTAGAAGTAGAAAGCGATACAGGGCTTATTATTGCTGGCATAGTGGTGTTTTTGTACGCGGTATTAGGCGGCATGAAAGGCATTACTTATACCCAGGTAGCACAATATGTCGTACTAATTATTGCCTACACTATTCCGGCCGTATTTATTTCACTGCAACTAACGGGTAATTTTTTACCGCCACTGGGTTTATTTTCTAACCACCTTGAATCAGGTATGCCACTGTTACACAAGCTAGACTTGGTAGTACGTGAACTTGGCTTTGCCGATTACACTGCCGATGTGCCTAACAAGCTAAATATGGTGTTATTTACCTTATCATTGATGATTGGTACGGCTGGTTTACCTCACGTTATTATCCGCTTTTTCACTGTGCCTAAGGTATCAGACGCGCGTTGGTCTGCCGGCTGGGCATTAGTGTTTATTGCCCTGTTGTACTTAACTGCACCAGCAGTGGCATCCATGGCGCGGTTAAACTTGTTAACTACAATTTATCCATCTGGTGAAGTAACCAACCCCATTGATTACGCGCATCGCCCTGATTGGGTAAAAAACTGGGAGCAAACGGGTTTAATTACCTTTGAAGATAAAAATGGTGATGGCTTGATCCAGTTATATAACGACCAATCAGAAAGCTATAAGCAGGTAGCAACAGAACGGGGTTGGAAGGGTAACGAACTTACCGTAAACAACGATATTCTGGTATTAGCTAACCCTGAAATTGCTAACTTACCAAGTTGGGTTATAGGTTTAATTGCGGCTGGTGGTTTAGCTGCGGCATTGTCTACTGCTGCCGGTTTACTGTTAGCAATATCGTCAGCTATTAGCCATGACTTAATAAAGGGCTCAATTAACCCTAATATTAGTGAAAAGAATGAGCTACGTGCTGCACGTATCTCCATGGCGGTGGCGATAGTCGTCGCCACTTGGCTAGGTATGAACCCACCCGGGTTTGCCGCGCAGGTGGTAGCACTCGCCTTTGGTATTGCAGCAGCGTCAATATTCCCAGCACTAATGATGGGCATATTCTCCAAGCGGGTAAATAACAAAGGTGCCATTGCTGGTATGCTGGCTGGGTTATTATCAACCATGGTATATATCTTCTTATACCTAGGCTGGTTCTTTATTCCTGGTACCGCCGCCTTTGCTAATACACCAGAAAACTGGTTATTGGGTTCTATGGGTTATGGTATTTCTCCGTTGTCGTTCGGTGCAGTAGGTGCAATGATTAACTTTATCGTCGCCTTTGCCGTATCGTCAGTAACGGCAGCACCGCCTAAGCACATTCAAGAATTAGTTGAAAGTGTGCGTTACCCTAAAGGTGCGGGTGTAGCTACCGGTCACTAAACATAACTAAACGGGCTTTCATGGTGAAGGCCCGTCTTTTTAGGAAATCGCGATGTTTTGGGAATTAATTGCTACTATATTTGCCGGTTTAGGTGCTGCAGGTATTGCCCTATTACTGCGTAAACTTAGCCGTAACCGCGCGCCGCGCTGGTTGGTGCCGGTATTTGCTGGTGCAGCCATGCTTGGCTTTCAAATTCAAGGTGAATATAGCTGGTATCAATATCAAGCACAGCGCTTACCCAGTGGCGTGGTGGTGGTTAAAGCGATACAGCAACAAACACCATGGCGGCCTTGGAGTTACCTGTATCCACAAACACTACGTTTTATCGCCGCGGACATTGCTAACGCCTCAGCCAATACGAAAAATTCAGATGTAAAATTGGTTGACCTGTATTTTTTTGAACGCCGAGCTATGGCGCGACGAGTGCCGGTAGTACTGCATTGCACTAAGCATGCTAGAGCCGATTTTAATCAACAACTCGACATCCCACTTTCTGATACGCCGTTAAACGGTCAGTGGCAACAGCTGGATGCCGACGATGCGCTAATTAGCGCCGTCTGTGCTAGTTAAACGATATTAGCTAAGCTTTGCTAATTCACCCTGCTTGTTTTTGCCGGAGCCCAAATGGAAGTTGCTGATGTTAGCCGTTTTCTTGCTGAAACCACACCGTTTGATCAACTAAGCGACAGCGAACTTAGCCAATTATCAGCGCAAATTAATGTATTTTACTGCCAAGCTCAAGGCAAGGTACGCATCGATTCCGACCGTTTACTGATAGTGCGTACCGGTATATTTTCACTGTATAGCGATCAGCAGCAGTTACTCACTAAGCTACAAAGCGGTGACTTTTACGGTTATCAACAACTGCTTACTGGCTTAGTGGATAATGACACGCTTTTATGTGAAGAAGATGGCTTAATTTATTATCTAGATGCTAACGCTTTTAATCAATGTCGTTATCAGTACAAAAATATTGATATTTTCTTTCAGCGTTTATTTAGCCGACGCTTACACCAATATCGCGATCAGCAACAAAATACCCGCTTTACGCTTAAAATTAGCGATATTATACAACAACATAAAATTGCTATTGCGCCAGAGAAAACCGTACAAGACGCAGCTAAACTGATGTCTGATAGCCGAGTATCATCATTATTAGTTGAAGAAAAAGACAAACTGGTGGGCATTATTACCGATCGTGATTTGCGTAATCGTGTGTTAGCAGAAGGCTTACCGGCCAGTACTCAGGTTGGTCATGTTATGACCCGTCAACCACACAGTATTGATCGTCATGCCTACTTGTATGAAGCTGTACAGCAAATGAGCCAGCATAATATTCATCATTTGCCAGTACTAGAACATGGTGTGTGCTGCGCTATGATCAGTGCCACCGACATTATTCGTAGCCAGCAAGATCATCCGGTTTATCTGATTGGTGAAATTCATCGGCAGCAGAGTGTTGCTGGTTTAGAGCGTTGTAGCCAACAAATAGCCGCACTTGCCATTACGTTGAATAAACAACAAGTGCCAGCGCATGAAGCTGGACATGTTATCACCACTATTACCGACGCCCTTACCCAGCGGTTAATTTATTTAGCTAAACAGCAATTAGGCGAACCACCTTGTGTGTTTAGCTGGTTAGCCTTTGGTTCACAAGCCAGAATGGATCAAAGCTTAAATGCCGATCAAGACAATGCATTATTACTAGAAAAAGAGCCGATTGGCGCAGTAGATGATTATTTTTCTGCTCTAGCCGAGTTTGTTTGCCACGGCCTTGCCCAGTGCGGTATTACACTATGCCCCGGCAATATTATGGCCACCAATCCCGAACTACGCTTAAGCTTAAAAGGTTGGTCAAGCCGCTTTACACGCTGGATAGCCACACCAACTCCTGAGGCAATCTTAAAATCGAGTATCTTTTTTGATCTTCGAGTAATCGATGGCAGCAAAGGCTTATTTAATGCCTTACAACAAGATATTTTACAGCGCACCACGGGTGCACCGCTATTTTTATATCATTTAGCTCAAGCCGCCCTGCAGCGCACGGCACCTCTTGGTTTGTTTAAAAACTTTATTTTAGAGCAAGACGGAAAATATAAAAAAGGCTTAGATTTAAAAAAGCGCGGTATCAGCTTACTCACCGATTTAGTACGGGTATATGCCCTATCGGCCGGCATTACTGAAGTAAACACCCGGCGCCGACTACAACAACTGGCCGCACAGGGTATTATTGATAGTAAGGATAGCCAAAACATTAACGATGCCTTTGATTTAATGGCGCAGTTACGCTGGGAAAAACACCAACGCGATCTGATGCAAGGCCATGATGTAAGCAACTTGCTTGATCCAGTGGATATGTCAGGTTTAGCGCGGCATCAGTTAAAAGATGGCTTTGCGGTAATTAACGAAGCGCAAGGGCGTTTAAAGCAGCGCTTTTGTCGAGATATGTAAATGATCAATTGGTGGTGGCGACAAAAAAACCTAACCGACAATGTCGTTACAGGCTTTGCTAGCACCGTATTGCCAGCGGGCAATAGTCTAGTTGAACAGAGTAACTTTCTCGCGTTAGATTTAGAATTAACCGGCCTAAACCCAAGCAAAGACTATATTGTTAGCATTGGTTGGGTGCCAATACGTCAACAAGAAATTGTATTAGCAGAGGCTAAACACTATTTAATAAATAGCCCAATAAGTGTCGGCCAAAGCGCTATTTATCATGGCCTGCATGATAACCAACTAAAACAGGGTATTGACATAAAAACGGTATTAACCGAACTATTACGCCAATATGCAGGTTATGTATTTGTTGCCCACCACAGTAAATTAGATGAACAGTTTTTACGAGTGGCCTGTAAACGTAGTTTTGGTAAAGCGCCGCGCTTTAAATTTGTTGATACCATGCAAGTAGAATGGCAGCGCCTATTACGCCAAGGTAAGGTAGTAAAGCATGATGCATTAAAGCTATCTAGCTGCTTACAGCGCCATGGTTTGCCAGTTATGCCTAATCATCACGCACTTGAAGACGCATACAGCTGTGCGCTGTTACTACTTAGCCAGCTAAGGCTTGGCGGCAATAATATGACCTTAGCTGACTTATATTTATTGTCGCGTTAAAAGCGTTATTTTAACCCTAACCTTATATTAAAGGCTTTTGCATATATACCGCCTGTTGGCCAGTATAGCTGTGCAGCGCTTGCTGGCCCTGATCACTTGTTACCGCTACTGTGCTAAACCCATTCCGTTGCCAATACGGCACCGAACCCTGCACCGCCACTAAGGCTAAACGGCTTAGCCCAAGCGCCACCGCAAACTGCTGTGCTTGCTGTAGTAATTGCTGCGCTAAGCCTAAACCTCTAGCCCGGTTATCTACAGCCATATCGTGTAAATACAGCGTATTAGCATTAACAACTTGTTTAAAGGGGCTTCCTAACGGCGCAATGTCGCCAATCATCGCGGGATAACTTAATAAGTACGCCAATACGTGTTTAGCATTATTTTCGGCTAACCAGCAGCTTTGCGGTTGTGCTGTTACGCGTTGGTTTAACAGTTCAGGCGCCTCAAACAGTGCATCGCTGTAACAGCTATCTTGAATAGTTATTATTGCCGGTAAATCAGCCGGCGTTATTAATCGAATGGTTGTCACGTGTACTACTCTGTAATTAATTTAATAACCTTGCAGGGGTTACCTGCGGCAACTACACCGGGCGGAATATCTTTACTCACAACGCTACCCGCCGCAATTACGCTGCCAGCACCAATAGTTACGCCGGGTAAAATAATGGCACCGCCGCCTAGCCAAACGTCATCGCCAATAACGACCGGTAAGGCTTGTTCCAATAAAGTACGCCGTTTTATTGGCTCTAACGGATGGTTTACAGTATAAATTTGTACTGCGGGACCAAAAAACACGTTATTACCGATATGCACCGGCGCGACATCTAACACCACGCAATTAAAATTAAAAAATACTTTATTGCCAGCATGAATGTTAGAGCCATAGTCGCAGAAAAACGGGGGTTCAATATAAAAATGCTTACCGGTGTCGGGCAACCAGTGACTTAATAGGCTTCGCCGCAGTACCGCATCGTCAGGCGAGCTTTGGTTAAATTGGTGCTGATAACGCCGAGATACTTCCCGCTCAGCAACTAAGGCTTTATCTAACGGGTTATACCACTGCCCTGCTAGCATTTTTTGCTTTTCTGTTAGCATAGATGGCTCCCCCAAATTTGCCTCAGCATAAAAAAAGGCGCCGCAGCGCCTTTTCTCAAGTAGTTACGCTTATTTAGCGCGGCTACGGTATTCGTCGGTACGGGTGTCAATTTCAATCTTGTCACCTTCATCTACAAATGCTGGAACCATTAACTCAAAACCAGTTTCAATTTTAGCTGGCTTTAACACTTTACCTGACGTATCACCACGGGCTGCAGGTTCAGTGTAAATTACTTTGCGTACTACTACAGTTGGCAAGTCTACAGAAATAGGACGCTCGTTGTAGAACACCACTGAACACTCCATACCGTCAACCAGGTATTTAAGTGCTTCAGTCATGTTTTCGGCTTCAACTTCAAACTGGTTATATTCCTGATCCATAAATACATACATAGGATCAGCGAAATAAGAATAGGTTACTTCTTTAGTTTCTAATAAAACCTGTTCAAACTTGTCATCAGCACGGTATACCGTTTCCATGCCCTGACCATTTAACAGGTTTTTCATTTTCATTTTAACAACGGCTGAGTTACGGCCTGATTTATTAAATTCGGCTTTTAAAATTACCATCGCTTCGGTGCCAACCATTATTACCTGACCCGCGCGAAGTTCTTGAGCTACTTTCATCATGACTGTTATATCTTCTCGTTAGGAAAAATTGTGACGTATTATAAATTTTTTTTCAGCAAAGTGCACGAGGTTGCTAGCAAGATCCCCATTTAAGGTTAACTCTGTGTGCCACTTTAGGTTATGTTCGGCTATCTGCGGCAATAATGCACTAAATACTTGCCAACTGTCGGCTAAATCAGCAGTTGTATTCCACGCTAGCCAGAATTCCTGTACTATTTCAGCCATGTTTTCTGACATTTTTTCGCAATAACGCTGCATAAATGCCTTAAGTTTATCTAAATGTGCTTGCTCGGCTTGACGATAAATTTGCCAAATAAAGGGTTTAGCCGCCCAATGTGCGCGGATTATTGAGTCTTCACCGCGAACAAAATTAACATCACAAGCCCATAGTAGCTTGTCATAATTATCTTGCGCCATAAACGGCAGCACTTTAAGCCTAAGTGCACCTAGCGTTATATCCCCACTGGCAGCTAGCGCAGGATATAAGCTCAACAGTTGTTGTGCTAACACGCCCTCGGGTACCAGGCATAATATTGATCGGTCTGAATGCTGCCAGTACTGTAATAAGCTATCGATTTTAGGATGATCGTAGGCAAACAAGGAAATTTTTTGTTGATAGTTAATACTGTTAGTTATGCCTAGCTCGCACCAAAATTTATGCTGTAAATCTGCGTTAGCGATAAATTGCTCAGCCAGCTGACGTAAACCTTGTTCTTGCAACAAACCACCTGTAGCAGAAGTAAAACCTGGGAAATAAAAGTATTTATCTAAGGCTAAATGCGGTTGTGGTGAGGGTAACGCGTGGCAGCCCTCGACCCAAGACTCAGCCGATAAATATTCTAAATTTAACCATAAAGGTTTTACTGATTGTGCGGCCATTAGTTGCTGATATGGCATAGGAATAGTGCAGGCTAAGGCTTCAATAACGACATCGGCAACAGCGTTTTTCTGCCAATCCGTTGTTGTTGACCACAAGCATATTGTTACGCCAGCAAGTTGCTGCACTGCTAGATTGGTATCTAATTGAGGGCAAATTTTGGCAAAACTGGCTAAATCATCAACCCATAGTTTAACGGCGATAGTGTGTTCAGTAGCTAATTGTCGGCTTAAACGCCAACAAATACCGATATCGCCAAAGTTGTCGATAACGGCACAAAAAATATCCCAACGCCAATTTACTAATGTCGTCATTAATTAGGCTCATTTTCGGTTAATTCAGACGGATATAATGCAAGAAGACCACTTTTCCCCTGGATATCGCCGATAAGCCAGATTTGCTCAAACGGATGCTGTTTGGGCATATTTAACCGTTTGCAATTGCTGAGTATGTCTTGTCGGGTCCACAGTGGGTTAGCATTACGGATCACTAGCCAAACTCGGTCGGAATTATATATTTTCTCTGCTTTGTTGCTGATCAGTCGATTAAGTGCCGCCACTAGCCTACGCTCTGGTGGTGTGCGCAGTAATGCAATCAACTCTTTATGAATATTATCGCCAATTTCACGGCCAAGAATAAGCATGGCTTCGGCTTCACTGCCATATAAGTGGGCTATTTCTAAATCAAGCCGTTGTTCAGCTAAGTAACATGACACATCAGGCTGCGACGGTTCGTTATGCCAAATATGGCGCATTTCAATACCAAAACGCTGTTCATATAAACGCATAAATAACCGTGCTGCGTCATGCTCTAAGCGAATTTTCTCTTCACTTCCGTTCATGTTCGCTATTAAGTTTCTGCTTTAAATCTTCATAACCGCCTTTATTAACCACATTGCTGTAGCCAAGTTGCTGTAAGGTTTCTAGCGCTACATCGGCTCGTCGACCGCTTTTACAATATACGGCGATTGGGGTGTCCTTACTTAGGTTGAGCTTGGCTACACCCGATGCAATCTCGGTATGAGGAATATTAACGGTATTAACAAGATGACCAGCGGCATATTCATCTGCGCTTCGCACATCAATCCATACCGTCTGTGGCGGTGTTGCTGTACAAGCTGTAATTACCAACAGCAATAAAGCTATTAACGTTTTCATTAGCACGGCTCCAAACAATAATTAAATAATATTCACGGGTGTAAAATAGTAACGCCAAACCTCTACTACCACAGGTACTATCGACAATAACAAGATAACACCCATGCTAATGTTGAAAATACGTTGAAAGATAGCTTTGGTTAACAATGAGCGCAACGCAGCACCAAACACTAACCATAAACCAACACAGGGAAACGCCATCAATAAAAATGCCAGCGTAATAACGCTAACATCAATCCAATATACGCCGCCGACCACAGTAAAAGCGGCCACAGCACTACTGGCCATCACCCACGCTTTACCGTTAATCCACTGAAATAACGCTGCTTGGATAAAACTAAAGGGTTTACTTTTGCCCTGCTCTATCGATTTGGGCTCAGCACTAGCAATTTTCCAAGCCAACCATATAAGGTAAGCAACGCCTAATACTTTAATTAGCTGATGTAAATGTGGATAACGCTCAAACACCACACCAAAACCTAGCCCGACCAACATCACCATCAACGGGAAACCCAAACAAATGCCAAGCCAATGTGGCACGCTGGCTTTAACGCCATAATTCATGCCTGATGACATGATCATGACGTTATTTGGCCCAGGCGTAATAGTGGTCGAAAAGGCAAAGAACAATACCGCTAAAAAAAGTTCCATGATAAACCTGCAGTTTAAGTAAGCTGTAATGGTTAACAATAATACCAGAGTCAACTGGCAATAAATAACTATAACAAGACTTTACATCGTTAAACACTTTGCATCGTTAAATATTTGTGTCATGTTATATAAGCAGTACTTGCTAGGTTGGTAACAACCTAATATGCAAGGCAATAACATATTCACACTTAACACCGTAAAATATAATATAACTACAGTAATGGAGCATGTATGAATAAGATTATTGGTTTAGCGCTATTAGTTGCCGGAGCTATTTTGCTATATTTTGGCTACACCGAGTACAACTCTACCGCTTCACAGGTAACAGAAATGGTAACCGGTAACCCAACCGACAATTCAATTTGGTTTTTAGTCGGTGGCGCTATTGCCGCCATTGTTGGTCTTGGTGTGTTACTGAAAAAGTAATAACAATAAAAAAAGCCGCTACTGTACTAACCAGAACAGTAGCGGCCTTTTTATACAGATATATTTTACTCTTCTTCTTTACCCCAGCTGTCACGCAAGCCTACGGTGCGATTAAACACCAACTTGTCAGCGCTTGAATCACAATTATCGGCGCAGTAATAACCTTCTCGCTCAAATTGATAAGCCTGCTCTGGTTGTGCATTTTTCAACGATGGCTCTGCCAAACCGTGTTTTACTACTAACGAGTCCGGGTTAACTACCGTAAGAAAGTCTTCTTCGGCTGCGGGGTTAGTGCAACTAAACAGTCGATCATATACACGAAACTCTACAGGTAAAGCCTGAGTTGCCTCTACCCAATGAATAACACCACGCACTTTACGGCCATCGGCTGGATTGTTGCCTAAGGTTTCAGGTAAATAGCTGCATTTTAATTCAACTATATTACCCTCTGCATCTTTAATCATTTCATCAGCATGAATAACATAAGCATTACGTAAACGCACATCGCCATTTAAAACTAAGCGTTTGTACTTTTTATTCGCTTCTTCTTTAAAATCGGCACGGTCGATAAACACTACTGGGCCAAATGGCAGTTTACGGCTACCCATGGTCTCGTCTTTAGGGTGGTTAGCCGCGTCAATCCATTCGATACCATCTGATGGGTAGTTAGTAATCGTAACTTTAAGCGGCTCTAGCACTGCCATCGCACGCGGCGCCTTGCTATCGAGATCTTCACGAATACAGGCTTCAAGCGCGCTCATTTCAATCACGTTATCTTGCTTGGTAACACCAATCCGCTTAGCAAACTCGCGTATCGCTGCCGGTGTATAACCACGGCGACGTAAACCGGCAATAGTTGGCATGCGCGGGTCATTCCAACCAGATACCACATTTTTTTCGACTAAGGTTTGCAGTTTACGCTTGCTCATTACCGCGTATTCGAGATTTAAGCGCGAAAACTCAATCTGCTGCGGATGACAGGCAATAGTAATATTGTCTAAGATCCAGTCATACAAACGGCGGTTATCTTGAAACTCTAACGTACACAGTGAATGAGTAATACCTTCTAACGCATCAGAGATACAATGCGTAAAGTCGTACATCGGGTAAATGCACCACTTATCGGCGGTTTGATGGTGATGAGCAAATTTAACACGGTAAATAACCGGATCGCGCATACACATAAAGCTAGAGGCCATATCAATTTTGGCCCGCAATGAGCAATCGCCCTCTTTAAAACCACCAGCGCGCATTTTTTCGAACAACGCTAAGTTTTCAGCTGGGCTGGTATCACGGCTTGGGCTATTTTTACCTGGCTGAGTTAAATTACCGCGATACTCACGCATTTGCTCGCCATTTAAAAAACAGACATAAGCTAAGCCTTTGTTGATCAGCTCTACGGCATAGCCATACAAGGCATCAAAATAGTCTGAAGAATAGCGCACTGCGCCATCCCACTGAAAACCTAGCCAATTAACGTCTTGCTGAATAGAGTTAACAAACTCGACGTTTTCTTTTTCTGGGTTAGTATCATCAAAACGTAGGTTACATTTACCCTGATAGTCTTGCGCAATACCAAAGTTAAGACAGATAGACTTGGCATGACCAATGTGCAAATAGCCGTTTGGCTCAGGCGGAAAACGCGTTTGCACTGCGCTATGTTTGCCTGAAGCTAGATCGGTATCAATAATTTGCCGGATAAAATTGCTGGGGCGATGTTCAACGTCCGCCATAAAATACTCTGTCCTTTTTACGCTAAAACTTAGTTAAGATGCGGCATTATAGCAGCAGAAACCACGCTGGCTACTACCACCGCCATGAAAAACATTGCCTTGCGCTAGTTTTATAGCAATAAAAAAACCCGCTGTAGCAGCGGGCTTTTTAGCAAGCTAATAGCAGGTATTACCAGCCAGTTAACTCTTTCAGTGCTTTACCAATGTCAGCTAAGCTTTTCACGGTTTTAACACCTGCGTCTTCTAACGCAGCAAATTTTTCTTCAGCTGTACCTTTACCACCAGAGATGATAGCACCGGCGTGGCCCATACGCTTACCAGCAGGTGCAGTAACACCAGCAATATAAGATACTACAGGCTTAGTCACGTGAGCTTTAATATAAGCTGCAGCTTCTTCTTCAGCTGAACCACCAATTTCACCGATCATTACGATGGCTTCAGTTTGTGGATCTTCCTGAAATAATTTCAGAATATCAATGAAGTTAGAACCTGGAATTGGGTCGCCACCAATACCAACACAGGTAGACTGGCCAAAACCGTAATCAGTAGTTTGCTTAACGGCTTCATACGTCAACGTACCTGAACGTGAAACAATACCAACTTTACCTGGCAAGTGAATATGACCTGGCATGATACCAATTTTACATTCGCCCGGTGTGATAACGCCTGGGCAGTTAGGGCCAATTAATACTACACCTAACTCGTCACATTTTACTTTCGCATCTAGCATGTCCAGTGTAGGAATGCCTTCAGTGATACAAACGATCAGTTTAATACCGCCGTTTGCCGCTTCTAAGATAGAGTCTTTACAAAATGCTGCAGGTACATAGATTACTGATGCCGTTGCACCAGTGGCAGCTACTGCTTCAACAACAGTATTAAATACTGGTAAGCCTAAGTGAACTTGACCACCTTTACCTGGCGTTACACCGCCAACCATCTTAGTACCGTAAGCAATGGCTTGCTCAGAGTGGAAAGTACCCTGTGCGCCAGTAAAACCCTGACAAATTACTTTAGTATCTTTATTAATTAAAACGCTCATTGCTTACCCCTTATGCCTTAGCCGCTGCAACAACTTTCTGAGCAGCGCCTGTTAGGTCTGTATCAGCGATAATGTTCAGGCCGCTTTCAGACAGCACCTTAGCACCTAATTCTGCGTTGTTACCTTGCAGACGTACCACTACTGGTACTTTAACGCCGACTTCTTTAACCGCGCCGATAACACCTTCCGCAATCATATCGCAACGTACGATACCGCCGAAAATGTTGATGAAAACGGCTTTAACCGCATCGTCAGACAGGATAATTTTGAACGCTTCAACTACGCGCTCTTTAGTTGCACCACCGCCAACGTCTAAGAAGTTAGCTGGCTCGCCACCGTGCAATTTAACGATGTCCATAGTACCCATTGCTAGGCCGGCACCGTTAACCATACAACCAATGTCGCCACCTAGAGCTACATAGTTCAGTTCCCATGCAGCAGCATGTGCTTCACGCGGATCTTCTTGTGATGGATCTTGCATCGCTTTTAATTCTGGATGACGGTACAACGCGTTACCATCAACCACTAACTTAGCGTCTAAACAATGTAAGTCGCCAGCCGGTGTAATAACCAATGGGTTAACTTCTAATAAGGCTAAGTCTTTATCTTTAAACAGTTGAGCTAAACCCATGAAAATTTTCACGAACTGGTTAATCTGTTTGCCTTCTAAGCCTAATTTGAACGCTAATTCACGGCCTTGGTATGGTTGAGCGCCAACCAGAGGATCAACCGCTGCTTTCAGGATTTTTTCTGGTGTTTCGTGGGCAACAGTTTCAATTTCAACGCCACCTTCAGTTGATGCCATAAACACGATACGACGTGATGAGCGATCAACTACTGCACCTAAATACAATTCTTTAGCGATATCTGTGCAAGGCTCAACCAGAATACGGCTAACAGGCTGACCTTTTTCGTCTGTCTGGTAAGTTACCAGATTTTTACCAAGCCATTTTTCTGCGAATGCCTTGATGTCTTCTTTGCTCTTAACCAGTTTTACGCCGCCCGCTTTACCGCGACCACCAGCGTGAACCTGAGCTTTGACAACAAACATATCGCCGCCGATTTTGTCTGCAGCTGCTACCGCTTCTTCAACTGTAGCTGCGGCAATGCCTTTAGATACAGGCAAACCATACTGGGCAAACAGTTGCTTACCCTGATACTCGTGCAAATTCATGGCTATTTTCCGTTCATTTGAATATGGAAGCTGTCCGTTATGGTACAGCCTGACGTTTGATCGGCACGTATTATAATACCAACCACTAAGATAAAAAATGCTGTTGTAGCAAAACAACAGCATTTTTAGTTAATTTCACTGAATAATTAAATATCCAGCAGAATACGGGTAGGGTCTTCTAACAATTCTTTAATTGTTACCAAGAAACCAACAGATTCTTTACCGTCGATAATACGGTGATCATATGACAGCGCTAAATACATCATTGGCAAAATTTCCATCTTGCCATCAACAACCATTACGCGATCCTGAATTTTGTGCATACCCAGAATAGCTGACTGTGGTGGGTTAATTATTGGCGTAGACATTAACGAGCCAAACACACCACCGTTAGTGATGGTGAAGTTACCGCCAATTAAGTCATCCATAGCTAATTTGCCATCACGACCTTTTAACGCTAACGCTTTAATGGCCTGTTCAATTTCAGCCAAGTTCATTTTATCGCAATCGCGCAATACCGGCGTTACTAAACCACGTGGCGTAGATACCGCGATACTTACGTCAAAGTAGTTATGATAAACGATATCGTCACCATCAATGGCTGCGTTAACTTCTGGGAAGCGCTTTAATGCTTCAGTTACCGCTTTCACATAAAATGACATAAAGCCTAAACGAATACCGTGACGCTTTTCAAACACGTCTTGATACTGCTTACGCAAGTCCATAATTGGCTTCATGTTAACTTCGTTAAACGTGGTTAACATGGCGGTAGAGTTTTTCGCTTCTAATAAACGGTTGGCAATAGTTTTGCGTAAACGTGTCATAGGCACACGTTTTTGGCTACGATCGCCAACGGGTGCTGCAACTGTCGCAGCTGCAACTGGTGCACCGGCAACAAACTTCTCTACGTCTTCTTTGGTCACACGGCCATTTTTGCCGCTACCCTTAATTTTGTTAGCATCTAAGCCTTTTTCTGCAATCATGCGACGTACTGATGGGCTTAACGCATCATCATTACTGTCATCTGCAGTAGCCGCAGGTGCGGTATCCGCTTTAGCTGCTGGTGCCGCGTCAGCTTTAGCAGCAGGTGCACCACCGGCTTGCATGTTACCGATAACTTGCTCTGCTAATACCGTAGCGCCAGTGTCATGAATGATTTCGCCCATTACGCCATCGGCTTGAGCAACAACTTCAAGTACCACTTTGTCGGTTTCAATATCAACTAATACCTGATCGCGTGTAACGGCTTCGCCTGTTTTAACGTGCCAGGTGGCGATGGTTGCATCTGCAACGGATTCTGGAAGTACGGGTACTTTAATTTCCACTTTTTCACCTTTTACCGGTTGGTCTTATTTTGTTTAATCGGCCCAATCTGGGCCGATCAATCTATTATTTAATGCTCAACGCGTCGTTTACTAACGCTTGCTGCTGTTTGTTGTGTACAGATAAATAACCTACAGCAGGCGATGACGATGCATCGCGACCAGCATAAGTAAGGTTACCCGCTTTAGGAATTGCAGCACGGAAGTGATGCTGGCTACAATACCAAGCGCCTTGGTTTTGCGGCTCTTCCTGACACCAAACATAGTCAGTAACATGTTGATACTGGCTCAATACTGCTGCCATTTCTTCATGTGGGAACGGATATAACTGTTCTACACGAACAATAGCAACGTCTGTTTGTTCACGCTTACGGCGCTCTTCTAGCAAGTCGTAATAAACCTTACCACTACAGAACACTACTCGCTTCACATCTGCTGGCTTAAGATCATCAATTTCGCCAATCACGTTATGAAACTTACCATCGGCCAACTCTTCTAACGTTGAGGTTGCCAATGGGTGACGTAACAATGATTTAGGCGACATAACAATGAGTGGCCGACGCATTGGGCGAACCATCTGCCGGCGTAGCATATTGTACACTTGCGCAGGTGTGGTAGGCACACAGACTTGCATATTATGATCAGCACATAATTGTAAAAAGCGTTCTAAGCGCGCAGACGAGTGCTCTGGGCCTTGGCCTTCATAGCCGTGTGGCAGCAATAATGTTAAACCGCATAACCGGCCCCACTTTTGCTCACCTGAACTTAAGAACTGGTCAATAACTACCTGAGCACCGTTAGCAAAGTCACCGAACTGACCTTCCCAAATTACCATAGCGCGTGGCTCAGCAGTGGCGTAACCATATTCAAAGGCCATTACGGCTTCTTCTGACAATGCAGAGTCGTATACCTGGAATGGGCCTTGGTCTTTACTGATATGCTCAAGCGGCGTGTATACCGAACCGTCAGTTTGGCTATGCAGCGCAGCGTGACGATGGAAGAAAGTACCACGGCCAGAATCTTGACCAACAATACGTACTCGGCTACCTTCAGCCACAATTGATGCATAAGCTAAGATTTCAGCAAAACCCCAATCAATTTTCTTTTCACCAGTTAACATTAACGCTCGGTCTTCGTAAACACGACCAACCTGACGCTGCAGCACGTGGTTTGCGGGAATACGCGTCGCTTCTTTACCAAGCGTAACCAGCTTGTCTACCGACATGCTAGCATCGTATGCACTATCCCAATCACGGCCTAAAAACGGTGTCCAGTCGGACGAGGCAGAAGTAACCGCTTTACGCTCTTCTACGACACAATCGCCTTTATCTAACGCATCACGATATTGTTCAACTAGCGCGCTAATTTGCTCATCGCTGAATAACCCTTCCGCTACCAGCTTTTTCGCGTAAATTTCGCGTGCGGTTGGATGCTTTTTAATTTTTTGGTACATCAATGGCTGCGTTGCATTTGGCTCGTCCGCTTCGTTATGGCCGTTACGGCGATAACATACTAAGTCGATAACCACATCACGCTTAAAGGTATTGCGGTAATCTACCGCCAACTGCGCCACAAAAACTACCGCCTCTGGATCATCGCCATTAACGTGGAAAATAGGTGCCTGCACCATTTTCGCAATGTCAGTACAGTATTCTGTTGAGCGCGTGTCTTCTGGGTTAGACGTAGTGAAACCCACTTGGTTGTTAATAACAATACGTACCGTACCGCCCACTTTAAACGCGCGCGTTTGCGAGATGTTAAAGGTTTCTGCTACTACACCTTGGCCAGCAAATGCCGAGTCGCCATGAATAGTAATAGGTAGGGCTAATGAACCATCGGTACAACCACGACGGTCCAAGCGAGCACGAATTGACCCCATAACTACGGGGTTTACAATTTCTAAATGCGAAGGGTTAAACGCCAATGCTAAGTGTACATTGCCACCTGCGGTAGCAAAATCAGATGAGAAACCCATATGATATTTAACATCGCCGGCACCGACTACTTCGTATTTACCGGCGAACTCATCAAATAGTTTTGATGGGTTTTTGCCTAGCACGTTAATAAGTGTATTTAAACGACCACGGTGCGCCATACCAATTACGCAATCTTTCGCGCCCTGCTCACCAGCGTGATGAATCATCGCTTTAAGCATTGGGATCATGGCATCGCCGCCTTCTAAACCAAAACGCTTTGCGCCTGGAAATTTAGAAGATAAGTATTTTTCAAGACCATCAGCTGCAACTAACCCATTTAAAATGCGGGTTTTAGTTGGCTTATCATACGAAGGTGTTGATTGATTGGCTTCAAGTCGCTGTTGGATCCAGCGCTTTTCGTCAGTAGAAACAATGTGCATATACTCCGCACCGATAGAACCACAATAGGTTTTCTCTAATGCTTTGTATAGCTCACCCAGTTTCATGGTTTCTTTACCTACGGCAAAAGAGCCCACATTAAACTCGGTATCAAAGTCGCTTTCTGACAAATCATGGTGCGATAATTCTAAATCACGCACTCGTGACTGTTGCCATAACCCTAACGGATCCAAATTGGCTTGCTGATGACCGCGAAAGCGGTAAGAGTTAATCAGCTGTAACACCTTCACCTGACGGCTATCGGCGGCGGTGGCAGAATTGACCACCACCACTTCGCGATGCTTATTACGAGCAAGTTCAGAGAACTGCTGCCTTACGTCAGAATGACGGGTTTCAAGATCGACACCGTCAAGCTTTGGCAATTTAGCGAAAAACTCACGCCATTCATCGCCAACGCTGGTAGGTTCAGCCAAGTAGGATTCATACAGCTCATCGACGTAGGCCATATTGCCGCCGCCAAGATGAGAAGACTCTAGCCATGCCTTCATTACACCTTCGTGCATTTAGTAGTTTCCCTTAATTTCCGCGCACCTGGAAAAATAGCAAAAAAACAGCCTGTTCGCAGGTTACCAGGCCGTTTTTTACTTACATACCAAAAAAGGGCGCATTACAGCGCCCGATTTAACAACATAGATTTAATTTTACCAATTGCTTTGGTTGGGTTCAAACCTTTAGGGCATACGTTAACGCAATTCATGATGCCATGGCAGCGGAATACGCTGAATGCATCATCTAGATCGTTTAAACGCTGCTCTGTTGCTGTATCACGGCTATCTGCCAAGAAACGGTATGCATTTAGCAAACCGGCCGGGCCGATAAACTTCTCTGGGTTCCACCAAAATGATGGGCAAGAGCTTGAACAACACGCACATAAAATACACTCGTACAGGCCGTCAAGTTTAGCACGTTCTTCCGGCGACTGCAGAAACTCACCGGCTGGTGGTAACTTGCTGTCGTTAATCAAATACGGCTTCACTTTTTCATACTGCGTATAAAACTGGCTCATATCAACCACAAGGTCACGCACTACCGGTAAACCTGGTAATGGACGAACAACAATTTTGCCGCCTTTAGTGCCCGCTGCAGTTAATGGCGTAATACAAGCTAGACCATTTTTACCATTAATATTCACACCATCTGAGCCGCAGACGCCTTCACGACAGCTACGACGAAACGATAATGTTGGGTCTTGCTCTTTCAACTTGATTAGTGCATCAAGCACCATCATGTCGCGTCCTTCAGGATTATCTAACGTGTAATCCTGCATCCGTGGTGCTTTATCAACATCAGGGTTGTAACGATAGATTGAGAAAACTAACTTCTTCATCGCTGTGCCCTCTTAATATGTACGTGCTTTGGGCGGGAAGGCATCACGGAACTTAGGTTCCAAGTTGACTTCGCGCTTACTCATTGTTTCGGTTTCTGGTGTATAAACACTGTGACATAACCAGTTTTCATCATCGCGATCTGGGAAGTCAAAGCGAGCATGTGCACCGCGGCTTTCAGTACGGAAATTTGCAGCTACTGCAGTAGAAAATGCCGTATCCATTAGGTTATCTAGCTCTAAACATTCAATACGCTGAGTATTAAAATCTGAGCTCTTGTCATCTAAGCGGGCGAATTTCAACCGTTCACGAATTTCTTTTAACTGCTCTAAACCTTCAGCCATAGCTTTACCTTCACGGAATACCGAGAAGTTTAGCTGCATACACTGCTGTAAGTCTTTCTTAATTTGTACAGGGTCTTCACCTTGACCAGGTGTCGTTGCTTCCCAGCGGCGAACACGTACTAACGCCGCGTCAATATCTGACTGCGATGCATCACGAGTTTCAGTGTTTGCCGCAAGTGCTTCACCTAAATGTAAGCCAGTCGCGCGGCCGAATACCACTAAGTCTAATAGCGAGTTACCACCTAAGCGGTTAGCGCCGTGTACCGACACACAAGCAATTTCGCCACAAGCAAATAAGCCTTTAACGATTGGCGTTGAGCCATCGGCTTTAGGTGCAAGTACTTGACCATGCACGTTAGTTGGAATACCACCCATCATATAGTGACAAGTTGGAATAACTGGAATTGGCTCTTTAGTTGGGTCAACGTGGGCGAAAGTTTTTGATAGTTCGCACACACCTGGTAGACGACTTTCTAATACTTCTGCGCCTAAGTGATCCAGTTTTAACTTAAGGTGAATACCCCAAGGGCCTTCACAACCACGGCCTTCACGAATTTCGGTCATCATTGAACGTGCAACCACGTCACGGCTAGCTAAGTCTTTGGCGTTTGGTGCGTAGCGCTCCATAAAACGTTCGCCATCTTTATTTAGCAAGTAACCGCCTTCGCCGCGACAACCTTCAGTAACTAATGTACCCGCACCGGCAATACCTGTCGGGTGAAATTGCCACATTTCCATATCTTGTAATGGTACACCAGCACGGATTGCCATGCCGATACCATCACCGGTATTAATATGAGCATTAGTGGTAGACGCATAAATGCGCCCTGCACCACCGGTAGCTAATACTGTAGCTTTTGCCTTGAAATAAACGATTTCGCCGGTTTCAATATCAATAGCAGTACAGCCAACGATAGTGCCGTCTTGGTTTTTCACTAAATCAAGTGCATACCACTCAGAAAATACCTGAGTTTTGTTCTTTACGTTTTGCTGATAAAGCAAGTGCAACAAAGCATGGCCAGTACGGTCAGCTGCTGCTGCGGTACGAGCAGCTTGCTCACCGCCAAAATTCTGCGATTGACCACCAAATGGGCGCTGATACACGCGACCATTTTCAAAACGAGAAAACGGTAAACCCATATTTTCTAGTTCAGTTATCGCTTCTGGTCCGGTTTTACACATATATTCGATAGCATCTTGGTCGCCGATATAATCAGAACCTTTAACGGTATCAAACATGTGCCATTCCCAGTTATCTGGGTGGCTATTACCTAACGCAACTGTAATACCGCCTTGGGCAGAAACAGTATGTGACCGCGTTGGGAATACTTTTGATAATAGTGCGCAGGTTAAACCTGACTCTGTAATCTGCAATGCGGAGCGCATACCAGCACCACCTGCACCAATTACAATGGCATCAAACTCTCTTACTGGAATAGTCACTTAAGCACCCCACAAAACAAACAGGCCTACCGCTACATAAGCGAAAACCAGGGTATAAAGGAAGAATTGTAATACAGCACGTAATGCTGGTGACTTAACGTAGTCAGTCAACACCTGCCATAAACCAATGCGGGTGTGCACAGCAATAGAAATTAACGCTAACAAAGTAAAAACTTTAACCAGAATATTGGCAAACAAACCATGCCAAATTTCAAAGGTTATTTCTGGGGTGCAAAGAAAGAAACCCAGAATAAACACGATATAAAGTGTCAGTACAACGGCCGTTGCACGTAGTGACACAAAATCCTGCACGCCATCGCGTTTCAGGCTTGCTTGGTTTAAAACCATAGCCAGACTCCTGCTAATACTGCTAATACTAACCACAGTGCAATAGTCACTTTGGCGCTTATACCACCTGATTTAAGCTCTTCCCAGTGTCCTAAATCCATAACCAAGTGACGGATACCGCCAACTAGGTGATAAAGCAGAACAGTGATAGTGCCCCAGGCTATAAACTTAGCGAGGTGAGATGTCATCAGCTCTTTGACGAAGTCAAAGCTCTGTTGGTCTTGTAGCGAATAAGCCCAAGCCCAGATGACGAATACCAAAGCAAAAAATAATGCTACGCCGGTAACCCGGTGCAAAATTGACGCTATGGCCGCTGCCGGAAACGATATGGTAGAAAGGTCGAGATTTACTGGTCTTTGTTTTTTCACAGTGCTTGCCCATCGATGCCCATAATCGAGCTCTTGTTGTCATTGTCGTTGTCATTGCTGTATAAACAGTCAACACCCAAAATCAATACACCTTATCGCCCAAACTGGATCAGTGCTGCCAGACAGCCGAAAAAGTGCTTGCCGAGTGAACTGTTTAAAAACCGCATTAGTATATATTTCGTAAGCTGTTATTACAATTTTTGTTTGGTTTTACTGAAAAATAGTCGTATTCAAAACATTACACATTTTACCCGTGAGAGCAATAATACTAGAGTCGAATACTTATTAAGCAAATATTCATTAAAATTGACTTTATGGGGGCGTTTGCAGTTAGAATAGCGGCCAACTTGCAAAATTCCTTTAACCCGATACTACAACAACAGGAGAAATCCAATGGCAGATAAAAAGGCCGTCGTGCAGATCGATGGGAAATCGTTCGAGTTGCCAATATACTCGGGCAGCGCTGGCACTGACGTAATTGATGTTCGTGCCTTGGGTCAGCATGGTTATTTCACCTTTGATCCGGGTTTCATGTCTACCGGTTCTTGTGAATCAAAAATCACTTACATTGATGGTGATAACGGTGTGTTATTACATCGTGGTTATCCGATTGAACAACTGGCAGATCATTCAGACTATTTAGAAGTATGCTACCTGTTGTTAGAAGGCGAGTTACCAAACGCAGAACAATATAATCATTTCAAAGGCACCATTACCCGCCACACAATGGTACATGAAAAAATTGCGGCCTTTTTCCAAGGTTTTCGCGTAGATGCGCACCCTATGGCAATGCTGTGCGGTGTGGTTGGTGCAATGTCGTCTTTTTACCATTCCGATTTAGACATTAATGACCCAGAGCAACGTAAACGCAGCGCCCATCGCTTAATTGCCAAGATGCCTACGTTGTCAGCCATGGCATATAAATACACCGTCGGTCAGCCTTTTGTGCATCCACGTAACGATTTAAGCTATTCAGCAAACTTCTTACATATGATGTTTTCGGTACCTGCAGAAGAATACGTAGTTAGCCCCGTTTTAGCTAAGGCCATGGATCGTATTTTTATGCTGCATGCTGATCACGAGCAAAATGCGTCTACCTCAACAGTACGTTTAGCGGGCTCATCAGGTGCTAACCCATATGCATGTATTGCCGCGGGCGTAGCCTCACTTTGGGGGCCTGCACATGGCGGCGCCAACGAAGCTTGCTTAAAAATGTTACAACAAATTGGCTCTGTTGACCGTATTCCAGAATACGTTGCCCGTGCCAAAGATAAAGATGACTCATTCCGCTTAATGGGCTTTGGTCACCGCGTGTATAAAAACTTTGACCCACGTGCCAAAGTAATGCGCGATACCTGCCATGAAGTATTAAAAGAGCTAAACGTTAAAGATCCGCTGTTAGATGTAGCAATGGAACTAGAGCGTATTGCGCTGGAAGACCCGTACTTCATCGAGAAGAAACTGTATCCGAACGTTGATTTCTACTCAGGTATTATCTTAAAAGCAATTGGTATTCCAACGAGCATGTTTACTGTGATTTTTGCTATGTCACGTACTGTTGGCTGGATTTCACATTGGGACGAGATGCTGGGAGAAAAAGGCCATAAAATTGGCCGTCCGCGTCAGTTATACACTGGTTATACCCAGCGTGATTTTACTCCACTGAATAAGCGTTAAGTTAATTCTGCATAAAAAGCGGCCTAGGCCGCTTTTTTCTTAATTAAAATACCGCGCTTAATTTGCGCTACCTTAATAAAACAGGCAAGATCGCGCCATCTTAGTTAGCGGACCCCTGCCCTTATGCCGGTTTTTGATGTTCAGCAGTTTCGCCAGCAATTTGCTTTTTTTCAGCATAATCCCAACTGGGTCTATCTTGATAATGCCGCCACTATGCATAAGCCTAATGCCGTGGTACAGGCAATAATTGAGTTTTATCAGCAGCATAATAGTAATGTACATCGCGGTGCGCACCAGTTAAGCCAGCAGGCAACGTTATTGTTTGAGCAGGCACGCGGCACGGTTGGCAACTATATTAACGCGGAGTTTAACCATGAAATTATTTTTACCAGTGGCGCTACCGCAGCATTAAATCAAATTGCCTTTGGTTTAATGCATAGCTTGCTTAAAGCCGGTGATCGCATTTTACTTACCCAACTTGAGCACCACGCCAATATTGTGCCTTGGCAACTGCACTGTCAGCGTTTTGGTGTCATTATTGATGTTGTGCCATTAACGGCAGAGCATCAACTTGATTTAGTCGCCTACCAACAATTACTCGCGCTTAAACCTAAAGTAGTCAGTTTTAGCCATATCTCTAACGTGTTGGGCCATATTCAGCCGGTAGCGCAGATGGTTGCCTTAGCTAAAGATGCTGGCGCCGTTACGGTAATAGACGGTGCGCAAGGCATAGTGTACGAACAGCCCGATATGCAGCAGCTTAACTGTGATTTCTATGTATTTTCCGGCCATAAAGTTTACGGCCCAACCGGTATTGGTGTGTTATACGGCAAAACTCAGTGGCTTGAGCGCTTAACACCGGTATTTGGTGGCGGTGAAATGATAGACGAGGTTAGTTTTGCAAAAACCAGCTTTAACCAATTACCGTTTCGTTTAGAAGCGGGTACGCCGAATATCGTCGGTGCTATTGGCCTTATGGCAGCGCTAAGCTGGTTACAACACTATAACGTCGCAGACATAAAAGCACATAAGTCACTACTACTAAAAGCGTTTTACCAAGGGTTAGCAACCATTAACGCTATAGATATTTTATCGCAGCCTGCGCATAATGCCGGTATAGTGGCATTAAACGTTAACAATGAACACCACTCCGATGTGGCTGAACTGTTAAATCAGCAGCACGTTGCAGTACGTTCTGGGCAACATTGTGCGATGCCACTATTTAGTTATTTGGCGCAACCCGGCGCGGTGAGATTTTCTTTTGCTGCATACAACACACTAGACGATGTAAATCGCTGTTTACTCGCATTAGAACAGTCTGTGGAGATACTAACTAAATGATTTTAAGTCAATTATTAGAAGATACTAAGCACGGGCTGCTCGATATAAAACACCATGATTTGCTCGCTATGCAACAGTCGAGCGACTGGCAAAATAAATACCGTATATTGATGCAATTAGGCAAGAAATTACCAATTATTCCCGAAAAAATGAAACAAGCAGAGTTTTTAGTAAAAGGCTGTGAAGTTCGAGCTTGGTTAATGCATTACCATGATCAGATCGACGACAAGCATTTTTTTGTGCTTGATAGCGACGCCCGCATCGTCAAAGGTTTAATGGCCATTATGTTGTCTTTAGTTAATGGTTTAACCAGCGCTGAGCTAAAAAAGTTTGATTTAACCAATGCCTTTGAACAATTAAAACTGAAACCTTATTTAAGCCAATCTCGCGGTAATGGTTTAAATGCAATGATTGCTAAGATAAAAAGCTATACCCATTAAAACTATACCTAGCAAAATAAGCACGCTTAGCGTTCAGTTACACTTGGTTTTGTCGGCATATTAGCCAATTTAACTAATAATTTTGATACCGCAGCCAAACCGAAGCTAGCAGTAACCACAGACGCCGCACCAAAACCACCGCTACAATCTAAACGCATACTGCCATTCATCTCAGGTTTTTGTTGGCAAACACTACCATCGGCTTGAGGGTATTTTAATTGCTCAGTTGAAAATACACAGTCAACACCAAAACGACGCTTAGTATTACGGGTAAAATTATGATCACGGCGCAACGCATTACGCACTTTTGCCAGCAACGGATCGTTATAAGCTTGACTTAAATCCGCTAATTGAATTTGTGTAGGGTCTAATTGCCCACCCGCGCCACCGGTTGTGATCAACGGGATCTTATTGCGCTTGCAATAGGCAATTAACGCTACCTTTGCTCTTACCGAATCTATGGCATCAAGCACATAACTAATATTGCCTACTAATAAACTAGCCATATTATCAGCATCAATAAAATCGGTAACTTGGTTTATCTTACACTCCGGGTTAATCGCCAAAATACGCTCTGCCATCACCGCCACTTTATCTTGGCCTATGGTGTTGGTTAACGCATGCAACTGACGATTAATATTACTAATGCAAACATCATCTAAATCTATTAACGTAATTTCGCCTACACCTGAACGTGCTAGGGCCTCTGCTGCCCAACTGCCAACGCCGCCAATACCAATAACCACCACATGCGCTTGGCGAAATATTTCTAATGCATTGACACCATATAAACGGGCAATGCCGGCAAAACGTAATAAATAATCTGACATCAAATCTCTACTGTATTTCGAATTAAGTAACTAAATTTAATTATTGCTCGTTATGTTTGGCTGTTTCGCTGCAATATAACTAGGCCAAGGTAACGCCCAAGGCTCAGCCCATTGTTCAAGTGCGTTGCTACTGGTTAATTGTAAAAATCGGTCGCCCTCATCGGGTGGGCACACATAGCTATAACGCTGATTATATAAGTTAAAAACAAGGGCGTAAGCATGCAGATATACACGTTGCTCAGCACTAGCTTGATATAATACATCACCCGCAATCGGCGCTGATACACTTTTTAACGCTACCCGTATTTGGTGTGTTTTACCCGTAAATGGCTTAATTAAAAACAATCTAAACGGTAAATCAGTAAAACCTTGGCTAATAAAATAGCTAACCGCCGGCTTGTGCATGGTTTGTAGCAGCTTCCAGCTAGAGCGTCGACCAATCACCATATCGCCTTTAATCCAGCCCTGCTTTTTTAGTGGCTTATCTAAACTAATGGCCAAGTAATATTTTTCAATCTGCTGTTGATTAAATAACTGAGTAAATTCCGCCGCAGCAGCTGAACTGCGCGCCAGAATAATTAGCCCCGAGGTTACCTTATCTAACCGATGCACCGGATACAGCGGCATTTGCAATTGTTGCTCAGCTAATACCACTAACCCCGGCTCCGCTTCAGAATGAAAACTAACACCTGGCGCTTTATTTAATACGACAAAATGCTCGGTAGTGGCAACAACACGAAATGCACTCACCGTTTAAACCAAACCTTGAGCATAACGGCAGGCTGCGCCGAGATCAGCGGGGGTATCCACACCTACCGCTGGCGTTTCTAGCGCGGTAGCAACATGAATAGCTTCACCTTGCCAAAGCACTCTTAATTGCTCTAAACATTCTATTTGTTCTAACCGTGATGCTGGCCACTGCACATAACGTTGAATAAATTCCGCACGATAAGCATAAATACCAATATGTCGGCGATAATTCGCGGCTATATCTGCGCTAAACGCGCTATCTCGATCAAAAGGGATCGCAGAACGACTAAAATAGAGGGCATAACCTTGCTGATCGCAGACTACTTTTACCACGTTCGGGTTATTTATTTCTTCAATACTATCAATAGCGACAGCAAGCGTGGCCATATTAGCTTTGCTTTGCGCCGCTAAATTAGTTGCTACCTGCTTAATAATGCTCGGTGGAATAAAGGGCTCATCACCTTGCACATTTACCACTATAGTATCTGCGGCTAAATTTAATTGCGTTACTACCTCAGCTAAACGTTCTGTACCCGAATTATGTTTGGCTGAGGTTAAACATACCTGACCACCAAAGCGTAACACCTCGGCTTCAATACGCGCATCGTCCGTTGCGACTACTACTTGGCTAGCGCCACTTAGCATAGCTTGCTGGTACACGCGTTCAATCATCGATTTACCGGCAATATCGGCTAACGGCTTACCGGGTAAACGACTACTAGCGTAACGCGCGGGAATAATGACTACGAACGCCATTGCTCAACCTCATCGGCACTTAACAACTTCGCTTCATCGGCAATTAACACCGGAATATTCTCTCGTATTGGGTAAGCCAATCTGTCGACTAAACAAATAAGCTGTGCTGAGGCTTTATCGTATTTAAGCTTACCTTTACATACCGGACAGGCCAAAATATCGGTTAAGGCAATTTTAAGTGCCATAGGTGCTCCGTAACTGAGTTAAAAGGGTTGTAAGTTTTGCCATAGCTGGCATATCTAATTGGGCATTTACGCCTAAACTAAACCAATCATCTTTGGCAAACGCGCGGCATTTTACTGCGTCTTTTTCGGTCATCAGAATAGGCGTGGTAATAGTGGTAAAATCTGCTGGCGTAAATTGATGATGATCAACAAAATAATGCTGCTGCACAATGCTAAAACCGGCTAGCTGCGCTGTTTGGGCAAAACGTGCTGGGTTACCAATGGCCGCCACTAAATTAACCGGCCCTGCGCTGAGTGTTTGCGCCGAGTTAAGTGCTCTAGCCTGGTCAGGCACAATGTGCATTACACCATCGCTATAGGGCAAAGCTTTGCTATTACTGAGCACTAAATCTACCGAGCTTAAACGCCAGCGCCGCTCACGTAGCGGCCCCGCCGGCAGTAATTGCTCGTTACCCAAACCACGTAAACCATCTATTAAAACTATTTCGATATCGCGTTGCATTGCATAATGCTGTAAACCGTCGTCGCTGATAATAATATCGATGTCAGCTTGTTGTAATAAATACTCTGCTGCCTGCACCCTATTGGCATACACCACCACCGGACAACCACTGCGTAGCGCTAATAATAACGGCTCATCACCAACATCTGCGGCATTATCATTCGCAGCAACTAAGCGCGGCTTAGCTATTTTTGCGCCATAACCTCGGCTAACGATACCCGGCCGCCAGCCTTGGCTTTGTAATAACTGACATAACATTAAAGTAAACGGTGTTTTACCAGTACCTCCAATACTAATGTTACCCACGACAATGACCGGCACCGGTAAGCGATGGGTTCGTTTTAAACCAACACGAAACAGCCAACGCCGAAAAGCGGTAATAGCAGCATATAACCAGGCTAGCGGCATGAGTAGCCAATATACGCGACTATTACTGTACCAGCATTTTTCTATCCAGCTCACGCGTTTATACCGTTCATTATTCTGCCTAGTTTGGTGTTATACCGCTGTTTGTTCAGAACCAAATTGCAGTTTATATAGCTGTGCGTAGGCACCATCTTGTTGCAATAAACTGTGATGATCACCCTGCTCTATAATGCGGCCTTGATCCATAACGATAATAATATCGGCGTTTTCAATGGTAGATAAACGATGCGCAATCACAATGCTAGTGCGATCTTTTAACAACTCGTTCAGTGCCGCCTGAATTTTCCGCTCTGACTCGGTATCCAGTGCAGATGTCGCTTCGTCCAGCACCAAAATAGGCGCCTCACGTAATAAAGCACGTGCAATAGCAATACGCTGGCGTTGCCCACCTGACAAGCTAACGCCGTTTTCACCAATCATGGTATCTAAGCCATCTTTTAGGTTAGCGGCAAACTCCATAACATGGGCTTTTTCCGCAACATCTTGCAAACGTTGCAACGAAACCGGCTCGGTAAAACCATAGGTAATATTGTTGGCTATAGTGTCATTAAATAAGGTGACATGTTGCGACACCACAGCCATTTGCTGACGTAAAGAGGCTAAAGTACAACTTTTAATGGGTATGCCATCTAATGTAATGTCACCGTCTAACACATCATAAAATCGCGGTAATAAGCTAGATATTGTGGTTTTACCGCTACCAGAACGGCCCACAAGGGCCACAGTTTTACCAGCTGGTGCGGTAAAGCTAATATCATGCAACACTTGCTGCTCATGGCCGGGGTAGGAAAAATTAACGTGTTTAAAACAAATTTCGCCTTTAATATCAGCTAAAACATGGCTGCCAGTATCTTGTTCTGCCGGTTGGTCTAATATCAGATACACACTATCGGCAGCCGTTAAACCTCGCTGAAATTCACTATTTACCGTAGTTAATTGTTTTAATGGCCGCAGTAACATCATCATAGAACCAACAATGGTGGTGAATTTTCCGGCGGTTAAACTATCTAACATCTCAGGAAAACTGGCCATATAAATAACAAAGGCCAGGGCAAAAGACGCAATAATTTGAATTGACGACACGCTAATAGAACGTGTTGCTTCCATTTTCACGTCTTGACGGCGAGTTATATTATTAACTTTGAAAAAGCGTTTACTTTCTATTTCTTGCCCACCAAAAGATAAAATTACCTTGTGGCCGTTAAGCATTTGCTCTGAGCAGGTTGTCACCTCTCCCATGGCGTTTTGAATGTTTTGACTTAATAATTTAAAACGCTTTGACACAAAACTGACGATAACCGCAATGATTGGCGCAATAAGAATAAAGATTGACGATAACTGCCAGCTGTTCCAAAACATTACCACCAATAAACCCAGTACAAAGGCGCCCTCACGAATTAATACCGCCAGTGCACGCGATGTGGTTTGTTTAATTTGTTCCGTGTTATAGGTGATTTTAGAAATTAAATCACCAGTAGAATGTTGATCATGAAAACTAACGGGTAAGCGCATTAGATGTTGAAATAGTTGCTGCCGCATTTCTTGCACTACATGCGTGCCAACCCAGTTTAAGCAATAGCTGGCGATAAAATTAAATACGCCGCGTAAGATAAAAATAATGACGATAAAAATCGGTGCAAAGCGCAAGTAGTCAGTATTTTTTTGATTAATACCAACATCAATAAAGTCTTTTAATTGTGAAACAAAATACACATCAACTAACGCATAGCCAAGCATGCCAATAGCGGCGGCAATAAAGCCCCAACGGTACGGTTTTACATAAGACAGTAATCGGCGAAAGCTGCGCTGCTTTATAGTGGGTGAAGCCGTCAAAGGATCGTCCTACCTAAGTTTTTTGTTTATTCTAACGTGTTGCCGCCAAGGTTTCAGCATTTCCATCTGGCTTTTGTAACCAAAAGGGGATTCTTTGCGCTCTATATTCAATTAATGCCATAGAATTGGCAGTAATGTCTAAGCGCAAGGCGCCACTTTGCGCGGTGTTATGTAACGGGATACCTAGTGCGGCAAGGCGTGCGACAACTTGTTCAGCCGGATGCTGATAGCGATTATATAAACTTGCACTATTTAACGCTAACTGCGGAGCTAGCTGATATAAAAACGTAAAATGGCTAGAACTATTACTACCATGATGCGCTAACACCAGCACATTGGCAGTAAGTGTTGGGTACCGTTGTATTAATTGACGTTCAACTTGCTGACTAATATCGCCAGGAATTAATATTTGCCAACCGTAAAGGTTAATCAGTAGTACACAGGAACTATCATTTTTATTGCTAAAATTCCCAGTCTCAAGCACGGATAGCTGAGCATGCAAATAATACTCTGGTAACTGCGCACAAGGCATTGCGTTATCAACATTGGCAATGTCGGTATATATGTGCACTTCTGGGTATTCTTGCTTAAGCAGTTGCCAGTCACCGGTATGATCACTGTCATCATGGCTTAATATTAAATAATCTAACGTTTTAACACCTCGTTGGCGCAAATAAGGTAATACCTGCGCTGCGGTAGCGCTATGCTCACCATAACGTGGTCCAGCATCGTACAGCATACCTCGATCGCCATATTGTAATAATGCGGATAAACCTTGCCCGACATCTATCAGGTGCAGTTGCCATGTGGGCGCCTTAACAGCCTGCTGCAATAACGGCAAAAATAAGAACGGTAATATAAAATACAATAAACGGGGGGCTGCAAGATAATGCCATAGCAACGACACTAAAACGGCAATAATCAGTACATTTGAAATGTCGGGTAGCACTAACCAGCTACCATACTCGGCACTCCAGTTTAACCACCACAGTAGCGGCTGAAATAGCCAATCACATAGCTGCCACATTGCGCTGCTGCCGGGCAACCCTATTAACTCGGCTAACAAACACAGCAGCAAGATTGGGATTGCTACTAAACTACACCAAGGCACAAATAACAGATTAGATAACAAGCTAAGCAGCGTAGTGCCATTAAATAGCAACATACTCAGCAACGCCATAAATAAGGTTAGGCTAAAGTGAAAACTAAAAAACAGTGTGAGTTTATCTCGCCAACGAGAACGACGTTGCGGCTGTCGCCAAAGCACAAAGAAAATTACCGCCACGGCTAATAACGACAACCAAAAACTCTTACTCAAGGTAAAAAACGGTTTGCTTAATAGTAAAATGGCCGCAAGCAACAACCAGTAACCAAGATAGCTAAGCGACTTTTTTTGTAACAACGCTAAAACTAACAACATTAAAGCGACAGAGGCCCTAATGGTTGGCACCGCAAACCCTGCTAGCCACGCATAGCTAAAGCTCAATAACATGGCGCCCATCAGCGCTATCGGCTGACGCCAGTTTAGATAACGTATTGGCCACGGTAATACACGTAACAACACTAAACCCCAACCGAACACCAAACCTATGTGTAACCCAGATATCGCCAATAAATGGGCTAATCCAGATTGCTGTAAGCCGCGCCATAAGCTAGGCGAAAAATTACGCTCGCCCATAGTTAGCGCCATTAACAATGGTTTTGTTTGCAGCGATGAAACGGCAAAGCTTAACTTGTCTAGCCAATACTGACGTAAACTGAACTGCTGCTCCAATAGCATTGCCTCTGTTTCTGCCGTAACGTTGCCTTGCGCAATGACATTATCTAGCAAGGCCTGGGCTTCTTTATTAACCGCTCCTGGGTTAGCGACACCGGCAACTGGGCGTAATTTTGCCGTAAGCTGCCAACGTTGGCCGGGGTTTAAAGTGTGTGGCGGTAAGTGCCAATTAAGCTGAATGTAGTAGCCTTTAGCTAAACCGCTATCAAGCTGCAGCTTAAATTGGCTATACTCGGTATAATGCTGTGGCGTATCGACAATAACGCCAGTTAAAGGCTGTTGAGATAACAGTAATGCGTGCTGTGTATCTTGGTAAGCATAAAACTGCCAGCTCCAACTGGCTATAAAAGCGATAACACCGGCACCGAATAACCTGCCGGATCTTGGTAAAATAAAAATTACCGCTATCAGCAAAAATATTATGAAAAAAGCTGGCACTATTGGCAAAAACAACGACAATAGGCTGCCAGCTAACACGCCAATGCAAAAAGATTTCATCTTCGTTTTTTGTGAATAGGTTGTATGCCAAAGAACTTTATTAAGAAATATTTACCATCGCCAGAAAAAATCAAGCAACAAAAGTTGTTGAGAATGTTCGGCACTTTATTACATGATAGCAACTTATGGCATTTAAACCGCCGCTCGGCGCGCGGTGCAGTCGCCGTTGGGTTGTTTTTTGCTTGGATCCCAATCCCATTTCAAATGGTAGCCTCAGCCGCCGTTGCTATTCCGATGCGCGTTAACTTGCCGCTGGCGGTGTCTTTAGTGTGGTTAACTAACCCGCTAACCATGCCGGTATTATTTTATTTAAGTTATTTGGTTGGCTGTGTGGTGTTACGAACGCCAATTGAACACTTTGCCTTTGAGGCAAGTTGGGCTTGGTTACAACACAGTATTAGCTCAATAGGTAAGCCGTTTTTAACCGGTTGTTTATTAATGGCAATTTGCTCTTCTATTATAGGTTACTTTACTATTGACTGGTTATGGCGCATCTCGATACGCAAAGCGCAGTTAGTAAAAAAACTAAAGCGCAATAAAACCCAAGCAGATTAACGCTGGCCAAGTACAAACGCGGGCTGCACTTTACTTGCCCGCCAAGCTGGGTAGAGAGTTGCTAATAAACTCATGACTAACGCGACACCCAGTGTTAAAGCAACATCCTGCCATTGCAGCAAAGAGGGAATAAAATTAATAAAGTAAATGCTTGGATCGAGCAGCGAATGTCCTAACAACTTTGTAACTAACGCAAATAGCGGTTCAATGTAATACGCCAAAGCCACACCCGTAACCACACCAATTAAGCTACCGACCAAACCATTAAGCCAGCCTAACCACATAAAGGTTAAAATAATAGTGCTGGGCGCTACGCCCATGGTAAGTAAAATAGCAATATCGCCCTCTTTCTCACGTACTGCCATTACTAAGGTGGCGACAATATTAAAACAGGCTACGGCAATCACTAATGCCAGGACTAAATAAAGAATGCTGCGCACCATCTGAATATCTTGATAAACGTGGCCTTGAGTACGAAACCAGTCCAGTGAGTACATGTAGTCTTCTGACACTCGGCCTAGCTCGCGTGCTAATTGCGGTGCCTGAAAAATATCGGTAACGCGAACGGCAAAGCCCTGAATAGTATTAGGTTCAAACGCTAACAGTTCTGCTAAGGTATGCATGTTTAACCAAACATGGCTGTAATCTAACTGCCCGCCAATAGCGACAATAGCACTTACTGTTAAACTTGCGCTGCTGTGGCTTGCTAAGCGACCATCGTCCGTTAGCTTTGGTAGCATAAGTTGTACCTGCTCGCCTACGCTAACACCCAACGCATCAGCAATGCCTTGGCCAAGTACAATGTCCGTTTCTGCTAAAGTATCTAATTGCCCGGCACTAACGTAAGACGAAAAATCGCTAATTTTTTTCTCAGCTGCCAGTTCAATACCTCGCACTTCGGCGGCCTTTACCGCGCTGCCAAAACGCAACATACCGTTGGTTTTAATATAAGGCGCAACCGCGTCTACCCCAGCAACCGAAGCAAATACCTGCTGTTTACGTGGCCAATCGCCTATTTTCTGTTGTACTGCATCTAGTTCTACATGCGGAATAACCGACAACAAACGTTGTTTTAACGCCAGTTCAAAGCCGTTCATTACCGATAGTGCTAAAATAAGAATCGCTACGCCCAAGGCAATACCGGATGTAGAGCTGGCAGAAATAAACCGGATAAACCCGCTGCTGTGGCGGGTATTACGATAACGTTTTGCCAGTTGCCAAGCCAAACTAGCCATGGCGGGTCTCCAAACGACCATCACGCATTAGTACATGACGGTCTAAACGTGACGCTAATTGCAGATCATGGGTAACAACAATAAAACTGGTTTTTAGCTCTTGGTTTAAACTACGCAGTAACTGATAAACCGACTCAGCAGTGTGCTGATCAAGATTACCAGTAGGCTCATCGGCAAGCACCAATGCGGGTTCGCCAACCAAAGCTCGCGCAATAGCAACACGTTGCCGCTCGCCACCACTTAACTCAGCTGGCCGGTGACTAGCTCGATGGCTTAAGCCTACCCGCTCTAGCATAACCGCGGCACGTTTTTGTGCGTCTGCTGCCGGTAAACCACGAATTAGCAGTGGCATTGCTACGTTTTCTAACGCGGTAAAATCCATTAACAAATGATGAAACTGGTAAATAAACCCGAGTTTCTCATTACGTAACTTTGCTTTTTGGCTTGCCGTTAACGCCGCAACGTTTTGATCAAGAATGCTCAAACGCCCAGTGTCAGGTTTATCCAAGGTGCCTAAAATATGCAATAACGTACTTTTACCTGAACCTGAACTCCCGACAATAGCTAGCATGTCGCCACGGTTAATACAAAGATCAACATCGTGTAAAACGTCAGTTACTTGTTCACCATCGCGATAACTCTTACAGATTTTTTCTGCCGTTAATACGTTATTCATCTCGTAATATATCCGCCGGATTAATACTTACCGCCCGTTTCGCCGGATACCACACGGCAAGCAGAGTTAGGGTTATTGCACTGAGTAAAATTAAACAAAGTTGACCAAACTGAATATCTACAGGCAAGGTAATTCCCGCCGCCAGCTGCATACCTAATAGCGCTAATAATGGGTTTAATTGCCAACATAGCAGCACACCAACTATCACGCCGGTAACGGCGCCAATGACGCCATTAATTAACCCTTGCACAGCAAATATGGTAAATAATTGCCGGTCAGTCATACCTAGGGTTTTTAAAATGGCAATTTCAGCTTGTTTATCAGTGACCATCATTACCAAAGCAGAAACAATATTAAAGGCAGCAACAGCGACAATTAATAATAACATTAACCACATCATCGCCTTTTCCATTGCTACTGCGGCAAATAACTTGCCTTGGCTTTGGCGCCAATCGGTAACTTGTAACTGTTGTTCGCTGGCCAGCTTTAACGCAAGTTGCGGCGCTGAAAAAGGCTCGGTTAACGTTACGCGCCATTGCGACTGTGTATTATTGACACCCGCTAAGCGGGTTAAATCAGATAAATTTGTTACGGCAAGGTGCTTATCAACGTCAGAGCCAGTTTCTAAAATACCTGCCACGCTAAACAAGCGTTGCCGCGGTACCCAGCCCATCGGCGTATAACTACCGGCTTGTGGTAACATAAACCTTAATGAGTCACCGACTGATACTTCAAGCTGCTCGGCTAGCCCTCGCCCGAGCAGTACGCTATAGCGCTGCAAAGAAAACTGCTGCCAGTCACCGACTATCAAGGCTTGTTGCATAAAATGTGGCAAAGCATCAACAGTTACACCTTGCAGCAACACACCGGTGAGCTGTCGTGGTGACTGCACTAAGGCTTCAACTTGCAAAAATGGGGTAATTTGCTGTACCAGTGGATTTTTCGCAAGCGCAGGCTGCCAATGATTAACGGTTTCGAGTGGCGCGGTAATAACTAAATGTGGGATCACGCCCAAAATACGTTTTTTTAATTCGCCTTCAAACCCGTTCATTACTGAACTGACAATAGTTAGCGCCATAACGCCCAGAAAGATCCCTGCCACAGAAAATAGCGTAATAAAGGAGATAAAGGCATTTCCCGAACGGCTTTTGCTATAGCGAAATCCGACGAACAAACTGACAGGTAACGACATCCTAATATTCAGGACAAGGCCCACGTTAGATGGTAAAGTGGCGACGATCATAGAGATTATTGTCAGTTATGACAAGCAGCTTGCGAAGGTAACGCAATGAGTGACTTAACATTAAAACAGCTAGCTGATACCTATCAGGATTATTTCAGTGTTGAGCATGGTATTAACATTAACGCTAAAGCCATTAATGGCCCACTACCGTCAACTGCAGCATTAGACGCGGCAATTCCACCGCCATTTCTGCTCGCATCTAATGTGAATAGCTTAAGTGGTTCAGCGTTGCGTTCATTAAACCGGCTAGGTGAAATGGCTGAAGAGCTGGCAAATTATTTACAACAACAAGCACGCAAAATTGATTTATTGCTTCATTATGTATTGCAGCAACAAGACAATGCTAACGAGCGCTTTATTACGCAAAGCTTTGGTGCTAGTGGCTGTAGTTATTTAGCAAACACACCGTTGGCGCCGCTTACCGTACTAGAGTTAAAATTATTTCTTGATAATAACGACGGTGCGGTTTTTTGTTATGCGCAGGTGCTTAGCTGCGAGCAGCAAGCAGAAAAATGGCAAATAAAGGTTGTATTTACACGCATCAGAGACGAAGATCGCGAACTGATTGTGCGTGCTAGCTTGCATCAGCAATCAAAACTATTAAAACAGAAAGCCGAGCAACGTCAGCAACATTCATCATCTTAGTATTGGCTATGGCGCATTAAAGGTTAGTCGTTTTTCATGGATCTGATCTCAGTATTACCACAAATTAAGCATAATACCGACCAATTGCATTGGGGCAATTTACAAGGTGCTGCCTTGCCGTTAGCTATTGCACAACTATTGCAGCAGCAAGCCGCACCCTATCTGTTATTAGTGCCGGATACACCTAGCGCGTTGCGTTTAGAACAAGAACTCAGCGTGTTTTTTCACAATGTTGAGTGTCCAATCCTCACGCTGCCTGATTGGGAAACTCTGCCCTACGATATTTTCTCACCGCATCAAGATATTATTTCTCAGCGCTTAAAAACACTGTACCAATTATCACGGTTAAAGCGCGGCGTAGTTATTGTGCCAGTAAGCACACTGTTGCTGCGTATCTGTCATCGCGATTATTTAGAGCAAAACAGCTTTTTAATTAAAAAAGGCCAACAAGCAGATTTAGCCGCAATAAAATTGCAATTAGCGGCTGTTGGTTATCGCAGCGTTGACCAGGTCATGGAACATGGCGAGTTTTCAGCCCGCGGTTCAATACTTGATCTTTATCCAATGGGTGCAAGCGTACCCTATCGAATAGACTTTTTTGATAACGACGTTGATGGTATCCGTACCTTTGACCCCGATAATCAACGTAGCCAAGCTCAAGTTGATTATATTGAATTGCTGCCAGCGCATGAGTTTCCCACTGACAAAGCGGCAATTGAACGTTTTCGCATGGCGTATCGCGAACGCTTTTCGGCAAGAAATGAAAAAGAATCTTTATATCAGCAAGTTACTCATGGCATATTGCCAGCAGGTATTGAGTATTATTTACCGCTATTTACTGAAAAAACCGCAACCTTATTTGATTACTTACCTGTCGATACCCGCTGTCTATTATTAGGCGATACCGAACACAGCGCGGAACGGTTTTGGCACGAATTAAGACGACGCTACGACGACAGAGCAATAGATTTACTGCGGCCTATTTTGCTACCCAACGAGCTTTACTTATCGGTTGATCAGTTATTTGGCAGCTTAAAAGCATACAGCCGCATTCGTTTAAGCCAAGCCGCGCTGCCAGAACGTGCGGGGCAAGGTAACGCTCTGGTAACAACACTGGCTGATCTTAGTGTCAATCATCAATTAAAAAATCCACTACAAGCCTTACAACAATTTATTATTCAGCTTAAACAGCAGCAAGGCCGAGCCCTATTTTTTGTTGAAAGTGAGGGCCGTCGCGAAAGTTTGCTGCAGTTGCTGCACAAAGCTGGAATGCGTATTGCGCAGTTTGACGACCTAACCGCGTTTAGTGCCAGTAAAGACGATTTAGGTATTGTTATTGGCGCCTTAGAGCAAGGCGTGCTAATTGAGCAACCAAAACTATTTGCTCTAATTAGTGAAAACGAGCTATTTGGTCAAAAAATTAGCCAACGCCGGCGCCGTAAACGTAGCCAACAAGTGTCAAGCGACACGGTTATTCGTAACCTTGCAGAGCTAAATATTGGCCAACCGGTTGTCCATTTGCAGCACGGTATTGGCCGCTACCAAGGGCTGCAATTACTTGATGCTGCGGGTATTAGCGCTGAGTTTGTTACCATAGAATATGCCGGCTCAAGCAAGCTCTACGTGCCGGTAACCTCGCTACACTTACTTAGTCGTTATAGTGGTAGCGATGCGGAACACGCACCGTTGCATAAACTGGGTAACGATACCTGGGAAAAATCACGGCGCAAAGCTGCCGAAAAAGTACGTGATGTCGCGGCAGAGTTACTGGATGTGTATGCTCAACGCGCCGCACATAAAGGCTATGCCTTCGCCTTAGACGAGAGCCAATATGTAATATTTGCCGATAGCTTTCCGTACGAAGAAACCCCTGATCAACAAGATGCCATTGATGCGGTGTTACGCGATATGCAAACGCCACAACCCATGGATCGCTTAGTGTGTGGTGACGTTGGCTTTGGTAAAACTGAAGTTGCCATGCGCGCAGCTTTTGTTGCGGTCAATGATGGCAAGCAGGTTGCAATACTAGTGCCGACCACACTTTTGGCGCAACAACACTTTGAAAACTTTAAAGACCGCTTTGCGAACTGGCCAGTGCGAGTAGAAGTGCTGTCTCGTTTTGTCAGCAGTAAAGAGCAAAAAGCCATTTTAGAAGATGTGGCAAACGGTAAAGTGGATATTTTAATTGGCACGCATAAGCTGTTGCAGGATGACATTAAACTGCATGATTTAGGTTTACTTATTGTCGATGAAGAACACCGTTTTGGCGTTCGGCAAAAAGAAAAGATTAAAGCCCTACGCGCGAATATCGACATCTTAACCCTCACCGCTACGCCAATACCGCGTACGCTAAATATGTCCATGTCGGGCATGCGTGACCTCTCTATTATTGCCACGCCACCAGCACGGCGTTTAGCGGTAAAAACCTTTGTTCGTGAATATGAAAATGGCTTGATCCGAGAATCGGTAATGCGCGAGATATTACGCGGCGGTCAGGTCTATTTTTTACATAACGATGTTGCCAGTATTGAAAAAATGGCCAGTGACTTAGCTGAATTACTACCTGAAGCCATTATTGGTATTGCCCATGGCCAAATGCGCGAGCGTGACCTTGAACAAATTATGGCTGATTTTTATCATCAGCGTTTTAATTTGCTGCTGTGTTCTACCATCATTGAAACGGGCATAGATGTCCCTACTGCTAACACTATTATTATTAATCGCGCCGATAATTTTGGTTTAGCACAACTACATCAGTTACGTGGCCGTGTTGGCCGCTCGCATCATCAAGCTTATGCCTATTTGTTAACACCTCCGCCAAAACGTCTTACCAAACATGCCGAAAAACGGCTAGATGCCATTGCCAGCTTAGAGGATTTAGGTGCAGGTTTTGCCCTAGCTACCCACGATTTAGAAATTCGCGGTGCCGGTGAACTATTAGGTGATGAGCAAAGTGGCCAAATAGAATCAGTCGGTTTTAGCCTGTATATGGATATGTTAGAGCAAGCGGTAAATGCATTGAAAAACGGCCGAGAACCCAGTTTAGATGCTATGCTCAGCCAACAAACAGAAATAGAATTACGCATACCCGCACTGTTGCCAGAAAGCTATATACCCGATGTTAACTTGCGGCTATCTTGCTATAAAAAGCTGGCATCAGCACGTAATATTGACGAGCTAGACGAAGTACAAGTAGAGTTAATAGACCGTTTTGGTTTACTACCCGATGCGGCAAAAAACTTAGTCGCTATTTCCGAATTTAAATTACAAGCACAAACACTGGGCATTCGTCGTATCGAGGCCAGCAGCAAAGGCGGTGTGGTAGAATTTGGTGAGAAAACAGCCGTGTCGCCAGCTTACATCATTGAATTAATTCAAAAGCAGTCAAGGGTATTTAAACTTGAGGGTGGACAAAAGCTACGTTTTAATATCGTCGCAAATGATGGTGCTGAACGCCTAAGCTTAATTGCCAATATGCTGTCGGATTTTGCCAAACATAGGGTACAAAAATGAGTAAAGCGGTAAGTCTGGGTTTAATATGCGCAGCTTTGTTTAGCACTGCATTAAGTGCGCAAGAGCAGCGCTGGTTTGAAATAGAGTTGCTGGTATTTAGCCAGACACCGGCGGCTGAATTACAAGAAACCTTTAGCGATACCGTCACACCAATAAAGCCTGGGCGCGCTTATGATTTACTAACACCACGCTACCAAACCGACTTAACAGGTCTATTGGAAGCATTACCTTTGTGTAATGCTGCGCCGACGTTAGCAACAGAATATCGCTTTAACCTAAACCTACCAAAACAGCTTTGTCTGTTCGAACCGCAGTTACCAAGTTGGCAGCAAAACAGTGTATTTGAATCACGCTATATAAACAGTAAACTGCCCTATCCTGCGCATATCGGCCCACTTATTACCGGAAATGGCGAGCAGCAAACTCAGCCTTATTTGGCTGAGCAGTCGTCGCTGCAACTAACTGACCTTGCTATTAAAATTAAACGCCAAGCGGGTGTTAACCTATTATTGCATACCAGTTGGCGCCAAGCTCCGGTAACAGAGCGACGCGCTATAGCAAGTCGCTGGTTTGCCGGCAAAAACTTTAGCCAACAATTTGATTATTGGGGCCAGCCAAAAACGACGGCACAAAGTAGCAACGATACCGCTCTGCTTAATGACACGAATCAAGCAGAACAACTACGCCTTAATAGCAGCGCTCAATCGTCAAGCGAGCTTATCGCTAACATTGAGCAATTGTTACAACAACTTAACGCTAATAATCAGTTACCTGAGCGTCCCGCCTCAGCGTTAGAACAAACGAGTAGCAGCGATAGCTTAGCCGTCCGTAATCTGCCAGATCAAGTATGGCAACTTGATGGTCTATTTAAACTGCATTTAGACCACTATTTGTTTGTAAATACCGAGTTTAATTTACGCATACCTGCTAAAGCCAGCTTACAAACTGTAAACGTAAGACAAAGCCGCAGAGTAATCAGTGGTGAAATACATTATCTTGATCATCCTTATCTCGGTATTGTGTTGCAAATACGTCGTTATGAGCCAGCAATAGCAACCGAAGAGCTAACGGCACAGCCATAATATTATCTCGTGACCTTTGTAGCACTTTTGTTGTAAAATAAGCCCTAAACGTAAAGCCTGTTACAGGATTACACTTTTATACAAAACAATACGGGTAAATAATGCTATGTTTTCTTATCATTAGCTTATCCGTTTTGTTTAAGTGCAGAGTATCATGCAGACTTTAGCTCCAAAGCTGGAATTTTCTCCTCAGCAATACTTAACATTATTGGCATTATTAGTCTTAGCTAGTGTATGTAATCCAATGTTAGCTTGGCTATTTCCATCTATTGCCGGCAGTGTATGGTTAACTGTCTTGCCTCCTCTGATTGGTATTTATCAGTTACTGCTGTTTTTTCGTAATCTTGGTATTATTAGTTTACCTAACGCCGCATACTACTCCGCGTTATTAGCCCCTTTATTTGCATTAAGTTTTTACTCGTTTGTACTGCATTAACATACCTTTAGTCATTTTTAAGTTATTATAGCGCCCACTCTGACAGTGTGGAGGGCATATGCACCTCTTTAGTTGTTTGTTATTCGCTATTTTAAGGTACTAACTAATGTCTATTAACTGGTTTCCGGGCCATATGCACAAAGCCCGCAAAGAAATTGCCGAAGTCATGCCGCAAGTCGATATCATTATCGAAATGTTAGATGCGCGTATCCCCTTTTCCAGTGAAAACCCATTAGTCCCGCAGCTTCGTCGCAACACGCCCTGCATTAAAGTATTGAATAAAGCTGATTTAGCCGACCCCATATTAACCCAGCGCTGGGTCGAGCATTTTGATAGCCAGTCAGGGGTTAAAGCCATTCCTATTAGCCAGCAAAACCCTGAGCATATTCGCGCCCTACTACAACTATGTAATGACATGCTGCCCGAGCGAAACCTTGAAATTCGTGGTGCTCGAGCCATGATCATGGGTATACCTAACGTGGGTAAATCTACATTAATTAATACCTTAGCTGGGCGTATTATCGCCAAAACCGGTAACGAAGCCGGAGTTACAAAAACACAGCAACGGATTAAGCTAGATAACAACGTTACCTTAACCGATACGCCAGGCTTTTTATGGCCCAAACTTAGCCCGCCGACTTGTGGTTATCGCTTAGCGGTAACGGGCGCGATTAAAGATACCGTATTTGATTATGCCGATATCGGCATGTTTGCCGCAGAATATCTATTAGCTACCTATCCGCAAGCCGTGATGCAGCGTTTTGGTTTAACCGAGTTGCCAGAGAATGATCTGGCCTTAATGGACGCTATAGGCATTAAACGTGGCGCCATGCGTAAAGGCGGTATTGTCGATTTAGAAAAAGTTGGCAGCATACTGATCACCGAATTACGTGCCGGCAACCTTGGCGCTATTACCCTCGAAACACCAGAAATGGTTAGCCAAGAACAAATTGACGCTAAAGCGGCTGAAGCAAGCAAAGCCATTGATAAAGCGCAGCGTGAAGCAGAACGTAAGCGCAAAGCGCAAAAGAAATACCGCTAATGGTAAGTCACTTTATGCTTGTTGATGTTGTAGCTGCACGTTACTATAGCAAGCTTATTTGAGGCTGAGATGCTGCGCAAAACCATTGGCTTAGTTATATTACTGATCATTATGCTTAACCATGCGGTTGTGGCGTGCGATGCTATGATTATACATATGCCTGATCATGCCCATGCCTATGCCAGCTTAACCGATACCCACCTCAATCAGGTACATAACAACGATCACAGCAGCAAAGACGATGCAGACCAACACAGCGCGCATGCCCATGTCAGCTGCCATATTGCCTTTTTTAATGGCGTAGAATTACTTAATTTTAATAATTCAGCCATCAGCTGCGCTAACCTTAGCTGCCAAACCATAAGTTACAGCCCACCAGTACCGCCTCCTAACGTTTAATCCTGTTCGCTTTTTACCCTAATATGAACTTACAGGAGCATACCTATGTGTATGAGATATTCTTTGCCAGCACTGCTGGCTGCTATTTGCTATTGTCTAAGTGCAAGTGCTGAGCCGCTATCTTTAACGCAAGCATTACAGCAAACCTTGCAACACAACCCAGCGTTACAGGCCTATTCATATCAGCTACGGATTGCTGAAGCTAGCTTGCTGAATGCTGGCAATAGTCCAACGCCGCAACTCGATATTGCTATTGAAAACATTCTGGGTCGTGGTGATAATCGTGGCTTAGCTGGTGCTGAATTTACCTTAAGCTTAAGCCAACAAATTGAGTTAGGCAGTAAACGCGAACGCAGGCTAGATGTGGCCGGCTGGCGAAATAAGTTACAGCAAAATAATTACGAACTAACTCGTTTAGATGTGTTAGCCGATACCACCAAGCAATATATTCAACTCCTGAACCTGCAACAGCAAAGAGTGCTGACTGAGCAGAAAATTACTCGCGAAACCGATTTGCTTAATACGGCGTTAGAGCGCGGCAAAGCCAGCAACTTGCACGAAGCGGATATCAGCCGCATTAAGTTAAAATTACTTCGCAGTGAAATAGCACTGGCAAACATTAACCAACAACTAGAACAACAGCGCTATCAGTTGGCAGCTAACTGGAATGCAGAGCCCAACTTTAGCGAGGTAACCGGTGATCTGGCGGTTCTACCCTTGCTACCTGCGTTGTCGGAGCTACAAACCGAACTACAACGTAGCCCACTAACTAGCCGCTATCTAACGCAGCAACGCTTAGCTCAAAGTTTGCTACAGCAAGCCGAAGCAAACAGCAAAGCTAATATAACTGTATCAGCGGGTATACGCCGTGATGAAGCACAAAATGATACCTCATTAGTGTTGGGGTTTAGCCTACCGCTTTATACTGCTGCAGCCAGCAAAGCAAACCAGCTAGCGGCAGAAGCTGAGCAAGAGCTTGCAAGTTCACAGCAGCAGCTTAACCATACCCAGCTTAACTTGCTTCTAACGCATTATGTCCTGCAATTAAATACCTTACGCTCAGTATCCACCGCTATTACTAACCAGCTTTTGCCACAGGCCAAACATTTGTTAGCAACCAGCATGGCTGGCTATCAGCAAGGCCAAATTGATTTACTTAGCGTGTTAGCCGCCGATGAAGAACTGCTGCAAGCCAACTTAGAGTTAGTTGAAAGTCAACGTCACTTTCACCTAATAGTACTAGAGCTAGAACGCCTAACCGGACAGCCGCTGGTGTTATCAGGCCCAGTACCATTTGCCAAAATAGAGAATTAATTATGCCACTACTAACAAAAAAACGACTGAAAATGCAATCGACGTTGCACCGTCTGCTACTGCTAATCGTATTTAGCGCCAGCCTACTTAATATATCGGCACAGGCCAGTGATGATGCACACGACGACCATCATGATGAGCATAGTGACGAACAACCACTTAATATCAGCCAGCGCATGCTAGCGCTAAACCAAATCAGTACAGAAACCGCAACAGAAGTTACCTTGCAGCAAAAGACGCATCTGTTTGGCATCATTACCGCCATTCCTGAACAGCAAGCAACAGTTAAAGCTCCTTATACCGCAACGGTTGATAACGTTATGGTAAAACAAGGCGATAACGTCAGCAAAGGTCAGGTATTGGTTAACCTAACTAATATTAGTAGCTTAAAAAGCTATCAACTACGTGCACCGCTAGCAGGAATTATTACTCAGCGTTATATCAATAATGGTGAGCTGGTGCGAGATGAAGCACTGCTTGAGATTGCTAACTACAACAAAGTATATGTAGAGATGTCGGCCTTTCCATCTGATACTGCGCGGATAAAACCAAACCTGCCCGTCAATGTTTTTAGCCTGCACCAGGCCAAACAAGCTGACACCCACATCAGTTATATTTCGCCGCAAATGAGCAATAGCCATATTACCCGTATTCGCGCAATTATTGACAACCAAGATGGTTACTGGCGCCCAGGTATGCATATTAAAGCTGACATTCAAACTGCAGAAATTATGGTGCCGATTGCAGTTAGAAAAACTGCATTACAACAGATCGACAATGAACCCGTAGTATTTGTCCGCCATGGCGATAAGTTTGAAGTGCACAAGCTGACACTTGGCCGTGAAGACGATAACTATATTGAAGTACTAACTGGATTAGAGGTTGGCAGTGAATATGCCAGCAAAAACAGCTTTATTCTTAAAGCTGACGTACTTAAATCTGGCGCAAGTCACGAACATTAGGAGCGCGCTATGATTGACCTAATACTAAAGCAAGCATTACAGCGGCGTTATTTAGTGTTGTTGCTTACGCTACTAATGGCGATGGCCGGTTTGTGGCAGGCACAGCAGCTACCAATGGATGCAGTACCTGATATTACTAACGTGCAGGTACAAATTAACACTTCAGCAGCGGGCTATTCACCGCTGGAAACCGAGCAACGACTTAGCGTTATTATTGAAAATGCCATGGCCGGCTTACCCAAGTTGCAGTATAGCCGCTCATTATCACGCTATGGCATGTCGCAGGTAACCGTTGTTTTTGATGAAGACACCAATATTTATTGGGCGCGTCAGCAAGTAGCCGAACGTTTACAAAGTGTACGCGACAATCTACCTGCCGATAGTCAAGCTAGCCTTGGTCCGATCACCAGTGGCTTAGGTGAAATTTTTATCTACTCCGTAACCGCCAACGCTGATGCGCGCACAGCTGAAGGTAAAGCTTACACCCCTGAAGATTTACGCACCATGCAAGACTGGTTGATTAAACCACAACTGCTCAAGGTTAAGGGGGTAACAGAGGTTGATGCTATTGGTGGTTATCAGCGTCAATATCAGATAGCCCCTGATCCTGCTCGGTTATTAGCGTTTAAACTAACGCTGGATGATATTGCTGCGGCAGTGCAACGGAACAACAGTAATGTTGGTGCAGGCTATATTGAACAGCGTGGCGAACAGTGGCTAGTGCGCTCGCCCGGGCAACTTAAAAACCTGAACGATATTAGCCAGCTGGTTATCGCCAAACGCGGTGACGCGCTGGTAAGGCTGCATGATGTGGCTGACGTAATATATGGTAAAGAATTACGCAGCGGCGCCGCGAGTATTAACGGTGAAGAAACCGTGCTTGGTACAGTATTTATGTTGCTGGGTGAAAACAGTAGAACCGTATCTAGTGCGGTGGCAGCAAAGCTAGATGAGATAAACCTGCGTCTACCTGATGGCGTAACCGCTACTGCCGTATATAACCGCACTACACTGGTAGATAAAGCCATTGCTACCGTTCAAAAAAACCTATTTGAAGGCGCAATACTGGTTATCGTAGTGTTGTTTATCTTTTTGGGTAATATTCGCGCCGCACTAATCACCGCACTGGTGATCCCACTGAGTATGCTGTTTGCCATCAGCGGTATGGCGTTGAATAAAGTCAGTGGTAACTTAATGAGCTTAGGTGCTATCGACTTTGGCTTAATTGTTGATGGTGCAGTTATTGTTACTGAAAACTGCTTGCGACGCTTAGGGTTGGCCCAACATCGGCATGGCCGCCTACTTACATTAGAAGAGCGCTTAGCGGAGGTTTATCAAGCAACGAAAGAAGTATTCACCCCAGCCGTATTTGGTGTGCTTATTATTATGCTGGTGTTCTTACCCATTTTTGCTCTACGCGGGGTTGAGGGCAAAATGTTCCACCCTATGGCTTTTACTATTATCGTCGCGTTGGCAGGAGCGGTGTTATTGGCCATTAGCTTTGTACCGGCAGCTATTGCTATTTTTATTCGTGGTAAAGTAACGGAACAAGACTCGGCCTTAATGCGTATATTAAAGCAAGGTTACTCACGCTTACTGGGCATCAGTATGCACCAGCCATTGTTAGCGCTAACCTCGGCTTTTATCTTGGTTGCAGTGGTATTTTGGCAAGGCAATAAGCTTGGCACTGAGTTTATGCCACAACTTGATGAAGGTGATATCGCCCTGCATGCGTTACGTATTCCTGGCGCCAGTTTGTCACAGTCATTACAAATGCAGTTGCTACTAGAGCGTGAAATTGGCACCTTAGCGCAGGTTGAACGAGTGTTCTCAAAAATGGGTACTGCAGAGGTTGCTAACGACCCAATGCCGCCGAATGTCGCCGATACCTATGTAATGCTTAAACCTCACTCTGCATGGCCAGATCCTAGCTTAACTAAAGCCGAATTTATAGAACAACTGCGCCAGATAGTAGAAGCTATACCGGGCAATAACTATGAATTTACTCAGCCAATACAAATGCGCTTTAACGAACTAATAGCCGGTGTTAGAGCCGATCTGGCGGTACGCATTTATGGCGATGATTTAGCCGAACTGACCAAGGCCGCAGAAGCCGCTAGCCTATTACTTAGTAATATTGCCGGCGCTAAAGATGTGCGGATGGAACAAACTACGGGTTTACCTATGTTGTCGATTGAACCAGACAGTGAACATCTCGCGTTACTAGGAATAGACGTAGCGACGTTACAAAACACGATACAAACGGCCATTGGTGGGCGTCAATTGGGGCAAATTTACGAAGGTGATAAAGCCTTTGCCCTTGTATTGCGTTTAGCTGACGATATTCGTGAAGATCCGCAGCAGCTAAAGCGTTTACCGGTAGCTCTGCCTTATACCGATGCTGAGTTATCTTACGTACCGCTGGGTGAAATTAGCCAGTTTAATGAAATTAACGCCGCTAATCAGATCAACCGAGAAAGTGGCAAGCGTAATATTGTTGTTAGCGCCAACATAGCCGGCCGTGACCTTGGTAGCTTTATCGCAGAAACCCGCCAAGTTATGGATTCTCAACTAATATTACCGTCTGGTTATTGGTTAGATTACGCTGGCACCTTTGAGCAGTTGCAATCAGCATCCACAAGGCTAGCTTGGTTAGTACCAATAACACTGCTGCTTATTTTTGGCTTACTGTTAAGCGCGCTTGGCAGTGTGCGAGACAGTGTTATTGTCTTTAGCGGCGTACCACTGGCGTTAACTGGAGGCTTGGCCGCGTTAATGCTACGCGATATGCCGTTGTCTATTTCTGCTGCGGTTGGTTTTATTGCACTATCAGGTATAGCGGTACTTAATGGTGTGGTTATGCTCACTGTAATTAAACAACTACGAGAGCAAGGCATGCAATTACAGCAAGCTATTACACAGGGTGCAATAATGCGTTTAAGGCCAGTGCTAATGACCGCGTTAGTCGCCAGTTTAGGCTTTATTCCCATGGCGCTAAACACGGGTGCAGGCGCTGAAGTTCAGCGCCCACTAGCAACAGTGGTTATCGGCGGTATTATCTCAGCAACAATATTAACGCTATTACTGCTGCCATCACTGTACAAGTTGGTACATAACAAACGCAGTTAATAAGCATAAAAAAGACGGTGCTATATGTTTTAGCACCGCCATTGTTAAACGTTATGCACAGCCCCATCTACAGTGATGTACTTTAGCAACCGATCAGAAGGGTTAATCTATGTTTTATGATATGACAGTAGTGCAATTTAGCAAAATGCTACAAAATTTAACGGCTATCCTCAACAAGGGTGAAGCCTTTGCCCAAAGCAAAAAAATTGACGTTGCTGTTTTACTCAATTCACGTTTAGCACCGGATCAGTTTAATTTAATCCGTCAGGTGCAAATTGCCTGTGACACCGCGAAGTTAGGTGTAGCACGTTTAACCGGCAAAACAGACTCAGCACCTAAGCACGCTGATGACGAAACGACATTAGAGCAATTGCAGCAGCGTATTGCCGACACCGTGGCTTACTTAGCCACCTTTAGCGAAGCTGATTTTAACCAAGCCGCAACGCAGCACGTAACGCAGCCGCGCTGGGAAGGTAAATACCTGACTGGATCTGACGCTTTAATTCAGCACATAATCCCGAATCTGTATTTTCACGTCAATGCTGCCTACGCCATCTTACGCCACAATGGCGTAGATATTGGTAAACGAGATTATCTGGGCGTTATGCCTTATAAATCTTAACCTTTCGCCAATTATTAATTGGTCAAAAAAATGCCGAGTATCTGCTCGGCATTTTGTTTTAACGTATTTTGTGCTTAGTATTTAACCATTCACACCTGTTTCTTGCGCTGCTTTGAGGTATAATCCGCCGACTTTTTTCGGCGCAGCCAACTTCAAGAGACACTATGACAGTACAGACCTTTGATCCGACACAAACCACCACCTTGGACACGCCAGTTAAAAGCCTTACGGCACAGGCTTTAGCCAGTTCAAGTAAAGGTAATACCATTGGCTTCGTTAGCCTTGGCTGCCCGAAAAACTTAGTCGATTCAGAGCGCATTCTTACGCAATTAAAAAGCGAAGGCTACAATATCGTGCCGACATACGACGACGCGGCCTTAGTTATTGTTAACACCTGTGGCTTTATTGACAGCGCAGTACAAGAGTCGTTGGAAACTATTGGCGAAGCCTTAGCCGAAAACGGCAAGGTTATTGTTACCGGTTGTTTAGGTGCACGCGAAGATGAAATTCGCCAAGTACACCCCAATGTATTAGGTATTACTGGCCCGCACTCTTACGAGAACGTATTAAAGCAAGTACACGAATTTGTGCCTAAACCTAAGTACGACCCCTTTACCATGTTAGTGCCCGATCACGGTATTAAATTAACCCCCAAACACTACGCCTATGTAAAAATTTCTGAAGGCTGTAACCATCGCTGCACCTTTTGCATTATTCCGTCAATGCGCGGTGACTTAGTCAGCCGTCCAGTAGGTGAAGTATTAGATGAAGCGCAGCGTTTAAAAAATGCCGGCGTAAAAGAGTTACTCATTATTTCTCAAGACACCAGTGCCTATGGTGTTGATGTAAAACATCGTACCGGGTTTTGGAATGGCTCTCCGGTTAAAACCTCAATGCAATCATTATGCGAAGCTTTGGGTGAGATGGGTATTTGGGTGCGTTTGCACTATGTTTATCCGTACCCGCACGTAGATGACATTATTCCATTGATGGCAGCCGGTAAAGTACTGCCTTATTTAGATATTCCGTTTCAACATGCCAGCCCGCGTATTTTAAAACTGATGAAACGCCCAGGTCAGGCGGACCGCGTATTAGAACGGATTAAGAAATGGCGTGAAATCTGCCCAGAGCTAACCATTCGTTCCACCTTTATTGTTGGCTTTCCTGGCGAAACTGAAGAAGATTTTCAAATGCTACTCGACTGGTTACAAGAAGCCCAGTTAGACCGAGTTGGCTGCTTTAAATACAGCCCTGTAGTGGGCGCTAAAGCAAATGAATTAGCTGATCCGGTAGCAGATGAAGTAATGGAAGAACGCTATCATCGTTTTATGCAAACGCAACAAGCCATTAGTACTGCGCGGTTACAAGCTAAAATTGGCCGCACCATTAAAGTGTTAATTGACGAAGTAGACGATGAAGGTGCCATTGGCCGCAGCCATGCTGATGCACCAGAAATCGACGGTGCAGTGTATTTAAACGGCTTAACCAAGGTAAAACCGGGCGATATTATTAATGCTGTAGTTACCGAAGCCGATGAATACGATTTATGGGCGACAATTGCTGAGTAACTAAATTAAAACACTAAATCGCATTAGTTTACGGTTATTGCTTTAAACGGGTAATAACCTGCAATAAACGTTGTAAGCCGTATTGGTACGCTACGTCATTAAATGCAGGTGACGCGCTATTCATAAAACCATGCTGATAAACCGTTTTATTAGCGCTAATCGTGGTGTTAGCGCTTAACTGTTGCAGCATGTCATCGACATTAAAATGATGTTCTTGTTCGCCAAATATCAGCTCTGTAGCGATGTTTGGCGATTTATCTTGATGCAAATGTAGTTGCCCAGGATAAAACAACACTAAATTTTTAATACTAAGAGGTTTAACATCTGCAACTGCACGCCATAAAGCGGATGCGCCCGCGCTAAAGCCTATAGCAAGATTGGGCTGCTGTGTTAACGCTTGGGTCACACCTTGTGTATAACCGTCATGGCCAGTCTGGGCAATAAATGCCTGATAAGCGCTAAGCTCGGTATCAAACTGCTGTAGGCGACCTTGGTAAGGATCAACGGTTTGTACGGTTACACCTGCGTTTTGTAAGCAATCAATTAAAGATTGTAATACGTCACCATAGCCAAAAATATCGGTTGCAATCAGTACTTTTAGCATTATAACAATGCCTTTATTGCCAGGTTTAACCCCTGTAAAGTTAACGGATACATACGCTTACTGACAATACCTTCAATCATTGAAATTGAATGATAGTGCGGCCACCACGCTAACGGCTGAGGATTAAGCCACACGGCTTTAGAATATTGCGCTAACAAGCGCTGTAGCCATACTTTACCTGGCAGTTGATTAAAGTGCTCGACACTGCCGCCTGGGTATTCAATCTCGTAGGGCCCCATAGTAGCGTCACCAACAAAAATTAGTTTATAGTCAGCGCCATAGGTATGAATAATATCATCTACCTTCACCTGCTCGGTGTAACGACGTTTATTATTACGCCAGACCCCTTCATATACGCAATTATGAAAATAAAAAAACTCTAAATATTTAAACTCACTTTTTACTGCCGAAAATAGCTTTTGACATTGCTCAATATGGTCGTCCATCGAGCCGCCAACATCAAAAAACACTAACAGCTTAATCGCGTTGTGGCGCTCGCGCACAAAGCGTAGGTCTAACCATCCCGCTTGCTCAGATGTTGCCTGAATAGTGCCATGTAAATCTAGCTCTACTTCAGCACCGCTGCGGGCAAACTTGCGCAACTGCTTTAGTGCCAGTTTAATACTGCGATTATTGAGTTCGCTGTCGGTGTCGAGATCTTTAAACTCACGCTGATCCCACACTTTAACGGCACGCCTAGCGCCACTGCCCTGCTGACCAATACGCACACCTTCTGGGTTAAAACCATAAGCACCAAAGGGTGATGTACCGCCGGTGCCAATCCACTTGTTACCACCACTGTGCTTTTTTTGCTGTTCTGCTAAGCGCTCACGCAAGGTTTCCAGCAGTTTATCCAAACCACCCAGCGCGTGTAACTTAGCTTTTTCCTCAGCGCTAAGTTGACGCAATACATCAGGAATAAGCCAGTCAGGTGGGATCGCAGCGGCTAAATCGACCGTTGCAACGCCGGAAAAATACTCTGCAAACGCACGGTCAAATTTATCGTATTGGGTTTCATCTTTTACTAAACATAAGCGCGATAATTGGTAAAACGCGTTGGTATCAGCAAACACCACCTGTTGCTTTAACGCATTTAGTAAATCGAGCAATTCAGTAATACTGGCTTTTAAGCCATATTTTCTTAGCGTAAAAAAGAAGTCAATCAGCATTTATCTGTTCCAACTATTGAGGGCAGCCGTAAACTTTGGCTCTGCTAAAGCAACCTATTTATCTAACTTGCCGTTTGGCCATAAAAGCTAACTTTTCAACTAACGCGACATCTTGCTCATTTTTTAATAGGGCACCAAACATTGGCATTAAACCGCCTTTTTGCTGTTTGTCAGTTAATACCTCAGCCGGAATATCTTCAGCCAATAATAACTTTAACCAATCTAATAATTCTGACGTAGATGGTTTTTTCTTTAGGCCTGGTAATTCGCGTAGGTCAAAAAACACCTCTAATGCCGTGCTAAGTAACTGCTGTTGAATATTTGGATAATGTACATCAACTATTGCCCGTAAGGTGTCGGCATCAGGAAAACGGATATAGTGAAAAAAACAGCGACGTAAAAATGCATCCGGCAACTCTTTTTCATTATTCGAGGTAATAATAACAATGGGTCGCTGGGCTGCGCTTATTTGCTCGCCGGTTTCATGCACATAAAACGCCATTCTATCTAGTTCGTGCAATAGGTCGTTAGGAAACTCGATATCGGCTTTATCTATTTCATCTATTAATAACACGGGGCGTTTTTGCGCGGTAAATGCCTGCCATAATTTGCCCGGACGGATATAGTTATTAATATCCTGCACTTTTTCACTACCTAATTGGCTATCACGCAGCCGAGATACCGCATCGTACTCGTATAAGCCATGTTGTGCCTTAGTAGTAGACTTAATATGCCATTGAATCAGCTCAGTATTTAAACTGGCGGCTAATTCTTCTGCTAACCGAGTTTTCCCAGTACCAGGCTCACCTTTAATCAGTAAGGGCTTCTCTAACGTAACCGCCGCATTAACGGCCAAGGCTAACTCATCAGACACGATATAATGCGCGGTGCTTTCAAAGGCCACTATAACTCTCCTTACTGGTGGTAAAACGTAATATCTTATAGCAAAACGCTACTTCATTTTTTGCTGCACAGGCGTATTCTTATAACCAATTTATCGTAAACGGAGTTTTTTATGGCAAACGTCTATGCAGACAACTCATTGTCTATCGGCCGCACCCCTCTGGTCAAATTAAACCGGACTATCGAAGGCGGTGCCAATGTCTACGCAAAAATTGAAGCGCGCAACCCCAGTTTTAGCGTTAAATGCCGCCTAGGTGCAGCCTTAATCTGGGATGCCGAGAAAAAAGGTACCTTAACCAAAGACAAAGAAATTGTCGAACCCACCTCTGGCAATACAGGCATTGCCCTCGCATTTGTGGCGGCCAGTCGCGGGTATAAACTCACTCTAACTATGCCAGCGACCATGAGCTTAGAGCGGCGTAAACTGTTAAAAGCACTAGGTGCTAATTTAGTATTAACTGAAGGCGCTAAAGGTATGAAAGGCGCCATCGAAAAAGCGAAAGAAATCCAAGCGTCTAACCCTAACAAATACCTTATTTTAGGTCAGTTTGATAACCCCGCTAACCCACAAATTCACTTTGATACCACCGGACCAGAAATTTTTAATGATTTAGACGGTAAAGTAGATATCTTTGTTGCTGGTGTGGGCACAGGTGGCACTATCACTGGCGTTAGCCGCTATTTTAAGCACGAAAAGCACTTAAATGTACAATGTGTTGCGGTAGAGCCAACTGAATCGCCGGTTATTACTCAGGCTAAAGCGGGTGAAGCGCTAACCCCAGGGCCGCATAAAATTCAAGGTATTGGTGCGGGCTTTATTCCAGCTAACTTAGATTTAAGCATTGTCGATAGTGTTGAGCTAGTGAATAGTGACGACGCCATTGCAGCGACGCATCGTTTAATGAAGGAAGAAGGCATTCTAGCCGGTATTTCCTCAGGTGCAGCATTGGTCGCAGCGCAGCGCTTAGCGGCTAAACCAGAAAATGCGGGTAAAAACATTGTCATTATTCTACCCAGTGCGGCTGAACGTTATTTAAGTAGCCCGCTGTTCGCCGACGTGTTTAGTGAGCAAGAGTTAACCGCTTAGTTAACTGTTTATTGAACGTTTAGGGCTACTTAGGTAGCCCTTTTACTTTACAGTTAATAAAAAAAGCTCCAAACTGGTGTTTATAACAATAATGGACCCAGCCGATGAAGTTACGTTATTTACTCCCCTTACTATTATTATTAGCCGCCTGTAGCGACGAACCTAAAGTTAATGCGCAATGGGGCACACCAGAATACATTGCCTCTGAATTTCTTAACGCTTTATATAATGAAAGAGATTTAGATAAAGCTAAAAAGCTAAGTACCAAAGAATTCGCTGAGCTAATGCAGTCTTATGGCACCGTGCGCCAAGTATCACGCACCTTAGTTAATGCCTCATTTGATACCGTTGATATAAGGGTAAACCGCAGTGGTGGTAATCTACGTGAGCAGTATGAAGATATCGCAAAAATTGCGCTACTGCTAACCGGAATACACGACGGCAAGCAAATAGATGAGCTGCGTACCGTTGAACTGATTAAACAAAACAATCGCTGGGTAGTCAGCGCGGTTCAGATTGATAAATATAGCAGCAGCGCGCGCTAAAACCCTGTTTTAGCGCTGAAAAAATGCAGCTATCCGCTGTTGGCTTTCGTCACTATTTAGCAAACGTTGAAACTGCTGTAATTCTGCCGTTATGCTTTCAAGCGTTATTTGCTGCGTTGTGCGTTTTAGTAAAGCTTTACTCGTTTGCACGGCAGCTGCAGGTAATGCAGCAAGCTTAATGGCTTTTTGTACTGCCAGCTCAGTTAGCGCATCCATCGCAACAACCTGATTTACCAAGCCCATTTGCAATGCGTCTGCGGCGGTAAAACTCTCGCCTAGCAATAGATATTGCGCCGCTCTTTGGTAGCCGACAACACTTGGTAATAGCACGCTAGAGCCCGCTTCTGGGCATAAGCCTAATTGGGTGAAAGGTAATTGAAAACGCGCGTTATCCGCGGCATACACCAGATCGCAGTGCAGTAATGCCGTCGTGCCTATGCCTATGGCTAAACCGGCAACTGCCGCAATTATTGGCTTTGGAAACTGTGCTAACTCATACAAAAACTGTACCGTTGGATGCTCAGCGTTTAACGCTCCAGCACCCAAAAAATCGTGTAAATCATTTCCGGCGCTAAAACAATCTTTAGTACCTTGTAATAACACGACGTTAATACTGTCATCTGTAGCCGCCTGCTGTAGTGCCAAAGTCAGCTCGCGATACATTTGCTGGCTAAGTGCATTTTTTTTCTCTGGCCGATTTAAATGAATATGCACGACACCGTCAAATCGGTACTGAAAAATATCCGTCATACTAACTCCCTATTACTTGCCCGCAACACTGCCTTCACGGCGCGGATCGGCGGCACCTTGCAAACTATCTGACGTTAGCATAATGACATGTAAACCGCTGTTGAGATCTTGAAGCTGCACCTTATAACCCATAGCTTCAAACGTCGCTTGTTGCTGCTCTAGCACGGTGCCCTGCTCTAATGCTAAATAATCATTTCGGTGCGTCATATGCGGCAAATTAAGCGCCTGCTGTACATCTAGTTTCCAATCTAAGATGGCAACTAGGCTTTGCGCTACATAGTTAATAATTCGGCTACCACCAGGAGAGCCGATTAACAGCACTAACTTGTTATGTTGGTCAAACACCATCATCGGTGCCATTGACGAGCGCGGCCGTTTACCCGATTCAACCCGATTAGCCACTAAATAACCATCTTGTACTGGGCTTAAACTAAAATCGGTCAGCTGATTATTGAGTAGAAAGCCGCCAACCATTAGGCCCGAACCAAATACGTTTTCAATACTCGTCGTCATGCTAACGGCGTTACCTTCAGCATCAACAATAGAAAAGTGGCTGGTATTAGGTAGCTCTGGTGAACTAGCAGAAATAAGCGCCGGTGCATCTTTAGGTTCGCCTGCAACAGCAAGTGCGCCATTTTTATGCGGATCAATAAGTGTAGCTCGACTAGCTAAATAATTTGGCGCTAACATGCCAGCAACAGGCACAGCAACATATGCGGGATCGGCAACGTAACGATCTCGATCGGCAAACGCCAGCTTTGCCGCCTGTGCCAACAGATGTGTTGCCTGGATACTGTCTGGTGCCAACTTTGCCATATCAAATTGCTGCAATAGACCTAAAATTTGTAATACCGCAACACCGCCTGAGCTTGGTGGTGCCATACCACATACTTTATACACCCGATAAGGCATACAAATCGCGTCACGCTCAATGGCTTTATAATTTGCCAGATCAGCGACACTTAGCTTACCTGGGTTAACGGGCGCTGTTTGCACGCGCTCGCTGATCGCTTTAGCCAGCTCACCCTGATAAAACGCCGCAGGCCCCTCTTTTGCTATTGCCTTTAATGTTGCAGCATAAGCTGGGTTTTTTACTATTTCGCCTTCTACCCGAGCTTTACCTTTTGGGAAAAAATACTGTTTAGGTTCATCAAATTCAGCTACGCCAGGGTTCCAGCCTTTAGCTAATTGCGTCGCGGTTCGATTAGAAAGTGCAAAGCCATGTTCTGCTGCGGCTATCGTATCGGTAAATAACTCGGCCCATTTTAATTTGCCGTATTGCTGATGTGCTTCGTACAACATAGCTACCACACCTGGCACACCAACAGATTTACCGCCAACAAAGGCTGTACGCCAGTCCATTAATTTACCGTTTTCAGTAAACAATAAGGGGGTGGCGCTCGCCGGTGCCGTTTCTCTACCATCAAACGAGGTTAAACGCTGTTGTTTATTTTGCCAGTGCAGCATAAAGGCACCACCGCCGATACCTGAACTTTGCGGTTCCACTAACCCCAGCATAAGTTGAGTAGCAATAGCTGCATCAACTGCACTGCCGCCTTTGGCCAGTATCGCCCTACCCGCTTCGGTTGCCATGGGGTGGGCAGCAGTTACCATATAGCTTTTACTCGTGACCAGTTGTTGCTGATAACGCCCGGTAGCGGCCTCTGGTTCTCGGCTTTCTTGCTGGGCTAACGCTGAATACGTAGAAAAAGCGCATAGCGTTAGACTAATGCCAAATAGCGCTGTGCGAAGGGTATTAAAAGGTAGAAACATAGTAAGTGCTGTCATCTCGCAACAAGGTAGCTATACCCTAACCAGAACAAGCGCCAATATCAATATTAACAAAGGTTACTAGGCCAACTAATAAGCAGCTTTATCGCATAAACTGACGAAGTTTGTAATATTCCTTGACCCAAACCTTCAGATCGTTTTGCATAGGCAGCATAATCTAATAACGATGACATCAGTTTGACTAACTTTACGCTAAAACATTACCTGCCTTATTTATTATTAGCCGCCATCATGCTGGTATTGGCATGGCTACCAGAGCAGTGGCAAAACATGCTGCAATACAATTACACCGATATTACTGCTGGCGAATATTGGCGCTTAATAACGGGGCATCTGCTGCATAGCAATACTTGGCATTTAGTAATGAATATTGGAGGCTTATTGCTTGCCATGGCGCTGCACGCGGTTTATTTCAGCTACCGTCAGTTAGCATGGCAATGGTTACTTTGTGCCGTAGCGATAGGTTTAACGTTATATTATTTTTCGCCAGATATCCGGATTTACGTTGGTTTATCGGGGCTGTTACACGCCATGCTGGCGTTAGGCGCAATAAAAGACATACAACTAAAAATGACCACGGGCTGGCTATTACTCATAGGGCTAGTGGCTAAGGTAATAATGGAGCAATGCTTTGGCCCAGACACCGATTTAGCCGAGCTAATTAACGCCAATGTTGCAGTAGATGCACACTTGTATGGCGTTATTAGTGGTATTACGCTGGGTGTTATTAGTAGCGTGTTTTATCGTATTAAAACGGTGCTGGCGTAGTAAAACTCAGTACGTCACCCGTTAACGGATGAGTAAAACGGATATATTCGGCGTGCAACATTAGGCGCGGGCTTTTGGCCGCAATGTCTGGTGTAGCATACAGCGTATCACCAAGTATCGCATGCCCCAGCGCTAACATGTGCACACGTAACTGGTGTGAGCGCCCAGTTACAGGCTCTAACTGCACTCGACTTTGTAGGGTTTCACTAGCAAAATTTAAGCGATGATAACGGGTAACCGATGGCTTACCTGTTATATGACACACTTTATATAGCGGCCGGTTTTCTGTATCTGCGCCAATAGGTAAATCAACTACACCTTTAGCTTGCGCCAGCCGGCCATCAACCACGGCCACATAATGTTTTTGCACACTACGCGCTTGAAACTGTTTACTAATATCAGATAACACACGCTTGGTTAGTGGCAGCAGCACTAAGCCAGAAGTATCGTAATCCAGTCGATGTACTACTTGTGCCGAAATAAACTCACGCTGTACTCGAGTAATAAGACAATCTTGATTTTCTGGATGTCGACCCGGCACCGTTAATAACTTGGCAGGTTTATTTACTACCAACAGCACATCGTCTTCATAAACGATTTGATAAGGCTCGGTAGTGGCAGGCAGTATGGCTAAACTTTCAGCGCTATCAGTCATAATGGGCTCTTAGCAATTAAAACGTTGGCTATTATGCCGTAAAACCCAGTTGTCTGCCGAGTAAATTCAGCTAAGCTAGACACATTAATCTCTAACCGATAATGCTATGAGCGATCTGTTTATTTATCAGCCGCCAACTGAACCTTGGCTTGAGGTGATCTATCAGGACAAAGATCTAATTGTGTTAAATAAACCTAGCGGCTTATTAACTAACCCCGGTCGTGGTCCACATTTAGCCGATTGCCTATTAAGCCGCGTACAACAACAATACCCGCTAGCGCAGTTAGTACACCGATTAGATATGGCAACCTCCGGCGTGGTGGTGATCGCGCTGCGACGTAAAGCTGAAGCCGCGTTAAAATTACAGTTTGCTAACCGTAGTGTCAGTAAACGCTACTTAGCTATGGTTTGGGGCACTCTGGCCCAAACCAGTGGCAGCATTGATGTACCGCTAATTGCTGACTCAGAGAATTTACCCAAACAAAAGGTCTGCCTGCAAACCGGCAAAACAGCCGTTACCCATTATACAGTGCTACAACAATTAACTGATCGTGCATTGGTCGAGTTAAGGCCCGTAACCGGCCGTTCGCACCAGTTACGCCTACATATGTTACATTTAGGCCACCCTATTTTAGGCGATGCATTTTATGCCCATACTGAAGCACTGGCTGCGGCAAGCAGATTACAGCTGCATGCCGCATCATTACAGCTTAATCAACCTTACAATGGTGAGCGCTTAAGTTTTAATGCTGATAGCGATTTTGTTACGGCCGCGGGTACGCTCATTGTGTAACTAAACGTAAAAAAACAACAAAACCGATTAATGACAAAAAACCTGTATCTAGCTATAGTGCGAGGGTTGCCAAGCGAAAATTGAGCCTTGGCCAAGCAAACAATAAAAAATAACACAGGAATATAAATATGAGTATGCTGCAGGAATTTAAAGCATTTGCCATGCGTGGCAACGTAGTGGATATGGCAGTCGGTATCATTATTGGTGCGGCCTTTGGTAAAATTGTCTCTTCTTTTGTTAGTGACGTTATTATGCCACCTATTGGTGTGTTGCTTGGTGGCGTTAACTTTCGCGACCTTGCAGTGATCATTCAGCAGGCTACGGAAACTCAAGCTGAAGTAGTGATTAAATATGGTATGTTTGTGCAAACTATCATCGACTTTATCATTATTGCTTTTGCCGTTTTTGTTGGTGTTAAAGCGATGAACTCGTTAAAGAAAAAAGAAGAAGCACAGCCTGAACCCACACCAGCAGCAACACCTGCGGATATCCTTTTATTGACAGAAATTCGTGATTTACTGAAAAAGTAATAATTACTTATACTGGTTTAGTAATAAAAACGTCTCCCTTGGGAGACGTTTTTATTTGCTCAGTACTATTTATTTCATACTAATTACAGAGATTATAGGTTTTGTTCAAACAACTTATAAATCCGACGATATTCATCTAACCAGCTGCTTGGCTGGCGAAAGCCATGTGCCTCAACCGGATAAATTGCCGTTTCAAAGTTATTGTTTTCTTGTTCAATTAAGCGCTGCACTAAACGTACAACATCTTGGAAAAACACGTTGTTATCAACCATAGGCGCGTTAATTAGCAGCGGCTTTTTTAAACCTTGGCTAAAATAAATGGGTGAACTGCGCTCATAAGCAATAGGGTCAATAGCCGGTGAGTTAAGTATATTTGACGTGTAACCATGGTTGTAATAAGCCCAATCGCTCACTGGACGCAGTGCCGCGCCGGCCTGAAATAAATCAGGTTGTGTAAACAGTGCCATAAAGGTCATAAAGCCACCGTATGAGCCACCGTAGGTACCAATGCGCTTGCGGTCAACATTGGCGTTGTCGACTAACCAGTTAACACCATCGGCCAAATCTTCAATTTCTGGCGTACCCATTCTACGGTAAATTGCAGTGCGCCAATCGCGGCCATAACCCGCAGAGGCGCGATAGTCCATATCCAATACTACATAACCTTGTTGTACCAACAGGTTATGGAATAAAAACTCACGAAAGTATCCCGACCAACCTAAATCGCTGTTTTGTAAATAACCCGCACCGTGGTTAAAAACAACTGCCCGACGCTTATCGCCTGCTTTATAATCTGCCGGTAAATACACTTTAGAAAACACCGGCTGCTTACCATGGCTTGATGGCACGGCTACCACTTGTGGCGCAACTAAAGGCAACTTTTTAAACTGTTCCGACATCGTGTCGGTAAGGCGTTTGGCCGCTGCATTTGGCGTAGCATCTGCAACATATAATTCTGGCGGTAATAAATTAGTCGAGAACTGCAGTAAGAGCTTTTGTTCATCTGGCGACAAAGTAAAACTCGTACTGCCGCCTAGGTTGGTTAGCTGCTCAACATCGCCACCGGTAGATGCAACCCGATATACCTCGTAATTGCCTGGGTGGGTTTTATTAGCTTTAAAATAAATATAAGCATCATTGCTAGTTAATACTGGCTCGCTAACTTCAAAGGTGCCTTGGGTTAGTTTTTTCGCTTTACCTTTTAGCGGTTTAACGTATAAATGCGAATAACCGCTTTCTTCGGATAAGTAATACAAGCTGTCGCTGTTATTTAACCAGCCAAAATCATTAAATGAGTAATTAACCCATGCAGTGTCATGCAACCGATGCTGTGGTACTAAGGTTTTGTTTTTAATATCTACTGTCGCTATCCAGCGATCTTTGTTATCTAGTGCTTTTAACATCAGTGCCACTTGCTGGCCTGATGCATGCCAACGAATTGCTCCTTGGCTCCAATACCAATCATCCATTAAACCAATATCGCGGATCACCTTCTCAGATTTATATTTTTCACCTTTGGCTTTGGCGTTTTCAGCCTTTACTTCTGCGAGCACATCTTCGTTATAGCCAGGCAAGCTGGTATAACTTAGCTCGGTACTACTGCCATCAAGCAGGCTTAATAACATAATACGCTGTGGCTCTGGCGTAACATCGTTTACCCTAGCGCGCACTGCTTCAGCGGCGATATCACCGTTGCTGGTAATATAGTTAGGCATGATGTCTTTTTCGTTGCGTTTACCCGCTTTACGCACCGACACCAGCATATAATCTGCTTTAGGTGACAGGCTAGCGCCAACCACCTGCATGCCCTTACCCAGATAAAACGCAGCCGCGGCAATGTTACTATTTTGTTGCTGCAATTGCTGTTTGGCCGCAAAACGTTGCTCCGCGTTTTTTTGCTGCAAAGCGACAAACTCAATCAATTTATGCTGCTCTTGGGCTAAATAGCCTTTTGGCTTAGTTGGACCTTTAGGTTGATCTTCTGTTTTAAGGTTCACTAATTCAATACGTTGGCCGCTGGTTAAATTTTCGGCATACCAGTTCCAACCTTCACGGTAAGTTAAGCGGCCATCAAGTAAAAACTCTGGCGCATATTGTGTGGCGTTGTCTCGGGTTAATTGCGTTAGCTTGCCACTTGCCATATCTCGAACATAAATATCACCTTCAAACGCATAAGCTTGCAAGCTGCGATCAGCATTGTATACCGCGTTTGCGCTACCGGCTTGATGTTGCTGCGCCAATGTAACAGCGCTGCCATTATCGTTAGCCGCTAGCGGTCGAGCAAACCAATCGCGTAATTCACTACCCTGCTGTTTACGTTGGTAATATACCTGCTGGCTGTCATAGCTCCAGTGTGCACTTTCGGGCTCACGGCCCAGCCAATCGGGATCCGCCATAATTTGCTCTAGGGTTAACTTAATACTTGGGTCGGCGGTATATACGCTAGGCACACTAATGGTGGTGGTTTGATAACTTTGTGGTTCTGACTTTTTTGCTTGTAATGGGCTGGTCAGTGCCAAGCTACACAAGGCAACCGCCAACACAGAATAACGAATATTGGGCATAGTTAAATTCTTATAATAAGTAAAAGACTAGCTGTTATACAAAGCCTTGAGTGCTAACGCAAGATGACATACCTCAGATGCGGCTGACAGCGGACCAGATAAGATTAATAGACAGAAAAAAGCCGGTCTAAACTAGACCGGCAAATAGTGTGTAAATAAACAATAATGGCATAGCTAAAGCAAAATTAAGCGGCTATTTTTGCGCTGATTTCAGTTAAACTAACCATGGCCGCATTAAGCGCAGCTTGTTGCGACTCAGCCCCCATATTAAGGCCTTCGGCATAAATAAACTGGAGTTTTTTTAAGCCAACAAAGTTAAAGAAACTTTGTAAAAATGGCGTCTGGCTATCCATAGTTGAACCTTGATAAACACCGCCGCGAGTGGCAAAAATAACTACGGGTTTGTCATCCAGCAAGCCTACGGGGCCTTGCTCAGTGTATTTAAAAGTAACGCCAGCACGCGCTACCCGATCGAACAAGGCTTTTAACTGTGACGGTATGCCAAAGTTATACATAGGTACACCTAAAACAATCACATCGGCTAGTTTAATTCTGGCAATAATATCATCAGAAATAGCCGCCAAACGCTGCTGCTCAATGCTGCGTTGATCTACCGGTGTCATCCACGCTGCCATTTCTGTCATATCCAAATGCGGCACCGGTGTGACGTTTAAATCCAGCGTATCCAGTTTGAAGCGGTCTTGTGGCAATTGGGCGATAAATTGTTGTGCTAACTGAACCGAATGACCTTTGTCACCGTTAATAGAACTGTTAATCACTAAAATGTGTTTCATGAACGTCTCCCGTTAGTAGTTTGCTTATAATACAGTGTTTTTTTAGGTAGAAAATCGCAATAAAACGCACATACCTTTCTACTTTTTAATTTAATTAAACTTAATCCAATACCGGTTCTCACGCGTAAATATGGCTATATCGCAACAATGTTGGTAGCACCCGATGCAGGAACATAAAACATGTTGAAGTTAACTACAGGCTCAGGGCATGATGTACGTCCCCATTCAAACGTGGATACTGCACAGCTAATGACCGCGCAAGAACAGACACACCAACAATGGGAAGAAGCTCTGACCTTTGTTGCGTTAAAACGTGACAAATTAGCCTACGCCGAACTTTTTAATTACTTTGCGCCAAGGTTAAGAGCCTTTGGTATGAAGATGTTTGGTAACGAGCAACAAGCGTTAGAAATGGTGCAAGACACCATGTTAAATGTATGGAAAAAAGCGGCACTATTCGATGCTACTAAAGGCTGTGCTTCTACCTGGATTTATACCATTGCTCGTAACGTGCGCTTTGATATGCTGCGCAAAAAGCAAAGCCGTAAAGACGACATTAGCGCTGATGATCTATGGTTAAATGGTGAATACCCTGAGCCTGAGTCTGAAGACGCATCTGCACAATGGGATATCCAGCTGTTATCAGAAAAACTTGCACCACACTTCAACTTACTACCGCCAGCTCAGCGCGATGTAATGGAAAGAGTATATCTACAAGAAAAAACCCACCAAGAAGTATCAGACGAATTAGCCATTCCGCTGGGTACCGTGAAATCTCGGATCCGCTTGGCGTTAGACAGATTAAGAGAGGCATTAGATGGCACACGCAATTAAGTTTCACCCTAGCACTGCATTGCTAGAACAATTTGCTGAAGGCTGTTTAACTGCTGATGTGTCGTTGGCGCTTGCCGCGCATATTGACCTATGCCCACATTGTCAGCAATTAAGCCAAGATATTACCAATGATTTAGCCGGTCAGTTTGTAGAGCAACGCGTTACCACAAGCTCCACAGACTGGGATGCGATGCTCAACAGTGTGCTGGCACAAACTGAACAAACGAGCATGAAGCCAATAGCTAACGCGGTAACATCCAGTAACGCGTTGCAATCTATCATGGTTTCACAACGTGAATTTAAACTGCCCCGTGCGTTGCAGCGTTTATCGGCGAGCCACGGTAAATGGTTGCATTTAGGCGGCATTGCTACAGCAACATTACCAACTAGCAGTGATCACCATGTGTCTTTGCTCTATATCAGCAAAGGTACAGAGGTACCGCAGCATACGCATTTAGGCCTTGAAATGACGTTAGTATTATCAGGTAAAATTGTCGATGAAAATGGCGAATACCATGCTGGTGACTTACTAATTAATTCACCAGATGACACGCATACACCACGCACCCTACCCGACGAAGATTGTTTGTGTCTGTCAGTTCTAAGTGCGCCATTACAGTTTAAAAAGGGCTTAACGCGATTATTAAACCCGTTACAACAGTTCTTTTTTTAATAGCGCCACTAAAAATATCAGCCTTTAACAAATAAAAAAGCGCCAATTGTGTTGGCGCTTTTTTTGTTTTTAACCCCCGAGTAACCTAACGCAATAGTGCGGTGCCACCTTTTAAATTAAATACTTGTTTAAAACCTAAGCGCCCTAACACCTTACATGCCACTAAACTGCGGTTGCCCGAACGACATACCAGTAAAAAAGGTTGTGCCGGTGTAATAACATTATTGATAAGCGCATCGGCGAGTTTTGATAAGGGTATTTCTAATACGGGGTAACGCTGCGGCAAATACTGGGTTAATGCCCCCGCACTTTGCTCATGCGGCTCGCGAACATCCACAACCTGTAAATCTGGCCACTGCTGCATAAAACCCGTTAACTGCTCTACAGCAATAACATCAGTAGCGTCTGATAAGCTTACTTCAACTAAGCCACAAAGATGCTGACTCAACTTTTGTAATTCTATTGCCTGCTGCTGTAATTGCTGCTGCCATTGGCCATTGTCTATATTTTGTAGCAAAGCATGAAGTGCCGGCAGTTCTTGTTGTGCTAAAGCCAGCGTGGTGAAAAAGCGCTGGGCGTAATCATGGCTAGATAAAATTAACGTATCTTCATTAATTGTTGCCGCCAATAGCCGTATACTCTGTGCCAGAGCCGCCATGTCACCACCAGCTAAGTCAGTGCGGCCAACTCCACCTGGTAAGATTAAGTCACCAGCAAACACCGCACAAAGCTGCTTAGCTTGCTGCAGTAGAATACTCACTGCCTCTGGCGTATGTCCAGGTGTAGCTAATTTGGTTAAACTATAACGGCCACAACTTAGGGTATCAACCTGTAGCGGCCAACCTAAAGCATCGCATGGCTCTTTTTCGGTGCAGTCGCCAAGCAAAGCAATAATTTCTTGGCGGGCTGATAAATGGTCACGATGTAAATGGGTATCTAATACTGCCTTTAGCTTTAAACCTTGGCCTTGAATAATACTAGCTATACGACTCGCTAATGGTAAAACCGGATCAATTACCATTGCTACGCGGCTATCCTGACAAATAAGTACATAGCTACACAGCGCTTCATGTTTTAATTGCAATAAACCACTGGCATGAATTTCTAGTGTTGGCGTTGCGTCAGTTAAGACTAAACAATGCTTATTCACAATATCAGCTAATGGCTTAATAGCGGCACAAGCTTGCTGACATTCTTGTTGAGTCATCGCTGGGCCAAACGACAAGCGAATGGCACCCTGTGAGCGCCATGGTTCCAGCCCCATAGCATCAAGTACAAAACTAGTAGGCACTTTTGAACTACAAGCCGAACCTGAGCTTACACGAATACCGGCGGCGTCGAACAAGTCCATAATGTCTTTGCTGTAAAAGCCCGGTACCGAAAAGTTAATAGTGGTTGGCACCACATAGGGTATATCACTATTGAGCACCATTGCTGGAAATACGGTTTTTAATGCCGTAATTAAATCGTTCCGGTACTGCCACAGCACTTCTTCGGCTTGAAACGCCGAACCTTGTGTTTTTGCCAGCTCAGAAAAAATCGCATGTAAAGCAGCAATACCAGGTAAGTTTTCTGTGCCTGAGCGTAGGCCACTTTCTTGGCCGCCACCGGCAATAAAGGCTTTATAAGGGGCATTTTTTCGTACATATAAAAAGCCGATGCCTTTGGGCGCATAAAGTTTATGTCCACTAAAGGGCGCGTAATCAATACTGGTTGTGGCAATGTTTAATGCCATTTTGCCAAGTGCTTGTACACAGTCGACCATCCAATACACCTGCGGGTTAGCGCTACGAATTAGCTGCTCTAGCTTGGCTAGGTCTTGCTTTACGCCGGTTTCATTATTGGCCGCCATAGTGCAAATCATCGCCGCTTGTGGCAGCATTTTTGTCATAAATGCGCTATCGAGTATGCCGTTGTTATCAACCGGAATGGCCATTACTGTGGCATTTAGGTTAAGCACCTTGTTCCAATGTTTAAGGCTTTCAGGCACAGCTTTGTGTTCAGTTGAGCCATAAAGCAATAAGGTAGCTGGCCCGACAAGGCCGCGTTCACGTGCAGCTAGTAACGCTGAAACAATAGACGTTTGAATACCTTCAGTCGCGCCTGAAGTAAAAACAATATCACCGGTGCAAGCACCGATAAGCTGACGTGCTAAGGTTCGCGTGGCTTCAAGCTCAGCCTTTGCCTTAATGCCTGTTGCGTGACTACTGCTAGGATTACCAAAACCACGCTGCATAGTGTGCATTGCAGCTGCCGCTGCTGCTGGCAATACCGGTGTAGTAGCGTTGTTATCAAGATAAATTTCATGATGCAACTGGCTGGTCATGCAAGGGCTCCCTTATTTATAACCAAAAAGAATAAGATATATCGCTTAATAATAACTGCCATCAGCTCTAAGCTCAAGCGTGGTGACGACACAAAAAAATAAACCGCCAAAAGGCGGTTTATTTAACACTATTTATTCAATTAAATCTTTAGGGATCTGGGGCCGTAATTCCGACCAGATTAAACCGCTTTCTTTACCGTATTTACGCACAGCAAATACCACTTCATCAAACTTACCGTTTTCAGCGTATAGCTTAATTTGATGATAATAACGACGTGCTAACTCGCGTGCCGCAGGATGCGAGAAGTAAAAACGGGCAATCTTGTTATATAAGCCACGAAAACCATTTAAAATCAGCACATAAATCCGATTAGCTGAATGCGATGCTAATTCATGGTTTAAATTATAGTCAAATGCAGCAAAGGCTTCAGCTGTATCATCTAACGCCTCAGCGCCAGCAAAAAGATCAACAACTTGTTGCGGATGGTTTTTAATGGCACCACGAATATAAATAGCACTAATATTGGTTCTTGCTGATAACAACTCATCAACCAACTCTGGCATATGTTCTTCATCTAAACGCGCTAGCGTTTCAAGAATATTTAACCCCGAAGTTTGCCAGAAATTATTTACCTTAGTTGGCTTACCGTGTTGAATAGTTAACCAGCCATCACGGGCTAAACGTTGTAATACTTCACGTAACGTAGTGCGGGTAACGCCTATAAGTTCTGATAATTCACGCTCTGCAGGTAATATGGAGCCAGGTGCAAATTTTCCATTCCATATCGAGTCGACGATATACTCTTCGGCGAACCCAGCAGGGCTTTGCGCTTTAATCAGATTAGTCATGCGGATCTATCCGTCTTCTGGTTTACAAATTTGCACTGATTGTACCAGAGCGCCATCAGTTAACAAGACACAGTCAAAAAATAGCCGGCTGTACGAGCCGATTGTACATTGTTAATAAATGCCGTAAATTAGCGACAGCACACGAAAAAATCCCGTTGAGAAGGATAAAAAATGCTACAAAATTTCAAACGTTTATCGAAGCAACGCTGGGCTTGGGCGTTAGTTGCTTTATCTTGTTTAACATTATTAGGTACCGCGTTGTATTTCCAATACGGCCTTAATATGCAGCCCTGCATTAAATGTATTTATGTGCGTAGCGGTTTCGCTGGCATTCTATTAGCAAGCCTTATCGGATTTTTAGCGCCAGCGTCTATGCTGCTGCGTGTTACCGCGCTGCTAGGTATGTTAGCAGCGGCTATATTTGGCATATTCCAAGCTAATGAGCTGTTAGAGATTGAACAAATGCTGGCAGAAGGTGGCTTTTTTAGTTGTGCCCTATTTGCTGATTTTCCTCAGTGGATGCCACTAGATAAATGGTTACCCGAAGTATTTGAACCTACCGGCAGTTGTGGCGACACCAACTGGCAACTGCTTGATAAAAGCATGGCGTTTTGGAGTGCAGTAGCACTGTATAGCTATGCAACTGTAGCAGCAGTAATGCTATTAGTTCAGCCAGTTAGGCTAAGTGCCAATCCTTACCGCGGTTAATTTGCTCTGTTATACTGATTATTAGATTTAGCCGCACTTAACGTGCGGCTAAATCTATCTATTACTCTAATGTTGGATAATCGGTATAACCTTGCTCACCATCACTGTAAAACAATTCAGGTTTAGCCGCATTTAGCGGCGCGTCTTTAGCAAACCGCTGCACGAGATCAGGGTTAGCAATGTAAGGCACGCCAAAGGCAACCGCATCCGCTATACCATCAGCTAAAGCTTGGTTTGCTGAGGCTAAATCAAATTTCTCGTTACTTATGTACACGCCGCCGAATTGCTGTTTAAGTATTGGGCCTAAGCTGTCATCTGCTTGGGCTTCACGCGCACAAATAAAAGCGATATTACGCTTACCAAGTTGACGCGCAACATAAGCAAAGGTATCAGCGCGCTGTGAGTCGCCCATAGAATGCGAATCGGCTCGTGGTGCTAAATGCATACCTACTCGTCCTGCGCCCCATACTGAAATCACTGCATCAGTAACCTCGAGCATTAAGCGCGCACGATTTTCAATGCTGCCACCGTAGTTATCAGTGCGTTGGTTAGTACTGTCTTGTAAAAATTGATCTAATAAATAGCCATTAGCGCCGTGTATTTCAACACCATCAAACCCTGCTAACTTGGCATTTTCAGCGCCTTTACGATACGCCTCTACTATTGCCGCAAGTTCTTTAGTTTCTAAAGCACGCGGTGTGACATAAGCTTTTTTCGGCCGCATTAAACTAACATGCCCTTGTGCGGCAATAGCGCTAGGCGCAACCGGTAATTCACCATTTAAATAAAACGGATCGGAAATACGGCCCACGTGCCACAACTGCAGCATGATTTTTCCGCCAAGCTGATGTACGGCATCGACTATTTTGCGCCAACCAGCAACCTGTTGCTCAGACCAAATACCCGGTGTTTTAGGATAGCCCACGCCCATTGGCGTAACGGCAGTGGCTTCGGTTAAAATTAAACCGGCACTAGCCCGTTGACGGTAATACTCAATCATTAATTCATTGGGTACTCTATCTTCGCTGGCTCGACAGCGAGTTAAAGGTGCCATAATAATACGGTTAGAAAGTTGTAAATCACCCAATTGCAGTGGGTCGAATAAAGTTGGCATCTGTAATCCTATTAAAACCTAGTTCTGTGAAAGCATAACTCAATTAACTAACCCGTTTTTCCATGACAAAATTGGTTAAGGTTACACCGTGAATTTCAACCTGCTGTTCTGTGACAATATTAAAACCACTACGCAAAAAAAACGGTTTAGCCGTAATACTGACATTCGCATAAAAGCGTTTTACACCATAACGGCGCCCCATTTTCAGCAAGTGCTGCATCAACGCTTTGCCTACGCCTTTGCCTTGATAATCTTGATGGCAAAAAAAGTAATCAATGTAGCCGTCAGCTTGTACATCAGCAAAGCCGACTATCTGCTCATTATGCACAGCAACAAAGGGTTCGCTTTGTGCCATCCGTCTGGTCCATGCATTGATATCAAACCGCGTTGGCGCCCACGCCGCACATTGCTCGGCGCTATAATCACCAAGGTTTACATTACGTATCGTGTTATAAAATAGTTCACGTAACTGTGGCTCTTCACCAGGTTGATAAGGGCGAATTTGGTACATACAACACCTTTTAATAACTCGAATAACAATTAACACTATTTTAGTGCGGCAAAAACAATAAGGCCCTGCATTGCAGGGCCTTATTTACTAAGCTCGCTGTATTACAGAATGGCTAACAGTTCTACATCAAAAATTAGTGCACTAAAAGGAGCAATTGCATTACCTGCGCCACGCTCGCCGTAAGCAAGTTCGTGAGGAATATATAAGCGCAATTTGGCACCTGGTGACATCAGTTGTAAAGCTTCAGTCCAGCCGGCAATAACGCCTGATACTGGAAACTCAGCTGGCTCGCCACGCTGATATGAGCTGTCAAATACCGTACCGTCAATTAGCGTGCCGTGATAATGCGTGCGCACGGTTGAGTCGCGGCTTGGTTTTTCACCGTCAGCTGCTACCAATACTTCGTACTGTAAACCTGATTCCGTAACCGTAATTTCTGCACGCTTAGCGTTTTCTGCTAAGAAGGCTTCACCTGCATCGGCCAATAATACGGCTTTTTCAGCTTGCTCTGCTTGCATACGTTCGCTAATTACTTTGAATGCATCACGAATTTGCTCGTCGCTTACTTCTGGCGTTTTCTCAGAAAATGCGGCAATAACACCAGCGGCAACGGCATCAATATCTAAACCGTCAAACGGGTTATCTGCAAGCTGCTGGCCCATTTGTAAGCCAATACCGTAACTAGCGTGTTGTTCAAGCTTTGTATATTTATCTGACATGAGTTTCACTTATGCTGACGAAGCTTTTCGCTTCGGGTTAAAAAAGTGCGGCTATATTAGCGCAAAAGCAGATCAATGTCTTGTCGGCTTATGCGGCAAGCTGCTGAGCTTGTGACCAGATCTTATTAACATGCTGCTGATCTTCCGGGTTTAGCTCACCATTACCTATTGCTAACTCCAAGGTATTATTTACTTGGGTTATTACGTCGATAGCAGCAAAAGGCTCGCCATCTACCTGCAATGTGCCGACGGCTAAATCAAAGTGGCCGCGTAAATAACCTGAGGCAAATAGCTCATCGTCAGTTGCCACTGGCACTAAGGCATCAAATAACTCCGCTACCGCATTAATAAATTGCTCAGGTATTGCTAATGCACTCATGTTATTCCTCATCTTCGTACCCTAGGCGGTACATTACGTAATCATTATAACCAGTCAAAATATTAATTAAGCCGGTTAACTGCTTATCTAAGGTGCTATCGCCAGTATCAGCAATTAATGGCCTGCCCTCTAGTTGTTGTAACTTGGCTTTATCGGCAATAAGTAAAATATTTTCTCGGCCAATAGCGCGAATAACCGCCGGTGATAATTGCTGATTACCTCGACCGAATATATGGCCCTGCCCACCAATTAGCGTAATAATTAACTGGCTAGGATAATCGCTAACCAATGCCAATAATTGGTTGGCAGTAACGTCTTTGGCAATTAATTGGCCATTTTCTACTACGTCTACGCCCAATAAGGTGTTGTCTAGGCCAAGTTCGGCCATAACGGCGGCAACAGTTGAGCCTGAACCCATAACATAACGTACGTTGTCATCCATCTGGCTAGTGACATACGCGGCTAAATCGGCCAAAACCAACTCTTCCGATTCACGACCACCCATTTTTACACTTTGTACATAGCGTAACTGCGCGGGAATGCGCATTTCACCAAAACGACGGGCTTTTACTATACCCGCGCTAAATGCCTGCTCGTCAATATCCATGACAGGAGCGTCGCTTAACGAAACCAGCTCGCCGGTAACCAGCTTAGCCACCAACTTACCCGCAGCCTGAGGCGATATAGCATAAACTCCAGAATGAATTTTCACTCCAGCTGGCACACCTAACACGGTTGTATGCTCTGACACCGCTGTGCAGATATTACGAGCAGTACCGTCACCGCCGGCGAACAGCAATAAATCAACGCCCTGCTCAGCTATTAACTTAGCTGCGATTTCAGTATCGCGCGCAGTTGAAGGTAAAGTGCTACTGCGATAAATAATCTGATGACTAAAACCAAGCTCAAGACAAACATTTTCGCCCATATCGCCAGCGACGGTAAGCACTTCAACTAGGTGTTTTTGTGGCAATAGCTCTTGCAATGCGGTTTTTACTCGATTCATCGCTTGAGGCACGGCACCTAATGCTAACGCCTGCTCTGCCTTATCGTCAGAGCCTTTTAAACCGACACTGCCACCTAAACCAGCTAACGGGTTAATAATTAACCCTAAGCGAAACACACTTGCCATATTGCGATACCTTTACAGCGCTAAAAATGAGCGCCATTGTAAGGCGTAATGTTACTTTTTTACAGCCCAACTTTTTATGGTTTATTAATGCTTAGCTGTTTTTGTTGGCAAACTAACTGCTAACAGCGTGGCGGCTAAAGCTAACAAGGCAGCAATACCAAAAGTTAAGCTGGCACCACTGCCGTTTTGCCACAATAAGCCGGAAAAATAGGCACCTATGGCTCCTCCGCCACCGAAGATCACGCCCGCATATAACGCTTGGCCGCGGCTGCGTAATTTTTTCGGGAAAAATTGCTGAATAAATTGCATGGCACAGCTGTGCGCGATAGCAAAGCTGCCTGCATGCAGCAGCATGCTAAAACAGAGCAGCCAAACATTATCTGCAAAGGCAGCAAGCAGATACCAACGCACTACAGTAATGCCGTAGCACACACCAAGCAATAACCGATAACTGCGATTACGCATAATGTTACCGGCAAAATAAAATGCCACTATTTCGGCAGCTACCGCCAAACCAATAAATAAACCAGTTTGGCTACCGCTATAGCCTAAATCACGGCTATACAGCGTAAAAAAACCATAAAACGGCGAGAAGCTCATTTGCAATAATAACGCTGCCAGCATAAAACGTAGTAGCACACTGTTTTTTATTAGCGTACTAAAACGCACATGCTCGTTGGTGAGTTCCGCATGAATACTCACTTTGGGCAGTAAAAATAAGCTAGCGAGTAATAACAGTAAAAACAACAACGCCGAAGGCGGTAAAAACTCGCTACCGTAGCGCTCAAATAACCAACCACCCAACATAACTAGCACAATGTAACCGACGCTACCTGCAGTACGGATACGGCCGTAAGCTTGGGTATTATCATTTAAAAAGGCAAACGCCGACACTTCAAGCTGCGGCAAAATAGCGGTCCAAAAAAAACTGAATAAAGCAAAACCACAGAGTAACGGCCAAAAACCGTAATCGGCAAAACTACTTAACCAACCTATCGCCGCCAATAAAGCGCCAATGCGCATTATCCATAGGGGTTTGCCACTGCGTTCAGCGGCTAGCGCCCACACTGTTGGCCCAACAATACGGCTGGCGGTAACAATAGCTAATAACAAACCGATGTCTGCCGAGCTTAAACCTCTGCCATCAAGAAATAGGCTAAAATAGGGTACAAAAATACCTAGCACGCCAAAGTAGGTAAAATAGGCCAGCACTAAGGCTGGCCGAGCAGAGATTAACGCCATAAAACGCAGTTATTCTTGTGTTGGTTGAGCTGATTGCTTACGCGCAATATCCGGTGTTGTTACCTGAACGTGCATATTTTGCGCGCGATGACGTAAGTAATGATCCAGCAATACTATTGCTAACATCGCCTCAGCAATAGGTACTGCACGAATACCAACACAGGGGTCGTGTCGGCCTTTAGTAATAACATCAACCACTTCTCCACTGGTATTAATACTTTTACCGGCAATGCTGATACTAGATGTAGGTTTAAGTGCCATGCTTACCAGTAAATCTTGGCCGGACGAAATACCGCCTAACACACCACCGGCATGATTAGCACTAAAGCCGTTGGGCGTTAGTTCATCACGATGCGTTGAACCGCGTTGCTCAACCACCGCAAAACCGTCACCAATTTCAACGGCCTTAACCGCATTGATACTCATCATCGCATGGGCAATATCGGCATCAAGCCGGTCGAATACCGGTTCACCCCAGCCTACTGGCATATTGGTTGCCACCACATTAATACGCGCGCCGACCGAATCACCGTCTTTTTTTAGCTGACGCATGTAGTCATCTAAGGCTTCTAGCTTGCTCGGATCTGGGCAAAAAAACGGGTTATTGTGTACTTCATGCCAATGCAATGCTTCAGCTTTTATTGGCCCAAGTTGGGCTAAATAACCACGAATTTCAATGCCACATTGCTCGCGCAGGTATTTTTTTGCAATTGCACCGGCCGCGACCCGTACTGCAGTTTCGCGCGCAGATGAGCGGCCACCGCCACGATAATCACGAATACCAAACTTATGCCAGTAGGTGTAATCAGCATGCCCCGGGCGAAATTGGTCTTTAATGTTGGAATAATCTTGTGAGCGTTGGTCGGTATTTTCAATTAACAAACCAATGCTAGCGCCGGTAGTGGTGTTTTCAAATACGCCAGAGAGTATTTTTACCGCGTCCTCTTCTCGCCGGGCCGTGGTGTAACGCGACGTGCCGGGCTTACGCCGATTTAAATCCTCTTGTAAATCTTCAACCGTTAGTGTCATTCCTGGTGGGCAACCATCAACAATACCACCAATAGCTGGCCCATGGCTTTCACCAAAGGTGGTTACTTTAAATAACTGCCCTATGCTATTTCCAGCCATGGTTACTCCTTAAATAAATGCTGACAGCGCTCTAATTCTGCTTTGCCAATAGCAAAAACACCTAAGCCGCCGCGGGCAAACTCCAGCCAGTCAAAGCCAACGTCAGGATAATCTTGTTGTAATTGCACCATACTGTTGCCCACTTCGCATATTAGCATACCGTCATCATGCAGATGCGCCGCAGCATCACGTAAAATACGCCGCGTTAATGCTAAACCATCATGACCCGAGGCTAAACCTAACTCAGGTTCATGGCGATATTCGTCAGGTAAGTCAGCCATGTCTTCAGCATCGACATAGGGTGGATTAGTGACAATTAGATCATATTTGGCGCCAGCCAATGCTTGATAGCCATCCGATAAAATGGGATACACGCGGTGTTCAAGATCATGATTTTGAATGTTGTACTGCGCAACGTCTAACGCATCTTCACTAATATCTACGGCGTCTACTTCAGCATCAGCAAAGGCATAAGCACAAGCAATGGCAATACAGCCCGAACCGGTGCACAAATCGAGGATCTGTTTTGGTGCTTTACCATTAAGCTGAAACATAAATTTATTAGTAATAAGCTCTGCTATAGGTGAACGCGGTACTAGCACGCGTTCGTCAACATAGAAGGCTAAATCAGCAAAATAAGCCTGCTGAGTTAAATAAGCCACCGGTATACGCTGTTCAATGCGTTGCTGCAATAAGCTAATAAAAGCCTCACGCTCAGCACAAAGTAGCTTGGTATTAAATAGCTTTTCATCGGTCAGTGGCGGTAAATGCAGTACATACGTTAATAAACTCGCCGCTTCATCCCACGGGTTGTCGGTGCCATGGCCTAAATACACCTCCGCTTGGCTTAATTTAGAAACGGCAAACCTTAGCCAGTCATGTACTGTCGTCAGTTGGGTAATGGCATCGCTGATTAGCTCAGGGGTAAATAATAATTTGTCAGTATCAGACATGATGAATGTAAGCTCTTTTTGTAATAAACGCTCAGTTTGAGTAAACTTGCGCCATGCAGAAAAAAGTCAATTTAGCCTCAGCCGGTATTAGTGCCGAAGAAAGCCAACTGTTTCGCGAATCGATAACAGGCGCTAAGCCTATTGCGCAAGACAAGATACCGCCAGTTGTGGCGCCTCGCAAGCTAAAAAGACGTACGGACGTCCTAGCCAAAGCGCTTGATGATAATTTATTCTACTTTTCTGATGAATTTGAAGGCTATATTGCCGAAGGTGTAAGTTTAAGTTGGACAAAAAGTGGTGATGACCCACATTTAACCGGCCGGTTGCGCCGAGGTGAATTTCAACCACAGGTAATCTTAGATTTACACGGTATGACCACACGAGAAGCTAAAGCCGAGTTAGCTGGCTTGTTAGCTTACTGTGCAAAACAGCATATTAACTGTGCCTGTGTTGTGCATGGCAAAGGCTTAGGGATCTTGGCAAAAAAAGTGCCAAACTGGCTGATTCAGCATCCTAATGTCCGAGCTTTTCATACCGCTCCAAAAACCTGGGGCAAACATGGTGCGCTACTGCTATTGCTTAGTGTTGAAGACTAAAGCATAAACTAGTACTAAAAGCTTTTTAACGCCAATTCTTGCGGTGATAGTGTTTTCAATAACTTCCCGCCATGCTCAATCGAATAATCGATACAAGCCAACTGCGCAGTATTAAAAATAGGGGTTTGATCAGGTGCAGTAAAAGCTTCAACTAAAAAACTTACCAATGGCATATGCGATACTAATAGCACTCGTGCATTAGGCTGCTTACTAATACAAGCATCAAAATAGGCTTTTAATAGCGCAGCATCAGCATCAGGCTGCAATTCAGGCACAATATCTACCTGGCTAAATGGGGCTTGCTTGGCTAATATTAATTCTGCCGTCTGGCGGGCACGTATATAGGGGCTAACCCATATCCAATCAAACGCCCTGTAATGCTGTTGCAACCAATGCGCCATCTGGTTAACTTCATGCTTACCGCGGGTAGTAAGCTGGCGCTGACTGTCCATCGCCGATAGCGGCTCTGCTTCGCCATGACGCATGATAACGAGATTTACCATTTATTTAACACCATACTGCTCAAGGTTTCCTGTTAACTAAGGTGACAGATAACAAGACGCCGAGTAAAAATTGTGCGCTATGATAATGAAAGTTGGCGCGAAGAGTAACTGTTAATAACGCATAATAGCCACTTTGTTTATTACTTATCGCTATGGCACGCCCATTATGTGTATAACAATAGCCTAAAAAGGTAACTCGATTGGAAAACGCTCAGATCCTGCAAAGCCCCAACGACAACAGCCAATATCAATACCTGACGTTGGCTAATGGCCTTGCCGTATTATTAGTGCATCAAGCAGATAGTGAAAAAAGTGCTGCGGCATTAACGGTAAATGTTGGTCACTTTGATGATCCGGCCGATCGCGAAGGTTTAGCCCATTTTTTAGAGCATATGTTATTTCTTGGCTCAGTAAATTATCCTGACGCGGGTGAATATCAGCAATTTATTAATCACCATGGCGGCAGCCATAATGCATGGACAGGCACTGAGCATAGTAGCTTTTTTTTTGATATCGATACCCAGTTTTTTGCGCCTGCCCTTACCCGTTTCGCTGATATGTTCAGCCAACCACTGTTCAGTGCCAAATACGTTGAAAAAGAACGCCATGCCATAGAAGCTGAATTTTCACTTAAATTAAAAGATGACGGTCGGCGTATTTATCAAGCGCATAAAGAAAGCATCAACCCTGAACACCCGTTTGCTAAGTTTTCAGTAGGTAATCTAAACACGCTCGCAGACACCGCGGATGGCAGTTTACAGCAAGCGTTAAAAGATTTTTTTCAGCAACAATACAGCACTAGCCGTATGACACTAACGCTAGTGTCATCCTTACCGCTTGTGCAGCAAGCACAATTTGTTAAGCAACATTTTAACGTTTTACCCGCCCATTTAGCGGCGAAAAAGCCGTTAGATATTCCGCTATATCTGCCCGAGCATCAAGGCATACAACTTAATATTCAACCGCATCGCGACACACAAAAGTTAGTGGTTAGCTTCGCCATGCCGGATATTCAACGCTGGTATAAACATAAACTGATTAGCTTTATTGCCCACTTACTGGGTGACGAAGGGCCAGGGTCTTTACTTAGCTATCTTAAGCAACAAGATTTGGTTAATCAGCTAAGCGCTGGCGGCGGTATTGACGGCAGTAATTATAAAGATTTCACCATCGCCTTTGAGCTTACCGATAAAGGTATAAGCGCTCGAGATACCATTTTACAGGCGCTGTTTAGTAATCTCGCCATGCTAAAAGCGCAGCCACTACCTACGGTGCAGTTTGCCGAACGACAAAAGTTATTACACTGGGCCTATCTATTTCAAGAGCCATCAACCGCGCTGGAAACGGCAAATCATTTATCGGTTAGCATGCAACATTATCCGATAGAAGATATCATCTTTGGTGACTACCGGATGGAACTGCCACCCGATACGTTATACCGGCAAGTATTAAGCTACTTTACCAGTGACAATATGCGCCTAATGCTGATTGCGCCAGGAGTGCCAACCAACTGCAATGCCCGCTGGTATGACACACCCTATAGCATAGAGCCCCTGCCCAAGGCGTTGCTTCATGCACTTAACAACACTAAAGCCATAGCAGAATTACAGCTTCCGCCAAGTAATCCGTACCTTACTGGTGACGTCAGCTTATTGGCTAAACATCAGCATATGGCCGCACCAAACTGTGTTATTGACGAGCCATCAATCAGTATTTGGCACAAAGCAGATACCGATTTCACTAGCCCCAAGGGCCATGTTTTTGTCCAATTAAGCCTACCCAATAGTGTAGGTAATAACCGGCAACTGGCCGGAACTCGACTTTGGGTCGAGCTATTTTTAGATAGTATTAATCAACAGTTTTATGCCGCTACAACTATCGGCTTGGTGTATCGTCTGCACGTGCAACGCCAAGGCATTAGCATACATACCAGTGGCTTAGTCGCTAATCAGCTCATCTTACTGCAAGATTTATTGCAACAAATGCACGCGCAAAAATTTAGTGAACATCGCTTTTATGAGTTAAAACGCCAACTGAGTAGACACTGGCGTAATAGCAGTAAAAGCAAACCTGTGGCGCGTTTATTTAGTCAGCTCTCAGCACTATTACAACCATTGAATCCAGAAATAGATATCCTAACCGATGCGCTAGATCAGCTTAGTTTTACCCAGTTTTTAGCGTTTCATCGCCAGCTGTTGCAACAGGTACACATTGAAAGCCTACTGCTAGGTAATTGGGCAACTGACCACGCCCAACAGCTAAAGCACATACTTAAACAATGGCAAACGCGATTACATAGCTCTGGCAAACGACTTTCCAACCTAGCCTATAATATCCAAGGCCAAGGGCCGGTATGGGTACAGTTAGATGTAGAGCATAGCGATCACGCGTTGGTTATTTACTTACCCGCACAACAAGCGACACCTGAAAACATGGCGCTGTTTATGTTAGCAAACCATGTGTTATCACCAGAGTACTTTCATCAGCTACGCACTGAGCAACAATTAGGCTATTTAGTGGGTACCGGCTATGTACCTATTAATACCTTGCCGGGCATTGCCTTTTACGTGCAATCACCCAAGGCAGATTGTGAGCAAGTTTACTTAGCAACAGTCACATTTTTTCGCGAGTTTTTAGCCGACACAGAAACCCTATCTAGCGAAGAATTTGCTGTTATTAAACAAGGCATTTTGGCGCAACTTAATGAACGGGATAACAGTTTAGGCGCACGAGCTACACGTTACTGGTTAGCGCTAGGCCAACAAGACTATAGTTTTGCGCTAACTCAGCGTATTATTGATGCCATGCAGCAACTTAGTCTCGCTCAATTTGTCGCCTTTTTAAAACAGCTGCTGTTAGCAGAGTACGATGCCATATTTTTAGCTACTGACGGAAAGCCAGTGCATAGCCATTTACGCTTTAGCAGCACAGCAGAACTTCAGCAACAACTAACACAAACTCAAATTGCTTTTGACACTATAGATAAAGTTATATAACGTGACACACCTTATTATCAACTAGTTGTTACAAGTGCAGTTAAAACAAAAAATAACGATAATAATCAGTATATTCTCATTGAGTGCTTGGTCTAGTCAGTTGCAGGCTGCTAATTGGGATTATTGGCAACCCTACTCGCTTAGTGCGGTATTACTCTGTGCATTTTGTGCATTAGTGCTAGCCCACGTTAGTATTGTTAAAATGCGCCGTTATCAAGCAAAACTTGAGTACAGCGAAGAACGGTTGCGTCTATCACTATGGGGTAGCGGCGATGAACTATGGGACTGGAAAGTGAGTAGTGGCGAATTATACCGTTCAGGTTCTTGGTTGCATCCAGTTGAAGCACAACCTAACGCTTTAGATTTTCCGCCGAATAAAGCGCAAATACATCCGCAAGACTTGGCTCGTGTAACTCAGTTGCTACAAGACCATCTAGATGGCAAAAGTAGTTATTTTGAAGCTACTTACCGCTTAAAAACTATCGATAACGATTGGACATGGGTATTAGACCGCGGTAAGGCTGTTGCCTTTGAGTATAATGGTCAGCCGAGTAGAATCACCGGCACCTTAAAAAGCATTCAACAATTAAAACAAACTGAAGAACAGTTACAACTTTTTGCTCGTTGTTTACAAACTATCTCTGATGCCGTGGTGATATGCGACACTGATTTTACTATCCTTGAAGTTAATCCATCTTTTAGCAAAATTACCGGTAAAACACGTGCCGAAGCGCTAAAGCAACGCTTTGAACTAAGCCTTTATCCAAGCACCTTTATGCAAGACATCCGCAGAGCCTTAGCAGATACAGGCACGTGGAATGGTGAAGTTCAAGAACAACACCCAAACGGCAATATTTATCATATAGAGCTTACCTTTGACCAAACTAGAGACGAACAGGGCATTATTAATCAATACGTTGCAGTTTTTTCGGATATTACCGAGCGTAAGCGCAAGGAAGTAGAGCTGCATAAATTAGCAACAACTGACACCTTAACAGGTTTACCAAATCGCTCGGCTTTTATGCAAAAGCTCGCCTCTTTGGTTAAAGACACAACTGAACATGCTTTATTGGTGTTTGACTTAGATAATTTTAAAAAGATTAACGACTCGCTAGGTCATGAGTTAGGCGATAACTTACTGTGTAAGTTATCGCAGCGCTTAAGTAGTTATAACAGCTACAATAATAAACTTTACCGGCTTGGCGGTGATGAGTTTGCAATTTTACTGGATAATACCAATGACTTGTATCTAATAACCTCAGCGGCCAAAGAGTTGCTATTGCAAATTAACCAGCCGTTAATTGTCAACCAGCACGAGTTAGCCATCACTAGTAGCATTGGCATAGTATTATTTCCTGACGACGGTAAGGATCCTCAAGCCCTTCTTCGCAATGCCGATACCGCCATGTACCATGCAAAAAGTGAAGGTGCTAACCGGTATTTGTTCTTCAACGATTCGATGAATAAACAAGCAGTAAAACGGCTACAACTCGAAAACCTAATGCGCCACGGCCTAAAGGAAGATTATTTTTCTGTCTATTATCAACCCAAAATGGACATTGTCAGCGGCCAGTTAGTTGGCATGGAAGCATTAGTCCGCTTTATAACGCCTAAAGGCGGTGTAATAAGCCCAGCCAGTTTTATTCCAATCGCAGAAGAAACCGGCCAGATTATTGAAATTGGTGAAGTTGTTTTATATAAAGCCTGTCTAGCAGTCAAAAACTGGATCAACCAAGGGTTATTTCACGGTCGAGTAGCGGTAAATTTATCATCCAGTCAGTTTAGCCTGCCATTTTTATGTGATTTAATTGATGATGTATTGCAGCAAACCGAATTGCCGTCTTATCACTTAGAATTAGAAATTACTGAAGGCACAGTAATGCAATCTCCGCCCAAAGCGATTGAAGTAATGAAAAAGCTGCGGGCTCGAGGCATTCACCTGGCAATGGATGACTTTGGTACTGGATACTCGTCACTTGCCTATTTAAAGCAGTTTCCGCTAAATACGCTAAAAATTGATAAAGCTTTTATTGATGATATGAATACCGCACGGGGCCGCAACATGGTCGATACCATTGTTACGCTTGCCCATAACTTAAGTTTAAACGTGGTAGCAGAAGGTGTGGAACAAGAAACACAATTAGCAATATTGCGTAAGTTACGCTGTGACGTAATACAAGGGTATTACTACAGCAAACCCTTATCAGAAGAAGATTTTAGCAAATTCTTACAAGAGCAAAAATTAAAGCACGCTAAATTAACCGCCGTCTCGGTTTAAGCTGTGTCAGTTACAAAAAAGCCCCAATTTATGGGGCCTTAGGCTAGTCGGTGTCAGTATCGACGTAGGAGAAATCTTCACCACCGTCGGCAATGCGTTTCTTACCAAACACCGTATGAAACTTCCGTTTCTCGGCTAACCGCTGTTTATACTTTAACCAGGTTTTTTCAAATGCGGTAGTAGCCGGTTCTTCACCTTTGCATACGGCAACAAAACGTTTTTCTTCGTCATTTACTGGTGCACGATTACCCTGCTCCAGCTCCTGCATTGCTACCCCATGCTTCTCTAACAAATTACCTTCTGCCAGAGTAAAGCGCCCCGATCTGGTAAACCCTTTAGGGAAATTACCGTCATCGAAAAAGCGACGGTTAGCGACAAAACTTTGCTGCATCACTTTTTTCCTCTAATCTCGTTGAATATCAAGCCAGCCCGTTTAAACTGTGCGGAGTATGGTTAACAATATTCCTGTCGTAAAACAAATATTTTTTATCGACATGACAAATATAACTAAGGGTAAGATTTGGATACCGAACTGCTTAAAACCTTTATTGAAGTTCAGCGTACCAGACATTTTGGTAAAGCGGCTGAAAACCTCTATTTAACCCAATCTGCGGTTAGCTTCCGCATTCGTCAACTTGAGCAGCAACTTGGTGTTAACTTATTCAGCCGTTATCGTAACAATATTCAACTAACCCCATCAGGCGAGCGCTTACTGCCCCATGCTGAAGCCATGCTTGCTGCACTACAACGCGCAAAGTTAGATGTAATAAGTGCAGAGCAAACGATACAGCTCTCTATAGCCGGCACGACAAACGTGTGGGACGCTTTTTTATTGCAAGGTTTTATTAAAATTCAACAGTCGCTAACTAATTTGACATGGCGCGCCGACTCTATGGGTAAAGATCAAATAGCCAGACAAGTGCTAGAACGCAATTTAGACTTAGCCATATTATTTGACGCGCCGAAAATAGATGAAATGAAAATAGACAAACTAGGCGATATTAAGCTACTGCCCGTTACCACCTTTACTGATAATAGTGCCGCTAATGCCATGCAACAGCATTATATTCAAATTGATTGGGGTACGGCTTTTGATATTCAGCATGCGCGGTTTTTTCCAGAGTTACCATCTCCCTATCTACGCACCGGCAGTGCACGTATTGCCTTAGAACTAATGCAACAAAGCGGTGGTTCAGCCTATTTGCCGGACACTATGGTACAAAACCTATTACTCAACAAAAGCTTAACGTTAATCGAGGGTGCACCAATTCTGACCCGAGAGCTATTTGCTGTTTCTTTGCCTAACGCGACCTTGCATCAGCAAATTAGCGATATTACCGCGCAGTTACGTACACTCTTTACTACGGGTACAAAAACAGCGGCGCTAGTATAGCGCCGCTTTTAACTCAAAAACTACTCGCTATAAAAGCGCTGTTGTTGCTCAGCCATAGCCACTAGACGTGGTGCAGGGGTAAAGCGGTTACCAAAGCGGCTTTCAAAGTTCCGTAACTGCGCAACAAGATTTGCGGCACCTAACTGATCAATGTAACGGAATGGGCCACCTAAAAATGGGGGAAAACCGATACCAAAAATTGCGCCAATATCACCATCGCGTGGCGAGGCAATAATGCCCTCATCTAAGGTACGCACCGCTTCGTTTAACATTTGTACCATACAACGATTTGCGATTTCATCACGGCTTAGCTTAGCTGACGGCGTAACACCTAACACCGCATAAACACTTTCGTCGACCAGTTTTTTGCCTTTTTTGCTGCTTTTACCGTATAAATAAAAACCTTTCTCTGTTTTTTTGCCCTTACGGCCACTGGCTAATAATTTATCAAAGGCCGCTGGCGCAACAAAACGCTCACCCAGTTCAGTTGACAAAATAGGTGATATTTTTGCTCCCACATCGATACCTACTTCATCGAGCAAGGTAATAGGCCCTACTGGAAAACCAAATTTAACCAAGGCTTGGTCAATTTTTTCTATTGGCTCGCCTTCCAGCAAAATATTCGCCGCTTCATTCATATACAAAGCTAAAATGCGGTTAACGTAAAATCCAGCGCCGTCTTTCACTACAATGGGTGTTTTACCTTGCTTACGGGCAAACGCCACCGTAGTTGCAATCGTTTGTGCAGACGTCGTTTTATGGGCAATAACTTCTACTAACGGCATTTTGTCTACTGGTGAGAAATAATGTAAACCGATCACATTTTCTGGGCGCTCGGCCTTCGCGGCAATTTGTGCTATTGGTAATGAGCTGGTATTACTGGCAAAGATGGTATTTTCACCACAATGCTGCTCAATATCTGCAACCATATTTTGCTTAAGCGCTAAATCTTCAAACACCGCTTCAATTACGATATCTGCATCGTGAAAACCGCTATAATCGGTAGTACCGGTGATCAGCAGCATTTGTTTTTGCATTTCACTGTTGCTAATAAAGCGACGTTTAAATTTTTTCTGCAATAAGGAATAACTGTATTTTAAGGCGTTACTGATGCCCTGCTCACTAATATCTTTAATACGCACCGGTACACCGGCTTTTGTTGCCGTAACATTAGCTATGCCACCGCCCATTAAACCACCGCCTAATACGGCAGCTTTTACCACCCTATTAGGTTTAGTGTCGCCAGCGCCACTCTCTTTTTTCATTTGCGTAGTAGCAAAAAACAGGCTGCGCAACGCTTTAGATTCTTTACTCAGGCAAAGCTCGCCAAAAGCTTTCGCTTCAGCCGCTAAACCGGCTTTTATACCGTTATCAACTCCGGCTTTAACCACCTCAAGAATTTTAAGCGGTGCCGGATAATTGCCCTGAGTTTTATTTAAGGTTTGCTTACGCGCTTGGCTAAATATAATATTACGACCAATTGACGTGCGTTCAAGCAGCTTGCCCAAAAGGTTAAGCTTGGGTAACTCGCGAGTTACTTTACCCTTTAAGGCCAATTTTACCGCGACATCTAACAAAATACTTACTGGCACCACGTCATCTACCAAGCCGGCTTTTTTCGCCTGCGTCGCACGTAGTTGCTTGCCGGTTAGGATCATATCTAGTGCTTTTTGTAGGCCCACCAAACGCGGTAAACGCTGCGTACCGCCACTACCTGGTAATAAACCTAACTGCACCTCTGGTAAACCTAAGACTGTTTTGTTATCAGAGCTGGCAACGCGGGAATGACATGCCATGGCTAGCTCTAAACCGCCACCTAAACAAGGGCCATGAATAGCTGCGACTAAAGGAATATTAAGCTGCTCCAGCTGGTCGAACATTTGCTGCCCCATCCGACCTATAGTTTCTGCTTCGATAGCGGTTTTACAGCCATCAAGCATCGAGATGTCAGCACCTGCAATAAAAGAGTCTGGCTTGCCACTAATGAATACCAAGCCTTTTAACTTGGTATTGGTTTTAATTTCGGCTAATAAGTTGGTTATTTCATCTGCAAACGCGGCTTTTAATACGTTCATCGACTCGCCAGCGACATCCATAGTAATAACACCTATCTGGTCATCGCGAACCTGCAAGCTAAAGCTATTTATTGTTGTCATTATTCGCTCTCCAAAATCATTGCCACACCCAAACCACCTGCCGCACAAGCTGTGGTTAAGCCGGTACCACCGCCGCGACGTTTTAATTCATTGAGCGTTTGCACAATTAAACGCGTGCCCGTAGCGGCAAACGGGTGCCCATAGGCTAACGAACCACCTTGTACGTTAAATTTCGCCATATCTATTTCGCCAATCGCACTACTACGGCCAAGTTTTTCTGCAGCAAATTTTTTGCTGGCAAACATTTGTACGTTGGCTAAGGTTTGTGCTGCAAAAGCTTCGTGCATTTCTATTAGGGTTAAATCACTTAACGACATGCCCGCGCGGTCTAGTGCAATTGGCGTCGCATAAGATGGCCCCATAAGCATATCCTCGTGCACGCCAATAGCGGCAAAGCCATAACTACGAATATAACCCAGTGGCACATAACCCAAGGCTTTAGCTCGGCTTTCCGTCATCATAATTACCGCTGAGGCACCATCGGTTAATGGTGTCGCGTTAGCCGCGGTAACAGTACCGTGTGCTTTATCAAATACCGGTTTTAACTTAGCGTAACTTTCAAGTTTTGAATCTTGACGAATATTGTTATCAATATCTAAATAACGTGAGTACGGTTCAATATGTGCGCTCATTACTTCATTTTTCATCACGCCGCTTTGCCATGCTTGCGTAGCTAAGGTGTGCGAGCGGTGTGCCAAAGCATCTTGATCAGCACGACTAATACCATAGGTTTTCGCCATCTGCTCGGCGGTATCACCCATTGATAAACCTGTGCTGTACTCCGCTACCGCTGGTGGCACCGGCAATAAATCTTTTAAACTTAAACGGCGAAATATCGCTAACTTTTGGCCGAAGGTACGAGCTTTGTTTAAATCGACAAGTGCGCGCGCCAGCTTTTTACTAACGCCAATAGGTAATACTGAGCTTGAATCAGCTCCGCCAGCCACGGCAATGTGTGTAATACCTGTCATCATTGACTCAGCTACACTGACTACCGACTGGAAGCTGGTGGCACAAGCACGAGTAACACTAAACGCATCCGTATGTACATTCATGCCTGTACCCAGCACAATTTCACGGGCAATATTTGGCGCTTCAGGCATTTGCACTACCTGGCCATAAACCAGCTGCTCAATTAGCTTTACGTCAAGCTCACTGCGGATCAGCAGCTCGTTTACTACTAGCTTGCCTAAGTCTAGCGCTGATACGCCATGAAACTCGGTTGCCTGTTTGGCAAACGGTGTACGCAAGCCTGAAACAATCGCAATACGATCGCCCTGACGTGTAGTAAGGTTAATTGGTGAGCTCATAGTGTTCCTCTAATAACTAAATTACAGGTCAGACCTGTTTTGTATCAATCGATTGTAACGACAGTCGACGAAAATTAAAACACTTGTTTTAATGCAAACTGAACCATATTTAAGTTATAACGTCTTAGCCTAGCCCGTTTTTATGGCTAATGGCGATAAAACAATCAATAAATCCAATTAATTAAGACTGATAACATTATGGTAAACGCATTTTCTAATTTAAAAGCCTACCTCGACAGTCAGGTGCTTGGCCAGTCTGAACTGACTGAAGGTATTTTGCTGGCATTACTGGCCAATGGTCACTTATTAGTAGAAGGCCCGCCAGGGCTAGCAAAAACCCGCGCAGTTAATGCATTAGCCCACTGTGTTGAAGGTCAGTTTCATCGAATTCAATTTACGCCCGATTTGTTACCTGCCGATTTAACCGGTACGGATATTTACCGGCCAGAAACCGGTAAGTTTGAATTTCAAAGCGGGCCATTATTTCATCATATTATTTTAGCCGATGAAATTAACCGCGCACCCGCTAAAGTGCAGTCGGCTCTGCTTGAAGCAATGGCTGAAAAACAAGTTACCGTGGGGCGTAATACGTATCCACTACCAGAACTATTTTTAGTCATGGCAACGCAAAATCCACTAGAGCAAGAAGGTACTTACCCTTTACCTGAGGCGCAACTCGACCGGTTTTTATTGCATTTAAAGGTAGATTACCCGGATGCCGTAACCGAGCTGGCCATATTACACCTAACTCGCAATGAAGCGCTTAGTGGCGAACACGCCGCGGTATCACCTATTAGCCAAGCTGATATTTTTGCTGCGCGTAAAGCCATTTTACAATTGCATATGGCCGATAGCCTTGAGCAATATATAGTGCAACTTATTATGGCCACCCGTAACGCCAAAGCATACAGCGACAAACTTGCCAGCTGGATTGGTTACGGCGCCAGCCCGCGTGCGACTATTGCGGTAGAACGTTGCGCCCGCGCTAAAGCCTGGCTTGCCGGGCGAGATTTTGTTACTCCAGATGATGTACAAGCGGTATTTCACAATGCACTGCGCCATCGCATCATTCTAACTTATGCTGCCGAAGCAGAAGGCATTAGCACGGATAAAGTGTTAAGTGAAATTTTACGTTTGGTACCATCAGCCTAATATGAGCCAGATGTCACCTCAGCAATGGCTGCAGCAAAACGGGGCTAACGGCACAAGCTTAGCGCTACCCGAGCTGTTATGGTATCAGCGCTATACCAAGGTATTGGATTTAACACCCGGTATGGCTATTCATAGCAAACTGGCCGGTACTTACTTGGCAAAAAGTAAAGGCCGAGGTATGGAATTTGACGAAGTTCGCCATTACCAAAATGGTGACGATGTACGCACCATCGATTGGCGCGTAACCGCTCGCACTGGCAAAGTTCACACTAAGTTGTTTCGTGAAGAAAAAGAGCGACCGGTGTTTATTCTAACCGATCTTGGCAACAGCATGCGTTTTGGCTCAAATTTACTGTTTAAATCGGTGCAAGCAGCACATTTAGCCGCAGTTATCGCTTGGCATGTTAAACAACGCGGCGATAAACTCGGTGGCTTGGTGTTTAGCCAACAGCAGCATATTGAACTTAAACCGCAAAGCCGCAGTAATGGCGTATTGCGTTATTTTCATGCGCTTACCGAGGTACATCAAGCACAATCGGGTAGCCGAGGCTTAAACCTAAATGAAGCGCTTAGCCAAATACGGCGCTTAGTGCGCCCCGGTAGCATGCTGTATATCTTGTCTGACTTTAACGATTTTGACGACAACGGCTTACGCCATATTCGTGCCATTCGTCAGCATAATGAAGTTAGCTGTTGCGCTATTACCGATCCTTTAGACTTAATGCTACCCGATAATAGCCAAGGTCTTGCCGCTATCAGTGATGGCCAAGATACCCGTTATATTGAGCTTGGCAGCGCGGTACTAAAACAACGTTATGCGCAACAACAGCAAGCGTGGCAGCAACAGCTAAAACACCACACAAGCCAACTTGGCTGTAAGTGGTTAGCCGTAAATGCTGCCGAGCCTGTACTTAGCCAATTAGAGAGAAAGTGGTATGGCTGATACACCTTCGCCATTAGAACAACTGGCTGACATTAGCGAGCCAGAACTAATATTAAACTTTGCCTTAGCCCCGATCTGGTGGCTATTAATCGCGCTGCTGCTTATTGGTTTGCTATTTTTAGCGGTACATTGTTATCAACGCTGGCGGTATTTTGCGGCCAAACGCGAAGCGTTAACATTGCTCGACAATATTAGTAACGATGCGTTAGCGGCAGCTAGCATCAACCAATTATTAAAACGGGTAACACAGCATTATCAGCCTCACCACCCAGCGTTAAGCCTAAGCATAACGCAATGGCAACATTGGCTCAGCACTGAATGTAACCAGCCCCTGCCGGATTTAAGCCTGCTATTGTATCAACAAGGCCACCATGCTGAAGCGGTAACTCAGTTTCAACAGTTTGCTAAAGCGTGGTTAATAAAATATCGCGGTGCAGCGCCAACCTCTGCCGTCATATCGGAGGTAAGCCATGCTTGAATTTGGTTATCCTTGGCTCGCTTTATTGGTGTTTCTACCTTTATTACTGCGCATAAAGCGCAGTGCGCAAACCGAAGCGGCAATAACATTACCAGCGCTAGCTAAACTTACCGATGCCTCAAGCCAAACGAGTCGGCATTGGCTTAGCCTAAACTCAGTGCTCGCATTATTAATTTGGTTACTGCTAGTCACTGCGGCTACGCAGCCTCGCTGGTTGGGCGAGCCTATTACTATGCCGCAACAAGGTCGAGATCTTATGCTTGCGTTAGATTTGTCTGGCTCAATGGAAATTGCCGATATGCTCTATAATGGTCAGAGCATGAACCGGCTTGATGCGGTAAAACAAGTGGTTAGTGATTTTTTAAAACGCCGTCAAGGCGATAGAATAGGCCTCATTTTATTTGCTGATGCGGCCTACCAGCAAACGCCGTTAACCTTCGATTTAGTCACCGTACAAAAAATGCTTGATGATAGCGTACTACGTTTAGTTGGCACCCGCACCGCAATTGGTGAAGCTATAGGTTTAGCGGTAAAGCGACTTAATACCTATGAAAGCTCAAACAAAGTACTTATTTTACTTAGTGACGGTGCTAACACCGCAGGTAATATTCAACCGTTAGAAGCACTGCAACTGGCCAAAGCTGCAGGAGTGAAAATTCATACCGTAGGCGTGGGTGCAGAACAAATGATCCAACAAAGTGTGTTTGGTCAACGTATTATTAACCCGTCACATGATCTGGACGAGCCACTACTTATTCAACTAGCCGAAGAAACCAACGGCCGTTATTTTAGAGCTCGCGATTTAAACGAGTTGAATAAAATATATCAACTTATTGACCAGCTAGAACCGATAGAGCGTGACGGCGTAACTTACCGGCCACAGCGCAGCTTACTGCATTGGCCGTTAGGCTTAGCCCTAGTGTTATCATTTGTACTTGCTGCCTTTAGCATTAACTGGCGTGGAGTAGCTAAACATGCTGGCTGATTTTCATTTTTTACGCCCATTATGGTTATTCTCATTGCTACCGGCGTTATTACTAGCGGTATTAGTGTACTTTTATCGGCGTGAACAAAGCCCTTGGCATAATCTTATTGCCCCACATTTACAGCAGGCGCTATTAGGTGGCCAGTTGCTGCTAAAACGTCAGCCCATGGCGCTACCTTTATTAGTGGTGTGTTGGTTTATTACTAGCATTGCGCTAGCCGGCCCTAGTTGGCAAAAACTACCCCAGCCCGCATTTGCGCTAAAAAAAGCCAGTGTCCTAGTGTTAGACATGTCACTGTCAATGCGTGCGACCGACATGGCGCCAGATCGTTTAACGCAGATGCGCTTTGCCGCATTAGATTATACCGAGCAGGTAAAAGAGGGGGAGCTAGCACTGCTTAGTTTCGCCGGTGATGCTTATGTTATTTCGCCACTGACACCAGATAACAACAATATCCGTTTACTTATTCCAGACTTAAAACCGGAGATAATGCCGGTACAGGGCTCTAACTTACTCGCAGCATTGCAACAAGCTGATAAATTACTGCTGCAAGCCGGTTACCCACGTGGTGACGTAGTGGTTTTTACTGACGGTTTTGACCGTGAAAGTTACCAAGAAATACTCGATCTTATTAATAAATGGCCTCATCGTTTATCTATTGTCGGTTTTGGCACTGAACAAGGTGCACCCATCCAGCTGGAAACTGGTGAGTTACTAAAAAACCGTAGCGGCGCGGTGGTTATTCCCAAACTGCCACAAGCTCAACTAGCTGCTTTAGCTAAGCGCAGTGGTGGTGTATATACACAAGCCAATATCAACGCTGATGCGCTAGACAGCATTATTAACCAGCCGGCACTGTCCGCTTTAGACCAAGCCGATACCAGTAAGCAAATACAGGGCGATCAGTGGCAAGACAATGCTATTTATTTAGTGTGGTTGTTACTACCTCTGCTACTGCTAAGCCGCAAATATAGCAGTCTGTTGGCTATCGGCTTTATAATGCTGCTGCCCCACCCGGCCAAAGCCATTGAATGGCGGGATATCTGGCAAACTAAACAACAACAAGCGCAGCAAGATTACGCCAATGGTCATTACAACCAAGCACAGCAAAAATTCACCGATCCACTATGGCAAGGCAATGCGGCCTATAGAAATAGTGATTTTAAAGCCGCTGAACAGGCCTTTCGTGATGCGGCAAAAACGAACCCTTCTGTTGATGCCTTGCATAACTTAGGCAATAGCCTAGCACAGCAGCAACGTTATCAAGAGGCGCTAGATGCCTATCAGCAGGCGTTAGAACTTAACCCCGATTTCACTTCAGCCGCCAAGAATGCGCAACTGATGCAGCAACTGCTTGAACAGCAGCAAGAGCAACAACAGCAAGACAAGCAGCAACAAAAACAACAGGATGGTGAAAAACAACAGCAACAAAAGTCTGACGAGCAATCAAAAAGTGAAGATGGTAGCGACTCAGACACTGACAACAATGAAAGCTCTCAAACACAACAAGCTGAGCCTGAACAAAATACCGAGCAAGAACAACAAGCTCAGCAACAAGAGGCTCAAACGCAACAAGCTGCACCAATCAGTGAGCCAGAGCTAACTGATGAAGAGCAACAACAGCAAAAAGCGATTCATGAAACTTGGCCTAATGCCACCAAAGAGCAGCAGCAACAGCTAGATAACTTGCTACGAAAAGTACAAGACGATCCCTCCCTGTTGCTACGGAATAAAATGTATTTAGAATATTTAAAACGGCAGCAACAGCGCTTGCCAACCGGAGCTAATGAACAATGGTAAAAACGTTACTGCTGACGGTAGCCCTACTACTAAGCTTACCGCTACATGCGCTAACTAAACTTAGCGCCAGTGTGGATAAAAACCCAGCGCTTCGAGGCGAAGCTGTAACATTAGAAATAACTGCCGATGCCAAAGTAGCCACTGATGCACTTAACTTTCGGGTGTTAGAACAACACTTTACGGTAATGCTGCCGTCAATTAGCACTAGCACGCAAATTATTAATGGCCAAGCCAGCCAGAGCACGCGTTGGCGCGTGGTGTTACTACCCAAAGCCAGTGGTGACTTCACTATTCCCGCATTTACGTTACAAGGCTTAACTACTGAGCCTATCAATGTGCAAATACTCGATGGCTCGGTAGCAAAAAATGCCAATAATAACCAGCAACTGTTTCTTGAAGCCGAATTAGAACCGCAACAACTCTATGTGCAGCAACTGGGCTATTATCAGGTCACTATTTATTTTAATGGTGATTTACAGCGTGGTTCTTTATCAGAGCCTCAACTGGATGACGCCAGTATTAGCCAAGTGGGCCAAGATGTCGAAGGCTCAAAACTGGTGAACGGCATTCGTTATCGCACTATTACTCGTCGCTATGCTGTTACGCCGCAGCGCAGTGGTAACTACACTATTTTACCCCCCACTTTTAGTGGCGAAATGCTTGACCGCGACAGTGCCCGTTATAATTATTTTGCCGCGACCAAAACGGTACTGCAACAAGCACAACCAATAGACGTTAAAGTTAACGCAATACCCGACAGCTTTCCTGGTGATTGGTTAGTTGCCGGCCTTGTTACTTTAACTGAAGAATGGAACCCCAATATTGACGAGCTAAAACAAGGCGAACCCGTTACACGGATTATTACCTTATCCGCGGTCGATGTAGCAGAAAACCAACTGCCTGAACTAAAGCAAGGCTTCCCCGATGGCCTGCGCTTATATCAAGAACAACCGCAAGCGAAAAGTGCCGAACGAAGTGGCCGTTTAGTGGCGCAAAAAATATTTACTACTGCCGTTATTGCCAATAAAGCCGGTGTATTAGAATTACCCGAAGTTGCACTGCCATGGTGGAATAGCCAAACCAATAAGCTTGATTATGCAAAATTACCCGCTCGTACGTTAACGGTTGCCGCCAGTGCTGTTAGCTCAAGTAACAACGCAGATGTGGCTGACTCGCAACTAACGCAAACAGATAGCCAATCAGTGATCCCAGTTTCGCAACCTAACTACGGTGTTGAGGCGTCATCGTGGCAATGGAACTACCTAACAACGCTAATGCTAGCACTTTGGTTATTAAGCCTATTTATTATCTACGTATGGTTGCAGCTAAAAACACCGGCAAAACAGCAACTTAACTTGCACAGTCGCGTTGCTTTTAATAGTAATGTTTTAAAGCGCGCCTGTGAGCAAGGCGATCCTCAACTTGCTAGAGATGAGTTACTACGGTTCGCCCATCAACAGCTCGATACGCGCTGCTTATCAATTAGCGAACTAAGTAACATCATTACCGCAGCCGAGTTAAAGCAACAATTAACCAGCTTAAATAGTGCGCTCTATGGCAACAGCAACGAAAAATGGCAAGGTGCGCAGTTATGGCAGGCTTGGCAGCAATACCACACCACAAAAACCGCCACCGCACTAAAGAGCAGTTTGCCACCGCTTTACCCAACTTAATTCGTCCCATTTAAGTGGTTATCTAACTTTATGCAGCGCATGCTTTCCGCTTAATACTGGTAAGCATGCAAACAACTTGTTAGCATAAGCTCGACCTCAAAACCTGATGTTATATCAGGTATTTTTTTTACTGAGTTTTGGTTAGACCCGCGTTAACCAAAGCTTAGCGGCTGCTATAAGGAGAAACTGTTTTGGAAACAGGCACACTAATTTCATTAGGTTTATATTTCATTGTTATGCTGGCAATTGGTTTATACGGCTATAAAACCTCAACCAACGACGTATCTGGCTATATGCTAGGTGGCCGCAAATTAGGCCCTGCGGTAACGGCGTTATCTGCTGGCGCTTCAGACATGAGTGGCTGGATGCTAATGGGTGTGCCTGGTGCTATGTATTTATCTGGTATTAGCAGTGGCTGGATTGCGCTTGGACTGCTGGTTGGCGCTTATCTTAATTATGTTATCGTTGCACCAAGGCTAAGAATTTATACTGAAATAGCCAATGACTCGATAACTATCCCTGATTACTTTGAAAACCGTTTTGCTGATAAAACTCGCATTTTACGTATTGTTTCTTCTATTGTTATTGTGTTGTTTTTCACACTATATACCTCATCAGGTGTTGTTGCCGGCGGTAAACTATTTGAAAGCTCTTTTAGTTTAAGTTACGAACTAGGGCTTTATGTAACCGCCGGTGTCGTGGTTGCTTACACCTTATTCGGTGGCTTTTTAGCTGTTAGCATCACCGACTTTGTTCAAGGCTGTATTATGTTAGTTTCACTGGTGCTGGTGCCAGTAGTTGCCTTTGATCACCTTGGTGGATTTAGCGAGGTAATGACCCAAGTTAGCGCAATTAAACCTGAACTTCTAAACCCCTTTGTTGATGCTAACACCGGCAAAGCAATGTCAATCTTAGCTATTATTTCGCTATTATCTTGGGGTTTTGGGTATTTTGGCCAACCGCATATTATTGTGCGCTTTATGGCAATTCGCTCGGTAAAAGATATTAAAATGGCACGTAAAATTGGCATGAGCTGGATGTTTGTCACTTTGTTAGGCGCAGTAATGACGGGCTTGGTCGGTATTGCTTATATTGCCAACACTAAGATGTCATTAACCGATCCCGAAACTATTTTTATAGTATTTTCACAGTTTTTGTTTCATCCGCTTATTTCTGGTTTTCTATTAGCCGCAATATTAGCGGCAATTATGAGTACTATTTCATCTCAATTATTAGTTACCTCAAGCTCGTTAACTGAAGATTTTTATAAAACCTTTGTAAAACGTGATGCATCACAGCGCGAACTGGTTATGGTCGGTCGTCTGTCAGTATTAGCCGTAGCCTTAGTTGCAATTATGCTAGCTTATGATAGGGAAAGTTCTATATTAACCTTAGTTAGTAATGCTTGGGCCGGGTTTGGCGCGGCTTTCGGCCCGTTAGTGGTGTTTAGCTTATATTGGAAACGTATGACATTTGCTGGTGCACTAAGTGGCATTGTCAGTGGTGCCATAACTGTACTAATCTGGATTTACGCGCCGATACTGGATAATGGCGCAACGCTAAGTAGTTTGGTTTACGAAATTTTACCTGGTGTTATTATTAGCAGCCTATGCATTGTTATTGTTAGTAAACTAACCTCTGCGCCGGCGCCAGAAATTACAACCCTATTTAATAACATGCAGCAAAAACTAAAACAGGTTTAAATATAATTAACCGGCGAGGCAAGCTAAAAATTAGTGTACCTCGCTGTTATATTTTTGCTAGATTAGTACTCTGGTGTTCATTTTTGAGATAGAACATTTATGTATTTTTATGCAGCTAGACAGCCAATATTAGATCGCAATAAGCAACTTTACGCTTACGAATTATTATTTCGTGATGGTTTAGAAAACGCATTTCCTGAAATAGATGGTAATGAAGCAACATCTCGTATGGTAGAAGGCAGCCAATTTAGTTTTGGTTTAGATGATTTCATTGATGATAAACTTGGTTTTATAAATTTCACACTGGAAACCTTAGTTAAAAAGTACCCCACTATGCTGCCTAAAGAGCAAGTGGTAGTAGAAATTTTAGAAACAATCCAACCTGGAAAACGCTTACTAGCCGAATGTCAGCATTTAAAGGAACAGGGTTATACCCTAGCGCTTGACGACTATATTCATCAAAATGTTTGGCGCCATTTTTACCCCTATATTGATATTATCAAAATTGATTTTCGCACTACTACTACAGACACGATCAACGAAATAAAGCTAGCTTTAACAGATTTTCCTCATATTAAATTGATAGCAGAAAAAGTTGAGACTAACGAAGAATTCCAACTCGCGATGGAATTAGGCTTTAGCTATTTTCAGGGTTTTTTCTTTTCTAAACCGGAAATGATGCAAAGTAAGGCATTGTCACCTGCACAAATGACGCTGGCCGAATTACTGTATGAAACCTCAAAACCAGAAGTGGATTTAAATAAAATTACTGATGTATTTCAACGCGATGTACATTTGTCGTATAAATTATTGCGCTACAGTAACTCAGCTGTTTTTAAGCGTCGAACCGAAATTGAAACCATTAAACAGGCGTTGGTGGTATTAGGGCAAGCTGAGCTAAAGAAATTTTTATCATTATTATTCACCGCACAAATTAGTAGCGATAAACCAGCAGAATTAATGCGTATGTCAATGACCCGCGCTCGCTTTGCCGAAGGCTTAGCGCAACTGCACGGTAAAGTAGATACCGCTAAGGCATTTTTAACCGGCTTAATGTCATTAATGGATGCTATTTTAGATGAACCCATTGATAGCGTAATGAGTAAACTTCCTCTAGCTAAAGAAATCAAAGCCGCGTTGGTAGAAAAAGAAGGTGTACTTGCCGACTACGTTCAACTGATTAAATTCTATGAAACAGCGCAGTGGCAAGAAGCTAGTCAGGCTATTAGTGCACTGCAGTTACCCAGTGAACAAGTACCCAATGCCTACCATACCGCAGTGCAATGGGCTAACGAACAAATGAAAGCCCTGGGAGACTAGTTCCAGGGCTTTGTTGTCGTATTGCGTTAATTAAAACTCATATAAGGGCTTATTTTAGCCGCCAACTTGTCACCAATACCTTTTACTTTAGTTAACTGCGCTTGATCTTTTATCGGGCCATTTTCCGCAATATAATCTCGTATCGCTTGAGCTTTCTTTTTACCTAAGCCAGGTATTGCTTCTAACTGCTCTAACGACGCAGTATTTACTTTTACTTTTTCTATCTTATGTTCTGCTGCACTCACCTTAGTTAACTTATCAGGTGCCGGCGCATTAGCCATGCAGACATTAGCCGTTAACGTTAATGCGGTCATACCTAAAGCTAATAGTAATCTTTTCATATTAATCATCCTTAAAGTGGCTCTCTTTCCCTGATGACAACCTAACCACCAGCTGGCTTATCTGGGTTGGCGCAGTAACCAAAAAGACAAACTATAACAATCAGTACCAGAGAGCCCTACTGCCAACAACTTTAAAATAGCCAATATCCTTACATTTGCAATATTTTAATAACATTGTTGCGCTAAAATATTAAAAGAACATTCAGCGCTAATTAAGTCTTAACTGGTTATCTTTCCATAAAATAAACCCCGTTATTTTAACCTCACGGGCATTACATCTTAGACACGCCACCTAAGATAATTGCTGCTTCATTAATAGTTAGGTAAAGTACGGCTGTATATTGGAGAGAACAATGCTTAACATCAGAGTTTTTTTGCTTGCAATAGTGCTATTGTTCGCTAGCTCGCCGCAAGCCAAAGGGCAAGCAGATAAGCCAGCAGTGAGCCGTGAACAAGCTGCAGCGTTAGCGCAAGAACGCTATCCAGGTAAAATTGTTAAAGTGCAAACCGAAAATAAACAATATCGGATCAGAGTGTTACAGGCCGATGGTCGAGTAGTAACAGTATTAGTCGATGGCCAATCGGGCCGGGTTAAAAGGGATGGAATTTAATGCGTTTACTTGTAGTTGAAGATGAAAGTCTATTAGCGCAAAAAATTAAAGAGCAGTTACAACAACAACAGTTCAGTGTTGATGTTGCTGTTGATGGTGATGATGGTTGGTTTAAATTGTCAGAGTATCCTTATGATCTCGCCATTATTGATATTGGTTTACCCAAGATGGATGGCCTGTCGTTAATACGTAAAGCTCGGCAAGCCGGAATAAAAGCACCCATTATTATACTTACTGCTCGCGGTAGCTGGCAGGAAAAAGTGGAAGGCTTAGATGCCGGTGCGGATGACTACCTCACTAAGCCTTTTCATACTGAAGAGTTATTAGCCCGCTGTAACGCCCTAATCCGAAGAGCAGCAGGACAACCCGAGCCAACCTTATCATCCGGCCCTATTTCATTAAACAGCCGCACACAGCAAGTATGGCATAAAGAAGATGAAGTAAGCCTAACAGCCTATGAATACAAAGTACTAGAGTACTTTATGCTGAACCCAAACAAAGTAATTTCTAAAACCGAGTTAACCGAACATATTTATGATCAAGACTTTGATTTAGATAGCAATGTAATTGAAGTTTTTGTTTTACGTTTACGTAAAAAGTTGGATCCTGACGGCGAGCTGAAACCCATTGAAACGCTGCGCGGTCGAGGCTATCGTTTTACGCTAACAGTAGCTTAATATGTCGTTATCTTTAAAGCTGCGGCAGATATTGGTCAGTATTTTTTTACTGCTGTTTCTGCTGCCTAGTTCTTTCGTTGCCATAGACCGTGCATTTTATACTCAGCTATTAACCAGCGCTGAGCAAAAAATGGAAGTGCATATGTACGCTATTTTATCTGAACTTAGTGTGTCAGAAGATAAAGTAGAATTATTAAATAATGCACTTACTCCGGATTTTTATCGGCCAGATTCTGGCCTTAGCGCTTACATTACTCATGAACAAGAAGTTGTATGGCAATCTGATTCGTCATTAAATCAGCATTTCTTCCCGCCAGTAGAAGGCTTGCCACCAGGCGAGCATTTATTCCAGAACATGCAGCAAAATACTAACGATTATTGGGTATTATCTATTGCGCTTTTATTTGATGCAGAAGAATACACCCGACCATTAACCGTACACGTTGTACAAACGAATCAACGGCTGATAGCACCACAATTAGCGTTTAGAGCCACGTTAATTCAATGGTTTATCGGTATAGGACTAATGCTATTATTATTAATGCTATTGGCTTATTACTGGACAACTAAACCACTTTCACGCTTAGACCATGAGATCCGTCGCGTTGAAAATGGTAGCCAAGAACAGCTAAATGCAAACTATCCAGCAGAGCTTAGTATTATTAAAGAAGATCTTAATTTATTACTAGCAAACCAAAATAGGCAAAAACAACGTTATCGTCACCATCTGAGTGACTTGGCCCATGCACTTAAAACGCCAGTAGCGGTGTTAAATACCTCGGCGCTAAGCCAACAACCTGAATTAAAAGAGCAACTCGATCGTATTACTGCGATGATCGAGCATCAGTTAAAGCGAGCTGCAAGCTCTGGACAAGATATTTGGAAAAAACAAATAGCCATAAAACCGCTAGTTGAAAAATTAGTGTCGGCCCTGAGCAAAATTTATCGAGATAAGAATGTGCACATACAAGTTAATTGTGCCGACGACTGCATGTTTCGTGGTGATGAAACCGATTTAATGGAAGTTCTAGGTAATTTATTAGATAACGCCTATAAAGCTTGTCGCCATAACGTTGCCGTTAATATTAGCCAAAAACCACAATTAGTGTTGTGTATTGAAGATGACGGCCCTGGTGTTGCAGTAGAAAAACGCAAGCAACTATTTGAACGCGGTACCAGGCTAGATACTTATCATGAAGGCCATGGCGTCGGTTTAGCCATTGTTGCCGAGTTAGTAGAATCCTATTCGGGAAATATTCAACTAGATAGTAGCGATTTAGGCGGTGCGCGCTTTCGTATACAATTTAATTAAGCTTTACTAGCCCTTCTGATCGAAATATCTGATCCTTACGTAAAGCATTGCTAGCATTAATATTTAGTGGAATTAAAAATGGAATTAAATAATTTAGCCGTAATTAAAATTAAAAATTTACGTTTACGTACATTTATTGGCATTAATGAAGATGAAATAAACAATAAACAAGATGTAATTGTTAACGCTAAAATTCATTACAGCGCAGTAGCCGCAGTCACCACAGACAATATGGATAACGCGTTAAATTACCGTACTATTACAAAAAAAATTATTGCGTTAGTTGAACAGCAACGTTTTTCATTACTTGAAAAACTCACTGCCGATGTTCTAGCCATTGCTTCTGAGCACCCTTCAGTGCGCTACGCCGAAGTTGAAATTGATAAACCTTATGCGCTTCGCTTTGCCGATTCAGTATCACTGACACTCTCCGTAAACAAATAAGCTCTATACTACAGCTTAGGTAAACGTCTATTTAAGGCAACGGGGCTAACATGCACATATTACTGACCGGTGGCAGTGGCTTAATTGGTAGCCATTTGGTGAAACAATGGCAAGGCGTACATAAGCTTACTGTACTAAGTCGTTCGCCTGAAAAAACAGCAAGTCAACTGGGTAGCAATATCATCGTCGTGTCTAGTTTATCTAATATCAACCTCAACCAGGTTGATGCAGTAATAAATTTAGCCGGCGAACCTATTGTTGGTAAACGTTGGTCAGAGCGACAAAAGAAAGTGTTATGTGATAGCCGCTGGCATGGCACTGCGCTGCTTGTCTCTGCCATAAAGGCCGCGAGTACCCCTCCGAAAATATTTATTAGTGGCTCGGCCATTGGTATCTACGGTGCCCAAGACGCGCAGCTTATTACTGAAGACTATACCCATTACCATAATGATTTTGCTCATCAGCTATGCCAACAATGGGAAGCCCTCGCTCTAGAGGCTGAAAGTCCAGCGACGCGCGTTTGTATACTGCGCACCGGTATAGTATTAGCAAAACACGGTGGCGCATTGAAGAAAATGCTATTGCCATTTCAATTAGGCCTTGGTGGACCAATTAGCAGTGGCGAGCAATATATGTCGTGGATCCATATCAATGATATGGTAAGACTGATTGATTTTATGTTAAACCACCCTACCTTACAGGGTATATTTAATGCGACAGCCCCTACACCAGTAACCAACGTCCAGTTCAGTAAAACCTTAGCTAAAGTGTTACATAGGCCCGCGTTATTGCCTATGCCTGCATTTATGCTGCAGTTGATATTCGGCGAAATGGCAGAGTTATTATTAACTGGCCAGCGCGTAATACCGAGCAACCTAAGCAAGGCCGGTTATGAATTTCAGTTTTCTGAACTAGAACCGGCACTATGCGCGTTACTAAGATAAACTGTTTAGACTTAACCTTGTAATACCCGACGTATTAACTGGGCACTCGGGATACGTAATAAGCGTTTTAACTGCCACCAGCCCAATGCTGTTACCAATACCACACCTAACATTGGCCCTATCCACCATAAATTATAGTGTAAGTTAAAGGGCAAATTAAACACCCGTTGTTGCAGAACAAACAACATTATTTCGGCCAATATTGTGGCAAACAGCCCAGCCATTGCACCCAAGAACACGAACTCTAGCACTAACGCGTTACGTAAAAATATATAACGCGCCCCCAGAGTACGTAATATTGCTAGCTCTTGTTCGCGTTGTTCTAACGTTGCCTGTACCTGAGCCACTAAAACCAATGCTGCAGCCAAACCGATAATAAGCAATATAAAGCTAAGCGCTATGGTTACTTGGCCAATAATGCTATTTACCTGAGCAATAATACTATCTACGCTGATCACTGTTACTGTAGGTAATAGGCGTACAAGCTGATTAAGTAACACACTTTGCTCTGGCGCCAGATAAAATGCATTGATATAAGTTGCTGGGAAATTTGCCAACAAATCAGGGCTTAAAATCATATAGAAGTTTGGCTGCAAGCTATTCCAGTCAACTTTTCTAATGCTGCTTACGTTTGCACTAAGTTCTTGACCACCAATAGAGAACGCTAGTGTATCGCCTAGTTTTATCGCCAGCCTTTGTGCAACCTCCGCCTCAACAGATACTTCGGCGTTAGCTTGCACGGCAAACCAGTGCCCAATGGTTAGCTGATTATTTTGTGGTAAATCAGATAACCACGTTAAATTAAGTTCTCTACCAATACCAACACGCTGCGCCGAACGATCGTCTTTAGTAACTTCCTGTTGTACCTGTTCATTATTGATAGCCGTTAAGCGACCACGAACAACCGGATAATACTGTCCAAGCTTTAATTGATGCTGCTTAGCAAAACTATTAAGCGTATCGCGCTGCGCCTCGGTTATATTAACTAAAAAATGATTAGGTGCGCCTACAGGGATTTGCTTCTGCCACTGTTCAATCAATTCTGAACGCAAAAAATATAGCGATAATGCTAAAAATATCGCCAAGCTAAAGGTGATTAACTGAAAACTATTCGCCCATAAACGCCGTCTTAAATTTGCCATTGCTAGCTTGCGCGCGCTGCTCTGCCCTGCAGCAACCGGTTTAACAAATTTAACTAACACCGCCGCAAAAACCATAAGTACCGCAGCGAATACGGCACAAATCACAAACAAACCAATACTGAGTACCAATTCGCCACTAAATAGCCACATTAATGCCCATATTGCCGCCGCACCTACAACCCACTGCACAACATCAAAGCCTAAGCTAAGCGACGGCTGTTTTAATACATCTATTGCCGCTGTACTAGCTAAGCGCCACATAGGCCTTGCTGCAAATAATAGGGCGCAAATAACGCCGGTTAAACAACCTAACCATAATGGCCGCCAGCTAAACTCAGCGTGATAATCATTTAGGTAATATTTTATTCCCCAATGCGCAGCGTCAATGGCTAACTGCCCCGCTATCACACCTGTTACTAAACTAAATAAGATAACCAAAAATAAATGGCTACCATAAAGTAGGCGTACTTGCTGAGTTGTTGCGCCTAAGGCTTTAATTACTGCCACAGCTTGGGTATTGCGCTGGCTATAACGCGTTGCTGCAACTGCTGCGGCACAAGCGGCTAAAATAATGCCGAGCAACCCAGCCAACAATAAAAAACGCTCTGCGCGTTCTAGCGCGCTGCCAATAGCAGATTCATTATCAAGCTTCTGCCAACGCTGATGTGAACTAAGGTTCGGGGTTATTGCTGATTCAAACTTAGCTAAGTTCGTTGCATTACCAGCGAACAAGTAACGATAGGTAATTCGGCTACCTGGTTGAACAATTTGTGTCGCAGCCACGTCATCGATGTGCATTAAGACGCGCGGTGCCCCGCCAAATACACTTAACGGCGCATCAGGTTCATTCGCTATAACACCACCGACCGTTAACTTAGCCATGCCCAATTCAATCTGATCACCCACTGATAGTTTAAGCAGATCAAACAAGCGCATTTCTAAGTACACGTCACCTTTATTAAGCGATACTGTTTTACCTTCAGCTATTCGAGAGGCGCGCTTCAATAACAACTCGCCCCGCAACGGATAGCTATTATCAACCGCTTTTATTGTCACCAGCTGCATAACATCAGCGGCAAATAGCATTGAATCAAATTGCATTTGTCGCGCAGTTTGCACCTTTAAATTTTCAGCTTGGGCAAAAATAGCCTGATCAAATGGCTGACTAGAACGCAATACACTGTCGGCCGCGGAAAACTGTGCACTTCGCTGCATAAGTGCGCTTTTTACCCCTGTGGTAATGCCGCTTAAGCTAACGACTGAGCCAACAGCTAAAAACAGTGCAAATGCAATAACCCAAAGCTCACCGCGGCGTAGCTCGCGCCAAAATAAACGCCAAGCAATTTTAGCCAACATGTTGTGACCCTTGCATATCCGTTTCAATAAAACGTCCCGCTTGCATTTTATATTGCCGCTGACAGCGCGCAGCTAAATCATTATTATGCGTTACTAACACTAATGTAGTGCCCTGCTCGGCATTAAGCTTAAACAGTAAGTCTTCTATTTTTAACCCTGTAGTCGCATCTAAATTTGCCGACGGCTCGTCAGCAAAAAGCACATCCGGCTTAGTGATAAAGGCTCGTGCTATCGCAACTCGCTGCTGTTCTCCGCCTGAAAGTTGAGCCGGGAAAAAGTCGGCTCGCTCGGCTAAACCAACTTGCTGCAGTAGTGCTAACCCCCGCGCAGTTGCATCTTTAATGCCTGCGAGCTCAGCCGGTAGTGTAATATTTTCTAGTGCGGTTAGGCTGGGCAATAATAAAAATGATTGAAATACAAAACCGACATGCGCTGCTCGCACCCCGGCTCGTTCGTCTTCAGACAGTAAATGTAACGGATATTCAGCCAAAAACACTTCACCTTGGCTTGGAACGTCTAAACCAGCTAACAAACTAAGTAACGTTGATTTACCCGAACCAGAAGCACCAACAATAGCAACCGATTCACCACGATTGATCAACAAACTGATATCATGCAGTATGGTTAATGAACCGTCAGCAACTTTGACACTCTTAGTCAGTCCAGTCGCTTTAATATGAATTTCAGGTGCTATTATCATGCGTATTATCTTCTTTCTCGTTTTAGGTTTATTTAGTCAAGGCGCTATTGCACAAAAACTGCTGATCCTTGGCGACAGTTTAAGTGCTGCATACGGCATGCAACAACAGCAAGGTTGGCCACAGTTATTACAAAGTAATACTGACTGGCAATTAGTTAACACAAGTATTAGTGGCGAAACAACGGCGGGAGGTTTAGCTCGCCTACCAGCGCTGCTTAAACTACATCAACCCGACGTAGTACTAATTGAACTTGGTGGTAATGATGGTTTGCGTGGTTTTACTATTGATTCCATTCAAACAAATTTAAGCAAAATCATTACACTTACGAAGCAGCATAAAGCTACGCCAATATTAATGCAAATACGCATACCACCTAACTATGGACCACGTTATGGTCAACTATTTAGTGATATTTATCCACAGTTAGCAGAAAAACATAAACTTAGGTTATGGCCGTTTTTTATGGATAACATTGCCGTTGATAATACATTGATGCAAGAAGACGGAATTCATCCGAATAGCAAAGCACAACCGCTAATTAGCGATTTTGTTGGAAAGTTATTATTAGATTTGAAAACTGAGTAACAGTGGGATGTGTTTTTAATTAACTAATCAAACTTAATTACTGCGCTAGTGACGCTAATGGCGTCCCCTAGGGGATTCGAACCCCTGTTACCGCCGTGAAAGGGCGGTGTCCTAGGCCTCTAGACGAAGGGGACACAGTAGATAAAGCGTTGAATGAGATGAATTGGCGTCCCCTAGGGGATTCGAACCCCTGTTACCGCCGTGAAAGGGCGGTGTCCTAGGCCTCTAGACGAAGGGGACGCTGTGACATTCATTCAAAAAAGTGTGCAGATTTATTGGCGTCCCCTAGGGGATTCGAACCCCTGTTACCGCCGTGAAAGGGCGGTGTCCTAGGCCTCTAGACGAAGGGGACGCACTGTAAAATCTTGGTGGAGCTAAGCGGGATCGAACCGCTGACCTCTTGCATGCCATGCAAGCGCTCTCCCAGCTGAGCTATAGCCCCACACTTTTATATTCATAACTAATTACATTAGTGCTGAACACGGGGCGCATTCTAGGGTGCCACTCAAAATGTGTCAACAGTTTTTTCTCCGTCACTGTTTGTTCGCACGTTTTTTAAACGCAAAGATTATATTGTCAGCAAAAAATTCAAAAACAGCTGTTTTCTAGTGGCTTAGCTAGCTAAAAATTAAGGTATTGCCTCGACCAGAATAAAAAACTCAACCATGATAAGATAGCATATCTCGTGTTAAGGTCAGTTTTTGTATAAAATAGCACTGCCCTACCAGCCTAAATTTGTAAGCTAGCTATTATTAAAGGATTATCAGTAATGTACGAGAAGTACTACGGACTAAAGGACCGGCCATTTCAGCTCACTCCGCACCCTAATTGGTTTTATGCTAGTAAGTTGCATAAACGTGCGCTCGCCTACCTGCAGTACGGTTTATCGCAAGGTGAAGGTTTTATCGTTATTACCGGCGATGTAGGCACCGGTAAAACTACCATTGCTAACCAATTAGTCAGTCAGCTAAATCAAGATGAGATAATAGCCAAGCAAATTGTAACCTCAAAGTTAGAACCCGATGATCTGATTAGAATGATTGCATCCAGTTTTAATCTAGCTGTAACCGAGCACACCAAAGCAAATTACTTAGACGCGATATACAATTATCTAAAGCGCTTACACTCGCAACACCGACGCGCGCTGCTACTGGTAGATGAAGCTCAGAATCTACCTTTAGACTCTATTGAGGAGCTGCGCATGCTGTCTAACTTTCAATTTAACGGCAAACCGTTACTACAAAGTTTTCTATTAGGCCAAAATGAGTTAAATGCTGTTATCCAGGCTCCTAATATGGAACAATTTAGACAACGTATTATTGCTTCATCAAATTTATCAGCGTTACAAGCAGATGATACTAAAGCCTATATAGAGTATCGCTTAGTTCAAGCGGGCGGCGACAGTTCTATAATCCAAGAAAATTGCTACCCGTTAATTCACCAGCAAAGCCGGGGTATTCCAAGAAAAATTCACACCTTAATGGACCGAGTATTACTATATGGTTACTTAGAAGATAAACGTCAATTAACGATGAGTGATGTGCAGTTAGTTATAGATGAAATAAACCAAGAAGTTGCCAACCTAAGTCCCAATGTCAAACCGGTTGAACAGCACGTAGATCACTATCAAAATAGTATTTCTGCTGATTTAAACAAAGCAATTGAAGATAAATTGAAATTGTTAAAAGAGATGGATGAACTACTGAATAAACAATATAAGGCATTACAACAGCCTGATAATAAACATCAATAATCAGGCTGTTAACTATTTACTACTTACTTAAAAACGATAGGCGTAACTTAACCAAACTCGGTTTTCTTGCATATCAAACTGTGTTTGATTAGAGTTACGCTCTACTCTCCTGATATTAACAGCTAAATCAGAACGCTCATTCAGCTCAACCTTAACTCCTGCCTTTAACTGCATGTTTTTATCTGTTCGTTGCTCTACAGAGTACTCAAGCTCATACCAGTTAATTTCTGAGGTTAATGTCATCAGAGGCGATAAACGCCACTTAGCATTAAGTGACATCGCTCTTGTTCGATTTAACCTATCACTTTCAACATATATATCCTCGGTCCGTGTTACATTTAAACCTAAGGTTAAACGACTTTTATCGTAAGCTAAATTTAACGAGCCGCCTTTACGCAACACCACGTTCTCGGTAATTTCGATATCGGCAACAACAAAGTTTTTCAACGACTCTCCTGCTGCTAGCTGATAGTTTGCTGACGGTGGCACAAAACAATCGCCGATGTTGGTAAAACTACCAGGACAAACGAAGAAGCCTAAATCAACCAGTTCTTGCTCTAGACCATTATTTACGGTGACGCGCTCGTTATAGGTTAATCTAGCCGATAAATGTTGCAGTCTATAGTTGCCTGAAACTTCAACTGAACGGCCGTAATAGCGTCGATCTAGTGTCACCTGTAATGATGAACGGCGCGTTGGAGCCAACAACATATCAAATGCCCAGTAACCATCACTAGTTTCTTCAAGTTGCTGTTGGGTATAGCGGTTATAAGTGGCGTTAACATACGACACATTACCAAACCTATACTCAAGCCCGGTGCCTATAGAACGAAATTCATTGGTATAACTTGTTAAATCGTTGGTTTCATACCTTGCTCGATTTACCCATGAAACACTGCGATGTAGAGGGAGGCCCACACTAACATCAGCATTTTTCGAGGTCAAATTACTACCAATATCTCTTTCGTTTTGTGAATACGAGCTATTAAGTTGCCAGTAAAATTCGTTACCACGTCGTTGCTTGCCAACAGAGAGCCCTGCCGCATAAAACTCATTATTAAAGTTACCTAGATCATCACTATTTTCTGGGCTATCAGATTTAATTTGTCGCGCGGTTAGATTCAACGATGTTTGGATTTTATTATGCGCCGCTGAGCGCAATAGCAGCGACGTACCGAGACTACTGGTTTTACTTAAGTCGGCATAGCCGGTTATTTCATCAGAAAAAATACCACGTTGAGAATTCCTTACGCGATAATCTTTATTTGCACTGACACTCCAAACTAATCGTTTATCCCAAGCGGATAAACGATTATCAAAATTTATATAATCGAGAGATTTGTCAGTGCGTTGCTTATCATCGTAAAATATATTTTTTTGCTGCCAACCGAAAATAGATACTAAGTTTTTGCTATCGTAAAGTAGCGCAATATCAGGCGTTAATACCGCTGCCGCGCCCTTATCCCAAGCATCGTTAGACTCTTTTTTTAACTGGTAAGCATAAGTATCAAGCAGCAAGCTTGGTTTTAACTGCCAATCACCGGCGGCAGCACTAGCGCTTACCAGGCCGAACGTTATCAATAAAGATAACGTCGATATCCGATATTTAGGCACCACCATAATAGTACCCATATCCATAGTCTCCTGCTTGAGCACGATGAGCCTTGTTAATCACAAAACCTACAGCTATTTCAGGTGGGATTAGCGCTATTGATTGTTCAATTTCAGATAATTTAGATTTATTTTCTTCAACCACAATAATAGCTTGCCCACACATGGTGGCGACTACTGCCGTTTCATTGACGCCAAGAAGTGGTGGTGCATCAAATATTACTATTCGATCTTTATAACGCGTAGCAAACTCATTAGCTAATTCAGCCATTTTTTGGCTTGCTAACAGCTCTGTTGATAAGTGATGAGCCCTACCCGCCGATATTATTTTTAAACGCTCAACGTTTGTAGATAAAATAATGTCCTGCACATCTATGTTGTCTGATGACAAATAATCTGTAAGGCCAAGGTTGCTCTCAAAACCTAATGTTTTAGACACCTGAGGTCTTAACACGTCAGCATCAACTAGCAGTACCGTTTTGTCTTGTTCAAGCGCAATACTCAACGCAAGATTAATCGAAGTAAAGGTTTTCCCTTCACCCGGCCTTGAGCTACTGACTAAGATTAAATTAGGGTGTTTCAGTGAGCGGCTTATCGGGCCAAACGCATTACTGATCAACTTACGTTTGATAACACTAAATTCTTCATTGATTACCCGACGTTTCGCTGATAAAGACACAAAATGGCGCTGTTCTAAATCGGCTAAATCTAACTCGATGCAAGTAGAATGTGTGCTTGTGGGTTCGACAGCACCCTGTGTCGCAGAACTAGTATGCTTTTTATAGTCTGCATGTAATGGCGGCTCTATGCTTTCAGCGCTCACTACTTTTTTAAGTGGTGTTGTCGACGAGTCTTTGTTTAATAGCTGCTTATCTACTGCTTTTTCTATAATGCTCACTTAAAGACCCTCGATATGGTTTCTGCTGTACCACCAAAAAATAACTCGCTGACCATTATCATTGCGTAGATTGCAACTAAGGTTCCCGTTAGCAACATAAAATAGATAAAGTGCACGCGCATATTGCGAACTAACTGTGGCTTATTGGTATGTGAAACAAAACCGAATACTGGAATTTCTGATATCGTTTTCAACTGTGAAACAGAGATTAACGTGGGCGAAATTTGGCTACGGATAAAAGCTACCATAATACCTAAACCACAACCTATTAATAACACTAAGCTATACAGCATTAAGCGTTTAGGTCCTGATGGTGCAATAGGTACACGTGGCGGGTCTATCACCCTAAATTGTACATCCTGCTCTGACACATCCGCTTTTCTTGCTAACTCAGCAGCTTCTCTGCGCGTGAGTAATGCTTCATACTGCGCCCTATTTATCTCGTAATCTCGATTTAAACCCGTAAACTCAGCCTCAATTTGCGGTATTTGGCTAAGCTTACTTTCAAATTCCGCGACCTTTTGCGTATAAGCATCAACTTTAACTTTCGCCGAAGCGGCTTGCGATTCCAACGCCGAAATATTCAACTTAAGTTGTTGTACGTACTCGTTAGCAGTACCAATATTTTGCTCACCTGCTGCAAGTTCCGCTAACATGTCTGCGCGTTGTTGCTTTAAAAAGCCCAGTAGTCTTTTACTTTCAACTACATCAGGGTGATTTTCGGTAAACTTAATAAGTAAGTTATCTAAGCTGGTATTGAGCGCGGCGATGCGTTCGTCAAATGGCGTAACAAAATCAATTGGAACGGCATTATTACCGTTCTTAGAGGCAGGGTCTAACCGAGTACGAGCTAGCTGCAACTGAGTTTCTAACTGTTTTAACTCTAAGGTTGCCGCTTCTAAATTTTGCTTTTCAACACCTAACCGAACGTAGTAATTGCTTTCAGCACTCGGCATCATAAACATCTTATTCTTCTTGAATTCGGATAGTTTACGCTCTGCTTCAATTAAACGTGTTTCATACTCAGCAATTTGCTCGCTTAAAAACTTTTCCGCGCCTTTAGAATCGGCTCTTGACGTACCTAAACGGTTCTCAACAAAGGTATTTAACGTCGCTTGCACTACTTTTAATGCGAGCTGAGGTGAACGGTTGTGATAACTAATAACATAAATATTTTCGCGACCAGATGACGAAATTTTAATGTTTTCGGTTAACGTATCGATCAGTTTTTCATATTGCTTATCGTTCACCGCTTCAATATCTAAATCGGTTTCTCGAGCAATTTTCTTTAAATTAGGTCGGCTCAGTAACGTTCTGGCTAGAAGTTTAATTTCTTGATCGGGATTGTTTCTGATCGCAATCCCTTTAAGAAGGGGTTCCAGCATAGTTTGTGTTTCTACATACAACTTTGACTCAGCTTGATAAACAGGCGGAAGCTGATGCACGATATACCAACCTAAAATACACGCTAGCCATGCCGTTATTAATGCATAGCGTCGATGTATCCATATACCACGAATATAGGTTGTAACTTGCTCAATGGCTTCGTTGAGTTGTCTCATTTGTCACTCCATGACGGTACTACTAAATTTGCAATTATTTAAAACCAAGCTTCAGGAATAATAACGACATCACCAGGTAAAATATCAACGTTGGCGCCAATGTTACCATCTCGAATCAGATCATCTAGTCGCAGATTATAAGTCAGTTGAGTTCCATTTGATACACGCACTAGTTTTGCCGAATTACCATCAGCAAACTCAGTTAGACCACCTACGGCAATCATTAAATCTAATAACGTCATATATTCTCTATAACTAATCGCCTGTGGATTAGCTGCAGCGCCTATTACCCGAATTTGCTCACTGTAAGGGCCAACAAAACTATTCACCGATACGGTTACTACGGGATCGCGAATATATTTACTTAATATGTTTTCCATTTCACGCGCTAGTTGCGTTGGCGTTTTCCCACTTACTGGCACATCCTCTACTAACGAGGTAGAAATTTTACCATCTGGGCGTACAATAAAGCTTCCAGATAGCTCAGGATTACGCCAAACAAAAATACTAACATTGTCATTTGGGCCTATAAGATACTGGTAATTATTGACTGAGGTAGTCAAAGAACTCTGCACTGTGGCTTTGGGCAGGTAAACCGCACTACAACCGGCCAACAATACAAATAAAAACAGCACTACGCCATTTTTGGTTAATTTTGCTAATTCCATAATAATGCTCATCCTTTTGCAAACGCATTCTGGTCTAACGCATATATTCGCGCTTTTACGGTGTAGATTGCAAATTAATTTTACATTTCGTTCTACAAAAGTTACATAAACTAGGTTAAGCTATATACAGATGGGTAGAACAAACTATGTAATAGCCTAATTGCAATGGATGCACAAGGATGTGGTCAAAATGAATGCTAGTCGCTATGGAAGGAAGTCTATTGCTGACAAACTTTTTTTATTGGGTGAGCTGTCCCTGCTCTGCCTATCTAGCTGGTTAGCTAGCACTTTAACTAACATCAACAATACCGCCGTTCCGCTCGAAATTCGCTTACTAAACGTTGTTATTTTTGCTGCAGCAGTAATGTTGTGCGCGTTGTCTGTTGGCTTATATGACCACAAACTCCGTGAAGGCAGCAAAGGTATTGTGAAAAGAGTAGTTATCACGCTAGTGTTTAGCGCAATTCTACTTGAGCTAATTATATTTCAGTTATTTTCGTCAATTCATATCAGTAGCTTGTATCTACTTTGGGCATCACTGTTTGCTGCAGCATCAATATCAGGGTTTAGAGCACTCTGCCATTACCAAGATATTAATCGTTTGAGCCGACGCAGAGTATTGATATTAGGTGCAGGTGAACGCGCATCCATTATTGAGCGCAGAATGCGGCGTAACGTTGACCGCCGCGATTTCGAAATCATGGGTTATGTTCGTATCGAAGGTGATAAAGATGCGGCCATACTGCCACACCGTCAGCTGAATGTTGACTACACTAATGACTTATTTAAATTCGTTATGGATAACGAAGTAGACCAGCTTGTTATTGCCTGTGACGAACGTAGAAACAAATTACCAATCGAAGATTTGTTTAAGTGTAAAACCCGTGGCGTTGACATTATTGAAATATTAGATTTCATTGAGAACGAAACTGGGCAAATTGCAGTTAACCTAATTTACCCAAGCTGGGTTATTCATTCTAATGGCTTAATGCTTAATAACGGTTTTAAAACCAGCTTAGGTTATGTGCTAAACGTAGTGTTAGCGATACTTCTATTAGCCGTAACTTGGCCGCTTATGCTGTTAACCGCATTATTAATTTATCTTGAAGATGGCCGCAAAACTGGCGCGTCGGTGTTCTATAAGCAGTTACGGGTTGGTATTGACGGTACTCCATTTTACATTCTGAAGTTTCGCAGTATGAAACCCGATGCAGAGAAAAATGGCGCGCAGTGGGCATCCACAAATGATAACCGCGTAACTCGTGTTGGACAGTTTATTCGTAAATACCGCATTGATGAACTACCGCAGTTACTTAACGTGCTAAAAGGTGAAATGGGTTTTGTTGGTCCGCGCCCTGAGCGGCCTGAATTTGTAGTGCAGCTAGCTAAAGACATTCCCTACTACAATAATCGCCATAACGTGAAGCCTGGTTTAACAGGTTGGGCACAGCTTAAATACCCTTATGGTGCGACGGCTGAAGATGCACAAGAAAAACTTAAATTTGATTTGTACTATATTAAGCATCGCAGTTTGACGCTAGATTTAGTTATCTTGATTAGAACCGTTGAAATTGTATTGTTTGGTCGAGGCCGTTAAGCGACCGTTATTGGCAACTTGAACGCTGTCGCTATCTGCAGCGTTTACTAGTTTTCTTATTCAACTTGCTATCAAGCATCCCGCTTTACTTAGCCCATAATAGGCGCTCTTAATCAGAATGACAGAAAATAATGCGCTAAAAACCAAGGTGCTGCACTCATTAAAATGGGTTGCACTAGGGCGAGCAACGACACAAACTTTACGTTGGATCTTAACATTTTGGGTTATCCGGATTTTAACACCTGAAGACTACGGTATTGTGGCAATTGCTGACATCTTGTTCAGCCTGTTAATGACGATTGCCTCAACCATTGCCATAAGTCCTCTGATACAAGCGCGGAATTTAGAGCAAAAAGCCATATCTTCGTACTTTGGCATTACGCTCTGTATCTATTCACTTTTATTCTGTGGTCAATATTTATTAGCCGACACCATCGCTAATTTGTATAACAATGCGTTCGTTGCTGATGTATTAAAAGTTAATGCGTGGTGTTTTCTATTATTAGCTCTTGAAACTGTGCCGACAGCACTACTTCGCAGGGCGATGGCCTTTAAAAAGTTAGCGCTGATTTCTGCAGTATCTAACATTGTTGCCGCAATAAGCACCCTACTACTGGCAATTTATGGTTACGGTTTTTGGGCGCTAGTCTATGGTGAAATTATTGCTATAGCGCTTAGAGTAGCCATGGTACTGATTTACCATCCCGCGCCGTGCTTGCCTACATTTCGCATTAAAGACAGCCTACCGTTAATTCGCTTTGGTGGTTTAATGTCGGTCTTCACATTAATTTGGTATGTATTTATTCATCTTGACGTTACCATCGGTGGCCTACTGCTTACCACAGCAGAAATTGGTATTTTCACTGTCGCATTAAACTTTGCATTAATGCCACAGAAAAAGATTTTGCCGTTAATCAAAGAAATATCTTTCCCAGCATTCTCTCAGCTACAAGATCAACCAGAAAAAATCACTCATTTTATTGTCAAAGCACAGCGTTTAGGCCTTATTTTTACACTACCCATTTTCTGGGGCTTAGCCTCGGTTTGTGATTACCTGTTGCCATCAATTATTGGCGTAAAGTGGAGCGCCGCTATTTTACCAACAACGTTGGTTTTAATACTGATGCCGCTGCGTTTTAGCGAGGAATTATTTCAGCCCGCAGCTAAAGCATTGGGATATATAAAATATCTTATTATAAACACCCTCTATATGGCGGCATTTGTGTCAGTAGCGCTTTTTGCCTTAAGTAAGTTTGGTGCTACGGGTCTAGCCTTAGCTTGGCTTGTAGGTTTTCCGTTAGCCTATGCCATAGTGCTATATCGTTACAGTAAGCTGTTTAACTTTTCGATGTTGATATTTCTCAAAAGTATCAGCAAAATCATGTTTTGTGGCGTAATTATGGTTGCGATAGTCTGGTCACTAAAACTCTATTTAACCGAGGTTAACGTAACAAACCTACTATTATTGATTGCTGCTGGCACACTAAGCTATGCGTTAGGCCTGCTGCTGTTAGAGCGCCGTACAATACGGGAACTGCAGCAAGCCATATCATCACGCTAGTTATAGCAAAACTTTAATAATGATAAAAAATGCAAACACACTCAATATCGTAAACCAAAAAATACGTACCATAATATGCTTAAGAGATGGTAACGATGACAAACCATTATGCTTTGCCGCTTGAAAGTACTGAGCAATAGCTATTCCGGCAAATACGTAGGCCACTAAGGCGTAAGTTCGACTAAGAAAAAATGCAGCGGCGGCAAAGCCAACCATAGAATAAAACAGACAATCGCTAAGCCATTTCTGATTTTTAATTTGCTCATACTCTTTAGTAAAGGCAACTTGCTCGCGATACGACGCAAAATTTTCAGGTATCGTCGGTAAGGTAATTACGTTAATTTTTCGCTGTGGATATACCATATATAACGTTAGTAGTAAGAACATCATCCATAAACAGTAACCACTAATGCCTAACTCAGCTAAAGCTAATACGTATGAGTTATGCGCAGTAATATTGTGATGCTCGATAAAATTACCCTGGCCGACACCTAATAGTGGTTTCCATAAAAATAGTTGCATACCTTCATACCAAGAATCGACTCGACCTGCAGCAGACTCCTCGTCTACATCAATAGAGCGGAACTTCATAAAGATAAATATCAGTGCCGGTGATAATAACACCGCACTTAAAATCGTTTTAAACTTACCCCAATTTAAATAACTAAATAAACCGGCCATCGCGACAATTGACAGCAAGGCGCCACGGGAGTTAGTTAAATAAACACCATATAAAATATATGCTGCACAAAAGCCAGCTATACACTTTGTTAGCACGCCACCGCGTATAAAGAATAGAAAGACAAAAGGTAAGGTCATAACAAAAAACATACCTAAGTCATTTGGATCGTTAAAAAAACCAACATAGGTAATACGATCTAGCCAAGACAACGCACTGCCCGACCAGCCTATACCAACAGGGCTATTTTTTTGTGAAATACCGTTATTAACCATTACCATAGCCGCAGCAATAGCTATTAACATTAAAATTCTGGTACGAGCAACGGTGGTGGTTAAACCGCTAAAAATAATGATCGGTAACACACCTGAAATAATAAAATTATTAGCGCTGTTAATACCTCCGGTGAGCCAGCCATTGCTTATACCCGACAAAAACATAACCGGCACTAGTAAAATACAGCAGATTACTTGCGGCGGTAATTTTTTATCTTTTTGTAAAACAAGATAACTTGCAAATGCGAGTAATAGCGCCAAGCGGATAATGGGTAAATCTTTAAATTGTTCTAGCCATTCTTGAGGACGCACCAAGATAAGCAACATATAAATACAGAGAAATAGAAAAGGTAATAAGGCGTCGGTCAGTTTCGGTGCCACTAAGCGACTATTGTTAGGTACATCTATCATTTATAACGTCCTGTCATTCTTTTTAACGTGTTTAAACATACTTGCATAACTGCACGCATGCCAAAGTACACCTCCAACTGGTAACAGGCTTCTTTGGCATTACCTAATTCTTGTTTATAACTGATATTTCCCCCCATCATAAAGTCATAATTAGCACAGTGCGAATGCTGTGCCGTCCATAAGTGCAACATCGCAGAGGGGGATAAACTGGCATAGGTTGCCGACCAACCAGCCTGATAAAAGTGCAAACAGCCTGCACTTTCCAAATAATAGTGAATTGCCGCAGGTTCATTATCAATTGTTAACACACTCATATAGCAACACTCTGGATGCTGTGTAATTAGCGCCATGTGAAATGCATTAAAGCTGTTACAACTAAATGCACCTAGTTTGCCCTGCTTTTGCCAGCGTAACTGATGCAAGCGTTTAAGCTCTGGCCAAAAAACTGCAGCCTCGTCTTGTCTTAACCAAGAAAAAACAGCTTTCTTATTGTGTTCGTAGCGCAATATTTTTTGCCATTTACGCTTAATCTGTGATGACAATGTTAAATCTATCTGTTTGCAGTTTTTATATCTAAAACCAGAACCACGAATACTTGCAAAACGAAGCAGCCTTGCTAAATGTAAAATACTGGCGTTAGCACTAATCGCGCGCCACGTAATTTTAGTAACATTAGAGGCATTAATTTTATTGGCAAGTTCAGGCAATAACCTAGCTTGCCAAGCGGGTAATATCAGCAAATCAACAAACTCAGAGGCAACTTCACATTCTTCTGGTTCACCTTGCCCCAAGGGATAGAGCACGCGTCGCTTAGCATTGGCCGCTAGCGGCTGGCTATAGCAAGGTAACAGTGCCACCAATTCACCATTACTAACAAAAACCCATACCTCTAATTGCCAATCAGGTTGCCAATAACAAAATATCCAGTGTATTAACCATGTAGGAGAGCAAAACAGCACGTCACCACACTGTTTATTCAATATATACCACTGTTGCTTAATGCTCGTTAGCTGTTCAAGCGTTGATAACTTAGACCAACCATTCTGTAGCTTATTAATTTCTAACCGCTCCAGCAACATGCTTCATTAAAGGCAAAGGAGAAATATGCCATTGTTTAGCTAGCAGATACAACCCAGCAAGAGTCCACGCCATTTCCGCATTATCTAACCAACTATTTGGCACGTTAAAAAATTCAGCAGCTTGTTGAGTTAGTGGCTTTAGTGGTTCGCTAAGCCAATATTTATGCGGCACCGGAAAGCCAAACTTAGGTAGATACATTAGCTCAGCGGTATAAAACTTTTCACCTAGCGCTCTTAAAACGGGCTTAACAAATTGCTCGCCAAAATAAAGCGCATCAGGCAATTGAGCGGCATACGACATAACCGGCCAGCAGGCAAACGGACTGACTAACTGGATTTTCGCAGCCGATGCTAGCGTATAAAGCTCATAAAAATGATTGACTACGTCGGTAGAGAATAGGCTTTGCTTTAGCATGCGGACATTAGCGTCAAAACCATCTAATAGCGCAACATCAGTATTAAACTGCTGCAATAAAGTTTTTGGCTGTAACGTTAGCGTATTAGCTAGCGACGAATATATATCTTCAGATAACGTCAGTGCTATTTCTTCAGCAATAGCAGTATTGGTATCAAAATTGACCAGCGCTTTTACTTTAGTGCCGATGGGTAATAACGGTATTACCGTATTCACCCCAGGCAACCAATTTAGCACCTTGCGCACGGCTCTATGCTTGTTGTATCTATTGCCAAAACGTTTTACCGCACGAGAACCAAATAAGGTATCAGCACCTTCACCGTACAGAACTTTATTAAACTCACCTGACAGCTGCTTAACAAGCAACTGCAGTGATAACGCACTGTGACTTCGAGGCGCCGACGCTAACTGTTGTACAACCTCGGAAAATAACTGCGTGATGTCAGCATTTTGTATCGGGATCACTCTATGCTCAACGCCCATCTCTCTTGCGAAGGCTTTTGCGGTTTCTAGCTCTGGATTATCATGATGTTCATGCACAGGAGTTATAGCAACAACATCTAACTGTAAATAACAACATATCGCCAGCAGCACTGCTGAATCAACTCCGCCACTAAGCAATACTGCGATCTTATCGCCGGGTGTAATTGAGGCAACAATATTGTCAGCAATTAACTGCTGCACGTGCTCAACATGCTCAGCCATTGATTTACTAGTTTGTTTAACCTTAGCTGGCAATAAGCCGAAACGCATTATAGTAACTGGCGAATGAGATAGCGATAATTGCATCACCGCAGCGTGAGGCATCTTCTTCACGTTTTTAACCGCAGTATCAGTGCCGGTAAGCCAACGAAAATGCAGAGTCTCCATCACGCCGTTAGTATCAAAGTTTTTTGTTGGCAATAAATCCGCTATTACTGAAAACTCTGTGCTTAACCACAACTCAGTATTGTTTTGGTGATAGTACAGTCGTTGCCCGCCCAGCCGATCGGTAAATACGCTGCAGCGCCCATCTGCCTTATTAAACAGGACTAGATTATAAGCACCATCTAGCCGATTAAGCTCGTGTGTTAACGTTGGTGTGGTCCGCTGCAGTAATTCAAGCCAAAAGGCGGGGTCAGTATTAAAATCGGCATTATAAATGTAGCCATAAAGGATCATTACCGCCTGTTCATCTTCCCGGTATAAGCTGGCGCCACTAACGCGCAACCAATAACCTGCGGCGGAAAATAATTGCTGCGTTGGATCCTGCACAGGTTTGTTACGACTAAGATAAAGATTACCGGCGTTCAATGTACTTTAACCTTATTAACCAACGCATTAAACAGCCGTTTTAGCTGAATTTTCAACATATGAATAGAGGGTTTTGCGTCCCACCAAACATGATAAATAAAAACGTGTGGCTTAAATACATTACGTAAATAATCGATAACAATGCGCACCGTGTGTTCACCGTCTTTACGGCGAGAGAAAAAATCTTCATATAAGCTGAGAAAAACCACACCACTTTTCATCTGCACGTTGTAATTAAGTGATTGCTGGCTAAGTAACTGATAATAGGCGGCAGCATTATTGACACCACAACGAGTATCAAAATAATTGCACATTCCTAACCGCGGGTTAAGTTCGATGTATTTATAGGCTCCATCGCGAACATCAAATTTAAATTCAAGCATCGCGGCACCTACATAGCCTAGCGCTTTACCTAGCTTTTTACTTAGTGCTATAACCTCAGCGTTATACTGACTTATGGCGTAGCTCGTTACGCCATAATGTGACGGCGACAACCGTAATCGATTAAAACTAAAAGCTTGAACTAATTCGGAATCATAATCAAAAAAACAGTTACAAACCCACTGGCAACTATCATCCCCGAGTATAACTTCCTGCGCAATAAGCTGCCCAAGTACCGTGCTGAACTGTTGAAAAAACTGCTGAACGTCTAGCGGATTATTAAGTATGCGGTTTTTACTGTTAAGCACCATATGTTGGTGTGAGCGAGGCTTAATAATTATCGGTAATTTTAATACTTCGAGTAAATCAGCTGAATTGGTTAATTTTTGCACCGTTTGGGGTAGTGGTAATATCGCTGCTATTTTTTTTGTTTCCAGAGCTTTATCAATCAACATCGTAGTTATGTCAGGTGACGGCAACAAAAAGCGAATATGCGCTATTAACATATCGTCATTTTCAGCTAAAAAACTAACAAACCAGTCTGATGTTGGAATAACAATAGTGCCCTGTGGCAACTTAAGTAGCTGTTGTTGTAAAAACTCTGTGCTGTTTTCTCGAGGTAAAACTATTTTTTCGCTGGGTAAACGAGAAAAGTTAATAACGTCATCTGGCGCACGGCTTATAACTATCGGGCGCACGCCAATAAGATATAGGCTTCGTGTTACACCAAGACCGTTTGGTCCTGCGCTAAGCACAACAACCATCGCTGTCATTAATTTACCGCCCACAGATCAAAACGTCGATTAACCATTTGCTTAAGGCGCCACACTGAGGATTCCTCTTCAATAGGAAAACGGCGCAATTGAAAACAATTACTCACGTTAAGCTCCCTATTAATGCCAGATACAAATGAAAACGCTAACTGGTAACCAGCTTGTTGTACCAAACGTTGTGTTTCTGGAGTAAAAGAATTGTGGCCACCAACTGGATACGCCAATGAGATTGCTGGTCGCTCCAACATAGTATCCAAACGCTGCTTTGATTGCGTCAGCTCAACTAGTTGTTGCTGGGCGGTTAAGTGCGAAAGAATATTATGCGACAGCGTATGTGATCCAATATGCATGCCATGATCGGCCATCTCTTTTAACTGGGCCCAGTTCATGAATAACTCAGTGGATTTGGGCATACTGACATTTTCAAGCTGAAGTAATCGTTTAAGCTGCGCCAGTTTCTCGGACATCACTAAGCTATTATCTTGCTTTACTGCTTTTAACAAACGCCGAACTCGCGCTGAAATAGAGCCATGCGCTACGTTAATAGGCTGCGGCCAATGTGGTAATTGAATGCTTCGCGCACCAGCATGGCGCACGATCCAGCCAACCTCGTCCCACCAGGGGATTTCTGGCTTATCGATATAATCGGTTGAAACAAAAAAGCTAGCGAAAACTCCCGCTGCTTTTAGTATCGGATAAGCAATCAGATAATTATCAATATAACCATCATCAAAGGTAATAAGTGCCAGCCGCTCTTTGATTTTACGGTTTTCTGACTGCAACCTAATAAGATCTTCAATACTAACAACATCAAATTCTTGTTTATAAAAGGCTAAATGCTGTGCAAAGCGCTCTTCAGAGCAGCTAAATACATTAGGGTCAAACTCGGAGTCTGCTGCCCTGCCAATTCGGTGATAATTAAAACAGTACAGACCACTTGGCCGACGCTGCCATTTTAAAGCCATATGTCCAGATATAACTTCAAGCATAGCTCGGCTATAACCCTTAATGCTCATACTACATTCCTTTGCCAGCCATTTCCTTGTCCTGCAATGGCTTATAACTTGGTTTAGCAATAACGTAATCTCTATAATTATTAGGATTTCCGCTTTCACCAGCTTCAGCAGCCTTTGCGATATTGTACATTTCTCTTGCACTTACATAGTGCAAAACAAAGTTCTCACCATCGTTATATTTAGTTTGTAAATGCTGACACATTTTTGCAAATGGCGCGCCAAGCAAGGTGTCCATATCTTCTTCTTGCGTGCCATGGGTATGCACCTTGATAAAAATCCATTCAGGCCGGCCTTTGACATGAATATTTGATTTTACCCAAAGATCAACACGCTCTGGTGTTGGTGGCATACTTGTGCGTACATCCGCATTTTCAATCTGTGGAAAAATGCCCTTTTTCCGAACTTTCCAATTAAGCCCTATTGGCCCAGTGATTAACATTAAATCACCCCAAGGCTTACCATTTACGCTAACTGGCCGGCCGGTATTATGCGAATTAGGCTGACCTGGGTTGTCTTTAGCATAATACAATGTATTGACCATAGCAGGTTGCGTATCACTTGGCGCTGATGGGAAGGTAAAATCAGCATAACAACCAGTTTCTTTTAATATAATTAACTCGTCGTTAACACCGCACCATCGGCCATCGTGCCGGCAATTATTTAAGCTCCAATTACCGTGAATAAAGCTGTAACTTAATTTTCCAGTTACGTCATCTCGAACAAAGGCACCATGCTCACGATGCAGCATTTCCGTAAAATTAGTTAAGGTTTGCCGCAAATTGTCGCTAGTGTCATTGTCATGATGTAAATGTACTTCTATTTCACCAAAGCCTCGGTAGCATAAATCAGAGATTTTCGCTAAATGTTCGTAGCGATACTCTTCTTCTGGATAATAAAAACAGTGTTGAGGGAAACAGCCATCTGCATCAACAAACTGACCAGCAACGGCAGGATAATCATTAAACCAGCGATCTACTCGGGCCCGTTCTTGCTCAAGTGGAATATTGCGTCCCCACTGCGGCTCATAGTGATCAACAAAACAAAATAAAATATGTTTCGGACCAGTTACTGTTTGAGGCTGTGTCAATGTATGGCGAATATAATTACCTAACCAATTTTGCATGTTTTTTTTGCGTACTATAGCTACAAATACTAGCCAAGCTGCCACTGCGCCAATTATTAATAACACCCACATCACCGTTCGGTCCTCTGCCAATTACCTTGAATATTTGTCGAAAAATAACGTATAAAGCCTACGCCGAGGGCGTAATTCATTGATACAAAAAATACAATTAAAGACAGCAACATAGACAGCTGCTTACCTTGTTTATGCTGACGATAGCCATACATTGCCAGTGCGTAGAATGCCAATTGCATAACAAATAATATGGCATAGCTTGTGTGCTTAAGCAGAAACATATTGCTAAACAGTGCTATTAGCATTAAATGCGGCACGAACCAGCGCAATACTTTATGGCTGACATAGCTAAACAAGCGTATGCCATTTTTAGGATGAAACATCCAACTCATTTGAAATAGTGCTTGATAGTTGCCTAAGCCGATACGAATGCGCCGCCCCATTTCACCCGTAATTGTCGGAGCGCTTTCTTCTAACGCAATCGCCTCGGGATCGTATTTTAAGCGATAGCCGCTGCGGGCTATTTCCATGGCAATTTTATAATCATCAACTACTGTATTCGTTGGTAATGGCTGATATAGCGCATGTCGAATAGCATAATTGGCACCATTGGCACCTAATAACGCATTAAGACGAGACTCGTGAAACTTTAACACCCGCTCATAGCGCCAATAAATGCCGTCACGGTTATTGCCGCTTTGTGCATCAACAAGTTGTAACTCACCACATACGGCGCCAACATTTGGATCAGAAAAATGTCGAACTAAACGGCGAATTGTATCGGGCTTAAATTCAGTGTTAGCGTCAGTTAACACTGTAATGTCAGTACTAACTTTACTCATTAAATCATTAAGAACACTAACTTTTCCTCTATTTTCGGTAAATAAGTAGGCAGTTAACCTTGGGTCTGTTATCGCAGCTAAAATTTCTGCAGTATTATCTTTACTGCCATCAGACCCAACTAACAACGTAAGTTTGTCGGCAGGGTAATCCTGACTAAGAATATTTTTTACTCTATCAGCAATACAACTCTCTTCGTTATAGGCTGCTATAACCACGGTTACAGCAGGTAGCGTTTCATCCGAGATTAAAGGCGCGGTGCGGCTGTTATTATTTCGCCAAATATAACGATTATCTCGCCATAGTTGTACAACACCGCTGATGCACATTAAAACGATAGGATACAAAAAGTAGCTATAAAGTATTATTAAAATACTGCTCCAAAACACCCATTCCATGGTAATACTGCCTTCCTTATATTAATTCAGCGTAAATACGGTTTTGCTGGAATACCAAGCATAGTCGCACCATCTGGAGCAGACTTAGTCACTACGGCATTCGCACCTACTTTAACGTTATTACCAATATGTACCTGGCCGATTATTTTTGCACCGGTACCAATAAAAATATCATTTTCTAGTTGGGGTGAGCGGCCTTTGTCGTCGCCGATGACAACAGCGCTCTCAATAGTAATATTCGTACCGCCACGTACCTTAGAGTTTATTACTACGCCAATAGGATGCATTAGCACTAACCCTGGGCCGAAATCTGTACCGACACCAATAACGCAGCCATTTAACAGTTTATTCAGCTGATAACAAACATAGGCCAACGGCGACAGACGAATGTACATAAACCAACGCATTAAGCGATACAGTATGTTGGCACAGGTGCCGTCTGCCATAATAATTCTTAGCATACTGACGTCAGCACCGTCTTGTTTAAATATTTGCTGCTTACGCTTTAAATCTGCTTTTAGGTTGTTCATCAAGGCAACAACCCTAACAGTTGTTCTGCGTTGTGCGTCCACTGACGATGCTGCTCAATGAAGGTACGAGCGTTTTTGCCAACCTGATGTTGCTGTTGTTTATCACTCACCAACGCAAGGGTACGCGCTATACACGCCTGCCTATCATTGGCGGGGAACAACCAACCGGTTTTATTATCTTCAACTACTTCGGCAACGGGAGAAAAATCAGGAACAACCATCCCCTTAGCCATTGCCATAAACTCAAACAGTTTCATCGGCGAACCGTAGTCGTTTGAATCCGGCAAAATGCCGTAATCCATAGCACCAATATAGGTGGCAATTTCTTTATGATCGACACGCCCAGTAAGAATAATTTGCGACGTAACACCCGCCTGTTCAATACGCTGTTTAATTGGTTCGAAACTAACACCATCGCCCACTAATAACAAAACTAACTGTGGATAGTCTTTAATTCGTTCGACCATTAAATCAACAAACCAGTCAATACCATGCCAGTGTACAAAGGCGCCAACATAACCTAGCACCACCTTGTCATCGATATTTAGTTGTTGTCTTAACTTTTTAGCGCCGCAATCATCCAATACAAATTGTGTTAAATCAGCGGCATTAGGCGAGATAACCGAAGGTGCAATCTGTTGGTGTCCGGTTAACGCGACCTGCTGAAAGTGGCCAGAAATAAATACTAAACCAGTCGCATTTTTAAAAATCCACGCTTCTATTTTGCGCGCAATGCCGGTGAAAAAAAGCGGACGCACTCGATGCACTAAGCAGGAATCATTGACCTCAAGTATTATGGGTTTACTATTGCGCTTTGCCCACCACACCGTAGCAAACATAAACAAAGAATAGCGCTCATAAATCAGTTCAATATCTTTACTTTTAACCTCTTTACGCAAGCGCCACAGTGCAGGTAAGTTGTAAGCCAACTCAAATAGCTCGAACACCGCTTCTGGCACATAACGGGTTAAATCGAATAACCAGCGAAGTACTGGGCTGCCTTGTTTAGCCTTGGTATTGGCGACAACAGAATCAACAGCTGCAGTCGGTGCTGGTGCAGCTTCAGGGTCTGCACCTGGCAGTGATAATAAGTGTACAGTGTGCCCTAGCTGGCGTAAGCCATTGGTAACACCCATAATATGCACACCTTCTGCGCCCTTACCTCGTGTTCTATGATGAAACAGAATATTCATATTAGAACTCCAATGGCTTAAGTTGAAATCCCTGGCGCTGCCACGTAGGAATTAACTCTGCTAAAGCATCAATACAACAATCAGCATCGTCGTGAAACAACACAATATCGCCGGCTATTACGGGTTTATCTAGCAAATTTTTAACTATTTCTCTCGGTGCCAGTTTTTTATAATCAAAAGAATCACGGCTCCAATGTACGGCTTTGATGCCCATTTTCCGTAACGACATTAGTACTCGTACCGTCCACATTCCCCTTGGCGCACGAAAAAACACGCAAGGCTGTTGCAAGATTGATTCGATAATATGCTTACTTTGATTTATTTCATCTAATTGCTGCTGGAGGTTTAATTTCGGTAACAACAGATGTTGATAACTATGATTCGCTACCGTATGACCACGCTGTGCTATTTCGCGCACCAGTTCTGGATACTGATTTGCATTTACACCAATCAGGAAAAAACTAGCTTTAGCATTAAAGGTGTCAAGCAAAGCAAGTAATTTTGGCGTAACATCAGGATGTGGGCCGTCATCAAAGGTTAAATATAACGCTTTTTGCGCAGGCGAGTATTTTCGCCGCAAAATAGTTTGAGGGATCAGCTTTCTGAGTCGCTGCGAAATGTCACTAACCGGCATTAATTGTTGTCTCCGTCTTCATTTATCGCCACCTTGGCTTATTAGCAACCACTCACCAACGGGCATACGCCGTGGTTATACACTATATTACACTGGCGTTTTAACCTAATATCTGCTTCATTTGGCTTTTGTTTTTTTGCCAATTAAATTGTAACGCGTGCTCTCGTATCGCCTGATGATCCCAAGATTTACCTAATGCCGTTTCCAAAGCAGCCGTTAAATCAAGCACATTAGCGGGCGTTACTAAAAAGCCGGTAACATCGGGTTTTACTATCTCGGGTATACCGCCAACCGCAGTGGCAACCACTGGCGTGCCGGCAGCCATAGACTCGAGCAGCACGTTAGGCACACCCTCATGATAACTAGGCAGCACAACTAACGTTGCATGCTGCATTAATGACGGCAATTTTGCATGCGCAACATTGCCAAGCATCATAACGCGCCCGGTTATACCTTGTTCACCAATATAGCGCAGCATTTGTTCTTGCATTACACCCGCACCCGCTATCACTAAGACATATGGCGAAAATGCCGGTGCTAATGCCGTAAACGCCTGCAGCAACTCCATCACGCCTTTATCTTGCTTTAGATTACCAACAAAAAGTAAGTATGGTGCACTAATTTCACGCTGGCACTCGTGATTAAACAACACATGATCAACGCCATTATACACAACCTGAATTTTCTTGGCGGCAATACCCATTGTCATCATATGGTTACGTAGCTCTTCTGATACAGAAATAATAGCTTGAGCTTTGTTTGCCGCGCTAACTATCTGCTTCGCTCTTGCTTTAACATTGCCATGTAAATGAATATCGGAACCATGTACTTTGAAAAAAAATCGACAGCCAAATAACGTAGCTAACCAACTGGTTGCAACAGCATCGGGAAACGCCCAACTAGCCAACATAACATCGGGCTTTCGCTGCTTAAGCCAGAATCCTGAGTGCAATAATAGTGATAAAAACATTGAAACCGAATAAAAACGCCTGCCAACTTTGGGCGTAAAAAAGAACGGCACATAGCGTAAGTGTTTAGTTTGCTTAACCTGTTTAATATGCTTAAACCAATCAATAAAGCTTACCGGCACCAAAATTGATAACTCGTATTCTGACTCCAACAAAGCAAATTGCTGACGATTAAAGCTCGCCCGCCCCAGCTCCCACGGCAGCGGATATAAATTAGAGATAATAACTAATCGTTGCGGCGACATTAGTTTAAACCTCGCATACCGTTACCCGGTACTTACCACTTATTGTCAGAGGTATCTCATCAACAATCTCAAAAGTAATAGCAAGCTCACCGTTGCTGTAGCGATTAATTTCGTTACTTATCGCATTCTTATCAGCATCACTAACCCCGACTTTAGTAACAAGACTAATAGTAATGGCATCAAGTTGGTTTTGCCGCACTTGAAACTTATAAATACTAACAAACTCTTTGAATAAATGCGGGAATAACTCACCTGGTATTAATTTACCAGAGCGCGTTTTAATAACATCGAGTTTACGGCCATCGACGCTGGACATAATAGGTAAAGGGTTACCGCATTCACATGCACCGCTATGTAGCGTTGCTTTATCGCCATTTTGATAGCGTATTAGTGGCATACCGTAGTTATATAAATCGGTTAATAGCACATCGCCACTCTCACCAACAACATTTGCACCAAACTCATTAATCGTTTCTACCACTAAGTGATCGCTATTAATGTGTAACTGCTTACGTTGTTGGCACTCGGCCGCTATTAGCATCACTTCTCTGCAGCCATAGGTATTATAAACACTGCAGTTAAATGCTTGCTCAATTACCGCTCTTTGATAAGGATAAAGTGGCTCAGCGCCGGTAAGGATACTAGTAGGTTTATGCACGGGGATCTTGTGCTCTAATATATATTGCGCCAGTTCATACAACGGATTAACGTAGGCCACCATAGCATCTGCCCGATAGGCATTCATTTGCGCAACATATTGCGACATATTTTCTGGTGACATTGAAAACGAATTCAGCATCTTACGGTTATACAACCAATGGTAAACTTGCTCTTTTATTCTGCGGGGCAATGACGCCTGACCAATACTTGCGCCCCACAAATATAATGTGCGCTCCCCTAACCCAGCACCAAGCCAACTGTAGCCGCGCCACATAACTGCTTCTCGCCTCACATTGCTGTCTAGGTTTAATTCAATAGTAAGAGGTTGCCCGGTAGAGCCACCGGTTGACTTAACGATATTATTTTGAAAGTTTTTAGCTTTAATTGCGTCGTAGTTAAGGCGAATGTCGTCTTTGGTGAGCACCGGTAATTGGCGAAACTGAGCAAGTGTATCCACAGTACGAATATCATCTATTCCGGCTTGTTGCCAGCGCGTTCGATAATAGGCACAGTTATCAAAACTATGTTTTAACAAATTGCTTAATGCTTGCCATTGCAAACGTTCTAGCGACTCTGGGCTGAGTTTTAGATTGTCGGTATATTGGTTAAGATAACCTAATAATGGTTTTTCCTTTACCATTGCCATAGCAGGCAACACGACACCACGAAGCAATTGTGGGTATAGTTTCATGTATTACGCATCCATTCGCAATTTTACAGAGTTTTAACGCTTGTTCTGCTCAGTTTAACCTTAAGCGAGCACAGAGTATAAACGAAAGCACGCGTTACAACCAACAGTTGATTATTAATGGCTTACACGTCAAACTCGGATAAAACGCGAGACGACGTTTTATTGCGCCCCAGAGAATAGCCGTTACGGAGTGTCATGGATGACCATTAAGCATGCTAATACCTTGTTTCTTTTACTTATATTATTTTTAAGCTACAGTATTTTTCTTTATCCGCAAATTATTTCTGATTGGCGCACCTACAGCTTTGATGATGGCACTTACTCACATGCTTACTTAATGCCGTTTGTTATTGCCACCTTGCTTTGGCAGCAACGCAATAATTTAAAAATAAAATTTAATGTAGTTTATCTTATCGCGGCTATCACCTTGGCTTTGGTATTAGCCATTAGCATTACTGCACAGCAAATTAGCTTAACTCGGCTTATTTTTCCGCTATACGTTATTCTGTTATTTTGTAGCCTACTTAAACCTTCGACTGCCTTCATAGTGCCTCTGGCATTATTATGGTTTATTTCGCCATTTTGGGGCAGCTTAGTTGCGCCATTGCAATATATTGCTGTACTTATTACCACCTTTTGTATGCAATTAACCCATATCCCTATATTTGTTGACGGCAATTTTATTCAAATTCCTCAGGGCGTTTTTGAGATTGCTGAAGGTTGCAGCGGCCTACGCTATTTTATTGTGTCTCTAGCTCTTAGCACCCTGCTGTGTCATCTGCACTTACGCAAATTGCGCAATATGTTGCTGGTTACCTTGTTTGCCATCGTTGGGGCTATAGTGGTAAATGGCATTCGTATCGTGCTTATTATTCTTATTGGCTATTACACCGATATGCAAAGCTCAATTGTAAAAGATCACAATATGTTCGGGTGGTTTTTATATATACCCTTTATTATTATTTTATTTTATATCGTTGGTAAGCTCGAGCCATTACCAGAAACCAAAGAACAAGCTTACGTGCCATTAAAACTTCCGGGGCGTGGCGTTTTTGTTGTCATTGTCAGTAGCCTAATTGTATCTGGTATTTCATTAAAGCTAGTCATGCAGCAATATCCTCTATTCGATTATAGCGTCGCAGAAATTACTGAAGTAGACACCAATACTACCCCTGCGGCAGCTATTGCGTCATACAGCGAAAAGCAGCGCGAAAACATACAAATTAATGGTATTGACGTGATAATAGAGCACTATAAATTTGCGGGACGACATGATGCTGACCGCGCCGATTATTATCTAAACAAACTTATTCCCAACAGCTGGCATAAAACAAACAATCAGCTAACAGCCAATAGTCAGCTACTTTGGTTAAGTGATGGCAGTGGCAACACAGCATTATTACAATACTGGTATGAGGCTAACGGTCAACCTACCGGATCAATTAAAGAATATAAACGTAATCGCATAAAACAGGCGCTCAAGCTTGATGCAACCTCTGCGTTACATTGGCAGTTTGTTTACTGTAAAAGTGTTCAATGTCGTGACGAGGTGGCAATATTAAAACGTTATAGTAATAACGTTAAGAATTAAAAATTAGCCTCTCAGTAAATATTGAAGCTAACATTAATACGTTATCATTAGCATAATGAGATGTTGTAATTCAATTTGGCATTACTGCCAAAGAAATATCTGGATAACTATATCAACACAAGGAACGGGATATGAAACGCTTCACCAGACTTAGCACTGCAGTTATTATCGGCCTATCTCTAACTGCATGTGGCCAAAAAAGTAGCGAAGAACACTTTCAAGCCGCGCAAAAATTCTTAGCTAACGATCAACTTAATAGTGCTCTAGTCGAGCTAAAGTCGGCATTACAGCAAGATCCTAAACGTGCAGACTACCGCTTAGCATTAGCTGAGCTCTATGTTAAAGCCGGCGCAATAGACGATGCGATTAAAGAATATCAGCGCGCTAGTGAATACAGCGACAATAATCAAAAATTTATTCAAGACTATATCAACATTTTATATCTGAATACTAATTACAGCAGTATTTTAGAGCTAACTGACAACATTCAAGCTTACCCAAAACCACTACAAGATTACTTACTGATATATAAAGCGTTAGCCGAAGCTGAACTAGGTAGTACAGAAAATGCAACGATCTTGTTTAAACAGTTAGCACTATCTGAGCAAGAGGACGTGGCTAATTTTGCTAACGGTTTTGAAGCTTTAGCCAAAAACGAGCTCGATGATGTAAAGCGGCATTTAACCGCAATCCCCGCAGCGTCACCTTTATATTTGCAGTCTATTTATATAAGAAGTAAATTAGCGCTAACCGAGAACGACACCATAGGTGCTATTGCACTACTTGAAGAATACTCAAGTGCACAGCCTTATCACTTATTGCCCCAATTACTATTAGCCCAGTCCTATGTGAAAAGCGGTCAACTTAAGCAAGCAGATGAAATGCTACAACCCTTGCTTAAAAAAGTGCCTCAGCAACCCTTAGTAAATTATTTTAGTGCTATTGTTGCCTATGACAAGAAAGACTACCCCAAAGCCAGAGACTATATTGATAAAGCAATTAGTAACGGCTTTAGTACGCCACCTGCGCGAATACTCGCGGCATTAATTGCAGTTAACTTGCAGCTAGAAAACGTTGCGTTAAATCATTTAGAGACTATTAAAAACACATTAAGCAGCTATCCAAGCATTGAAAATTTGTATGCTAAATTAATGCTTAACGCGGGCAACACCGATGTTGCACAACAGCTTCTGTCAGAAAAAGAGTTGCAACAGTCTGACATTCAGCTGCTTGCTGCTACCGCTTTTGAACTGACCAAACAAGGCAGTGTTGAAGCGGCACAAAATTTATTAGCCCAATACCGCACTAACGAACCACTATCAGCTAACGAACTGACCACACTTGGTGCCATTCAACTTAGAATGTCAGGTCAACGTGACACTGCGGTACGCTCACTTGAACAGGCGCTGCAACTAGACCCAGAGAGCGATCAAGCAAGGGTATTATTGTTAAGTGCTTATGTAAAACAACAAGAATACACCAAAGCAATGGCATTAGCTGACGAGTGGATAGCTGATGAGGAGCATCGCACCGCAGGCCGCAACATGAAGGCCTATATCGCAATAATCAGTGGCCAACTAAAAGTCGCTGCTGAGCAAATAGATCAAGTGTTAGCAACGTCCCCAAAAAACAGTCTTGCACGTTTGCTGCAGGCCTCACTGGCAGCTGAAGAAGGTAATACGAAACTATCACAACAAAGATTTCAAGCGTTATTGGATGACGAACCGCAAAATATCCAAGCGTTAGAGCAATACCTGGCACTTAGCAAACGTCAAAGTGATGTAGCCGACGCAACCCTGCGCATAAATAAAGCTCACAGCGCCGAGCCACAGAATTACAATTTAACACTAACCTTAGCCACACTTAAACACGGTACTGCTGATTATAAAGCCACGTTAGATTTGCTAAACAGCATTAAAGTCGGGCAAAAAGACTGGTTGCCCGCACATTGGGCTTATCTAATTGATTCGCTACTGCGTCTTAACAACCCAGCTCAAGCATTACAAAGTGCACAAGCTTGGTACACTAGGCAGCCAAATTCAAATATGGCCGCGCAAGCCTACATGCAAACGCTATATGCAAATAAGGACTACGAGGCGGCACTTAAAATTGCTGATAAACTATTACTAACGCAACCTGAGCATTTAAAGTTTATTGGTATAAAATTACAGATGTTAGATGAGGGTAATTTTAATCAACAACTGATTAATTACAACAACACACTGCCTGATCCAATACAGCAACGACCCGAAGTTCTGTATTTTCTTGGTAAAGCGTTAGCAAAATTACAAAAGTATGACGACGCAGAACGTATATTATTGCAAAGTTATACCAAACAACCGCATATCAAAACGGCTTTATTTCTTGCCGAGTTATACGGCCGCCAAAACAACGCCAACAAAGGTATAAGCTTTATTGAGCAGCATATTAAGCTGCAAGGTGATGCACCGCCATTACAAGCAATGCTGGCACAGCTATCTTTAACAACAAACGCTGAACTTGCTATAACAACCTATGAAACCATGCTTAAAGAGCAACCCGATAATGTACTAGCACTGAATAACCTCGCATGGTTAATGCTTGAAAAAGGCGAAACCCAAAGCGCGTTAAAATATGCAAAGAAAGCCTACGAACTTAGACCCAGCCATCCTGACGTATTAGACACCTACGGAAAAATTTTGCTAGATACTGATGATGCTCAACAAGCAAAAACCATGTTTGAAGCATCACTTAAAGCTCGACCAAATAGCCCAGAAGTGCAAATGCATTATGCTGAAGCGCTAGTAAAGACAGGCAATAAAGAAAAGGCAAAAAATCTGCTAGAACAACTGGCAGATAGCACTGAGCAGGCCGCGAAAGTATCGGCGCTAATTAAGAAGTTGGGCTTATAATAACGGTAAAAAAGCCACCGCAATGCGGTGGCTTTCAATTAGTAAATACTAACTATTTAATAAGTTTACGACGATTTAACAGTAATAAACCTAAACCTAAAATACCAAGTGTTGCTGGTTCTGGTACCTGTGTAGCGGTTACTCTAGCTTGCACAAACAAATTATTCGTTGCCGACTCACGAGTATAAAGCGTGTTATCAGCAACAATAAAACCTACACCACCAAATAAACGAAATTCTATATTGTAAGTGTAACCATCAATAGTAAAGCTAAGTGGTGCTGGTAAACCAGAGATCTCAAAAAAATCATCACAAACAGAACCTAATGGATTGGGTGCTGGGCAAGGGTTAGTATTCGTGGTTTCAGTAAATTGAATACCAAAATTACCAAACGCAGGTGCCGAGACAAACGGCGATACAATTTGAAAAGATGACAGTAGGTTCAAATCTCTAAGCGTGGTTGCCGGAGACGGTAAGACATAATTTCTATGCGTAATCTCACCGGTATTTACCCAGCCTCCATTCGTCATTAATGTATCTGAAATGGACGCAATATCTAAGCCACTTGGGCCTGCGCCACCATTACTAAACCAATCAACCGTAGTATAACCATCAGGACCTAATTCTTGCGCGCCAGAAAAAGTTAAGCCACAGGCGTTAACGCCAGGTAATGCGCCAGAATTACAATTTGCTGAAGTATTGGTTTGTGAATTGTACGTTGTCGCAGTGCCATCGGCTAACCAGCCACTTGCTGTAGCAAAGTCGAATGAGCCAATTAATGCTGCCTGCACGCTACCGCTGAGTAATGCTAAACCTCCAACGGTTGCGAGCAAAGATTTTTTGCTGTTCATAACGCCTCCATTTGTTATTGGGTTTATGCCAGCCACCTAATACTGCACTTCACGACTGGTACAGCATTAAAGGTGCATATACTAGACCAGTTTTAATTTATCAATATTATTATATACTTGTTAAATCACACTCGGGAAAAATTTGCACATTTGTAAAATAAATGGACGTTTCTTGGCTATTTCGAGTTTAATAAGCGTAATTTTAAATCCGTTATTATTACTGCAATCTGCTTTTTAATTTGCTTCAGTAGCTGTTTCCTGTCGTAAGCTTTACAAAGCTTAGCAACTTCTTTTGCTAACCCGGCCTTATTGTTTTGCACGGCGCTGTCATAAATATCTTGCCACATATGGTATATGCCCGGCGTCCATATTTGCACTGCACGTAATTTTCTTGGCGCTAACACGGGCAACGCCGCAGATTGTTTATCAAGAGTTGCAAGTGCAGCCATGGTACGTAAACATTTTTCGCACTCTCCGCAGTTAAATTGGCTAGATGCATTACACACCCTTAAATAATTTAATGCTTGATCAGAGTTAGCAATAGCTGCAGTTTTTTTCATCCGACTGATCATGCCATGATGAATGACATTGGTCAGGGCATTTGACAATAAGGGGTCAGTCAAAGGATGAGTAATAAAGGGTTCTAGTTCGCGCGCATCATGGCTAGCGGGTACATATAAGTTACAAAGGCCTAGCGCCAAGCTATAGCTGATAAGCAAAACTATTTGGCAGCGTTTTGCTGATAACTCAGGAAAAGCGTCTCTAAAATTTGTCTCCATTACAATAAGGTTTTTATCATAATGCAGCGCAAACTGTTGTGCTGCACTTAGTGCTTTTTCACAACGTTCATGCTCACCTAATTGGATATCTAAACCAAGACAAAAAATAAGATGATTAATATTATTTTTTAGTTCAAAAAATGAATAACTTGCATCGACACCGCCAGAATAAAATACGGCGTTATCGCTTGGCGCAACAGTATTGTCGTGCAGCTGTTGTTCGGGAATGAGTATGTTGACCCATTGTAAATCATCAAACCAAGACACAAAATACTGCTGAAACTGCGCTAAGTTGCTTAGTAGCGCTTTACTAACATTAAAGCTCTCATCAACGGTTAATTCTTCACCAAGCAGCATGGCTGGCATTAAACAACTAGCAAATGCAGCATCTGCAGCTGCAGGCAAGCTACGTTCAGTGCCGCTGAAGGTTAATTGAAGTGCGCGGTTATCTGCTTTCCAGCTCATTACAACGCGGTTGCCAATGGTCTCTAAAGTTAAAGCAGATAATTTCATCTTATTAAACCCTTAATATGCTATGACATAGATCTATTATCTTGTAGCTTTACCTTACCTTATAATACAAAAAAGCCAGCAAACTGCTGGCCTTTTTAGTATTCGTTTTATTACGCTTTTTTACGACGGCCGCTTAGCATTAATAAACCTAAACCTAACACAGCAATGGTAGCTGGTTCTGGTACAGTTACTAAGCGAGCTTGTACAAATAAATTGTTATCAGAATTTTCTGCCGTACGTAGCATGTTGTCATCAATTACAAAACCAGTATTCACATCACCCCATAAGCGGAATTCAATAACGTATTTCTGGCCACCAAAGGTAAAGGTAATTGGTACCGGAATACCAGAAATGTTGAAGTAATCATCACATGGTGTAGTTGAAAACTGTATATCTGGATTACAGTAACCGCCTTGATCGTTAAATGTTTCAGTAAAGTTTATACCAAACACCGAACCAGTTTGCGCCATAAACGGGCTAACAATATCAAACATAGTGAATAAGTTTAATTCAGCTAATGTTTTAGTACCCGCTACTACTTGACGGTTACGGTGCGTGATCATACCGGTGTCAACCCAACCAGCATCAGCGTCTAACACACCATTATACGATACGATATCTAAACCGCTAGGCTGACCCGCAACACGCGGAGTACCCCAGTTGACAGAGGTGTAAGCATCATTAATTCCGGCAGAGGCGTCGTAAAACTCTAAGCCACAACCATTTAACGCATTAGTTGCACCAGCTGCACAATTATGTATTGTTTCTACGCCGTTTTTTTGACGAGTTTTAGGTGCGTAGCCATCGTAAGTTAAACCGTCAGCTAACCAACCGCTAGAGGTTTCAAATGTAATACTAAATGCTGCTGCCGATACTGACGCACTACACGCTAATAAAGCTGCACTTCCAAGTGCTGTTACCAAAAAACCTACTCTTGATTTCATGACATCTCCGTTTTACTTAACTTATTATAATTATGCGTGTAACACTAACACACACTACTCCTAGCATTATGCAGCTACCGTGCCAAAACAAAAAATCGTTTTTTAACAATAACTTATCGCTTGCTTCTGTATTGGGTAAAATGTAAGTGTAAAAAATACCTACAGTTATTGAGTGGCTATATAACGCCCAGGCGATAATATGTTGTCGGTATCGAAGGTGTTTTTTAATAGCTGTAGTACATTTTCATACTCTAACGAGCTGTATTCAGACATAAATTGCGTCATATTTATATCTAGTCGATAGGGGAAAAAACCCTCTTTTAATAACTGCTCGTACAATTGGCGACGGCATGCTAGCGCTTTGCTATCCCAATCGATGCCATCATTTGATTGGCGGTTAAAACCGATACTAATTACGGCGTCTAAGCAACGTTCATTTAGTAAAGTGAAGGTTATTCCAGCTTCAAAACCAAACGAGGTTAAAACCCTGCTTACTATGGTTTCGATATTACGTGCGCATTGACCATCAGCGGGAGCGACCACGGCACACCAAATTAGCCCGACGCCATCTTGATCAAGCTTAAAGTCGTTATCTGGTAATGTCGGCATCCGCCAGTAAGCACTAGCCAGAAAATTATCGCTAGGCTTGCCTTGCATCATCATATGTACAGGTTTAAGCACGGCTAGCACTCTGGCCATATCTCGGCGTAATAACTTTGACAGCAGCCATTGATATTTTTCAATTAAACTCAACAAAGTATCACTAATAAAATTAAGTTGTGTTTTGTTAAAGCGCCGACAATGTGCTTTCAACGCAGCTTTGGCCAGCTTTATCTGCCCCTTTGTGCCATACAGAGCACCAGAGACGTTCCAACGTCCGACTTGCCATTGATTTTTTAAGCGGCTTAAATCTTGCTCAGGTAATGGATATGTCTGCTTTGCGGCTACGTCAGCAGGAAACTGCTGCAACCCTGGCAATACTCTAAACGCATTGGCGATATGCGGTAAGCTGGTTAGATAGCCTTGACGTTTTAATTGGCATAGGCTTTCAACTAGCTGTTCAAGGATGTCTTGCTCAGTTGAAATATAAAATGCCAAAAAACACTCTGGCTTGGGCATTAACCATAGTGTAATGCTTAGCACTATGCCCAAATTCGATTGAAAAAATAACCCGTCTAACGCTGGGCCTAAACCGGCCTGATAAACACCCGCAGCTTTAGCGTCATTAAAGCGATGCAAGCCCGTTTTAATAACCTGCCCACTAGCCAACATTACTTCAATACCACACACGTACTTAACATGTTCACCGTAAGCAGTATGTCCAAACCCTCGCTCCACTGTGTTACCCACTACACTGCAACTTGCACTAGAACCGGTACAATCCATCCAATGTTTGTCACCTTGTTCAAGTAAAAACTGCGCCAGCTCAGCCTGAGTAACGCCCGCCTCTACAGTTACAACACCCTGCTTTTTATCATAATTAGTTATTCGCTTTAGGCGACTAAGATTAACAATAACGCTATCTGAACTTACTGGCACCTGTGAGCCATAACCCCAGTTTTTTCCTGAGCTAATGGTATACAGCTGTTGCTTATATTGCTTGGCTATATTTAAACACGCGGCGAGCTGATCGCGCTCTGGATAAAGTACTGCCAGTACGCTAGATGTCGTAGCAAAGGTAGCGGTTTCAGCTTTACGTATACTCGGTGTATCAATCACTACTTGCTCAGCAGCAAGCAGTTGCTGCCATGCAGCTAGCGCAGCATTAAACTGGGAACAGGCCATAGGAAGCTCTCGATATTGATTAGGAAAACCGCAAACCCCAAGTAAATTTAAAGAATTTTCGTTTTAACCGGCGAGCCTGCTCGTTTGGGTACAATTCACGTTCTATAGATTCGAGTAACTTAATATAACCCTCAGATAAATTTTCTCTGAACATCTCAGGATTTATATAGTACGCCGCTCTCTTGCCATGGTACTCAACAGGTGGCCCAAGTTGTTTAAATACAATACCAACAAAGGTAAGGCTTCTTGCTAGCCGTGGCTCCATCATCACAAAACAATGTTTTTTATTATTATGTAATGCCATTAATGCCGCCGACAAATACAAGCAAATAGCGATATAAGGAAAACAACGCAACTCGCGTTCAGAAAAAAGCACTTCATTAATAGCACCAGTTGCCGCGCCTTGAAATTGGTCAAGTTTTCTGCGTCGGAAAGTTTCGGGCACCGCTAAACGCGAGATTTCACAAATTTCATTTCGAGGAAACGATGCCGGAGTAATATCAAGATCAGTTATTGCGTGCATACAGTGCACTTCTATTGGTAACTGATCGGTATCTTGCTCAGCAGTAATTAGCCTTACTGTACCCGCTACTCTATTTGTTGTGACATGGCGAATTAAGCTATGATAAGAGTGACTATCAAATTCATCTTGTTCCAGTCGATTGGTATTTTCGTCTTCAAAATGTAACTCTTCACAATAAACTTGGTGGCGAATATTAAATACTTCGGCTTTAAGTTCATTATTACTCGCTAATTCTGTGCGCAAAAATTGTGAAAAGTGATTCGCTATTGAGCTCGCATCACTACTAGCAAGATGAGATATTGTCTTGTTGATTAGGTGTTTTAGCACAGGTACTTTTTGCATGAACTTAAGATATTTCATCTCTCACCTGCGATGCTGTGCCGAATAGATGCGTCTATATTCTGAAAAATAACCAACTGAGTTAACGTTAGCACAAGATTTCCTTTTCTGTGGCTGCCATTACAACTTTATATAACGCGATTGCAACGTTTAGTGTTTTAATCTCAATGTTAAATGTATAACGCTATCGCCTTAAAATTGCTAGCTCTAACCAAGGTAAGTCGCTAGTGGTTGAATATTCCCAGCCAAATTTACGAGCCGGACGCACTTGCCAGTAGAGTTTATTATCATTTAGTTTGTTTGACTTGCTTTTACACGGTTCCAGTAGCGACAAAAACACTGTTTTTTCGTGCTTTGATATCGTGTCAGAAACATACAAGGCTTTACCTAGGAGCGCGGCGACGTCACAACTGTGCTGAACATCATTCCATGGATTAATATCCTCCATTTGCTTATTGTCAAACACCACGAGATATTTTGGTAGATACTGACCAGAAAACTTATTTGTGCCAACGTAAGTGCCATGCTCGACGATAAATCGGCCAAACTGTTGTAACAGTTGTATCGCAGTTTTTGAATCCGTTATTTGGCTGTATCGCCAGATTGGGTCGGCAAGCAATGCCAACATCCACGGTGAACATACTGCAGATTGATCAGCACCACCCTCGTGAGATTTAAAACTGTGTTGCGGACAGCCACGTTGCGGCCAATTAGCCTCAGGTTGCATGGTCATTTTTAGTGTCGCTGCTAAAATAGTTTCAACACGTTGTTGCGCAGCTTTATCTTCTGTTAACTCATAATAGGTGAGCGCGGCTTCAAGCGCAGCAGCTTGGTTACGCTCGGTCCAAAAGCCTTGGCCTGAATAACTTGGTTTCCAATTTAATGACGCAGTGTAAATGCGATCAATTGCGTCTTTAGCCTCGGTATTACCCGTTAATTGATAATAGTAAAATAGCCCTCTGGGCATTGAGTATTTAATATCTTTATTTTCGATAAGAGAAAAATAGCCGTCATCGTTAAGGTGCGCAATATAGTATTGACTAGCATTAATTGCTTGCGCTCGCCATTTTTTGTTACCGGTTAATAAGTACAGCTGGAACAGTGCCCTTGGCCTGTCATACAAATATTGGCTGGCTTTATCCGGCGCAATATTATCTGCGGCAAGTAGCTCCGCGTTGGTAATATAATTCGCGTAGCGCACCATAGGCTCTACATACCAAGCAGTGTCAACTTTGCCAGCAACATGCTCAGGCCCCCATAATCTCGGCTCAGCCTGAACCTTAGGCACCATCAAATAACTACAACAAACTAGAATACATATTATATAACGCATGTTAGTTGCTCCATCTAACCAACACCGGCCGATGATCGGCACCTGGTAAGTTAAACACTTCAGCACTTAAAGGGGAAAGTGCGCCCCGATACAACTGGTGATCAATACGAATACCATGCCAACGGGTGAATTTTGTATATTTCACCACATGCTGTGATTTTTCTGATAATGCATTACCTAGCATAGAAAAATACTGCTGATAAATTGGCGACAACACCGGCATGTTAAAGTCACCGGCAATAATGAATGGCAAGGTTTCAGCTTGCGCCCACTCACTAATTATCGTTGCCTGTAATGCTCGGTCTTGCTGTAAAATGCGCATTGCTGCGCTATTTGGCCCTAATTTTAATACTGACTCTAACGCTGAGCGCGGCGTTTCAAAATGCACATTAGCGATTAAAAAGCTGTTATCGGCCAAGCTAATGCGATAAAACTGAGCAAAGTTACCATAACCTTGAAAAATATTGCGTGATACCGCCCTCTCAATCTCAAAAGGTAGTTTGCTTGCAATGCATAGTCCAGCTTCGCAATGCTTTTGCCAGCTTTTTATTGGCAATGCTTTAAGCTTTTCTGGTTTCGCCTCTTGAAATAATGCTATAGAAACATTGTGTTGCTCTAATAGCCGAGCCAAACTTTCAGCGTCACTCATATTTCCTAAGTTCGCTGATAATGTAATTAGATTTGCGGGGTGTTTGGTGTTTTGCGACGGCCAACTGAAATCAAGCAGCTTTAGGCAGATCATTAGCACCGGCGCTAACATCAAAAACTGCCATACCCCAACCGAGCGCCAACCTATAACCCACGGTATAAGTAGCCCGAAACACCACCACGCAGGTCCATAGAGTAATAACAATTTAAGCCATTCAAGCCAGAGCCATTGCGGCCAATAAGCCATACCTGCAATAGATAGAACAATAGCAAGCGAAAATAACCTAAGCCAGTGCCAGCAATGCGGTATGCTAGAGCGCACGATATAGCTCTTGATAACAAGTGGCTGTGCGCTCTAAAGAATAATACTCAGCTACCCATTCTCTAGCTTGCAAACCAAACTTAGCCAAGAGTTGCGGTTCATTAACGGCGTTAGTAATTAACTCAGCTAACGCCGAAATATCGTTATATTCATACAGCCAGCCGGTTTGTTCGGGTTTTACTAACACGGGGTTGCCACCAACGTTAGTGGCAATAACTGGCTTGCCATAGGCCATAGCCTCTAAAATCACCATAGATAAACCCTCAGTACTAGAGGTAACCACTAGAGCATCGATATGTGGATAAATATTTTCTCTATTTATCTCTACACCGTGAAAGACCGTTTTTGCTTTGACGTGTTGCTCGGCGTAAGTTTCAAGCTCGACCCGCAGTTCTCCATCGCCAAAAAAATGTAGCTCAACTTGCTGTTGCCGGGTTTTACTTAACTGCGACACTGCTTTTAGTAAACTAATTTGGCCTTTTAAGCCAACCATGCGACCAACCGAACCAAGCTTTAATATACTATTGTTGTTACTAAAAATCTCGTTTGCTAATGGCAGTACTACCCCGTTATCAATAACTAAATGCGGTACATTGTGCCAAGCATGGTAACCAAAATTTTGTTTCGCTTCTGCTGAAACAAAGGTGACATAATTAATAAAGTGACGAGCAATGCGATGCACGATTACCCAGTGTAGTTTATCTAGTGGCAACGCACCATGACGGGTATAAATAAGCCGCTTGTGGCGTAAAAAAAACAAATGAAAAACCAAGCTTTTTAGTACTGCGGGCGAGTGAATATGAATGACGTCAAAACCGGATAACAACGCCAGCCGACGCTTTTGTTCCTGCCAACTTTTGCCTTTTATAACGGTGAGAGGGATCTGTTTAGTATCACAAACATCCACTAACGTATCCTGCACGCTGCCAAAGGATAAAATAGCCGGAGTAATATGTTGCGCTAACTGCTCTTGACACAAATCAATAACAAATCGTTCGGCACCACCAACATTTAAACTACTAACTATGTGAATTACCGACAACTTAGCGGTACTCGACATATCAATTCCTTCTGATATCGACCTTTTTTCAGAATTATACAATTTACTAGCCTGTATGCTAGACTTTGTGAGTTATAGTTTTAAATTTATTTACATTCATCACTATGCTAGGGAGAGTATAAGGTGAGAAGTCGCGGCGATTTGCGCATTATGGAAGTTGTACAGAGTTTGGGGAAAGGTGGTCGCACGGTAAGGTTTTACGATACCGTGAATGCGCTTAGTCAGTCAGGCTACCAGGTTATTGCTGTTTGTTTTAGCCCATTTGAAACACACCCGTCTGCCACAGAAAATGTGTATCTTAAAAGAGGCAAAGGTAAAAGCGTTGCGTTAATTTGGCAACTGGTTAAATTAATTCGTAAATATAACATCGACATAGTCCATGCACACTGCGAATCTAGCCAATTATATGCGGGATTAGCGGCAAAACTGTGCCGAATACCTGCAGTAGGTACATTTCATCGCTCTAGGCTTGAATGTTACAACCCGTCCCTTTGTAATAGCTTTATCAACTTTGCACTATCACACTCAATTGCCGTCTCTGAAGACCGCTTAAAGCGCCTGACTAACACTATGGGGTTACCAGAGAATCGGTGTAGTGTCGTTTATGGTGGTACTGCTTTTCTATCTATTCCACCTCGCAACAAAGCGCAAGCCAGAGCTGAGCTCAATATAGCTGACGAAGGTAAAATATTACTTAGCATTGGTCATTTAGGCGAAATTAAAGGGCATCAAGATACGTTACGTGCGCTTGCATTACTAAATCGGTCGAATGTTTTTCTTTATATAGCAGGCACAGGTAGTGAGCAAGAACGTGTTAAATTAATAGAGCTTAGCGCTCGGCTGAACCTAGAAAAGCAGGTGACGTTTCTTGGCCAAATAACCGATAGCGCGCAGTGGCTTGACGCCTGTGATATTTTTGTTCAACCCTCTCACGAAGAAGCTTTTGGTTTAGTATTTATTGAAGCTGGTGCTAGGCGAAAACCTGTCGTTGCTACCCATGTTGGTGGAATTAAAGAAATTATACAGCACGGCGAAACGGGGTTGTTAGTGCAACCAGCATCGCCACAGCAACTAGCTGATAATTTAACTAGGCTACTCGATAATGAACAGTTATGTCAGAATATGGCTGACGCCGGCTATATTCGTGTACAGCAAATATTCTCTATTCGGGCAATGACTGACAGCTATCAGGCTATTTTTAATCAACTTTTGCAAAAAGAAGGATCTTAATCATGTTGCAAGCCCGTGTTACTGTAGTAATAAGCCCTCGTGACCGCTACTCGGGTATTATCGAATGTATTGAAAATCTTTATCTGTGCACACCTGAACCCTTTGTTTTAAAGGTATTAGATCTTGATTACCCTACACACCTTAAAAGCCAGCTCTATTCACTTCTTCGCAATAAATCTAACGCAGAAGTAATAGAATTAGGTTTGATTATTCCTATGGACGCGCTTAATCAGGTACGCGACAGTATAACCACACCTTATACCATGCTGTTAGATAATGACTCTAATGTTACACCCAATTGGTTAGAGCCTCTTATCGACACAGCAGAATCAACAGGTGCAGCGGTTGTTAACCCATTAACGTTAGAGAAAGAAGGCGTTGATGAAGGTGCATTACTGCGCAATCATTTATACACTAACGCAGTGCAACTAGTTGATGTAAATGGTAAAGACTATATCATTGAGCATAAGTCTTATCGACGTGCCTTGCCTAATGATATTCCCCAGCAAGTTGCACCAAGCGATATGTTTGAATTACACGGCGTGTTATTTCTAACTAAAGCCCTGCAACAAATAGAACTCCCCTCAATGGTTATTCGTGAGCATATCGATATTGGTATTCAACTACGTCAGCTAGGTTATAAAATATTAAGCCAACCCAAATCGGTTATTATTTTTGATAACTTAGGTACCCGCATGAGTTGGTTCGATATTCGTTTTTTCTTTTTCCGTTGGAACTCATCATTAACTTATAACTCATCACGGCTTTTCGAGCAGCGTTGGCACTACAACTTTTATGCGGAACAAGCGATGTATCATTGGGTGTTTCGTCGTAAAGTATTTTTACTTTGCCGTTGGTTACACATACCCATTTCGTTAAGTAACAAAGTGGTAAGATTAGTCGCTAAAGTTAAAACACTATTCAAGCCGGTTTGGAACCCACTATCAAACCCCGATGCAACGGCGCGCCCTGCTGCAATTGAGCAATTTAACCGTCAAGTACAGAGTTAATAAACCTATGCGATTATTTAGTTATGCTTTAACGCTGTACGCGCTAGTAGTAGGCCATTCGGTTATGGCCGTTAATTTACCCGAGCATATAAAAAACATTAAACCCTCTATTGTTGCGATAGGTTTGATGAACCCTACGGCATCACCGCGTATTCAACTACTCGGTACGGGTTTTGTGGTGGGTAACGGCAAGCAGGTCGCTACTAATTTCCATGTTGTTGCCAAGCGCGCCGACACCACTAAGCTAGAACAATATGTTGTGTTATCAGGCCAAGGTGAAAAAATTGAAGTACATCCGGTATTACAAACTAGCGAAGACATAGCCCACGATATCGCCCTACTTTCTATTGAAAAAGCTTTACCAGCGTTACGTTTAGCACAAGGCGCAATGCTAGCTGAAGGCAGCACTATTAGCTTCACCGGTTATCCTATAACGTCAATACTTGGGCTTTATCCAGCAACGCATCAAGGTATTATTGCTGCCCATACACCGGTTGTTATTCCAGCTCAAAATTCCAAAGAATTACAAACACGAACCATACGAGCATTAAAAGAGCCCTATTTAGTATACCAACTTGATGCTACGGCTTATCCGGGTAATAGCGGTAGCCCTTTGTTTTCGCTAGACGATGGCAAAGTGATAGCTATTATCAATCGAGTGCATGTTAAATCGACTAAGGAAGCGGTGCTGTCTAACCCTAGCGGTATTACCTATGCAATTCCGGTTAATTATTTACAAATATTATTAGAGAGCAGTAATAAATCTTGAACGAAAATAGCGTTGATTTGGTATTAAATATAAGCGCTATCGGCTTTGGTTTAGCCATATGCTGTTACTTGTTTTTATTTTTGTTGTTATTAACTGACAAGGCAGCAAATAGAACTAAGAGCTTATTACTTACTTTTGCCACGGCTCAAGTTGTTTGGGCGGCATTTTACTTATTTTTTAGCAATCAACCTTTTATTAGTGCTAACTCGGTTGTTATTGAATCGGTACGTCATGCTGTGTTGCTGTTATTGCTGTTTTCTTGTCTAAGCAACAGCAATAAGCATTGGCGGCCATTTTTAAGCCAAACTCCGGTGAAATTAATGCTACTTGGCATATTCATTTGGGTTGGCGTAAACATTTTTATTTCGCTCGATAGCAGCGTTACGTTTAGTATTAATTTATTGCTTTGTATCGGCCAACTAGCATTGCTTGAGGCACTGTATCGCCAAGCTGGTCGCTTTGTCTGGCAGTTTAAACCACTCGTACTTGGGCTGGGTTCACTAATACTGTACGACTTTATTCTGCTGGCTGAGGCCGCCCTATTTAGCCGTATTGATCCAGAACTTTGGGCCGCTCGCGGCTATATCGCCGTATTGGTATTACCGTTATTAGTTATCGCTATTCGCCGTATTCGTTCCTGGGAAATTAACGTTTATGTGTCCAGAGAGATTGTTGTCAACAGCACCATCGTTTTACTGGCCGGTATTTATCTTAGTGCGCTCGCTTTAGCTGGTTTTTCGATCAAGTTATTTGATCTTAGTTGGAGTGGTTTAATACAGGCGGTATTTGTTGCGGCCGGTTTTTTGCTGCTTGGTGTAGTTGCGCTATCAGGTAAAATACGCCGTAAATTTAAGGTGTATATTGAAAAAAACTTCTACGCTAATAAGTTTGATTACCGCAGCAAATGGCTAAACCTTACTCAATATTTAAAATCAATAAAACTACAACAAGATATTGATTATAAATCATATTTGACAGCATGGCTTAGTGCTACCGGCTATCAACGTGGTGCATTAGTTAGGGTGTTTACGCCAGAGCAATTACAACCTCTTGCCTATATTCACCGAGAAGCGGTTAACCCAGACGAACTGAGTTTACTAACCCAATACTGCCTAAGTTATATTCGACCTGGTTGGATCACTGACTTGTCGGATACCAATGATAGCTTCGTGCAATTTAAAGCTAATAAGCTAATCGATGGCCATCTTATTATCCCCATTTATGACGAGCAGCAGTTATGGGGCTTGTGTATTATTAATACTCCTAATTCTGAGCGCTTAAAGCTTAACTGGGAACTAAGAGATTACCTCACCATTATCACTGAGCAAATAGGTAGCCATTTGCTACTAACTCAGGCGAGTAAAGCGTTAAGTGAAAATGCGCAATTTGCGGCTTTTAGTAGAATGTCAGCGTTTGTGGTACACGATTTAAAAAATGTAAAAGCGCAATTAGATTTACTGCTAAATAATAGTAAAAAGCATATGCAAAACCCTGAGTTTATTGCCGATAGTTTTGACACGCTGGCAGCGATGCAACAACGGCTTGGTAATATGCTATTACAATTAACGGATAAACGTACAGACACCAACACTAGCAGTCGGTTTTCTGCAGCTGATGAGCTAGAGCAGGTTATTACGCTAAAATGTGCAGTAAAGGCGCCAGTACCCACATTACAAATTAAACAAAACGGCATCTTGTCGCTAGATAAAGAACGCTTTAGTAGTGTGCTTTATCATCTAATTGACAACGCGCAACATGCAACGCCCGACAGCGGCTCAGTATCTATCACGGTAGATGTAACCGACGATACGTTATGCCCAATGCTATGTATTAGTATCGCTGACACCGGTTGCGGTATGAGTGAAAGGTTTATTCGCCAACGGCTATTTAAACCCTTTGACACCACTAAGGGTAACTCTGGAATGGGTATAGGTGCTTATGATGCACTGCAGTTTGCCCAACAGCATCAGGGGCAGCTTATTGTTACTAGTATTGAAGGAGCAGGTAGTTGTTTTATATTAAAACTACCTATAGCTACGTCAAGCAATTAGCGCTGCCAGTGTTATAAAACAGGCGGCGTTAATTCATTTTAGCTACCCGATATACTTTGTTTAGCTAGGCTTTTTAATTGTTCGCCTGTAAGCCGATTAATGCGCCAATCATCTAGCATTACCGCGCCTTGTGCCTGATAAAAATCAATAGCGCTTTGGTTCCAATCAAGCACTGACCACTCTAACCTACCGCAGCCCCGCTCTACTGCTAACTTTGCCAGATAACTGAGTAACGCTTTACCTAAACCTTTACCACGGTATTCTGGGGCAACAAATAAATCCTCTAGGTAAATACCCGGTTTTGCTAAAAAGGTTGAGTAGTTATGAAAAAACAGAGCAAAACCTGCAGCTTGCTGCTGATATTCTGCAATCAGTACTTCTGCAAAGCGTTTTTCACCAAACAGCGTATTAGTTAGGGTTTCTTCGGTTGCAATCACCTGATCGGTTAGTTTTTCATACTCAGCTAAACCCTGAATAAAAGCCAATATTTTTGGTATATCCTTAAGCTCAGCTAAGCGTATTTTAATATTATGTGACATAAGGTTTCCTTAAAATAAACACGCCGGCGGTGTATTTAACCCAGCCGGCGTTTAACAAAAGCAGTTTATTTAAACTACTTCAGCTGATGTTATACCCATAGCTTCTAATGTACCGGCTTTAAAGCTATCAACACTAATCGCGTTAAAACGTAGTTTATTCATTTTGGTTAATTGCTCTGCTTCTGCGACGTTAATAACCTCAGCAGCTAAAGCTTGCTCGATGGTTTGCAACAAAGGCTGCTTGCGTGGCAAGGTGCCAGCGCGCTGCGCTTGGTAAATTTTCTTCATTAATGGCTGAGCAGCATACATAGCAATAAACGCATTTTCCATTAAACCAGTTGGGTCTTGCTCATCTTCGCCGATATAACACAAGTGAGTAATACGATCGCGCACCACGCCAGGTTTTGATAGCGCTTCGCAAATTTGCACAGCGATAGTATCGTTTGGCATTTTATAGCCTATACCAAATGGGAAGATTAAGGTACGTAACAATCTGGCTACAACCCGATTAGGGAAGTTGACAAAGAAGCCATCAAATGCACGGCCTATTTCAAATAAGGCGCGCTGCAAGTTGTAATGAACAAACGGTAAATCACCTTGCTGACGGCCATTATCTTCATAAAACTTCAATACCGCTGAGGCAATATACAGCTGGCTTAATACATCGGCCAAGCGTGCTGACAACATCTCTCGACGTTTTAATTCTCCGCCCAAAATTAGCATTGAAAAGTCTGCACTTAACGCCAATGCACGGCTCATTCGGCTTAACTGTTTATAGTATTTTGCTGTTTCACCTGATACTGGTGCAGAGTTAAATGCGCCTACGGTTAACCCCTGCCATAAGGCACCAAAGGTATTACTCAACGCAAAACCAATATGCTTTAGTAATAAACTATCAAACTGCTTTAAGCCTTGCTCAGCATCAGGATTAGCCGCTGCTTCCAGTTCAGCCAATACGTAAGGATGACACCGCGTTGCTCCCTGACCAAAAATCATCAGGTTACGGGTTAAAATATTGGCGCCTTCTACCGTAATTGAAATAGGAATACCCATATAACCATGCGCTAGGTAATTTTTCGGCCCGCATTGAATAGCTTTACCGGCATGAATATCAAAGGCATCATTCATTAACGTGCGCGACATTTCTGTCATATGGTATTTGGCAATAGCGGTTACTACGCTTGGGCTAAGTTTCATATCAATAGCACCTGCGGTCATTACTCGCATTGCTTCTAGGCCGTAGGTTAAACCACCAATACGAGCTAAAGCCTCTTGCACACCTTCAAACTTGCCAATTGACATACCAAATTGCTGTCGCACATAACCGTAAGCACCTGTCATACGCGTGGCGATATGGCCGGTTGCAGTGGCCAATGCCGGCAAACTAATGCCGCGCCCAGCAGATAAACACTCTACCAGCATACGCCAGCCACGTCCGGCATACTCTGGCCCACCAATAATCCAATCTAGCGGAATAAATACGTCTTTACCGTAGGTCGTGCCGTTCATAAATGCCATATTCATTGGGAAATGCCGATCACCAATTTCAACACCCTCATGGCTCGTTGGGATCAGCGCACAGGTAATGCCTAATTCGTCTTTGTCACCTAACAAATGCTCAGGATCGTATAGTTTAAAGGCTAAACCAAGTACCGTAGCCACAGGGGCTAAGGTGATATAACGCTTATCCCAGTTAAGCCGAATACCCAGCACTTCTTTGCCGTCATGTATACCATTGCATACCACACCCGTGTCGGGAATACTGCCAGCATCAGAACCAGCTTCAGGGCCCGTTAGCGCAAAACACGGTACGTCAGTACCATTAGCTAAAGTGGGTAACCACTGATCTTTTTGTGCTTGCGTACCATAGTGCATTAATAGCTCACCAGGGCCTAACGAGTTCGGCACCATTATAGTAACCGCGGCAGTTAAGCTACGCGTGGCAATACGTGACACTATGGTTGAGTTGGCAATAGCCGAAAACTCTCTACCGCCATAGGCTTTAGGAATAATCATCGCAAAAAAGCCTTCGCGTTTGATAAAATCCCATACCTCTTTGGGTAAATCGCGCTGCTCTTGTACAATTTTATAATCATCAAGCATCTTCAACAGCGTTTCTACTTGGTTATTCATAAACGCTTGCTCAGCAGAGTTTAGCTCTGCCTTAGGGAAGCTATGCAACTTATGCCAGTCTGGCTTGCCCTGAAATAAATCACCATCCCACCACACATCCCCAGCTTCCATTGCTTCACGCTCGGTATCAGATAGCGGCGGCAGTATTTTTTTAAATACCGCAAAAATAGGTTTAGTAATTAAACTGCGGCGAATATCCGCCACACCAAAAATTATCGCAAGGGCAACGACTAAGATTAATAGCACTAACATATTACCTTCCTTCACTCGCCAACATAGGCGCGGTTTGACTGATATGAGCAACTTGGGGTACAGGTGCAGCTATCGCTGCAGACAAATACGGTAACAAGCGTAAAATTACGCCTTCAATATCTACTTTTTCATTAAAATCAGCTTCAGCAATTTCGGCTAATGCTTCGTTAGATGCCATGGTAAACACCACAGTACCCAGTGAAAAATGTAAGCGCCAGAACAGTTCACTGGCCGGTAAATCTGGGCAAGCTTGTTGTACTAGCTGTACTAGCTTATCTAACACTCGGCCATAGTTTTGGTTGAAAAACCAACGCAAATGTCCTTGTACATCGGTATACCCTCTGCCTAATAGCTGCAAAAATATACGAGTACCATTTTGATGCACCTTATTTAACTCGAGTAACGGTTTAACAAATACTGATAACACCTGAGCTAAACTATTGGGCTGACGTGTTGCCAGCAAACGGGTAAATTCTTGATCTAACCTTGGCATTAACACTAATAAATAGCGTTGCAACACCGCTTGGATCAGCTCTTTTTTTGAACCGAAATGGTAATTAACCGATGCTAAATTCACTTCGGCCAAGCTAGTAATTTGCCGCAGCGATGTGTCATTAAAGCCGGTTTCGGCAAATAAATTTTGCGCCGCATCAAGAATTTTATGTTGGGTACTGTGTTTACTTGCCATATTCAAACCATCAATTTAAACACCTGTTTGAAATGTACGTTTGAATTAAAACACTGTCAAGTAGCAAACAGCAATCTGGTCGTACCTGAACGAATTTAGTGTTGCTTTAGCTGACTTACTCGCAATAAAAAAGGGTTACAGCATATTTGCTATAACCCTTTTCAGTTAGTTCATTGTAGTTATTTTAAATGTTGGTCAAAAAACCGCGTAATACTTTTATGTAAATGCGTTTGCACCGGCTGGCCAAACATTGAGTGTTTGCTGCCTGGGTAATCAATCATATCAAACAATAAGCCTTTATCTTGCAGCTGCTTATACAACTTCGTGCTGTGGGTGAATAACACGTTGTCATCTGCCATGCCGTGATAAATCAATAAATTACCTTTTAAACCATCAGCATAAGGAAATACTGCGCTATCAATATAACCTTGAGCATTGTCTGCTGGGTGTCCAAGATAACGTTCAGTATAGTGCGTGTCATACAGTGCCCAATCCGTTACTGGCGCACCAGATACACCAGCAGTAAAGTAATCGCCGGCTTTAAACATGGCCATTATGGTCATATAGCCGCCGTAGCTGTGGCCATAAATACCAATATGTTTAGCATCGACATAAGGCAAGCTACGCAAATATTCTACGCCTTTTATTTGGTCGGCTATTTCAACAATGCCCAATTTCTTATAAATAGGATCTTCAAAGGCTTTACCGCGATTATAAGACCCACGGTTGTCTAGCTGAAATACCATATAACCTTGCTGCACTAAGTGGTGCAAATACAAATCGCGTGGACTCCAACTGTTGGTAACGCGCTGGGCGTGTGGGCCACCATAGACACTAACAATAACCGGATAGTGTTTACCGGCTTCAATGTTTGTCGGTTCAAACATCCGGTAATGCATTAGTTGGCCATCTTCAGCTTGCAAGGTACCAAACCGTGGTGCGTTTAATTCGCTATGATACGGCGTTAGTGCGTGGTTTTTATCTAAGGTGTTTTGCTCAAGCCAAGTTAATACTTTGCCATTAAGTGCACGCAGCGCCACTTTATTCGGTGTAGTAACATTAGAAAAGCTATCTATAAAACTGCTACCATCTTTTGCCATCACCAAAGCGTGATCAAAGCCGGTTTCACTTAAGCGCGTAATATCCCCACCGTTTAAGCTAACTTTATACAAATGGCGCTCTAGCGGCGTATCTTTACGGCCAGTAAAATACAGCATACCTTGCTGTTCATTTACCGCATCAAGCTCATCAACTACCCAGTTACCTGAGGTTAATTGGCGCTGCAACTTTCCGTTAAAATCGAAATAATACAGATGCTTATAGCCATCACGTTCAGACGCCCAAATAAAGCCTGCTTCATTTTTTAAAAAATGCAGATCATCATGCAAATTCAACCAGGTATTACTGGTTTCGGTGAGCAGTACTTTTTGTTGGTTATTACTTAAATCAACTAAACGTAATTCTAACTGCTGTTGGTTGCGGCTTTGCCACTGATAGCTTAAATAGCGCGAGTTTTTAGTCCAATCTACGCGCGGTATGTAAATGTCGTTATTATCACCGTGCGGCAACCACGTAACATTGCCATCAGCTAAACTTACTACACCCAATTCTACTTTGGCATTGGCGCTACCGGTATACGGATAACGCTGGTTAAATAGCTTTATTTCATCGGCGTAAATTTCATTACGCACTACTTCAGCTACTTGGCTTTCATCAGAACGAATAAAGGCAATTTTACTATCATCTGGGGCCCACCAATAGCCGGTCATACGGCCCATTTCTTCTTGGGCAACGAACTCTGCCATGCCGTTTTTAATTACGCCGGCACCGTCCGTGGTTAACTGGGTTTCTTTACCGCTGGCAATATCTAAAACAAATAGGTTTTGCTTACGAATAAAGGCGACTGAACGTCCACTGGGTGAGATAGTAGCATCAGTTTCAAACTCGGCAGTATTGGTCAGTTTTTTCGCTTTTTTACCTTTTAGTTGGTAATAATATAAATCGCCGTTTAACGGAAATAACAATGCATCACTATTTTTTGCCCAGCTATAACTAATAATACCCGAAGCAAATAAGCGCATGCGTTCACGGCGAGCTTTTTCTTCGTCAGATAATACTTCGTCCCCCGTTACTAAGCTGTCAGCATCAACTAATAAACGATGCTTAGCCTCTTTAATATGGTATTCCCATAAATCTAGCCGATTCGCATCGGTGGCTTTACCCTTTAAGTACGTTACTCTGCTGCCGTCAGGTGCCATAGTTAATGAACGCGGTGTTGCGCCGCTTAACGCAGGATCAGCAAATAGACGTTCTAATTCAAGTTGTTTGGCCTCTGCCACTACGCTTGCTCCCATTAATAAGCACACTACCAGTAAATACCGTGGTATTTTAATTCGCATATTGTATCCCTGTTATTACTTGCTAGTTAAACGTCAACGTTTTTATAACGCTTCACAACAAACTGCAAGTAAAAGCCGATTGCGATATGCTTAGTTGCGTTAAACAGAGGATTTTAACTATGGCAATACATCAGCTTACCCACCCACTGGTAAAACACAAAATTGGCTTACTGCGCGCTGCCGATATTAGTACTAAACAATTTCGTCAATTAGCCTCAGAACTAGGTAGCCTACTCACTTACGAAGCCACCCAAGATTTAGCTACCGAAACGGTAACCATTAACAGCTGGAATGGTTCTATAGCTATTGAGCAAATACAAGGTAAAAAAGTAACCATAGTGCCTATACTGCGCGCCGGTTTAGGTATGCTTGATGGTGTATTAGAGTTACTGCCTAGCGCGCGTATTAGCGTAGTAGGCATATATCGCGATGAAACCACATTACAACCCGTACCTTATTTTCAAAAACTCGCGGCTAATTTAGACCAGCGCTTAGCTATCGTAATCGACCCAATGTTGGCTACCGGCGGTTCAATGATTGCTACCTTAGACTTATTGAAAAAACAGGGCGCCAAACATATTAAAGCCTTAGTACTAGTAGCCGCACCTGAAGGCATTGCCGCATTACAACTCGCCCACCCAGACGTCGACCTATATGCTGGAGCAATAGATCTTGGCTTAAATGAACACGGCTATATTTTACCTGGGCTGGGTGATGCTGGTGATAAACTATTTGGCACAAAATAATATAAGGAGTACAACGTGCAGTTAGTTCCATGGTCTTACGACACGTCATATGGCTTTACCTTACGTGGCTATCGCACCGAAGATAGCGGGAAACCCCTGCTACATATGCTGCACGGTAATGGCTTTTGTAGCCGCATGTATCAGCCTATGTTGCAAATACTTGCCGAGGATTTTGAGCTGTTTTTATCTGACGCACAAGGCCACGGCGATAGCGATCACGGCGGCGTTTTTGTTGGTTGGAACACCAGTGCCGAGCTTGCGGCTCAAGCCTTTATAGCTCATCGCTCCTGGTATAAAACAGATCAAGTATATGCCGTTGGCCATAGCTTTGGCGGCGTACTAACAGCACTAATTCACACCGCAGCACCTAGCCCATTTCAAGGCGCTATTTTACTCGATCCGGTAATATTCACACCAACCATGCTCACCGTTATGCAAACCTTAAATGGCGTTAAATTATACGACAAAAACCCACTGGCCAAGGCTGCACTTCGCCGGCGTCAACACTGGCCAGATCGCGATAGTGCGCTGCAATACTTTACCAATCGTGGTATGTTTGCCAATTGGCACCCCGACGCCCTAGCCGCTTATATTGATCATGCCTTAAAACCCAGTGAGCAAGGCTTAAGTTTAAAATGCCGCCCCGAGCGCGAAGCCGATATCTTTTCTTCTTATCCAAACAAACTTTGGCAACAATTAGCCAAGCCTTGCCCGCCGGTTAAGGTTATTTATGGTAGTAATAGCTATGACTTTGTTGCTAAATCTCTTAGTAAATGGCAAAAGCTTAATAGCGCAGTTAATGTAGATGTTGTCAGTGGTGGCCACTGCTTTATGCAAGAACAGCCGGAACGTGCGGCACAGCAGATAAAACATGCGATAAAGACGTATATTCATCGCTGAAATAGCTGTTAAAGCTACAGCAAAATTCCGCTATAATAGCGAAAATTTTAACCTGGGACTTCAGATGAAAAAGCGTTTCCTTGTTACCGTCATGCTGCTATCCGCGTGCAGCCAGTTGCCAACTGAACGCAAAGTAGAAGTTGACACCTTACATGTTCCAGTAAAGAGCACTGTCCCTGCAGCCACATCAAATGTGCCTGAGGAAATTATCATTGAAAATGATGCGACTGCAGAATCATTAGCAACTGATTTTGAACATGTTTTTGTAGATACCGATATGACCTTTAGCGGCACCTTGCCTTGCGCCGACTGTCCTGGTATTACCTACCACCTCAACCTGTTTCGCGATGGCCGCTTTGCGGTGCGTCAAGAATACATTGATCGTAACCAAGTCAGTATTGTTAGAGGTATTTGGCTGTTAGAAAAGCGCAGCCTGCATTTAGTTAATCAACAACAAACCTTACCGGCGTTTCATTTTTTATCTAACCATCAGTTAGCTATGCTGGATCTAAGCGGTAAAGCTATAACAAACGAAAATTACCAGCTACAACGTGAAACCGAGTTTAGAAAACTCGATACTCGCCAAGCCATGCTTGGGCTTTATTCATTAAGTAATAATGAAGCCAGCTTTACTAGCTGTAGTAGTGGTGAAACCTTAGCGGTTGCGAACACCCAGCATCACTTGCCGGTAATGCGCCAATATCAACAAGACGAGCGTCTTAATGGTAACAGCGTTATTGCGACTTTAGTGGGCCGCCGCGGCCAAGATGAGCAAACTAATACCTTGTTTATCGATAAATTCGAACAGTTTTGGCCAAGTGCAGTATGCCCGGATCAAGTGCAACCGGGTAAATTACAAGGCGTTGTTTGGCGGGCAGAAAAGCTAGCAAACCGCTATATTCCACAACAACTAAATATACGGGTTATTTTTGAAAAAAATGACCGCTTATATGGTTTCGCCGGCTGTAATAATTTTAATGCTAACTACAAGCAGCGTTCTAGCCAGCTTAACGTTGAACAACTAGTAAGCACACGTAAGTTTTGCGCTGATAGCAGTGAGTTAGAAAATAAGTTTACCCAATCATTGCAATCAGCAGACCGGGTTGAAGTAAACGGTGATACCTTGCAATTATTTCAAAATAATAAATTAATCCTGCAATTTAAGCCGGCAATTAATTAACCTGTCGTTTAATTAGCACCTGCTTTCAGTTGGTGCTAATTGCGCGCATAAAAAAAGCCACCCGAAGGTGGCTTTTTAGCATTGCGTAAATTACGCCGCTATTGCTTGTTTCGCTTTTTCAACTAGAGCAGTAAATGCCACTTTGTCGAATACTGCGATGTCCGCTAAAATCTTACGATCGATTTCTACTGAAGCTTTTCTTAAGCCATCAATAAAACGACTGTATGATAAACCGTTCATGCGTGATGCAGCGTTAATACGCGCAATCCACAATTGACGGAACTGACGCTTACGTTGACGACGGTCACGGTAAGCATATTGGCCAGCTTTAATTACAGCTTGAAAAGCAACACGATAAACACGACTGCGGGCACCGTAGTAACCTTTAGCCTGTTTTAAAACCTTCTTATGGCGCGCGCGCGCCGTAACACCACGTTTAACTCTTGGCATGTCAGACTCCTAATTTATTATGCGTATGGCATGCAACGGGCGATACCCGCGATGTCAACTTTTGCCACTAAGGTTTTTGGACCTAACTGACGCTTACGCTTAGAAGACTTCTTCGTCAAAATGTGGCGAAGGTGTGATTGCTTACGTTTAAAGCCACCTGAACCCGTTTTTTTGAAACGTTTCGCGGCACCTTTATTGGTTTTCATCTTTGGCATAGTTAAAAACTCGCATTGTTAAGTTACAACATGTAGTAATGCGTTAACCCCAACCTTTACAGTATGAGGTTACACTTTAAAGCGCTTACTACTTCTTATTTGGGGCCAGCATCATGATCATCTGGCGACCTTCCACCCGTGAAGGGAAAGATTCGCACACAGCAATGTCAGATAAGTCTTCTTTAATTCGACTTAGCATTTCAATGCCTATCTCAGTATGCGCCATTTCACGACCACGATAGCGTAGCGTTACTTTAGCTTTGTCACCCTCTTCAATGAAGCGACGCAGGTTGCGTAGTTTTACCTGGTAATCGCCCTCATCAGTTCCAGGCCGGAATTTTATTTCCTTAATCTGGATCTGTTTTTGCTTCTTCTTTTGCTCTTTTAAAGCTTTACCTTTTTCGAACAGAAACTTACCGTAGTCCATCAACTTACAAACTGGTGGTTCGGCCGTTGGGCTAATTTCTACTAAATCGCCGCCACATTCTTCAGCCAAACGAATGGCTTCGGCAATGCTTACTACACCTAGCTGCTCACCTTCCATACCAAGTAATCGCACTTCAGGCAGATTAATCTCTTCATTTATCCGATTAGGACGGTTGGCCGGTAATGTTTTCTTTCCTACTTTAATAGTATGTTCCTCCGAAATTATTATTTGCTTAACCGGTTTAAACTCTAGCTTTTGTTTCTGCTGTTACCTTAGCAATAAAGGCATCAACTGACATCTTACCTAAGTCTTCACCTTTGCGCGTTCTCAGTGCTATATCACCGGCTTCCATTTCTTTGTCACCTACAACAACAAGGTAAGGAATGCGCTTAAGCGTGTGCTCGCGAATTTTAAAGCCTATCTTCTCATTTCTCAAGTCACTTATTACTCTAATACCGTGAGATTTGAAAGTTTTTGCTAAATTTTGTACATATTCGGCCTGATTATCGGTAATGTTCATTACCACCACCTGATTTGGTGCTAACCACGTTGGAAATTGACCGGCATATTGTTCAATTAAAATACCGATAAAACGTTCTAGCGAACCTAAAATAGCACGGTGGATCATTACCGGAATTTGCCGCTCACCACTTTCGGCTATATAAGAAGCACCTAGTCGAGCAGGCATCGAGAAATCAAGTTGTACTGTACCACATTGCCAAGCACGCTCTAAGCAATCGTACAAAGTAAATTCAATTTTCGGGCCGTAAAACGCGCCTTCGCCGTGTAAGTATTCAAACTCAATACCTTTTGCTTGCAATACTTCGGCTAAAGCTTTTTCTGATTTATCCCAAATCTCGTCCGAACCAACACGTTTCTCTGGGCGAGTAGATAGTTTCACCACGATATTTTCAAAACCGAAGGTTTTATAGGTTTCATAAACCATATCAATACAGCCGCCAACTTCTGCCGCTATTTGCTCTTCGGTACAAAAAATATGCGCATCATCTTGGGTAAAGCCGCGTACGCGCATTAAACCGTGCAATGAGCCCGAAGGTTCGTTACGGTGGCAACAGCCAAACTCCGCCATACGCAGCGGTAAATCACGGTATGATTTTAAGCCCTGATTAAAAATTTGTACGTGCCCTGGGCAGTTCATCGGCTTAATAGCGTATTCACGCTTTTCCGACTCAGTGGTAAACATGCTATCGGCAAATTTATCCCAGTGACCTGACTTTTCCCATAACGTGCGGTCCATCATTAATGGGCCCTTTACTTCGTCGTAATCAAAGCTACGCAGTTTTTCACGTACAAAACGTTCTAACTCAGTAAAAATAGTCCAGCCGTCGTTATGCCAAAATACCATGCCTGGCGCTTCTTCTTGCCAGTGAAATAGGTTTAACGCTTTACCAATTTTACGGTGGTCACGTTTTTCGGCTTCTTCTAACTGCAGCAAATAACCGGCTAATTGTTTTTTATCAGCCCATGCTGTGCCATATACGCGCTGTAACATTTTGTTTTTTGAATCGCCACGCCAGTATGCGCCAGCTACCTTCATTATTTTAAAATGCTGGCAAAACCGCATGTTAGGCACGTGTGGGCCGCGGCACATATCAATGTATTCTTCGTGATGGTACAAGCCAGGTTGATCATCTTTGGCGACGTTTTGCTCTAAGATTTCCATCTTGTAGCTTTCGCCGCGGGCTTTAAAGGTATCAAAGGCTTCTTGCCAGCTGACTTTTTTCTTTATAACGTCATATTCGGTTTTCGCCAGCAATTGCATGCGCTCTTCTAACGCGGCTAAATCATCACTCGTAATTGGGCGGTCTAAATCAACGTCGTAGTAAAAGCCTTTATCAATAACCGGGCCTATCGCCATTTTTACATGTGGCCAAAGCTGTTTAATGGCATGACCTAATAAGTGCGCGCAAGAGTGGCGAATAATCTCTAACCCTTCTTGGTCTTTCGCCGTAACGATACTTAAGCTTGCATCGCCGGTGATCATTTCGCAGGCATCAACTAACTGGCCGTTTATCTTACCGGCAATGGTCGCTTTAGCTAAACCGGGGCCGATATCTTTGGCAACATCTAATACGGAAACGGCATGTTCGAATGAACGCTGACTGCCATCAGGCAAAGTAATAACTGGCATGAAAATCCTTATACAGTGGTGGCCCAAACCAAGGGACACTTGTTAAATAAAATGGCAAAGTTACAGTGCAGTAATGCAGTTAATGGCTTATACAAGAAGCCATCTGTAGAACCGGGCACAGTAACTAGAAAAATTTCGATGCTATAGTAGCATTAGGTAAGCTTTTTGACTACGCAGCGACACGCTTTTGCTTCAGCATTAAACCAAGTAGCAGGCAAAGTAATTTGTTGACGCAATATTGGTGCAATTAAACTATCTGATACCGAGCATAACGGCCCTGTAGCATAAGGGCCAGCATACAATAATGCACCGCCGTTGAAAATAAGCACCGCTGGCGTAGCAGGTAAACGCAGCCCGGCAGCAGCAATGTGTTGCACATTACGCTCAAATTGTTGCTGTTTTGGTAGATCATATAAACTAGAAAATTGTTGTTGATGCAATGCCGCTCGGCTATTACAAATACAATTATCTTCACGCACATGCACTACTTGAATGCTCTGCCCTACTGCAATACCTAATGCCGATAAACTAAATGTGCTTTGGGCAGGGCTTTGCCAATTAGTATCAGCAGCAAATTCGCCATAATATTCACCGGCAAAATTAAACAAAGCTAGGCTGGTTAATACCAGCCAGCTAATAAACACGCCACTAAGCAGTATAACTTTATGCTGATGTAACATTAATGCAACTACACCAAAAATTTAGCGGACTCGGCTGTCAAAATGCGAGTTACGTTTTCTAAGCTATTGGCGCTTTTTAATACTTTTTTACCCTGTTCATTTTGCAGCATGGTCATTTGGCTTAACTGCTGCGCGCTTTGGGCAATTTCACTGCTTGACGCACTTTGTTGCTGTAACGAGCCAGACATCACATCTGAAGATGTTGCAACTTGCTGCGCTTGCAGTAAAATATTTTGCAATAAACCGCCACTTTGCTCTGCGTGATGCCGAGTAACCTCTAATTGCTCTACGCTGCGTTTTACTACGTCTACCGACTGCGAGCTATTAACGACTAAGCGTTCAATCATCACCTTTATTTCATCGGTTGAGCGTCGTGTGCGTGAGGCTAAGGTACGTACTTCATCTGCTACTACGGCAAAACCACGGCCTTGCTCTCCAGCTCGCGCCGCTTCAATAGCCGCATTTAAAGCCAGCAAGTTGGTTTGCTCAGCAATAGATTCTATAACGTCTATCACTTTACGAATTTCCACCGTAGCGCCGGCGACATCGTTTACCTTGCGCCCAGTATCGTTAAGGCCATCAGCTAATTGTTGTACTGAACTAATAGTGCTGCTAACCGAGGTTTTACCTTCAACTGCGGCTTGCTCAGCCAAACGGGCGAATTGCAGCACTTCGTGAGATAAGTTAAACACCTCTTGTACGCTGTGAGACATTTGCTCGGTAGCGGCAGCGATACGATCAACCTCAGTCATTTTCTGCATCATATTAGCGGATAATTCAGCGCCCTCACTTAGTAAAATGTCAGACTCATGCTTTAGTGATACCGAACTTTTTTCAATAATCGTTATAGTAGCCTGCAACGAATTTAACACCGCGTTAAAACCTTTAATTACTCTTGAATTCACGTCCTTACAACGTTCGGTTAGCTTTATTTTGCCATCATCCGTTAATAAAGCGTCAGTTGCGTTAAATAGGGTTTGCGCGACTATAGCTTCACGGTAACTTTGTCGTGCTAACACGACTAACAACACTGACTCTGCGACAACAAAGGCTGCGTGGATCATAATAATGCTAAACGACAAACTGTCTTCCGGCACCAAGAATACGCCAGTATTTTGCATCTGTAGGTACATAAACAGTAAATGGTGTACAGCGATAGTAAGCGCGGCTGCCACTATTACCACATAATCGCGAAATGCAATTAGCATCGCTAATAATACAAAAATACCAAAGTGCAGCTCTAGCATACCCGCCGTTTGATGAATATGCAGCGCGGCAAAAAACATAAAGCTAACGCCGTAACTTACTCGCGCTAACCAATGATCGCCCAGCATGCGATAAAACAGGTAGGGTAAACCCGCTGCTGGCAAGCCAATTAATAAGGCAATAAACCAAGTACTGTGCCAGCTGGCTAGCAGTAACGTCATTAATAACAAGGCAATACTAATGCCGGTCATTACGGTATAAGCGTGTAATCTAAAACGTGGGATAGAATCAAACATGGCAACTCCTGTGATTCTGTAAAGCAATTTTTGGCAAGGCTGGGTTTACGTAACTGTAGCTAATCTAGATCAATGTATTTTCTATTTTATACGCCATACTTGGGCATCAAGACAGTGGAGGTAAATTATGTGGCAGGCAGTTACAGATCATATCAACAGCGAGCTAGAAAGCAATTTTATTATTGAACATAAAATACAATTATCCGGCGGAAATGTTAATGCGGCTTATCACGTAACAGGCAATGGCCAACAGTTTTTTGTGAAAATAAATTTGCGCCAACAACTAGAACAATTTGAAACTGAAGTGCTTAGTTTGCGCACGCTGCAGCGTACTAAGTGCATACGCGTACCCAACCCTATCTGCTCTGGTTTAACCGTTGATAAGTCTTTTATTGTGCTTGAATACCTGCCGTTTGGCGGCGATACCACAAATGGCTGGCATAATTTAGCCCAAGATCTGGCAGCACTGCATCAACAACAGCAAGCCGTTTACGGCTTTGACTGGGATAACAGTTTAGCCACCAACACACAGCCCAATAAATGGCAACCCAATTGGAGCGTGTTCTTTTCTGAACAACGTATAGGTTGGCAATTACAACTATTGCATGAGCAAGGCCTTGGTTTTGGCAAAGTAGATGAAATAGTAGAAAAAACCCGCCAACGCTTACAAGGTTATCAACCTAAAGCCAGTTTGCTGCATGGCGATTTTTGGCGCGGCAATCTTGGTTTTATTGGTGATATGCCGGCCATATTTGACCCCGCTTGTTATTATGGCGATCGCGAAACCGATATTGCCTTTAGCACCTTATTTGGCCGCTTGCCAGACGCGTTTTATCAAAGCTACCAGCAACATTACCCATTAGATAAAAATTACGAGCAGCGTAAAGATTTGTATAACCTGTACCATGTACTGAACCATGCCAATTTATTTCGTGGCGCCTATTTAATTCAAGCGCAAGAGCTAATAAAAAAGCTGTTTTATTAAAGTATTAGCGCAAAGCATAGCTACTAGCAGTAATATTTAATAAAGTACACGCCTTCACTTTATTAACCGTAGTTAACTTAACGGAACGCTATTTATGCTAATAACTCAGCAACCGGTTGCATTAATAACCGGCAGCGCTAAACGGCTAGGCCGCCAAATGATTAAAACCCTGCACAGCAATGGTTATAGGGTAATTATTCATTGCAACCAGTCTCGCGCTGGTGCTGACGCACTTGCTATAGAACTTAATCAGCTGCGCGAGCACAGCGCTGCGGTTATTCAGGCTAATTTACTCGACGAAACACACTGGCCGCAGCTAGCACAGCACGCAGTGGCCTGCTTTAATCGACTAGACGTATTAGTGAACAATGCGTCTAGCTTTTACCCAACGCCAGTTAACAGCGCCAGCACTTTGCAGTGGCAAGATTTATTTGGTACTAACGTAAAAGCACCCTACTTTTTAAGCCAAGCTTTAGCGCCAGAGCTGGCCAAGCGACAAGGCGTTATTGTTAACATGGTAGACATTCATGCCGAAAGGCCTTTAGCCGAACACAGCATTTATTGCATGGCTAAGGCCGCATTATTAATGATGACCAAGTCACTAGCCCGCGAATTCGCGCCTACCATTAGAGTAAACGGTATCGCACCTGGCGCTATTTTGTGGCCACCTGAACAATCAGTTGTACTTCAAGAGCATGATAAGGCCGCAATCTTAGCGCAAATTCCGTTACAGCAACTGGGCTCACCGCACGACATTGCAAAAACACTGCTATTCTTATTGCAATCGCCTTATGTCACTGGGCAAATTATTACTGTAGATGGCGGCCGCAGTTTAGGTGCGTCAACTAAGGCTTAACAATAACCAAGTATGCAGTAAACGGAGGTGTTATGGCTTTACTTAATAGAACCATCGACTGCCCTTTTTGTGGTCACGCTACCCACTTAACTGTTGAAGTTACCGACGACGACCAAGATTATACTGAAGATTGCAGCAACTGCTGCAATCCAATGCATATTAGGGTGCACAAAGACCAACAGCATCATAAGGTGCAGCTGTTTATTGACGCCGATGATGAACAATACTATTAAGCAAAACGCGCAGCCATAATGCGTTCAACAGTTTGTACTATAGTTTGAGTTTGTTGGTCCCACTCGATGTTTAAACTATCGCCTACCTGCTTTTGGCCTAAAGTGGTAATGCTTAATGTTTCTGGAATTAAATATAAACTAAAACCATCGCTATAGGTTTCGCCTACGGTTAGGCTACAGCCTTCTACTGCAACAAAGCCTTTGCTTAAAATGTAGCGCATATCGTCGGGGTTTAACTTAAGCCGTATTACGCAGTTATTACTGCTTTTATCAATCTGTGTTATTAGCGCTGTGGTTTGAATATGCCCAGATACTATATGGCCGCCCAACTCACTGCCAAACGTTAGCGAGCGCTCAAAATTAACGTTATCGCCAACCTTTTGCTGGCCTAAGTTGGTTTTACGCAACGTCTCTTCAATCACATCAAAACAGACCCAGCCTAATAGCGCATCAAAATCGGTTACCGTTAAGCACACACCATTTATAGCAATGCTGGCGCCGCGATTAAGTTTTTGCAAAAACGCCGATCCAGGCTGCAGTCGTAATTGGCGAAAACCAACTTCGTCGCGTATTTCGGTTATCACCGCTGTTGTCTGAACGATTCCGGTAAACATAAACCCCTATTTGTGCTACATTGCGCGCCATTATTGGCTGCTAAAACGATAGACCTACTATGTTACCTTTTTCTCGCTTCGAAGCCAGAACCATCCTAAAACTTTCTGGCCCCATAGTATTGGCACAGCTTACCCAAACGTTAATGTATTTTGTTGATACGGTTATGGCTGGCCGATATAGCGCGCTGGATATGGCTGCCATTGCTGTGGCTTCGGGTTTATGGTTTCCGGTAGTAATGACAATTCAGGGCCTGTTATTAGCTCTCACACCTATAGTGGCGCAGTATTACGGCAGCAAACAAAACAAGCCAGTTGCGCATTTCACTATGCAAGCTATGTATTTAGCTATGGTTTTAGCCTTGCTGGCGTTTGTCGCCATGAGCTATGTTTATGTGCCAATAGACCAACTAAATATGGACCCTGCTCTTCGGCAAAAAGCGTTAGATTACTTGTACTATGTTAGTTTTGGTTTATTTCCTGCCGCCGGCTACATGGTTATTCGTAGTATGTTTGAAGGCATAGGTAACACCAAAGCCAGCATGTGGATCAGCTTCGTCGGTATATTAATTAATATCCCTGCTAACTATATCTTTATTTACGGCAAGTTCGGTATGCCGGCACTTGGCGGCGCGGGTTGCGGTATCGCCACCGCGCTGGTGTTTTTAGCCATGTTTATTGCAATATTATTTTACGGCTGGTTTAGCCGTACTACCCAGCAATATAAAATACTCCCTGACAGCCTGCGCGTTAATTTAAAAGACTGTTGGCAAATTGTCGCTATAGGCACACCTATAGCGTTCTCTATCTTTTTTGAAGTTACGCTATTTGCCTGCATTCCATTAGCTATAGTGCATTTAGGGCCAGTTATGGTGGCCGGCCATCAAATTGCACAAAACTACAGTGGTATTGTCTTTATGATGCCGTTAAGTTTAGGCATGGCCACCACCATTCGCGTAGGCCACTTGGTTGGACAGCAAAACTCGCAAGAACTGAAAAAAGCGATCTCTACTGCTATTATCCTGGCCGTATGTATGTCGTTTATTATCGCCACCTTCACCTTTACTATGCGTACTGGTATTGCCGCATTGTATTCGCCTGATCCAGCCGTTATTACACTGGCAGCATCGTTATTAGTGCTGGCCTGCTTTTATCAGGTATCAGACGCCATTCAGGTTATATCCGCCTGTGCGCTACGAGGCATGAAAATAACCAAACCGGCATTTTTTGTTACCCTTATTTCGTACTGGCCAATCGGTTTTGGTTTAGGTGCCGTACTAGGTTTAACCCACTGGATAGTTGAACCTATGGGCGCACATGGTTTCTGGATAGGTATTATTGTTGGTTTAACGGTGTCAGCAATACTCTTAGCCATTATCTTAAAACGGGCATTAAACAGGTTAGCTAATGAAAATATGGCTAGTACCACTGCTGCTTAGCCTTAGCGCTTGCAGCGATTACAATGGTGATAAAGCACTAGACAAATACCAAAGCCGCTTGGCTAATGTGCTAGAGCTGCAGCGCGCCAACGGTAGCTTAACCGCACCGGAGGCGCTGATACCTGAACGCGATTTAAAGCAGACCCTGCCCGATGTTCGCTTTAATTTAACCGATGCCTACGCTAGCCGACGCTGCGGCCTAGATACCTTAATTGGCGAGCGCAATAGCAGCCTAGGCATAGTCTATACCGCCAGCAAACAGCTAAGTTATGAATTGCGTTTACTGCAAAAATTAGAACACTGCTTAACGCTAAGCTGGGACGACAGCTCACTATTAAATCAGCTACTACAGGTATACGAGCAAAAACAAGCGAGTATAGGTATTGCCTTCTACAATATGCTGTTTACCGACAATACCCTGCGCAAAGAACTTTTAGGCATTCGTAAAGCATTACCGTTAAAAGCCGCACCAGGTTTTACTGAAACTTGGCAAGCATTAACTGAACTTACCCTATTACAACAGTTTATTAATGAAAAAAACTGGCAAGCTGCCAGTAAAGTAGATATCGAGCAGCAGTTACAGCTGCTATATCAATACAATTTTTTAGCGCGTTTACAATATAGCTTACGCTTAACGGCACATCAGCTAGTGCAATTAAATAGCCTAACCCAAAACCAAAACAGTAATACACTCTGTCCAAACGGGCGTGACAGCGAACAACTGCGCATATTGGCGAATGTGTTTCAGAAATATTTTATTGGTGAAATACAGCTTTATAGCACAGAGCTAAGTCGCTATCAGCAACAACTATGGCCGTTATTGCAACAGCTTTACCAGCAAACGCCTCTAGAGCAGCCACTGCAACAACGCTTTGAGTACAGCTATCACAGTATGCGCAACGAGCTTAGCCAGCACGTTAAATGGTGGCAAACCCTTAACGGCCAATGCCCATTACAGCTAAACGGCCAGAAATAAGCCATTGATACGGCGAAAAATGCACCAAACAAGCCCGTTTAGCAGAAAAACACTTGCCAATGCAGCAGCAGCACAATAACATAGCCGCCGTTGTTAGCTGCGTTACTTGCGCACCAAACAATAACAGAGTGCGTCCTTAGCTCAGCTGGTTAGAGCACCACCTTGACATGGTGGGGGTCGGTGGTTCGAGTCCACTAGGACGCACCAAAAAATTCAAACCACAAAGCCGCTTTTAGAGCGGCTTTGTGGTTTCTGCTAACCTATAAAACTTCCCAGTAACGCAGTTTTATTTGACCACTGCACATCGCAAGCTAATGGTTTATATTCAGATGCGAAGAAGTTTGTGCCACTTACATCAACATATAGCAACAAGTAAGCGTTTAAACTTGAGGATATAAAACACTTATAGTTTTAAGTACACTAAGCTTATAAGAAATCTAAATGCTTTTTTGCTTTATTTTGCACCAATTGAGTATCCCTGATGCTGCGTAATACTTTCCAGAACAGCTATGTGTATTATCTTCTGTATACTCCGTAGACGCCTTTAAAGAAGCACTAGCGCACAAATTAGTTATTACCATAGTTACCCTGTTTAAAAGGAAGAAAAATGAAACACACCTACTACCTACACGGAATGACCTGCAACGGTTGTCGTAATCACGTAACTCAAACACTTTCTAAAGTGGAAGGTGTAACCAATGTGTCAGTTGATTTAGAAAATGCACAGGTAACTATCGAGATGGCATCTCACATTCCTATTGAAACCTTGCAAAAAGCAATGGAACAGGACGGCGACCGGTATAGCATTTATAAACTTGGAGAACAGCATAAAGCCCTTGCAGCTAAAAAGGAAAAACCCAAAGGAAAAGGCACGGGAACCTTTTATTGCCCTATGCATTGTGAGGGCAATAAAACCTATGACAAAGCTGGCGATTGTCCTGTCTGCGGAATGGATTTGGTGGAAGAGCAAAATTTATCAGCATCTTCAAGTGAACAGTGGACTTGCCCAATGCATGCCGAAATCGTCAAGGACGGATCGGGAGCCTGCCCTATTTGCGGTATGGATTTAGTGCCTTTGCAAGCAGATACTTCTTCCGAAGAGAAAACGTATAAAAAGCTCTTAAACAAATTCTGGATAGCATTAGGATTTACCTTACCGATTTTTTTGATCGCAATGAGCGAAATGATCCCTAATAATCCACTGTACGAGGTGATGGAACAAAAATGGTGGAATTGGATTCAGTTTGCGTTGTCAATTCCCGTTGTATTTTATGCTACTTGGATGTTCTTTGACCGCGCCTATAAAAGTATAAAAACCTGGAACCTCAATATGTTCACGCTCATTGGCATTGGCGCCAGCGTGGCGTGGTTATTTAGTGTTTTTGGCATATTATTTCCAGACTTCTTCCCCGCTCAATTTAAAACTGCAGCTGGCGCCGTACACGTTTACTTTGAAGCGGCTACGGTAATTCTTACGTTAGTGTTAATGGGCCAGGTTTTAGAAGCAAGAGCACACAGCAAAACGAATTCAGCAGTAAAAGAGTTGCTAAAAATTGCACCTAACAAAGCCGTGCGTGTTGTCGATGGCACTGAAGAAGAAGTCTCCATTGATAAAATTGTAAAAGGAGATATTTTACGGGTTAAACCAGGTGACAAAATTCCTGTAGACGGCGTAATTACTGAAGGGCAAAGCACTGTTGATGAATCTATGATTTCTGGTGAACCTATACCCGTCGATAAGACACAAGGCGATAAGGTAAGCAGTGGCACTATAAATGGTAATCAATCTTTTTTAATGAAAGCCGAAAAAGTAGGAAGCGATACCTTACTTTCCCAAATCATCCATATGGTAAACGATGCCAGTCGTAGTCGTGCTCCTATTCAAAAATTAGCAGATACCGTTTCAGGATATTTCGTGCCAGTTGTTGTGATAATTTCTTTAATCACGTTTGCCGTATGGGCAATGTGGGGCCCAGAGCCCGCGTACGTATTTGCTCTAGTTAATGCTATAGCGGTATTAATTATTGCTTGTCCTTGCGCATTAGGCTTAGCAACGCCTATGTCGGTTATGGTGGGTGTTGGTAAAGGTGCTCAAAATGGCGTATTGATTAAAAATGCCGAAGCGCTTGAAAAGTTAGACAAAGTAGACACGCTTATTGTCGATAAAACAGGCACGATTACGGAAGGAAAACCAACCGTTGAGAAAATAGGTGTTTTTGGTCCAAATTTTGGCGAAAGCGAGGTTCTACATTTTATTGCATCGCTAAATAGTGCCAGCGAGCATCCACTTGCTGCTGCAACAGTAAAGTATGGTAAGCAGCAGAAAGTCGATATTTCAAAAACTGAAAACTTTAGTGCAGTAACCGGAAAAGGAGTGGAAGGAACCATTGATGGCAAAAAACTTGGTTTAGGTAATGCCAAAATGATGGAGCATGCAAATGCGACTATTTCTTCCGCAATGACAGCCGAAGCTCAGTCTTTTCAAAAACAAGGCAAAACTGTTTCTTATTTAGCTATAGATGGTGAGGTAGCTGGATATGTCGTTATTGGCGATAAAGTTAAAGCGACCAGTGCCAAGGCTATTAAAGCGCTACAAGATAAAGGCATTGCTGTGATAATGCTCACTGGAGATAATCACGACACCGCCCAAGCAGTAGCTAGTGAGCTTAATCTTGCCGATTTTAAAGCTGGAATGTTACCAGAAGACAAACTCAAAGAAGTCACAAAATTACAACAGCAAGGAAAAGTTGTTGCAATGGCAGGTGATGGTATAAACGACGCGCCGGCACTCGCTAAAAGTGATGTAGGTATCGCCATGGGAACGGGAACTGATGTTGCAATTGAGAGCGCAATGATAACACTCGTAAAAGGAGATCTACACGGCATTGTAAAAGCGAAGAATTTAAGTCATGCCGTGATGAGCAACATTAAACAGAATCTGTTTTTTGCTTTGGTTTACAATGCACTAGGTATTCCTATAGCAGCAGGTTTATTATACCCGTTTTTCGGCATATTATTATCGCCTATGATTGCAGCACTAGCTATGAGCTTTAGCTCAGTTTCCGTAATTGCGAATGCACTACGCTTAAAAACAAAATCAATTAATTAATATCTATCAGAACTAGAAAAAAGATGGGTTCAGAAAACTTAGCGCAAAAAATAAATAGCATAGTGTAATCGGTGCTATGCAGCCATTCGAATATTGCTGTGCCGCTTAATTAACGGCACAGCTTGTTCTGGATACAAAACATATAGATCCTTGTGGATATGCTCATACCACTTGACCATGCACCATAAACACTCAGATTAGACACGTAATTATATTGTAAGCAATTAAAAAATAACAACTTAAACGCTTTTTGATTTTCAGGGTGTGTCTTAATTATAACTGCGTATTATAACTGCATATTGTAACTATCAACTTTAGCGTAGACCTTGCTAGTACCATCTTTAAGTAACACCAGTATCTCGTATGGCATAAAACGGTCTCCCATCTCCATACCAGGCGAGCCTAGCGGCATGGCTGGTACCGTCAGACCAATAGCATTGGCCACTGGTTCTGCTAAAAACATATGGATATATTTAGCGGGAATATGGCCTTCAAATACATAGCCATTCTCAGATACTGCAGTATGGCATGAGATATGGTTGGGCTGAATGCCATAACGATTTTTAATAAAGCTTAAATCATCGTAATCCTTTGCAATGGCGGTTATGCCATTTTGCTCAATATGCGAGATCCATGTCTTACAGCAACCACAAGTGCTGGTTTTATAAACGGTTAATAAAGGTTCACTATTCTTGTTACTCACCACAGGTTCTGGCGTCACTTGTGGCGCATTATTAATCGCCGCCGGTTCGGAGCAAGCTGTGAGTAAAAATACGGCGGCAAATAAGACGGTTAAAGCGTTGAATTTTAGCACCGGGTTCTCCTAATAAAATACGTCATTTTCATCAATGATGTTAAGGTTAATTTTGTGGTCCAACAAGTGTTGTAAACACGCTAGTCGTCACTAATACTGAAACCACCAATAGCGTTTCAATGAAAATTGACAGCCGCAGCGGTTGGGCATTTTTATGCTGCGCCAGCTCATCAACAAGCTTTAGTTTATGCCAAGCTGCTAACAGCAACATGCCACTGACAAATATCAGTTTTAACATCACTAACTGACCATAATTGGTAGTGAATAAATTGCTAATGGGATCTACAAGTTGCAACAACAACAGCACACCACAGGCGATTAATATTGAAACAAAAAACACCGCTACCTTGCCAAAGTATGCCATTAATGTCACTAAACTATCGGCTGGCAACGCTTTACAACTTTGATGCAAGGGCCACAAAGAGCCAGCCCAGGCTGCCATGGCAAGTACATGCAACACTAACACCCCTTTAAACACCGTATTAAGCGCTACAGTATGGCCAGTAAAAGTAAAGCTAGTTGCTAGCAGAATAAATCCAGTCACAGTGACTAACCTTAGTATGGTTTTAAACCTTGCCAGCTTGTTTATCCCCCAGCCACTAAGTAACAACAGCGTAAAACCGACGACCATGAAACTGACTTGGCTTCCCACTGCTGATTGCCACATGATACTAAGCATTAAGGAGTCAAACATACCTGCTAAGCCATTTTCAGCCATAGCACCGGCTTGAATTGGCAATTGTAACAATGATATTACTAGGCCAAAACTCGCCCACTTTAAAAACCAACTGCTAAGCCAAACATCAAAAAACTCAAGCTTAGTATCAGTTGTCCTTAGTTGCTTTAAGCGTAAAGTGTGCATTAATACACTGCCAACACAACTACTGACCGCAGCATAAGTAGCAAACTTTGTTAGTAATAGCATTAACTCCCAATGGCCAATCATCACTCGGTTTCCTTCTACTAATGCTGATGAGAATGCGACTGGTGATTAAGTGACTGATTAGAAGGCTGTTTTGCTTCCATCTTCATATTGCCATGGAGCATAAAACCATAATCACCGCTCATTTTATGACCATCTTGGCCCATAACAATCCAACTCACCTGATAGTTGCCACTTTTAAGGGATGGTAGCGGCCACTCAAATTCTGAAGCAGTTGTTGCTGAAGGCGTAAAACCAAATTTAACCGCGTTTTTCTCTGCATCAGTTAGGCTTAATTTCATCATCCGTACAGGGCCACTGAATGTCAGCTTTAACATTGTAGGGCTTTGCATTAACATCGCCTTATCTGCTGGTACTGTCTCAGTTAAATCAACATGTGCAGACACCGTAGTCGCCATTAATAAAACAGCTATAGTACTCACTATTTTTAATGTTTTTAATATATTCATTTTATCACCTTAATTATTAAAACCAGAACCGCACACCCGCGACCGCACTCGTAGTATCAGTCGCTTCATTATTCGCTCGGGCAAAGTCAGCACTATTGCCATACTTAGCCATCCATTCAACACCTATATAAGGCGCAAACTGACGCGAGAACTCATAACGTAAACGCATTCCAGCATTTAAAGACGATATACCTTTACCGATACCATTAATGGCATCGTCTTTACCATAAGCAGTTAATCCGACACTGCTTTGTAATATCAAACGTTGCGTGAGTAGCAACTCATATTCCGCTTCTGCTGCTATAGCGGTCCGGCCAGAATTACCGACATAGGCCGTTACATCGACCTCAAACCAATAAGGCGCTAACCCTTGGATACCCAATGCCAACCACTGCCGACTTTCACCTTCCGCATAGGTATCAAATCGGGCTCCGAGTTGGGCATCCCAAAAAGTATAAACCGCACGGCTCCATAACAAGTCGGTTTGGCTTTCTTCCAACTTACCATCGCTTACTTCACCTTCCAGCTTTATTGCTAATCGATCAAAGGTGGTGCCATACCAACCCTGTAATTCAAATGCTAAGCTATCCGTAGCAAACTGGTGCTCCAACTTATCTGCTTTAATTGCGTAAAAACGGTGTTCATCAGCCAATATTAACTGGCGACCGACGCCTATGGCATAAGGTCCGTCCGCTAAGGTATAACCGCCAGAATAAGCATGAGGATCTCGGGCATCTGCAGGCGCTTTGCCACCCTGCATTTTCATATCGCCATGATCCATTTGGCTATGATCCATTGCCATATCGCCATGGTCCATTTGACTGTGGTCCATTGCCATATCGCCATGGTTCATCTTGCTATGGTACATTTGGCTGTGGTCCATCGCCTTATCGCCATGGTTCATCTTGCTATGGTCCATTTCGCTGTGGCTCATCGCTTTATCGCCATGGTTCATCTTGCTATGATCCATTTGACTGTGGTCCATCGCCTTATCGCCATGGTTCATCTTGCTATGATCCATCTGGCTGTGGTCCATTACCTTATCGCCATGGTTCATCTTGCTATGGTCCATCTGGCTGTGGTCCATCGCCTTATCGTCATGGTTCATCTTGCTATGATCCATTTCGCTGTGGCCCATCGCCTTATCGCCATGGTTCATCTTGCTATGAGCCATCTGGCTGTGGTCCATCGCCTTATCGCCATGCTTCATCTTGCTATGATCCATCTGGCTGTGGTCCATTACCTTATCGCCATGCTTCATCTTGCTATGGTCCATTTCGCTGTCTGCCATCACCCCAGCACTTACCAGCAATAAACTAGCTGTTAACGCAATCACCGGCGTGGTACTTACTAATTTTGTTATTTTCATGACACCACCACTTCTCTAAACATACCTGCATCCATATGAAATAACAGATGACAATGCCAAGCCCAGCGACCTACATCATGCGGGGTTGTTAAAAAGCTAATTCGCTGCGCAGGCTGCACAGGAATAGTGTGTCGTCTGACTTGTACATCACCGGCTTCATTTTCCAGATCACTCCACATTCCATGCAAATGCATAGGGTGAGGCATCATGGTGTCATTCTGCAAAATCACCCTAACACACTGATTTAATTTCATATGAACAGGTGTACTTTGACCAAACTCTAAACCATCAATTGACCAGCTATAGCGTTCCATATTGCCGGTTAGGTGTAATTCAATTTCAGCTTCAGGACGCCGCGGTTCAATAACACCTTCTAGTGAGTGTAAATCGGATAACGTCAGCACTTTTCGGCCATTATTGCGTAAACCAATGCCCGGATCGTCCAAGTTAGTTCTTGGCGTATCTACCCGCATATCAACCGAAGGGCCATATTCAGTACTGGCATGGCGCACTTGCGTGCTGGCTTTAGCATAAGCAGCGGCCGGCCCTGCATGCTGACTTAAATCCATCGGCATAGCTGCGCCATGTTGGCTATGATCCATAGCGCCCTCTGTCATTGAACCGCCATGGGACATATTGCCCATCATGTCGGCCATCGCTAACCACTCTACTGGATCTACTGCCGGTACCGGTGCATTTATATTGTTAGCTACCGCTAGGGTACCTCGAGCATAACCGGTGCGTTCTATGGTCTGGGCGAAAATGGTATAAGCATCAGATTGCGGTGTGACCAGAACATCATAGGTTTCACCCGGGCCGAATCGGAACTCATCAATAGTTACTGGATGGACATTTTGGCCATCAGACTGCACTACGGTCATTTGCAGTTCCGGGATACGGACATCGAAGAAGGTGTTGCTGGCGCCGTTAATAAAGCGCAAACGAACTTTTTCGCCCTTTTTAAACAGGCCGCGCCAATTGGCCAGCGGCGTACTGCCATTAAATAAGTAAGTCAGTGCGGCGCTAGAAACATCCCCCAAATCTGTCGGGCTCATTCTCATTTCTTGCCACATTTTTCGTTTCGACAATGCGGAATTAAGCCCCTTTTCTGACAGATCTCGGAAAAAATCTCGTACCGTTGGTTGATTATAATTGTAGATATCACCTTGCACTTTAAGTTTACTAAAAACCTGCATAGGATCATCATCGGTCCAGTCTGAAAGCTGTACCACATACTCTCTATCCGCCACGATGATATCTTGCTCTCTAGGCTCGATGATCAGTGCACCGTACATGCCGGTCATTTCTTGAAAGCCACTATGGGAGTGATACCAGTAAGTACCGCTTTGTTGCAAAGTAAACTTATAAACAAAGGTTTCACCGGGCATAATGCCCTTAAAGCTTAAGCCTGGCACTCCATCCATTTGATAAGGTAAAATAATGCCATGCCAGTGAATAGAGCTTGGCACAGATAAGGTATTGGTCACTTTAATCGTCACCTCATCGCCTTCGCGTAAACGTAGCGTTGGTGCCGGAATAGAGCCATTTATGGTAGTTGCTGTACGCACTACACCAGTAAAGTTGACTAAAGATTCAGCAATGGTTAACTCGATAACTTTGCCACTTAATTCAGGTGCTGAACCTGTCGCGGCATTGTCTTTAAAAGAGCTACCGGCGCGAACAACATGCGGGAAACTCGCTATTACGCCTCCGATGGCAAGCCCTTGGACAAATCGGCGCCGCGAGATAGAAGCCGGTAACTTGAACTTGTTATCATTCATTTATATAACCCCTGAACTTATTTATTTCATCTAGCTTAGCTATTTATAACTGTCAGCAACATGACTCTGACATGACAAAGTTGTAATCTTGTTGTCATCTAGCTGACAGCCTGTGTATTGCAAGCTATCAGTTACCCCTATTTACAGGAAAGGTTATGCGATTACTGATTGTTGAAGACGAAATCAAAACGGGTGATTATTTAAAGCAAGGCCTCACTGAAGCGGGTTTTCAAGTTTCACTGGTTAGAAACGGCTTAGACGGCCATCACCTTGCAATGACCGAAGTATTTGATCTGATTGTGCTGGATGTGATGTTGCCTGATGTTAATGGCTGGCGGATAGTACAATCTATTCGCGAAAGCAATAACCTTACGCCAGTATTGTTTTTATCCGCCCGTGATAGCGTTGATGACAGAGTTAAAGGCTTAGAATTAGGCGCGGATGATTACTTAATTAAACCCTTTGCTTTCTCAGAAGTGTTGGCGCGGGTACGCAGCCTAATACGCCGCGGCCAAACCATAACCACCCCAGATTTACTTCAGGTGGCCGATTTACAATTAGACGTCCCCAAAAGAAGAGTCATGCGCAGCGGAGTCAAAATTGCCTTGAGTAATAAAGAGTTTTCTTTATTAGAGTTATTAATGCGCCGCAGCGGTGAAGTCTTACCCCGATCTTTAATCGCCTCACAGATTTGGGATATGAACTTTGATAGCGACACCAATGTTATTGATGTCGCAATAAGAAGGTTACGGGCTAAAGTAGACGATGATTTTATGCCAAAATTAATCCACACCGTGCGCGGCATGGGCTATAAACTTGAAAACGAGCAAGCGGATGAAGCATAACACTAAACGGCCACTGTCCTTGACCCTGAGAGTGGTACTGTCTGTCGTTGTCACTATTGCGGTTTGTTTACTGGTTGTTAGGCAACTGCTTATCAGTTCTATAGAGCACCATTTTATCGAACAAGATGCCGATGAACTTGGCGTTATTGTTCACTCTGTTCAGCAAGTGTTCCTTAAAGAACCTACAGATCCGAAAACTTTAGCTCAATCATTATCGCAAGCTGTTGCCGGACATCATGGCGTGTATTACCAAATAAACAATTCTCAGCAGCAAATTATTTATAACAATGCTAATTTTGATTTAAGCCAACTTACAGATACTGATGAATCCATAGATACATTTAAAATTGAAAATATCCAACACTGGCAATATCAAGATAAAGCCTATCGGGGTATTGCTCTGAACATAGCCACTGCAAACGATAACTACCGGTTAATTACAGCGATTGATATGGATTTTCACATCCACTTTTTGCAGCAACTCGGTCAAAGTCTTTGGGTGATTCTACTCGGTTCCTGCCTCCTTACTTTATTAGCAGCTTGGATTGCGGTGCATCAAGGTTTAGCGCCACTTAGAGGACTAAGTGACAATATGCGCGACATTCAAACCAGCAAACTCGACATTAGATTAAACGCCAACGAAGTACCTTCTGAGTTAACGCATATGGTGCAGTCATTCAACCACATGCTAAACCGCTTAGAGGATGGCTTTACTAAGTTATCGCACTTTAGTGCCGACATTGCTCACGAAATTCGCACCCCTTTAACCAATATTATTACCCAAACCCAAGTCAGTTTATCTCGGCAACGAACGGCTGAGGAATACCAAAACGTGTTATTTTCGAATTTGGAAGAGCAAGAGCGGCTTAGCAAGATGGTTAGCGATATGCTGTGGTTGGCTAAAAGTAAAAATGGTTTAATCACACCAAATAAACAGCCTTTAAATATTGCCAAAGAAGTCGCGGCCATATTCGAGTTTTTTGAAGCGTTAGCAGACGAGGCTGGAGTCAAACTCGCGTTTACCGGTCAGCCCAGCGTCATTAATGCCGATCGCACCTTACTAAGGCATGCTTTAACTAATTTATTGTCAAATGCGATACGACACACAGCTTCTGGACACAGCATTATAGTCAACAGCTATCAGCAAGCTGCTAACACGCTTTGTATCAGTGTCGAAAACCCCGGCCCAGCAATATCCGCCGAGCATTTGCCGTATTTATTTGAACGTTTTTATCGCGCCGATCAATCAAGACAACGCCACAGTGATGGTGCAGGTTTGGGGCTGGCTATTACTAAAGCGATTATCGAAGCACATGACGGTGATATCAGCGTCACTTCAGATAAAAATCTCACACGTTTTGTTATTACACTACGCATGACTTAACGATATAAAACCCCGACAAACCCTGATAAAGCCCTGCGTAATGTTAATTACGCAGGGCTTATTTAATTAGCTAAAGACATCAAAAGCGATATCAGATTCAGGCACCCCTTTATCTCTCAGTAACCTTATGGTGTCATCCATCAATCCTTTGGGACCGCATAAATAAAATTCAGGATCGCCTTGCGCAACGATATTTTGCCAATTTAAAGCCAATACATGTTGGGCATAACCGGTCGCAAATTACCGATAGAAAAAGACAGTTTTGTTACACCTTTGGCCGATATTGATGCCTTTATCAACAATGCAAAATCGCGGCTCTGGCAGCGTGAGCCTAAGGTGCGTGACTTAGCTTAATCGGGTTTAGTTAAATTAAAACTTAGAACTCGGCTTGCTTGCTGGGTTTTAAGTTTTTAGATCGCGGAGCTCTTCAGTTACAATGCACCTACATCGCATCTCATAATCGCTATTAGGCGTGTATAACTTATTATGCAACTGATCAAAATTGATAAAGCCCGTTATCGGCGGCATTTAAACCGCGTTATTGTCGGCAGTATCGCGGCGTTGGCCATCGGTAGTTTAGCCATAGCGCAAATACTTATTGCGCTATTTCCTGACGCAAGCGGCAGCCATTTCCATTGGAATTTATTAGGTGTAGTTGTTACCACGCTAACTATAGGTTGGCTATTGAACAAATATCGCACGCATGCTTATATGACCGAAGTGGTATATGTGTGGGACTTAAAGCAGGCGCTAAATAAAATAACCCGCAAAATGCCTAAGCTGAAAGCAGCCGCGCAAGCCGGTAATGCCGACGCCCTTTTGGCGCTGCAATACAGTTATGCTGGGTCGCGCTTATTGTGGCACTTAGACGACAATAGCATAGTGATGGAAGAGTTATCCGTTGCCCAATTAGAGCTTGACAGCTTAATCACCAAGTATAATCTGACGTTAAATACCGATGATTATAACGATTTAATTTTAAACCAGTTTTAACGTTTCTTTGCTGGTTTTAGTTCAGGCAACCAAAAACCTACTATGCCTAATAGCGGTAATACCGCACACACCTTGTACACCATGCCAATGCTATAAAAGTCAGCTAATGCACCTATAGCAGCGGCGCCTATGCCTGCAATGCCAAAGGCGATACCAAAAAACAGCCCAGATACAGTACCAATTTTACCTGGCATTAATTCTTGGCCGTACACAATCATCGCTGGGAATGCTGAAGCTAAAATCATGCCGACTAAAAACACTAATACCAGCGTGGTAGAAAAGCTAACAAAAGGCAGCATTAAAGCAAAAGGGGCTGAGCCTAAAATAGAACCTAAAATAATACGTTTGCGGCCTATGTAGTCGCCCACCGGTCCGCCGGCAATAGTGCCTATGGCAACACCAACTAAAAATAAAAACAAGCAGTATTGCGAGGTTTGAATACTCACGTCAAAGCGGTCAATTAGATAAAACGTAAAGTAACTGTGTAAGCCCGCCAAATAAACAAACTTAGAAAACAGTAACATTAGTAACAAGGTTAATGCGGTTCGTACTTGCGTCTTGCTAAGGCCGTTATCATACTTAGCTAAGCTGGCTCGGCCTTTAACTGTTTTTAAATTTGCCGAATACCAGTAACTCACCCTTAATAATAAGGTCATACCAAGTAGCGCTAATAATGCCACCCAAGCGACACTTTTTTGGCCATTAGGTAAAATTAATACGGCTGCAAAAATAGGGCCTATTGCGGTGCCAACATTGCCCCCTACCTGGAAGATAGATTGCGCTAAACCGTGTTTTCCAGCCGATGCCATTCTAGCAATACGCGACGATTCAGGATGAAACACCGAAGAACCTATACCTATTAACGCTGCAGCCAACAACACCATGCCATAGCTTGCTGCATAGGCCAGAATAATTAAGCCAAACAACGTAAAACTCATGCCAATAGGTAAAGAAAATGGCATCGGCTTTTTATCAGTAAAACGACCAATAAATGGCTGTAACAAGGACGCCATCGTTTGGTACACCAGAGTAATTAAGCCTATTTGCATAAAACTAAGATTAAAATTACCCGATAACACCGGATAAAGCGCCAGCATAACTGACTGCATCATGTCATTAATGGCGTGGCTGGCACTAATTGTGGTTAAAATGCCATAAGAAACGCGGTTTTCAGGGGCAGCTGCTGGATGTGCGGTGTTCACTTGGCTCATAAATGCAACATAGAAAAAGAATGGCCTAGCTATGATACAAAAATGCACGCCTTGTTACTAATCACACTAAGCTATTTGCGCTATTTGGCGGGTTACGTCGGTTATTTCAGCAAGTAATGGAATAAGGAACTGCTAAGCACGGTCGATTAATCGTTGTTCACTGGGCAATATCGTTAAAATAGACTAGCATTTACCCTTCTATTAAATCGAAACAAACTATTACTTAGTGGGTAGTTTTGCGCCTCTTCTGGGCAATAACAAAACCTTAAATAAACGCTTAAGCTTACACAATAACGCCGAGCTGCCGGCTCTAAGCCTGCTATGCGCTAGCATATTAGGGATGAACGGTACGCCGTGGCAATAACGCCACCGGGTTTAGCTGGAAACGGCTACACCTCCCCTATTGGAAAGGTGTGCTATGTTAATTGACGCATTTTCGCGCCGTTTTACTTATTTACGGCTATCTATCACTGAAAGTTGCAACTTTCGCTGTAGCTACTGCTTACCTAATGGCACCGATTGCGAGTCACGCAGTGGTGAACTTAACCTTGTTGAAATACGCCGCTTAGTAACAGCCTTTGCCCGTTTAGGCACAAAAAAAGTACGTATTACCGGCGGCGAGCCCTCACTGCGAAAAGACTTAACCGAGATTATTGCTATCTGTAAAAGTGTACCCGGCATTGAAAAAGTGGCCATAACCACCAATGGCTATCGGTTAGCGCGCGATGCACAAGCCTGGTTTGATGCCGGTTTAGACGCAGTAAACGTTAGCATTGATAGCTTAGATGCGGACACTTTTCACCTAGTTACTGGGCAAGATAAATTAGCCGATATTTTAGCCGGTGTTGCCAAAGCCCGCGCGGTTGGCATTAAACAGGTTAAAATTAATACCGTGCTACTGCGCCAACATAATGCGTTAGCCCTGCCCGACTTTTTAGACTTTATTAAATCGCAAGATATTAGCCTGCGTTTTATCGAGCTAATGCGCACCAACGACAATACCCAGTATTATAAAAACCAACATTTAAGTGGCGAAAGTATTCAGCAAAAACTGCTAGCCACAGGCTGGCAACTTAAAGCCAAAAGCAGCACCGATGGCCCCGCTTTAGAGTATTACCATGGTGACTACCAAGGCCGTATTGGCCTTATTATGCCTTATAGCAAAGATTTTTGTGCCGACTGCAATAGACTAAGAGTCTCTAGCCAAGCCGGTTTATATTTGTGCCTGTTTACCGAGCAGCAACAAGACTTACGCCAACTACTGCAAAACGATGACGCGCTACCGCTAATGCAGTTTTTGCAACAAGCGGTACTGGGTAAAGAGGCAACACATTACTTGCATCAAGACTTTAGCGGCGGCACTCGACATTTGGCGCAAATAGGAGGTTAGTGTGGCAGTAATGCAAACACCCTCTTTGTCGCTTAAGGTGCCGGCCTTTACCGCAGTAATTTTAGCTGGCGGTCTTTCATCACGTATGGGCCAAGATAAAGCCCTGTTACAAATTAATGGCCAAAGCCTGCTTAAACATATGCAGCAACGGGTTAGCCAAGCTGGTGCAAGCCAAATTATCATTAGCCGTAATCAACCGGGGTTTATTGCTGATATAACACCAGAGCAAGGCCCACTTGGCGGTATTTTATCGGTACTGCCACATTGCACCGAGCCTAAACTATTAATAGTGCCGATAGACATACCGCTAATTAGTGTTGCTAGCTTGCAACAGCTACTTACCGCAAGCAGCGCGGCCAGTTACTTTGCTGAGCATCCGTTACCTTGTGTGCTACCCAATAATGCCGCGTTAAAACAGCGTATTATTAGCCAACTGCATACCGGACAACGTTCAATAAAAGCATTACTGCACGGGCTTAGTGCAAGCCAACTGAGCGCCGATAACACCCAACTAATTAATACCAATACGCCAGCACAGTGGCAACACTGTATGCAGCAGTTAACGCTAGGAGTGCAAGATGGCCAAGCCTAATTTAAGCCAGTTTTATTCGCTTAACATCGCCGTACTTACGGTATCAGATAGCCGCACTAGCCAAAATGACAGCAGTGGCGACTTATTAACTGAGCTATTGCAAGGCGCTGGCCACCAACTAATTAGCCGTGCAATACAGGCTAACCAAAAACACCAATTACGGGCCGTGCTTAGCCAGTGGATAGCCAGTAGTGATATTCAAGTAATATTAATCAATGGCGGTACCGGTTATGCTGCAGGTAACTGCACCATAGAAGCATTAACGCCGTTATTAGATACCTGCGTGCCGGGCTTTGGTGAGTTGTTTCGTAGTATTTCCTTGGCCAATATTGGCTCAGCCGCGCTGCAATCAGGCGCGCTAGCGGGTATGGCTAATGGCACCTTAGTATTTGCTATGCCAGGTTCAGGCAACGCTTGTCGCCTTGCCATGCAACAGCTTATTTTACCGCAACTAGACAGCACTACTGGGCCCTGTAATTTTGTTGCGCACGTTAAAAACAGCCCAAGCAAAGCTTGCCCAATCGATAACAGGAAAGCGTAATATGTCTGAACTTACCCATTTAGATCACACTGGCGCAGCGGCAATGGTCGATATTAGCAACAAAGCTGAAACTAAACGCGAAGCCCGCGCTAGCGGTATGGTGCAAACCACACCACAAGTGATTAATTTAATTTCACAGGCGTTAATTAAAAAAGGTGATGTACTCGCTACTGCGCGTATTGCCGGCATTATGGCAGCAAAAAAGACCAGTGAGCTTATTCCGTTATGCCACAGCCTAATGCTAAGTAAAGTAAGCATAGACTTTAAGCTGCAGCCTGAATTGGGCCAAATACAAATAGAAAGCTGTTGCGTAGTAAGCGGGCAAACTGGGGTAGAAATGGAAGCGCTAACGGCGGTATCTGTGGCAGCACTGACCATTTACGATATGTGCAAAGCGGTGGATAAAGCGATGTGCATTAGCGATATTCAGTTACTGGAAAAAACCGGCGGTAAGTCGGGGCATTATTTACTAGCAGCCGATAAGTAAGCTATACGCATAATTATTATTTGCTAACAGAAAAAGGGTAATAAAATGATTAAAATTCTGTTTTTTGCTGCACTGCGTGAGCGCTTAGACTGCGAACAATACCTACTTAGCTGCGATGATACCAAGCTTGATGTTGCCGCTGTAGTAAACCAATTACAAAGCTTAGGCAATAACTGGCGGCAAGAGCTTAGCCGCACCGACTTACTTTGCGCACTTAACCAACAGCTGGTGCCATTAACAGCAAGGGTTAGGTCTGGCGATGAGCTCGCGTTTTTTCCACCGGTAACCGGAGGTTAATATGTCAGTGTCAGTGTCAGTGTCAGTGTCAGTGTCAGTGTCAGTAGCAGTGCAACAGGCTAACTTTTCCGTCGCGGATGAATATGCAGCGTTAAGCCAAAACCCACAATGTGGTGCCGTTGTTACCTTTAGTGGCTTAGTACGTGAGCTCGCAGATACGCAGTTGCAAGCAATGACATTAGAACACTACCCGAGTATGACCGAACGGGCATTACATGATATTGGCCAACAAGCATTAAGCCGCTGGCAACTAGGTGCGGTAAGAATTATTCACCGTGTTGGCCGACTAACGCCCAATGAGCAAATTGTCTTTGTTGGTATTGCTAGTGCCCACCGAGATGCCGCCTTTGCTGCCGCACAATTTATTATGGATTACCTAAAAAATCAGGCGCCATTGTGGAAAAAAGAGCATACCGCTGCTGGCGATTATTGGGTAGAGGCTAAAACTACAGATCAGGCGGCGATTAAACGCTGGTTATAAATCTAGGCTCACGGCTTTAACTAACGCATAAAGCAGCTGACCAGGCTGTAACGCTAGCCGCTGTAATGAGCGACGACTAATACGTGACAGTAATACTTGATCGCTCAAGGCTAATTTTAACAACACATGGCCGGGGTTTGGGTCATCACTGATCTCAAGCAAGGTTACCGCTAAGCAATTATTAACACTAAACTGCTGCGGTGGCGCAAGCGCTATAGCCACATCACGCGCCAGCACTCTGGCCCGCACCTCAGTACCTAAAGCAATATTTTGCTGCGAAATAGACAAGCACTGGCCATCGGCAAGCTGTAATTCGCTAATATAGTCATCGCTATGCGCCTGTACCCTAGCTTTAATCACTGCCGCGGCATTAGCGCTATGGGCAAGCGGTAAATCGGTACGAGTAAGTAACTCTTGCAGTGGGCCTTGTGCTAGCACCCGCCCCTGCTCTAACAACACCATATAGTCAGCAAGCCTAGACACCTCATCAATAGCATGACTAACGTAAATAATGGGTATGCCTAAGCTGGCATGCAAGCGCTCAATATAAGGCAAAATTTCGGCTTTACTGCTTTGATCTAATGACGCCATAGGCTCATCCATTAGCAATAGCCGCGGGCTAGTCAGTAACGCTCGTGCAATAGCCACACGCTGGCGCTGGCCGCCCGACAACTGCTCAGGGTAACGTTTTAATAAGCTGCTTAAACCTAATAATTCCACAGTTTCAGTAAAACAAATCTGCCGCTGTGCTTTAGCTACGCGGTTATAGCCAAACATCAGATTGCGCTCTACGTTAAGATGCGGAAATAAACTCGCCTCTTGAAATACATAACCTAATGCACGTTGGTGCACGGGTAAAAATAGTTGCTCATCTTGCCAAACGTCACCGTTTACCGACAAGCTCATGCTATTAACACGCTCTAAGCCGGCAATACAGCGCAAAATTGTGGTTTTACCTGAGCCAGAGCGGCCAAACAACGCGGTAATACCTTTAGCGGGTAACTCAAGCTTAACCTCAAGTTGAAAACTACCGCGCTGTAAATTGATACTGGCAGTAATACTCATGTAATAGCCACAACTTTAAATTTTCTGTTTAGCGCATAAACCGCCAATAGCAAACTAAAAGACAAGGTGACTAATATTGCCGATAACGTATGGGCCGAGGCGTAATCCATGGCTTCAACGTGATTATAAATGGCAATAGACGCCACCTGAGTACTACCAGGAATATTACCGCCAACCATAATAATGACACCAAATTCACCTAAAGTATGGGCAAACGACAATACGGTAGCGGTTAAAAAACCACGGCGCGATAACGGCAACACCACACTAAAAAAACGATCGACAGGTGATGAGCGCAAAGTAGCCGCCACCTCAAGCATACGGCCACCGGCAGCCTGAAATGCCGACGTTAATGGCTGTACCACAAAGGGTAGCGAATAAATCATCGAACCAATAACCAAGCCAGTAAAGGTAAAGGCAAGATGATTAAACCCCATAGCTTCTAGGCTTGCGCCAACCCAACCTTTGGGGCCAAGTAATAGCAGCAAATAAAACCCCAACACCGTAGGTGGCAGCACCAAAGGCAACATTACTAATGCCTCTATTACCGTACGTCCGCGCCAACGAGTATGTGCTAACCACCATGCTAAGGGCGTGCACAGCAACAACAAAATGGCCGTACTAACGACGGCCAGTTTAAAGGTTACCCAAAGTGCGGTGATATCATCAGCAGATAGCATGCATAAATCCAAAATAGTGGCGGTATGGCTAACGGGTGTTTTCTACATGATAACCAGCAGCCTGTATCACAGCAATGGCATCAGGCGTTTGTAACCAGTGCATAAACTTGCGTGCAGCAATTAATACTTGAGGGTCTTGCTCAGCGTGTTTTAAAATCACCGCTTGTTGCACTATTGGTTCATACATTGTTGTCGGTGCTTGCCAGTACGAGCCGGTAATTGAACCGTCGGCATTAATTATTTGCGCTAACGCGACAAAGCCTAAAGGTGCCGCACCAGAGGCAACTTGGCTGTAGGCCTGACCTATAGACTGCGCACGTACCAACTTCTTTTTTTCATTTAATTTTTGCCACACGCCCAAATTCTGCATAATTTGTTGAGCAGCCGCACCATAAGGTGCATTACGAGGTTCCGCAATACTAAGGTGTTTAAAGCTCGCAGTTTTTAATACCGAAGCCTGCTCATCTATCAGCTGTTTGTCGGTTGACCATAATACTGGTACCCCTACCGCATAAGTATATTGTGAGTCGGCAAGTGCAAGCTGCTCGGCAACAAGTTGGGTTGGCCGCTGTGCATCAGCAGAAAAAAATAGATGAAACGGCGCTGCTTGCTGAATTTGTGCATATAGCGCCCCCGATGAACCTGCACTAATTAAAAACGTTTGGTTATGCTGTTGCTGATACATAGCCGTAAGTTGCTGTAAGCTACCATTAAAGTTAGCCGCCACAGCAATACGCAGTGGCTCAGCAGCAAAAATAGCACTACTGAACATTAGCGCTAGGCTAGATAGGCTCAAATAGTTAGTGGCCTTCGTCAATAAACCCATCGGGTATCCCTCTTTATAAAGCCGATTGCAAGCGTCAAAATATACTTGAGTATATTACGAAACAAGCTGCTCGTAGGCAACTAAACAAAGGAAGTAGTTTGCGCCACCGTCAGCTACCCCAAAATGAGTAAAATGTTGCAATAGCATAGCAAAAAGCTTCCCCACGCAACGCAGGTAAACGCATTGATAATTAATTTAAACCACAGCGTATAACTATTTGATACTCGACTAAAGTTTGAAAAAATTACCACCTTGTAGGTATATTTACATATATAATCAACGTATAACAACGAGACAAACTGCCGCTAGATTACGCTGTAATTTAATATTTAACTAATAACGGCCGCACAGACGCTTAGCTACACTAATTTAAAAATCAACAGCTTAAATTAAGAATGACTATATCTAGTTTAGCGATGGTCTAAACTCTAACTTGATGAGTAGTTAATCAATAAACCCATAGTGCCAGTTTATAAAGCGTTAACTGAGGATTTTGTATGAGAAAGAATTTACCGATAACCAACAACGAAAAAACCTTCTCAGCGGACAGTAAGCTTATCTCTGTTACTGACTTAAAAGGCACCATTTTAGAATGCAACGACGCCTTTGTTGCGGTAAGTGGCTTTGATAAAACGGAACTGGTTGGTCAACCACATAATACTATTCGTCACCCAGAGATGCCGGCACAAGCTTTTGCTGTAATGTGGTCTTATATTAAAGCGGGTAAGCCGTGGATGGGTTTAGTAAAAAACCGCTGTAAAAACGGCGATTATTACTGGGTAGATGCTTACGTAACCCCAGTGACCCAACAGGGTAAAGTGGTGGGTTATGAATCTGTGCGCTCCTGCCCAACCCGCGAAGATGTGGCGCGTGCCGAAGCCTTATATGCCAATATAAATGCAGGTAAAAAAACGTCAGCAATAATTCAAATTACCGCGCCGCAGCTATTACTTGGTTTAGCCGTTGTGGTGTCAGCAGCACTGTTTATCAACGATTATCGCACCTTAGCTGAGGTCGCCTTTGCTAGTTTTATTGGCCTTTATATTCTTATTAGCACTTATCGTAGTAAAACCAACTTATTCAGCCTTACTAAACTATTAACGACCAGTTTTACCGATGATTTAGCTACTAAAACCTATACTGATGCTAGCGGTGATCTGGGCAAATTAACGGTGGCTATTTTAAGTCAGAAGGCGCATTTAGGCACGGTTATTTCTCGAATTGAAAACGCGGCTAAGCATGTTGCTAGCGAATCCGACATTGGCCATAAGTTAACGCTAAAAACCTGTGAAGAAATAGAACGACAGCAAGCTGAAACTTTCCAAGTTGCCACCGCAATGAACGAAATGACCACCACTATTGCCGAAGTAGCTAAACATGTATCAGAAACCGCAAACCATGCTGAAATTGCTAACGAGTTGTCATTGCAAGGCAACCAAGTTGCCGAAACAACTCGGCAGTCTATTCACCGGCTTAGAGACACCGTGGCTAACATTGCCACCTCGGTAGCTGAAGTATCAGAGCAAACCGCACTGATTGCTCAAGCTGCGCAAATTATCGAGCAAATTGCCGACCAAACAAACTTATTAGCGCTTAATGCTGCAATAGAAGCCGCCAGAGCTGGCGAGCAAGGTCGAGGCTTTGCGGTGGTTGCAGACGAAGTGCGAAACTTAGCTAAACGTACGCAAGAATCTACCCGTGATATCTACACTATTGTAAAAGCGCTGACTAGCAAAGCACACAATGCGGTAGACACCGCCAATTTAGGGGCAAAAGCCGCCGATGACGGTTTAGAGCAAGTGGTGCAAAGCGGTAAAATGCTAAGTGGTATTACTAACGCCGTTGAACAAATTGCCCATATGGCGACGCAGATGGCGGCAGCTGTTGAACAGCAAGCGCATGTCGCTGATGATATTAACCGCCAAGTTGTTAATATTTCTGACTTAGCAAGTACCAGCTCCGCGACAGCAAATCACACAACAGATTCTATCACCTTGCTTAAAACTACCGCCGATGAGCTACATGAACTTGTTGTACGTTTTAAACAATAACTGAGATGCGCACTATTGCCGTGTTTTATTTAAGGAATGTGTAATAAATGCGAGCTTTTTTATACAGTAAAAATATATTCCCGCTATTTTTTCTGGCTCTAAGCGCGATAGCCGTTATCGCGCTATCAATTGTTATGCAATTTTTACAATTACAGATTGTGCATTTATGGGTAACCCATCTAACTCTAGAATTAATCTCGGTATTTGTCGCAATTTCGGTTGTCGCCGTTATTTTTCAGCGCAAAGATCCGGACAAAAGTAGCTTTAGTAATACTATTGTGTTCGGTTTTAGCTGTATTGCTTTACTCGATTATTTTCATACTCTGTCTTATCCCGGTATGCCTAATTTATTTACTGCTAGCTCGCCGGAAAAAGCCATTGTCTTTTGGCTATTTGCGCGCAGCATTGAGCTACTTACCTTTATCGCCATCGCTTTTAAACTGAAGCTAAAAGGCCGCAAGCTGAACTGGCTTTTGGCTGCCATTGCATTAAGTACATTGATATTTTATATAAACATTTATCATTCTCAGCTGTTACCACCCACCTTTGATCCCGCTACCGGCGTGACTGACTTTAAAACCAATGCCGAATTTAGCTTCTTTATCGGTTATGCATTATTAACCGGGTTGTATTGGTATCAATATACTCGCAGCCACTTTAGCCAACATCTGTATTTTGCTGCAGCCAGCTTTGCAATGGCACTATGCGCATTAACGTTAACTCACTATCTAACCACCTCAGACTTTGCCCTGCTACTGGGGCACTTATTTAAAATCGTATCCGCAATATTTATTTATATGGCTATTTATTGGCACGAAATAAAACGCCCGTACCAACTCGCTCACATTGCCGAACAAAAAACCGATAAAAAAGAATTAGAACTGCAAACTATTTTAGAAAGTATGCCGCTAGGTGTCGTACGTTTTGATCAATCGTTAAAGCTGCTATATACCAATAGCTTTGCAAAAAACATGTCGCATATTTTTAAAGGTTCGCAAGTTGATCAACATCTCTCTGACGTATTTCCAGCAAAGATCGCATCACTGTGGCAACAACATTGCGTTCAAGCACTCTCTGGTAAAAAAGCCGAGTTTTATTACGATTATATTTTTGCCGAAAATGTACAGGTTTATCGCGAAATTATTATTGTTCCTGAAATAAATCTTGCAGGGAAAACCGACACTATTCTTTGCTTAGTCATTGATTCATCAGAAAAAGAGCATGCCAAACGTAAAGAATTAATAGCACTACGTGAAACAGAAAAATTAAGGCGAGCGCTAAACGAACACGCCATCGTCGCTTATACCGATATTCGTGGCATTATTACCTCGGTTAACGATAAGTTTTGTCAGATCTCTCAGTACTCACGACAAGAGCTAATTGGCAATAGTCATCAGCTCATTAATTCAAAATACCATCCCCGAAGCTTCTTTAAAGACATGTGGCTAAGCATTAGCACCGGTAAAATTTGGCAGGGTGAAATATGCAATAAAGCTAAAGATGGTAGCTTGTACTGGGTAAATACTACCATAGTGCCATTTTTAAATGACCGCGGAAAACCAGAGCAATATATTGCTATTCGCGCCGACATTACCGAGCGCAAATTGGCCGAACAAGAAGCTCTGCGCCTAGCTTATTATGATGAACTCACATCACTGCCTAATCGACGTTTATTAAAAGAACAATTAGAGCGTAGCATTAACAACAGTGAACCTAATACCGCGAATGTTCATGCTTTACTGCTTATCGATTTAGATAATTTTAAAGATGTAAACGACTCGTTAGGCCATGCTATGGGCGACGAACTGCTAAAACAAGTGGCTATGCGCCTGCAACACAGCACCTATGCAAACCAAACGATTGCTCGGCTAGGTGGCGACGAATTTGTAATTTTAATTGCTAACTTAGCCACCAGCAAACAAGAGGCATCGATTAAAGCCGGCGATCAAGCAGAGCATATCCGCGTAGCCTTATCCGAGCCCTATACGCTTGAAAACGAAATAGTCTCGGTTACACCCAGTATTGGCGTTACCTTGTTAGATAGCACAGTATGCGATGCGGCAGAGTTTTTAAAACAAGCCGATATTGCCATGTATCAATCTAAGGCTCGGGGTAGAAATCAAGTTACCTTCTTTGACCCACAGCTACAATTTGCACTAAACCAACGCAACGACATTTTACGCGAGTTGATCCACGCTACAGATAAACAAGAGCTGATACTTTACTACCAACCTATATACAACCAACAGAAAGCAATAGTCGGTACAGAGGCCTTAATTCGCTGGAACAACAGCCAGTTAGGCATGGTACCGCCAGATCAGTTTATTCCGGTTGCCGAGCAAGCCAATCATATTCTTGTAATTGGTAATTGGGTTTTACATACCGCCTGTCAGCAATTACAACAATGGGCTAGCGATAAACAGCGTGCACACTGGACTATTGCGGTAAACATTAGCGCGAAGCAGCTACAACAAAAAGATTTTGTCGACATAGTGACAACCGCACTAACACAATACCAGGTGCCGCCACAACGTTTAAAGCTTGAGATAACAGAAAGCATGTTGCAGGAAGATGTTGATAATACTATTGCAGCAATGAGCAAACTGCGTGAAATAGGCGTACGCTTCTCATTAGACGATTTTGGTACTGGCTACTCTTCACTAAGCTACCTAACCAAATTACCCATAGACACGCTGAAAATTGACCGCTCTTTTGTTGATAATATGATTAACAGCAAAGAAGACACCGCCGTTGTAAAAGCGATACTGTCATTGGCTGCCAGCTTAAAGTTAGAGGTTGTGGCCGAAGGTGTAGAAACCGCAGAGCAAATGGCGTTTTTAATTAGCGCCGGTTGTCAACATTATCAAGGTTATTTACTTAGCAAGCCGTTACCTATTGAACAGCTACTACTGCTCGACAGCTAGATATACCAAGCTAGGCATAGCGAGAAAGGCCTAGTTGACCAGTTCAATACAATCTATTGGGCACACCGCAATGCAAGTGGGTTTATCATAAAAACCCACACACTCAGTACAAAGCTCAGCAGCCACCTGATAATGCTGTTCGCCTAAACTAATTGCATCGTTTGGGCACTCTGGCACACACATATCGCAATTAATACATGAAACGTCTATTAGTGCAGGCAATTTCGCCCCTATAATGCTCAAAGCGGTAAAAAAAGTAGTATGCTTATTCAAACACATTACCGTTAGCATAGGTTTGATCTCTATCAACAAGGTCGACAGCAACGAGTATAAAGGAGCTGGAAATGTATAAAATAATCAGTTTATGCGTATTTTTAATTATGGCTTTTGTTAACTTAGCCAGCGCAAGCACTGCAGATTTAACGGCCATTTCTTTAAAACAATTTCCAGAGCTCTCAACAATAAACTTAAGCGCCGTGCCGGCGAATAAACCGTTATATATTAAAATGTGGGCGACCTGGTGCAAACCCTGTATGGAACAGATGCCGCATTTTCAACAGCTTTATCAACAGTATGGCGATAAAGTTAACTTCGTTGCTGTTAACATTGATATTAATGAAAAACCCGAAGAAATAGCCAAGGTTATTGCTCGCTTTGGTTTAACCATGCCAGTTTGGATAGATGATCAAGGCAAGCTAGCGCTAGAGTTAGGCCTTGTTGGTACGCCGTTTTCTGTATTAATGAATAGCCAATGGCAACAGGTTTATACTAGTCACGAGTCAGATAATGTATTAGACGGCTTTATACAGCGTTTAGCGCAGGGACAAAATTTAATTGCACAAGACGGCGAAAAAGCCAGCCCAGAACAACAGCAGCAGCTAGTTGCCCCCTACCTTAACGGTGAGCAGTATCTATTTTTTACTGCTACTTGGTGTGATTGGTATTTGGCCGAATCTCGTCCTGACATGTCAAAAAGCTGTATTCAAGCGCAGCAGCAACTAAACGCCATAGCGCTGCAATTGCCGAACAGCAACTGGCATGGCATTGTTAATAATTTATGGACAGATCAACAAGCGCTTACTGATTTTAATCAGCAGTATGCAATGAAAGTACCCTTTAGTATTGATAACAGCGGTGCGCTATTTCAACATTTTAACGTGCGCAGTATCCCAGTATTATTAAAACTAAAAGACGGCAAGGTGTTAGCTGAAATTAAAGACTTTTCAAACCCTACCGCCGTTATACAACAGCTACAGCAGTTACAGCGGTAACTGCTTAATCAGCATCGCGTACTGTAAATCTATCGTTTGCGGTAGATGTACTAATAACTGATAGCAGGCACCTGGCGCCAGCAGTATATCGTGATGCTGGCTGTCTTTTAACCCCGTTAATTTAAAGCTGACATTGCCGCTCGGTGTCATAACCAGCAAGCTGTCGCCTACGGCAAACCGGTTTTTCACTTCAACTAAGGCATAGCCTTGTGCGTCTTGCTGGCCGATAAACTCTGCCACTAATAGTTGCTCACCAGCGCTGTGGCTAGTGTCATAATTTTGCGTATCTTGCGGTTTATGGCGGCGTAAAAAGCCTTCGGTAAAACCGCGGTTTGCCATGCCCTCTAATTGATACAACAGGTTGGTATCAAACGGCTTGCCTGCAGCGGCATCGTCAATGGCTTGGCGATACACTTGCGCCGTGCGAGCGACATAATAGGGCGATTTAGTACGGCCTTCTATTTTTAACGAACTTACGCCCATCGCGGTTAATGCAGCTACCTGTTCAACACCACGCAGGTCTTTAGAATTTAAAATATAAGTACCATGTAAATCTTCATCAATGGCCATCAGCTCGCCAGGGCGGCCTTGCTCTTCTAATAAAGCCGGTGTACTAATGGGCTTAAATTGCCCTACTTCATCTTTTTCAGCGCTATGAACCTTATACGGCCAGCGACAACTATTAGTGCAAGCACCCTGATTAGGATCGCGCTTATTAATATAACCTGACAACAAACAGCGCCCAGAATAGGCCATACACAGTGCGCCGTGAATAAACACCTCAAGCTCCATATCAGGCACGTGGCGACGAATTTCGGCTATTTCATCTACTGCTAGCTCGCGCGATAAAATAACTCGTTCAACGTTGTGGCTTTGCCAAAACTTTACTGCTGCCCAGTTTACCGTATTGGCCTGCACCGATAAGTGCAGTGCCATTTTAGGGAAATGCTGCTGTAATAAATAAATAACACCAGGGTCGGACACAATTAGCGCATCGGGCTTTAGTGCCACTACGGCGGCCATGTCCTTAACAAAGTGCGTAAGTTTGCTGTTGTGCGGCGCAATATTTACCACTACATAAAACTTTTTATTAAGTGCATGGGCTTCATCAATACCGGTTTTTAGGCTGGCTAAATCAAAGTCGTTATTGCGCACCCGCAAGCTGTAACGGGGTTGCCCCGCGTATACCGCATCGGCGCCATAGGCAAAGGCTAAGCGCATGGCTTTTAAACTGCCGGCAGGAGAAAGTAATTCAGGTTTAAACATGGCTAACGGCTCACAAGATAATACAGCGCGCTAGTGTAGCGCGCGTAACAAGCTGGATATTGATATGTCGCAATACTTAGTTAGTCAGCATAAGGTTCATGCTATTAACATTGCACTACGGCAGCTTTTACCGACGATTTTAAACCTGCGGCAAAATTATTAAGCCGCTCGGTTCGGCTATCGCTAGGCAACACGACCTAAATTATTAAGCTGGGGTTAGCGTGCAATGAGGCAAATAGACAATCACCAATATCAGAAATAAACGGCACCGTTAAGCTACCTTTACTCAGCTGCTTATCAAGCTGTTGCACTACAGAAGTAGCACTTAACGCCTGAGCCTTTGGTTGGGCTTGGTTTAACTTGGGTATTAAGGCACTAAAGGGGGCTATTGGCTGCAATAGTAGCGCCTGTAGTAACGGCTTTAACGCAACATCGGTATAATTCTCTTTGCCAATAACTAATTGCTGCTGTCCTAACTCAATTAGCTTTTCTGCTGGGAAAAATTCGGCATTAGCAGCAAAGTTGCTATCAGTTTTAATTACGCCAATTTGTAATATTAGATCAGCCTCTCGCAATAACTGTGCTGGGCGCGTATCGGTTTTATCTAAAAACACACCTTGGTATTGCGCCTGTTGTTGGTTAAAGCAGGCTCGGCCCATTAAAGTACTAACAAAAGGGATATTAAGCTTCGCCGCTAAGGCTTCTAGCTCAGCTACAGCACCAAAACGACGTACATCAACACCGGCCAGAATAACTGGATTTTGTGCGTAATTTAATTGTTCTGCTAAATGCTCAGCCGCTAGCGTAAGCGCTGCAATATCAGGTTGTGGCGCAGTGTACATAGCGGCAACTGTGGTATTAAACAACACGGCATCGCGAGGTATTTCAATTAACACCGGTAAGTTTTGCTCTTTCGCGGTTTTAAACGCCAAGCGAATATCGTTACCAGCGCGCTCTGGGTTATCTAAACGCACTTGGCAGGCTGTTATTTCTCGATAAATATCACGCTGCGAGTCAATGTGTTTTGCTTGGTGATGAATTTGTAAACCGCTATTAATTTCAGCCACACTTGGAAACCCAGCAATAACCACTAAGGGTACGTGTTCAACATAGGCTTGGGCTACCGCATTAACCGCATTGAGGGCGCCAGCGCCATAAGTAAGCAGCACAACTGACGGATTATTACTAATACGCGCCGCGGCATCAGCGGCAAATACCGCCGAGGGTTCATGACTTAAATAGTACAAGGGTAACTGATTTCGCTGCTGTAATTGTTCAAACAACGGCAATACAAAGTCACCTGGAATACCAAACAACTGTTTTACACCAAATAAGTCTAGCTCTTGCAGCAGTGCGTCGACCAATAACATAAACATCTCCGTTTTATTCAGTGCGAATAGACCAAGCGATTTTAGTATTGGTATATATAACAAAATTGCCCCGCAATAATACGGGGCATAAGGGGTATAACTAAGGCGAGGTATTAGTCGGCTATGCGCACAACGTCAATTTGCTTTAACCAGCGCACATGGCGTGGGCCAGTGCGTGTATCTTTGCTCGACACCATAGCAATGCGACCTTCAAAGTCGTTTAATGGCAAACCATCTTTTTCAAAAAACACCAGTACGCCCTCGCCTATTGGTGAGTTAAATTCAATACCGCTACTTTCAACACGACCAATATTTTGCATCTGCGATAAAATGCCAGACACGTTGGCTACCGCTTGAATTTTGTCGCTAACATCACTAAAAAATATCGCTGCTTCTAACAGGCTGTTTGCGTCGAACTGGTGCTGATAACCTAGTTCGTAATTAGTTGCCTGCTCGGGCTGCAAATTAGGGTTTTCAATAAAACTACCCAAACGCTGTGAATAACGATCTTTTAAGCTAGGTAAACGAGTTTTTGCCGCTATAGTACTGTACAGACGGGCATTATTGCCTAAATCGTAAAACAAACCGAACTGGCTGTCGGTGGCACTTTTTGCCTTAGGTAAGCTATAAAGATTACCGTCGTTAAACACCGCATCGGGTGTTAACTTGTGGTACGACAGCCCCACTGCTAGCAATAAGTTGTCGGTTAATGTCAGGTTGTCTTCGGCCGCGATTGAAAACAGCGTATCTTCATATTCTGTATTAAGATGGCCTGTAGCGTCTGTTTCTTGGTGTTTATCGGCTTTATAGTGGCTAACTACACGCAGTTGATGGTTAGTTAGCCGTAACGATTCTAGTATTACCGAGCCGCCTAGCGCCGTATCATGGTAAATACTGCGGCCGCTACCAACACTGCCTTTACCTTGGCTTTTAAGTTTGGTGTAAGTACCGTCAATAAATGAGGTCACTTCGTTATCGTAGCTGTCGTGATACGCCCTAACCGTTAAGGTTTCTAAACTGCTTAGTTTAGTGCGGCTAATAAAGTACGCGCCTTCTTTATCCCAAAATGGCCATTGCCAGTACCTAGCATAGGCCGGCTCTGCTGATGGCGGCTGGCCTTTTTCGCCTTGTTGACGGTACACACTTAGCGAGTATTCTTCACCTTCCGACGGTAAATAGCCTAATTTAAATGACAGCTTTGAGTCGTTATACTGGCTATTATCACGCACGCCGCCATCTTCGGTAGCCGTTGGCGTAAAATCATCTGATAACTTAAAACCGTTAGCATCATTAAATGATGCTCCACCTTGCACATACCATTTACCCTGACGCGAACCTAGATTAACTGCCGCTTGGCGTTGCTGCACAGCACCTATACCTAGCGTTGCATCTGCCTCAAACGCTTGCTGGGGTTTACGCGAAATAAGGTTAATGGCACCGCCTAAAGCATTTGGCCCGTATGCAACCGAGCTAAAGCCTTTGGCCACCTGAATAGCGGCTAAATCAGCGGTGGTAAAACGGTTAAAATCGATATAGCCGTCGTAAGGCACGTAAACCGGAATACCATCTATAAATAGCGGTACTTGGCGCGAGTCGAAGCCGCGCACGGTGATCAGTTTTTCGTTACGCGAATTTTGGCTTAACGTAATACCCGATAATAAATTTAATGCATCGCCCACATTATCACGGCTAAACTTACGTATTTCGTCACTACTTATACCTTAGTATATTGCGATTTACGGCAAATAATGACAACGCTACCGAAGTGATAGCGCAGCTAAGCAAAAGTTACTCACTTTAGGGTATATGACAAAGGAGATAATTTAAGGTCGACATAAGAGAACCGATTTGCGCTAAGCCAACCGGTTTATTTAATCGCATGCAGTTTTTAAAGTTTGATTAGTCGTCGGTGCCTAAAATAATATGCGAGGCTTTAATCAGCGCCAGCATATTATCGCCAACTTTAACCGCCAATGTTTCTGCGCTTTGATTAGTAATAATGGCGGCCAAAACATTACCGCCGCTAAGCTCAAGCACGACTTCAGTATTTACTGCACCTGGAACAATACGGCTTACCTTGCCAACAAACTGATTGCGTGCAGACGTTTTAATACTTTCGCTGCCTGATGCCAAAATTACCCAACTGGATTTAATTAAGGCATACGCTTTGCTACCCACGGCTAAGCCCAACCGCTCGACACTGTCTTTGGTGATCACAGCACACAAGGTATCACCACCTGAGAGCTGTAAAGTAACTTCAGAATTTACCGCACCATCAATTAAGTTGGCCACTTCACCATATAAGGTATTACGGGCACTGGTTTTCATATTAAACCTCTTAAAAACACTATAGCTATCACTAAGATCTGACTGATTAAGCTGCGCCATAAACTGTTGCTGGGCTTTAGCAATAACAGAAAAACGTTGTAACAGCTGCTGGCCACTATGGGTTAACTCAGCACCACCGCCACCTGAACCGCCTTGGCGAATAACCACTAGTGGTGTCTCAGTCAGGTTATTGATGGCGTCGATTGCATCCCACGCGCCCTTATAGGTCATGCCAATGGCCTTAGCTGCAGCGGCTATACTGCCGGTTTTGGCTACCGCATCAAGAAGGGCTAAACGCCGAGTAGAAATATCGCCATCGCTTGAGGTGTAACTTAGCGGTGCAACAAAATTGCCGGTGAGGGTATCGCTCAAGTGGGGCTCCTAATTAACAACAGCTTTACTCAAGGCCGCTTAGCGCAGCATGCTAGTGAAAGGTAAAATACTCACCATTTCAGCAGCCGGTAAACTTGCGCTGTCGCGTTCTAATACAATGTAACAATTAGCATTAGCGATTGAACTTAACATGCCAGAACTTTGTGCACCTAAGGTTTTCACTTTTAAGCCATGCTCATCTTGCCAATACCAACCACGTTGGTAATCGGCCCGTCCCGGCTGCTTTTTCAGGCTTACTGCACACTCGGCCTGTAACTTCGCTGAAGTAAAATTTTGCGCTTCACCAGCGAGCTTACGCAACACAGGCTGCACTAATTGCTCTAGTGTTACTACCGCTGCAACAGGGTTGCCTGGCAAACCAAAAAACCAGCAGTTATTAAGCTTACCAAACGCAAAAGGTTTGCCCGGCTTAATAGCCACTTGCCAAAAATTAATTGCACCTAATTTATTTAACGTTTGTCGCGTATAGTCGGCATCGCCAATTGATACGCCTGCGCTGGTAATAAGCACATCGGCTTGGTGCATAGCTTGGCTAAATGCGTGTTCAATTAATGCAGGGTCATCGGCTAGTAAACCTAAATCTACTAGCTCAACATCTAAGCGTTGCAACATTGCCGCCATAACATAACGGTTACTATCGTAAATATGGCCATCAGGTAGCGGCTGCCCTGGTGCTACCAGTTCATCACCGGTAGAAAATATTGCCACCTTAAGCCGGCGCTTTACGTTAACCTTAGCAATACCTAAAGACGCCAGTAAGCCAATGTCAGGCGCGCGTAATCTATGCCCGGCATGAAATACACTTTGCCCTTGTTTAATATCTTCACCCGCGCGGCGCACATGTTCAGCTAGGTCGGGTAAGATCTGACACAAAATGTGCACACCGTCTGCCGTTTGTTCTAGCTGCACTTGTTCTTGCATAATAACGGTATCAAGCCCCGCAGGCATTACCGCGCCAGTAGTAATACGAACACAACATCCGTTAGGTACTGGCTGAGTAAACGCATGCCCAGCTAAAGCCGTACCAACAACTAACAACGGCTGCCCTGGCGTAACATCAGCCACCCGCAGCGCATAACCATCCATTGCCGCATTATCATAACCTGGCACATTAAGGCCTGATAACACATCGCTAGAAAGCACGCGATCCAACGCCTGATTTAGCACCACCTCATCAGTCTGTGCTATCGGCGTAACCGCGGTTAACATCTGCTCAATGGCGTGTTCAACACTTAACATGGCATTGGCGGCAGGCTTAGACATTAAGCTTTAACTCCCTGCTGGTTCACCATCCACACCGCAGCCTCTACTCGTGAGCGCAGCCCGAGCTTTTTCAGTAAGTGCTTAACATGCACCTTTACTGTGCCATCAGAGATATTTAATTCGCGGGCAATCAGTTTGTTACTCATGCCTTTGGCAATAAAGCTTAAAATCTCATATTCGCGGTTGGTTAAGCTATTAAGCTCAGCCGATGCTTTAGGGGCTGGCCGGCGCAATGCGGTGGCTAATACTTGAGTTACCGCTTCGCTTAACACCATTTTACCGCTCAGGGCGCGCTGAATATGTTCAAGTAACACCTCAGGATCGGTATCTTTTAGTAAATACCCGTCGGCGCCGTTACTAATGGCATTGACGACGTCTTCATCGGCGTCAGAGACCGTTAACATTACGATACGTGAGGTCACACCTTCATCACGCATTTTCTTTAGCGTAGCAATGCCATCCATACCCTGCATATTTAAGTCGAGAATAATTAAATCGGGGTCTAACTCTACGGCAAGTTTTATTGCATCAGCACCATTACTCGCTTCGGCAACGACCTCTAAATCGTCCTCCAGCGCGAGTAGCTGTGTTAAACCTTTACGTAATAACGGATGATCATCCACTAACATAATGCTGGATTTTTGTTCTAACATGTTTTACTCCAAGACTAAACAGCGCATACCCTTGCTATTAGCTTACAATACCTAGTGTGAAACTTTGATATAAATCAGGTAATAGGCTTGTTATTTTTTTACTGCATCCGAATACATTGCACATTGTCTGTTTATTTTAAACAGCATAGTTAATTGTTTTATATGACTTTAAAGATAAAAACCGCTTAAGAGTACTCACTTTTAGGTACTCACAACTATCTAACTGGCTTAAACAGCTAACTCCGAAGATACATTGTGACACTGGCCGCTGCGCTGCATAGTTTGGCTAATTAATTTAGTCATCCTAACCGGAGTTAATTATGTCTGACCTAAAAAAATGGCAACCAGAAGATGAAGACTTCTGGCAAAGCCAAGGCAAGCGCATCGCAAGCCGAAACTTATGGATCTCAATACCCAGCTTACTCTGTGGCTTTGGTGTTTGGATGCTATGGAGCATTTTAACTGTACAAATGCTTAACGTTGGTTACCCGTTTAGTACCGCTGAGTTGTTTACTCTAACCGCTATTGCCGGTTTTACTGGTGCGACCTTACGCATACCCTCAAGCTTTTTTGTCCGGTTATGCGGTGGCCGATACACACTATTTCTTACCACCACATTGTTACTCGTGCCTGCGGTAGGCACCGCGCTGGCGCTAAAAAGCATTGATACGCCGTTGTGGGTGTTTCAAATAATGGCCTTATTAGCCGGTATTGGTGGCGGTAATTTTGCCTCATCAATGTCAAACATCAGCTTCTTTTATCCGAAAAAACAACAAGGTTTAGCCCTAGGTTTAAACGCAGGCTTAGGAAACTTTGGCGTAACCACGGTGCAGATTTTAGTGCCTATTTTTATGTCTTACGGCGTATTTACATTTTTAGGTGGCGGCGAGCCAATGGAACTGCTCAAGCCAAGCGGCACAGTAACAGGTACTATTCCTGCAGGTACAAGCACGTGGATCCAGAACGCGGGCTTTGCTTGGTTAATTACTTTAGTACCGTTAGCTTTTGTACTTTGGTTTGGTACGAATAATATTCATACTGAAGAAGTGACACCCAAATTACCTAAAGCCATCACCGCTTTTAGCATTATTTTAGCCATGTTAAGTATCGGCTTTTTAACCTCTATTATCGGTTTGTGGCTAATTTTGCCTGCTTCAGAAAACGGTTCAGGCTTTGGTATTCCGAAAGAAATTGTGCTGCTGTTAGTGTTATTCGGCACAGTCATGTTATTAAAGCTGTTACCCGGCACAATCCGCAGTAGCCTTGAACGTCAATACCGCATTTTTAACAATAAACATACCTGGGTTATGAGCATCATGTATGTGATGACCTTCGGTTCTTTTATTGGTTTTTCCGCTGCATTTCCGTTAGCCATTAAGGTTATCTTTGGTTACAGCCATATTATGGTTGACGGTGTAATGACTCACAATACCACTAACCCGAATGGGCCAAGTGCATTAACTTACGCCTGGATAGCACCGTTTATTGGGGCGTTAATTCGTCCGGTTGGCGGCTGGGTTGCTGATAAAGTAGGTGGTGCCTTGGTAACACAAATTTGTGCCGTTATTATGATTATTTGCGCACTAGCAGCAGGCCACTATATGCAGTTAGCCTATCAGTCAGCCACGCCTGAGCAATACTTTGTGCCGTTTTTCTTAATCTTTTTAGGCTTGTTTGCGGCTAGTGGCATTGGTAATGGCTCAACCTTTAGAACTATTGCCCTAGTATTCCCCAAAGAGCAAGCCGGCCCAGTATTAGGTTGGACTTCAGCGGTAGCCGCTTACGGTGCGTTCTATATTCCACAAGTGTTAGGTGAGCAAATTAAAGCCACTACACCTGAGTATGCGATGATTGGTTTTGCGATATTTTATAGCCTCTGTTTGCTAGTTAACTGGTTCTTTTACTTGCGTAAAAACGGTGAGTTTTATAATCCGTAATAGGCTAACTGCAGCGCTATAATATAAAACACAACGGAGGCTAATGCCTCCGTTGTTTTGTCACCGTTTCATGGTTTTAATATTGCTAATTTATGCGGTTTTTTCTTGCTGTAGGTATTCTGGCGTAAAGTAAAAATATACGCCGGTGCCGCCTTCTTCTCGCCGCCTAATGTCAATATCACCACCTAAATGCCGGCTACGCTCTTGCATAATAGCTAAGCCGTAGTGGTTTAACTTTTCGGCCGCTTCTGGAATACCCACGCCGTTATCTTCAATAGCTAATGCCACCATCTTGTCGTCTTGCTGATACAGTTTAATCAGTATTTCGTCACCCGAGCTATGATGCACCGCGTTTTGACTGGCTTCGCGGATAATTTGTAGCAAGTGAATTTCTTCATGTGGCGTTAGCGGGATATTTAACAGTTGATAATCTAATTGAATATGCATTTTTGACTGCTCAGTAAGCTGCGTTACCGTAGTTTGCAATGCACTTAATAAACCCGAGCCATCTACTTTTAGTCTAAAAGTGGTTAATAGTTCTCGTAGTTGTCGATAGGCTGCATCTAAACCTTGCTTTAACTCGGCTGACACATCGTTAATCGTCAATTTATCTTCTTTTTGTATCGCTTTATTTAAGCGTGTTACCTGTATTTTTAAGTAAGATAAAGCTTGCGCTAACGAGTCATGTAATTCACGCGCTATTACTGTGCGTTCCTGCATTAAGGCAAAGCGCCGTACTTGCTCTTCTTCCGATTTCAAACTCAGTGCCAATGCCAGCTGATCAGCAACTGAAGACAACATACGATGTTGCCAAGGCTCTAGGCTATTGCCCGCCGCAACGCGTGCCACCAACACACCATAGCGTTTACGTTCACGCTGCAGGACAAAATGATAATCACTGCTAAGACAGTTCTCGGTAGTCGCGCCGGTTAAACAATCATTACAGCTCGTTTTGGCACAGGCTTCATCATCAGTGTCATCCGGCAACACTTGCATATAAGGCTTGTTACCGTCCTCAGTAAATAAGCACAGCTCTAAATCAGCTATTTTAACTACCGTTTTTAATTCCGTAATAATATGTTGAAAATCAGTACTGTCTGGTGCGTGTTCACTGATGCGTTGCGAGGTGTTATACAAAAAGCGTAATTTTGTATTGGTATGCTGCAGTACTTCGGTTTGCTCTTCTACCCGCTTTTCTAAATTGCCGTACATATAGGCGATGGAATCGTTCATTTTATTAAAACTATGTGCCAAAGCGCCCAGTTCATCGTTATTTTCTACGGTAATACGATGGGTAAAGTCGCCCATTGCAACCTGCCTAGCACCTTTGGTTAATTGCGCTAACGGCTCTTGCACCATGACTTTTAACCAGTAAATAACGATTGCCGACAGTAAAACAGTTACCAATAATGCGGCTAGCTGTAAGGTACGAAAACTACGTATTTTTTGTTCGGCATCGTGCTGAATGTCACTAACCAGTATCTCTAATAACTCTAGCTGACGCTGCAACGCGGGCTCTATTAGCGCAACATCTATTGGCTGGCGTAATAAAGGCTCGCTTTTTAACCAATGCTGATGGGCCAGTTCAAACTGGCGCATTACCGCAGCATTATGTAAAAACCGGTTAAACACCGGATGTTTCCAACTTTCGTTATAATGTTTCCGTGCTTTTTCTAGCTCTATCGGATCATCTTGCGCGGCTAGCCAAGCTAAGCGATAACTCTGCATTCGCAGTGAACCAGCAACATTAACCGCATAAGCATCGCTGTCGGTGCGTTCAGATAACCAATACGACACTAATAAAATACCGATGGCTAATGACACAATAAATGCTAAGGCAATATTAATCCGAGTAACGATAGAAAAAGGTCGCATAGCTGCTCCGTTACTATAAACGCTGTAAGCATACCCGCTTATGTTACAGATAGCAGGTCAAACCACAGAAATTCTATGTTGCAACCTTAGCTACCCCTTTTTATCTAGCCTAACAATCAAGCGCCACACTGCCTACCCACTGTGGGTAGGTGGGTCATGCCAAGCCCGCTTTTGCGCCAATTCCGCCCTACCACCTTTTAGGTATTTTCTTTTTATTTCAATCATTTGGCGCTGTGGCGAGGTTGATCCAAATCAAGCATTATTATGCAGTAATTTCTATAGTGTATAAATCTAAAAGCAAAACCGTCTGTTCATGCAAGAAAAGACCAGGAGTTAACCATGAGTCACCTTCTCGATAAATTGCGCTTTTTCAAAACGCGCAAAGAACCGTTCGCCGACGGCCACGGTGTTACAACTAATGAAGATAGAACCTGGGAGCAAGGCTATCGCCAACGCTGGCAGCATGACAAAGTTGTACGCTCAACCCACGGTGTTAACTGTACTGGCTCATGTAGCTGGAAAATTTATGTTAAAGACGGCCTAGTAACCTGGGAAATGCAACAAACCGATTACCCGCGCACTCGCCCTGATTTACCTAACCATGAACCGCGTGGCTGCCCACGTGGTGCTAGCTACTCTTGGTATATCTACAGTGCCAACCGCTTAAAATATCCTAAAATGCGTAAGCAATTAATGAAGCTATGGCGCGAAGCTAAAGCCGTACATAGCGACCCAGTAGCAGCGTGGGCGTCTATTGTTACTGATCCGGTAAAAGCTAAAAGCTATAAAGAGCGCCGTGGTTTAGGTGGTTTTGTTCGCGCTAGCTGGGATGAAGTAAACGAGCTAATTGCTGCATCAAACGTATACACCACTAAAGAATATGGGCCAGACCGCGTATCAGGCTTCTCGCCTATTCCGGCTATGTCAATGGTGTCTTATGCCGCGGGTGCACGTTACTTATCCTTAATTGGTGGTAACTGTTTAAGCTTCTACGACTGGTACTGTGACTTACCACCGGCCTCACCCCAAGTATGGGGCGAACAAACTGACGTTCCTGAATCTGCTGACTGGTATAACTCAAACTATATTATTGTTTGGGGTTCAAACGTACCGCAAACCCGCACTCCTGATGCGCACTTTTTAACTGAAGTACGTTATAAAGGCACCAAAACCTGTGTTATTACACCGGACTATTCTGAAGCATCAAAATTTGGTGATACCTGGTTAGCGCCGCGCCAAGGTACAGATGCCGCCTTAGCGATGGCATTTGGTCACGTTATTTTAACTGAATTCCACGTTAAAAACCCCAGCACCTATTTTACTGACTACATTCGTCGTTATACCGATATGCCGATGTTAGTTATGTTAGAGGAGAACGACGGCCGCTTAACCCAAGGTCGCTTCTTACGTGCTGCCGACTTAGTTGACAACTTGGGTGAAGAAAACAACCCAGATTGGAAAACCATTGGTTTAAATAAAGATGGCCGCTTAACTAGCCCGAACGGTGCTATTGGTTATCGCTGGGGCCAAAAAGGTAAGTGGAACTTACAACAAGAAGATAAAGATGGCGACGTAGAATTACACTTATCGTTAAAAGATAACTGTGATGAATTTGCCGATGTTGGCTTTCCGTATTTTGGTGGCGCACCACACGAATATAAATATTTCCAACATACCGCACACAACGATGTGCAAATGCGGAAAATTCCGGCTAAACGCGTACAGTTAGCCGATGGCACTAGTGCCTTGGTTGCTACTGTTTATGACCTAATGCTCGCGCATTATGGTGTTGATAATGGTGTTAATGACCCTAATCGCGCCACTAGCTACTTAGATGACATTCCTAATACACCAGGTTGGCAAGAAGCTATTACAGGCGTTAAACCTGAAGACGTTATTCGTATTGCCACCGAGTTTGGTCGTAATGCCGATAAAACCCGTGGTCGCTCTATGGTGATAGTAGGTGCTGGTTTAAACCACTGGTATCACATGGACATGAACTACCGTGGCATCATTAATATGCTAATGATGTGTGGTTGTATTGGTCAAAGTGGCGGCGGTTGGGCTCACTACGTTGGCCAAGAAAAACTACGCCCGCAAACCGGCTGGACGCCACTGGCCTTTGGTCTTGATTGGCAGCGGCCACCGCGTCATATGAACGGCACATCCTTTTTCTATAACCATTCAAGCCAATGGCGTTATGAAAAACTGAATATGACAGAAATCATTTCACCTTTAGCTAATAAAGAGAAATGGTCTGGCAGTATTATTGACTATAACGCCCGCGCCGAGCGCATGGGTTGGTTGCCGTCTGCACCACAGTTAGGCACTAATCCATTAAAGTTAGCTGCAGAAGCTAAAGCTGCAGGTGTTGAAGTTAAAGACTATGTGTTACAGCAATTAAAAGATCGCAAAATTAAATTTGCTTGTGAAAACCCTGAAGATCCAAAAAACTTCCCACGCAATATGTTTGTTTGGCGCTCGAACTTATTAGGTTCATCAGGTAAAGGCCACGAATATATGCTTAAACACTTATTAGGCACTAAACATGGCTTATTAGGTAAAGACTTAGGTGGCTTTGGTGGTAATAAACCACAAGACGTAGAATGGACCGAAGACGGTGCTGAAGGCAAAGTAGACTTATGGGTAACGCTAGACTTCCGTATGTCAACCACCTGTTTATATTCTGATATCGTGTTACCTACTGCAACTTGGTATGAAAAAGACGATATGAACACCTCGGATATGCACCCGTTTATTCACCCATTAACTGCCGCTATCGACCCAGTGTGGGAAGCGCGTAGTGACTGGGAAATATTCAAAGGCATTGCCAAGGCATTTTCAAAAGCCAGTGTCGGCCACTTAGGCGTAGAAACAGACATTGTTACTGTGCCGATGAACCATGATACTCCAGCAGAATTAGCCCAACCCTATGGCGTTAAAGCCTGGTGGAAAGGCGAATGTGAAGCTATTCCTGGTTTAACCATGCCGCATATCAATACGGTTGAACGTGATTACCCCAATACTTATGCTCGCTTTACCTCAATTGGCCCATTACTAGAAAGTAAAGGTAACGGCGGTAAAGGTATTAGTTGGGATACGAAAGATGAAGTTAAGTTTTTACAGCAATTAAATCGGGTTCATACCGACGAAGGTGCTAACAAAGGCATGGCAAAAATAGACACTGCTATTGATGCCTGCGAAATGATTTTATCTTTAGCGCCTGAAACTAACGGTCAGGTTGCGGTTAAAGCGTGGCAAGCGTTAAGTGAGATTACTGGTCGCGACCACACGCATTTAGCCTTACCCAAACAAGATGAAAAAATTCGCTTTGCCGACATTGTGGCACAGCCACGCAAAATTATTTCATCACCTACGTGGTCAGGTTTAGAAGATGAACATGTGTCTTATAACGCCTGTTACACCAACGTGCATGAGTTAATTCCTTGGCGCACCATTACTGGCCGTCAGCAGTTTTATCAAGATCACGAGTGGATGCGTGACTTTGGTGAACAGCTATGTAGCTACAAGCCACCTATTAACTTAAAAACTGTTGCACCGGTATTAAATAAAAAGCCCAACGGTAACACCGAAATTGTGCTGAACTTTTTAACGCCACACCAAAAGTGGGGTATTCACAGTACCTACTCTGACAACTTACTGATGTTAACACTGTCGCGTGGTGGCCCAATTGTCTGGATCAGCGAAATTGATGCTAAAGCCGCGGGTATTGTTGATAACGATTGGATTGAAGTGTTCAACGTTAACGGCGCCCTAGCCGCTCGTGCTGTAGTGTCACAACGAGTACCTGAAGGCACCAGCATGATGTATCACGCTCAAGAACGTATCGTTAACATTCCAGGCAGCGAGCAAACAGGCACTCGTGGTGGTATCCATAACTCGGTAACTCGCGCCGTTATGAAGCCTACCCACATGATTGGTGGCTATGCGCAACAGTCTTATGGATTTAACTATTACGGCACTGTTGGTTGTAACCGTGATGAGTTTGTCGTGCTGCGCAAAATGCACAACGTTGACTGGCTAGATACGAAATAAGGTTGGAGTAAGCAATATGAAAGTTAGAGCCCAAATTGGTATGGTGCTGAATTTAGACAAATGTATAGGTTGTCACACTTGCTCCATTACCTGTAAAAACGTCTGGACCTCGCGTGAAGGTGTTGAATATGCGTGGTTTAACAACGTAGAAAGTAAACCTGGTATTGGTTTTCCTAAAGAATGGGAAAACCAAGAAAAATGGAATGGCGGCTGGGTACGTAATAAAGCTGGCAAGTTAGAGCTAAAAATTGGTGGTAAACGCCGTATTTTAGCCAATATTTTTGCCAACCCAGATTTGCCAGAAATTGACGACTATTACGAGCCGTTCGATTTTGACTATCAACACTTACATACCGCCGGTGATTTAAAGCACCAGCCGGTAGCTCGCCCGCGCTCGCTTATTACTGGTAAGCGCATGGAGAAAATTGAATGGGGCCCAAACTGGGAAGAGATTCTTGGAACGGAGTTTGCCAAACGTAAAGCCGATACTAACTTCAACGAAGTAGTCGAAAAAGACATTTACGGTCAGTTTGAAAAGACCTTTATGATGTACTTACCGCGCTTATGCGAACACTGCCTTAACCCAGCTTGTGTTGCCGCTTGCCCGTCAGGTGCCATCTATAAACGTGAAGAAGACGGCATTGTATTAATAGACCAAGACAAATGCCGCGGCTGGCGTATGTGTGTATCGGCCTGCCCGTACAAAAAAATCTACTACAACTGGAAAACCGGTAAGTCAGAAAAATGTACTTTCTGTTTCCCACGCATTGAAGCTGGGCAACCCACAGTATGTTCGGAAACCTGTGTTGGCCGTATTCGTTACTTAGGTGTGTTGTTGTATGACGCAGATAAAATTGAATCCGCAGCCAATACACCCAACGAGAAAGACTTGTACCAAGCGCAAATTGATATCTTCTTAGATCCGCATGATCCAGAAGTTATTGCCGCAGCGAAAGCCGAAGGTATTGGCGATAACTGGATCAAGGCCGCACAGCGCTCGCCAGTGTATATGATGGCAATGGAATGGAAAGTTGCCCTACCATTACACCCAGAATATCGCACCTTACCTATGGTGTGGTATGTGCCACCACTGTCACCTATTCAAGGTGCAGTGCAAGCTGGGCATGTTGGTATGAATGGCGAAATCCCAGATGTGAAATCACTGCGTATTCCGCTACGTTATTTAGCCAATATGCTCACTGCTGGTGACGAAGCACCCGTAGCCCGTGCTTTAGAGCGAATGGTGGCGATGCGTGCTTTTAAACGTGCGCAGCAAGTCGACGGTGTTGAAGATGCCGATGTACTAGCACAGGTCGGCTTAACGCCGGTTCAAGTTGAAGAAATGTATCGCTACATGGCTTTAGCTAACTACGAAGACCGGTTTGTTATTCCAACCAGTCACCGCGCCTATGCCGAAAACGCCTACGACATAAAAACCAGCTGTGGCTTTAGTTTTGGTAATGGTTGTGGTGATGGTAATAACGACGTCAACATCTTTGGCTCTAAAGCCAAAGCGGTTCGCCAAGTTATTCCTGTAGAACTTAAGGATTAAAGCAGATGAAAATTTTTCAGGTTATATCCTTACTATTAGATTACCCAACGCCAGCATTGGTTGAAGCGCAAGCCGATTTATTAGCAATCGTTAGCGAGTCCACTATTAGTGCCGACCTTAAAAGCAAGCTAAGCGAGTTTATTCAAACTCGCTGCGCTAGCGACTTAATGGACTGGCAATCGGATTACGATGGCTTATTTGAACGCGGCCGCTCGCTGTCATTGCTGATATTTGAGCATATCCACGGCGAGTCACGCGATCGCGGTCAAGCTATGGTTAATTTACTTAACCAGTATAAAGAAGCCGGTCTAGATTTAGATAAAAAAGAGCTGCCCGATTACATTCCGCTCTACCTTGAGTTTTTATCAACGCAAGGTGAGCTAAATGGCCAAATCGGTTTAGAAGAAATTGCGCCTATTTTAGCTGTGCTAGCCTGCCGAGCTGAGCAACGAGAAACAAATTACGCAACACTGTTTCATACGTTATTAGCCCTGTCAGAAGCCGAAGTAGATTTACGCGATATTAAAGCGCAAATTTCTAACGAGCAGCGCGACGATACGCCAAAAGCCTTAGACAAAGTGTGGGAAGAAGAGATGGTTACCTTTATGGGTAACGATCAAACTGATTCTGCCTGTGGCAGCGGCAATAAACCAAGCGAAACCCAGCGCAAAGATCAATTCATTCCGCTTAGCACTGACGAGCTTGGTTCTGAACTATTTAAAGAAGCCGCAAACCCGCGCGCTTAAGGAGCATATGATGGCACACCTTAATTTGTTTGCCTTTGGTATTTACCCGTACATTGCCATAGCGGTCATGTTTATTGCTACTTGGATCCGCTACGACCGTGAGCAATACACTTGGAAAACGGGCTCAAGCCAATTGCTGGAAAAAAAGCAATTGCGCCGCGGTAGTATTCCATTCCATATTGGTATTTTAGGTATATTTTTAGGTCACTTTGTCGGTTTATTAATGCCGGCGAATGTTTGGCATTTATTTGGCATCACGCCAGGCATGAAACAAGTGATCGCGGTAGTTGCCGGCGGTATATTTGGTTTAATTTGTTTTTATGGTTTAACCATTTTAATTAAACGTCGGCTATTTAATCCACGTGTTCGCGCCAGCAGTGGCACTATGGATATCGTGATTTTATTCCTGCTGTATGCGCAATTAATCTTAGGCTTAATCTCTATTACCGTGTCGCTAGGTCATATGGATGGTGCAGAGATGCTGAAATTAATGGCATGGGCACAAAATACCGCCACCTTTAATAGTACCGCCGCCGTTGCCGCTATTAGCAACGTTCACTGGATATTTAAATTGCACGTGTTTTTGGGTATGACAATATTTTTAGTATTCCCATTTACTCGCTTAGTGCATATGTTAAGTGTACCAGTGCAATACTTTACGCGTCAGCATCAAATTGTGCGGCAGCGTTTTGTTCGCTAAGTGGTTGTAAGCAATAGCAACAAGCTCTAGTGCTAATCTGCTAGGCAGCACATCACTGCCTAGCACGATAGGCCGCTATATTAGCCAGTAGAGGTTTATATGATTCAAGTTAACCACACCACCATACCCGAAGCCACGGTAATGGCAGAAGTGCAATATCACCCCGCTGCCAGTAAACGCGAAGCCACGCTAAAAGCCGCAGAGTCTTTAATTATCGGTGAGTTGTTTCGCCAGCGCGCTAAAGCATTAGGTATTACTGTAAAAAGCGAGCTAAACATTGCCAGCGACGATAACTTCTTAGATGCGTTAATCGAGCAAGAAGTGCATATTCCCAAAGCCTCTGATGCCGAGTGCGAGCAATATTACAACTTAAACCCACAGCGTTTTCACAGCTCGCCACTATTAGAAGTTAGCCATATTTTATTAGCCGCCGCGCCTGAAGATCACAAAGGCCGCATTGAAGCGAAAATCTTGTCTGAGCAAATTATTGAGCAATTACAACAAGGCGCCAGTTTCGCCGAGTTAGCCAAGCACTACTCTATTTGCCCGTCTAAAGCCACCGATGGTAGCTTAGGCCAAATCAGCAAAGGCCAAACCGTATCAGAGTTTGAACGGCAAATATTCACCGCCGAACCCGGTTTAATGCCACAAGGTGTAGAAAGCCGTTACGGTATTCACGTAGTGTATATCGCCCGCAAAGTAGCCGGTAACTTACTACCCTACAGCGCGGTAGAGCTTAAAATTGCTGAATACTTAAATGAAAAAGTACGGCGTAAAGCCGTAGCGCAGTATATTCATACGCTAATTGTTAACGCCGAAATTGACGGTTACGACTTTAACTTATCAGACTCACCGTTAATGCAATAAAACATTGTTAAAATATTAAACGGTTATCAAAGCCAGCAGTTAAATGCTGGCTTTTTGTTTTAAGGCGTTTAGCGGAAACAATTTAATGATGATATAGCACTTGCAAAAGCTGGGGATCTATCTAATTTACTATCCGGAATTAGTTGACCATTACAATTAGGTTTCAGCACATGAAGAAATGCCAATTAGTATTGAACAAGAATAGCGTTAGCCTAATAGCTATTCTTTTATTGTGGGCCAATAAGTCGCTAGCAATGCAACCTTGCCCATTGGGTACTAGCCCGTGGGGCGCATTTAACATTGGCTTATTGGTTTTATTTGGCATTATTGCAACTGCTTTACTTGTCACCTTTTACAAAAAAGTAACGGCTGCAACCGGCACCTACCGGCTGTTTCTTATTATTTCACTTATATTAAGCACCATTTTATTGGTTTTATGTATGTTGGGTTTATTCGTGAATATAAGTTGGGTAGGAGCATGCGTATGACGACTACTTACGTGTTAAGGTTTTATTTAGCAGACCCAGCTAACGCTGCTGGGTCTGAAAAAAATTAAATTCTGGCAATCGCACTTTTAGTGGTTATAACGGCCATTATAAGCCCACGCGTTACGTAGAATTTTATCGCGTTTTTGATCAAACTTATCGTTAGCTTTATCTACTTTTTCAGAAAATTTGTAATACGCTTTATCGACTTTATATTGAAATTTTTCGCGTTTTTTAGCAAGTTTACGCCTATCTCTGGTGTCTCTGGCGTCTTCAGAAAAATCGCGGCTTAGTTCTCTTAAATCTTTATCCAGTTCGCGCTCTAGCTTAGCCAGCTTACGTTGATGCTCTTGTCTAAGCTCGCGCAGTTCTTCTCTACTATCGCGGTCTAACGCCGGTGGCTTACCACGATAATTTTGTTGCGAGCTGTAACTATAGCGCTCGGTATAACCACGTTGCTCGGTATTGATATTAGCCAGTTTAATTAATTCATTGGTCGCACGCTGTGCGGTATAGCCCACTACATCGGCAATAATTTGCTCTATTGGCCCAACTTCAATCATAACCTGCCTATCAGCACTCACCGAAGCCGCTGAACACATTAGCATTGTTGCTAATAACAATTTTTTTAACACTGCTGATTGCATAGCAAATACCTTATTTGATGATAAAGCGGCATTGTTACCGATGCAGCTGAATCGCTCCTGAAGCGGCTTACTCCTGAGGGGGTAAGCAGGTCACTAAAACCGCGCCTTAGCGCCCTATGCGCTATTCAACTAAGGCTAAAACTTGATCTAGATCAAGCTTTTTACGGCCAAGCAGATTAAGCTAAAACACAACATATAGTGCAAACACTAAACAACAACACTATATAAAGGGTTTTATGCTTAACTTTACTGACGAAAGCATTGTATTTCAGGAAGTGCCAGATGAAGTGTCACTGGCGTTTACCATTAGCGGTTGCCCTGTTGGCTGCAAAGGCTGCCACAGCAGCTACAGTTGGAATGCTAACCAAGGCACGCCGTTAACCACTGGCTATTTTCAGCAGCGCTTACAAAGCTATCAAGGGCTGATTAGCTGTGTATTGTTTTTAGGCGGCGAGTGGCATCACGATGCCTTAGTCGAGCTATTACACATTGCCCAATCTGCTGGGCTAAATACCTGCTTATACACCGGCTTAGATCAAGTTTCCGCCAAGCTTAAAAACCGTCTTACCTATTTAAAAACCGGCCGCTGGCTCGCAGAGCTTGGCGGTTTAGATAGCCCGAACACTAATCAAAAATTTATTGATTTACGCTCAGGCCACTGCCTAAACCATCGTTTTATTCGTTAATAACCAGCTGAGGGATCATTCATGCACGCGCTTAATTCTAACCAAATTCAACATAAGCTTAACTTTATCGATAAATACTTAAAGGCTAATAATGCTGCCGATGGCTCTACTTTAGATGCCAATGCCAACGTAACGCAAAAAAATATTGCTACGCTTGAAGCCGAAATAATGAAAGACCATTTTATTCAGGTGAATAGAGCTTTAGTCAGTAAAAAAATTAGCCAGCTATTCGGCCAAGACTTAGCAGTAGAATATGTAAGGCAAATAGAGCAACATGAAATTTATGTGCACGACGAAACCAGCCTAAAACCTTACTGTGTCTCGGTAACTATGTATCCGTTTTTGCGTGACGGTTTAACTAAGCTAGGTGGCGAATCACAAGCGCCTAAGCATTTAGAATCATTTTGCGGCTGCTTTGTTAACTTTGTTTTTGCCGTATCTAGCCAGTTTGCTGGCGCAGTGGCAACGGTTGAGTTTCTTACCTATTTTGACTACTTTGCCCGTAAAGATTACGGCGACAATTACCTAAACACCCACCGTAAACAAATTGAAAACCACCTACAGCACGTGGTGTATGCGCTAAACCAGCCCGCCGCAGCGCGTGGTTACCAAAGCGTGTTTTGGAATATCTCGGTGTACGACCAGCATTATTTTGACAGCATGTTTGGTAACTTTGTGTTTCCCGATTTTGTTAAACCAGAGTGGCAATCAGTATCAGCGTTACAGCAGTTTTTCTTAAGCTGGTTTAATGCCGAGCGCGAAAAAACTGTACTCACCTTCCCTGTGGTTACCGTAGCCATGTTAACCGAAAACGGTAAATGTAAAGATCAGGCCTTTGCTAATGATATGGCCAAAGAGCTAGCCGCCGGTAATGCGTTTTTTGTTTATCAGTCAGACAATGCCGACTCGCTCGCTAGCTGCTGCCGATTACGCAGCGAAATTAGCGATAACACCTTCTCTTATTCGTTAGGGGCTGGCGGCGTGGCTACCGGTTCAATTAACGTAATTACTATTAATATGAACCGGCTTATTCAAGATGGCCGTGATATTGCGACAGAAATAAGCAAAATTCATAAATACCAAGTGGCCTATCGCAAACTAATGGAAGAGTACAAAGACGCCGGCTTACTAACGGTATATGACGCCGGTTTTATTTCGCTTGATAAGCAATTTTTAACCATTGGTATTAACGGCATGGTTGAAGCGGCTGAATCGCAAGGTATCACCGCAAGCAATAACCCAGACTATATTGCCTTTGTGCAACAACAGTTAAAGGTTATTTTTGATGCCAACAAAGCGGCCAAAGCTGAATATGGTTATATGTTTAACACCGAATTTGTACCAGCAGAAAACCTTGGTGTTAAAAATGCGAAATGGGATCGCGAAGACGGCTATATGGTTGAGCGAGACTGCTATAACTCGTATTTTTATGTCGTTGAAGATGATAACTGCAACACCTTAGATAAATTTCAAATGCATGGCCGCCAGTTACTCGACTATTTAGATGGCGGCTCGGCGCTGCATCTAAATTTAGAAGAACGCTTAGACCAAGCTGGTTACTTAAACTTGTTAAATATTGCGGCGAATACTGGTTGTAATTACTTTTGTATCAATGTAAAAATTACCATTTGTAATCAGTGCGAAACTATTGATAAACGCACGCTATGCGCCTGCCCACGCTGCGGGAGCAAAGATATTGACTATGGCACCCGAGTTATTGGTTACTTAAAACGTGTATCGGCCTTTAGCAGCGGCCGGCGTTTAGAGCATAGCTTGCGCCATTACGAGCGCACCAGTAGCGATATAACCGCACATAAACCACTGACAATGCAACGCCAAGCTTAACCTACGCACTTCTCTGGCAGTATTGTTCAATAGCTGAGCAGTACTGCTATTTTGCTAGCCATATTTAACGATTAATAATTGGCCGCAGTTTATATATCGCGGCTAATATCGGCCAGTAATTGCTGCATTAATGCCATTACTTGCAAGTTTGCTTGCTCCATGTGGTTTAAACAACGTAGCACATTTGGCCACTCGGCTTTATGGTAATGATTCAACGCATCTTTTGCTTGCTGATGCACAGCGCGGTGTGGCTGATCAATCTTTTTATACACAGCACTGGGCTTTATCGTTTCTTGCGCCAGCATATTATCGTACAGCTGGCCTAACCGGCACTGATGCTCATCGGGTATATCCGCGGCATGAAAATCGGCACCACCGAGTACAGTGCGGTACACGGTCATTTTCATCGACAACTCCTGCAAATTGGCTAATTCAACAGCAAATACCATATCCGCAATAGTGCTACTTTTATCCATTTGAATACAACTAGCGCTTATCGCCTGTTGGCTATGCAGGCTATCGGCAAAGTACTCTGATAATGCCGCATTTTCTTTACCTATCTGGCTAATTTGTAGGCCGGTATCGGCTACCTGTTCGGCAATACGTTTAATAAAGTTATGTATTTGCGCCGTCGATTCTGTGGTTTTTACTGCCAGCTTTCGTACTTCATCAGCAACAACAGCAAAGCCGCGGCCATGCTCACCCGCTCTGGCCGCTTCAATAGCCGCATTAAGTGCTAACAAGTTGGTTTGCTCTGAAACAGAGGTAATTAAGTTAACAACGCTCGAGATTGCTTCAGTTTGCGCGGTAAGTTGTGAAAGGCTTTGCTCAGCTTTTTCACACTGCTTTTCTAGCTGCTGCAACTGCGTGGCTGAGGTATGCATTTGCGTGCCGCTTTGCTGGGCCAAGCCCTTTATTGATGAGGCTTCAAGCTGCTGTTTCGTTAACCGTTGCGACAGCTGTAACATGGAGTTTTGCATCAACTGCATGCTTTCTTCAAACTGACCTAGCTCGCCAACAATTTGTTGTTGTATCTGCGTTCGGGTTTGTAAGCTGGCATTTTGTGCTTGCGCGGCGCTAAGTTGAGCGTCGAGTTGCTGGTTACGTTGTTGTAATTCTCTAAGTTGTTGCTGACAACTATCTAGCTGTGCTGAATTTGCCTGCAAATCCTTACTGCGCACAATTTTCCACATCTTAACCTCGGCATAAAAGTAACAAAAACCGACTAACTAAAAAGGATGGGTTTAAAGGTAGCCAAATAAAAAATGCCCGCCAACTGCAGTAATGCAAGTATGGCAGTAACGGAGCGCACCACGGCACTTAGTGTTGGCTTTAACGCCATGATGCCAAAAAGGATATAGCCAATAAGCAGTAAAATTTTAAAGCCTAACCACTGATGGGCAAAAGGCTGCCACGGGCCAATAGCTAACAAGGTAAAAGCCATGGTTAACAATAAGGTATCATTGATATGCGGCAAACGCCGCCACTTGCTATTACGCCAACCGGGCTTGCCGGCCACATCGAGAGCTAAACGCAGCATAAATAATGTGGCGCTTAAATAGGCAAAGGCCATATGCCAATGCTTGACGGGTAAATAAAACTCCATTGCAGCGCCTTAAACAAAGCTATTTTCGCCGCACCTTAAACTAATTTTTTTCATCTGCCTATACAACTAAAGGGGTAGTTTTCACCCTGCACCAATAGCGTATAGGGTAAATGCAACCCACACGGTAAAATAGACCCAAATTAAGTTAGGTTTAAATTACCCAGAAAACTTTAAACCCCTTATTTAACCAGTAAAAACAAAGCTGTAAATGTCGGCCTAGTTTTTGCTTATACAACAAAAGCTAGGTAAGTACCTGGTAGTAAGTAAAAAAACAGGAGTGAAACATGACACTTTGGCGCGAATTTTTTGGGATCAGGAGGCAGTATGGCTGCATATCGTAAACTCTGGTGGGTGTTAATTTGCACCTTGGCAATAACCTTTGGCTTTTTAGGTTATTTTGGTACGGAAGTATATCGTTCGGCGCCGCCTATTCCGGCAAAGATAGTTAACGCGCAAGGCAATGTGGTAATGACCAATGAGACCATTTTAAATGGTCAAACCGCATGGCAATCTGTTGGTGGTATGCAGTTAGGTTCTATCTGGGGCCATGGTGCTTATCAAGCGCCAGATTGGACTGCTGATTGGTTACACCGTGAATTGCTAGCCTGGTTAGAACTAGCCGCACAGGACACCTATAGCGCGAGCTATGCGTCATTAACCCCTGCGCAGCAAAACGGCTTACAGTTTGAATTAAAGCAAGCCTATCGCACTAATACTTATGACGTAGCATCTGATACGTTGCAGTTAACTGACCGTCGCATAACAGCCATTGAGCAAACCGCTGAGCACTATATTGCGCTATTTGGTGACGACCCAACGTTAACCGAAACTCGCAATAACTATGCGATGAAAAACAATACGCTACCTTCATTGTCTCGTCGCCAAGAGATGACACAGTTTTTCTTCTGGACGGCATGGGCCGCATCTACTGAGCGCACACCAGATGCAGCAACCTATACCAACAACTGGCCGCATGAGCCGTTAATTGATAATAAGCCGACGGCTGAAAACCTAATATGGTCTTTAATCAGTATTATTATATTAATAGCCGGTGTTGGCGCACTAGTATGGGCGTGGGCTTTCCTTCGCAAACATGATGATGAACAGCCGGTATCGCCTAAAAAAGATCCTATTGCTAGCCTTAAACTAACGCCGTCACAAAAGTCGTTAGGTAAATATATTGTAGTAGTAGTTGCGCTATTTACACTGCAAGTGTTCTTGGGTGGTTTTACCGCGCACTATACTGTTGAAGGTGACGGCTTCTATGGCTTAAATACCACTGAGTGGATCCCTTATACTTTAGCCCGTACTTGGCACTTACAAGCAGCGATGTTCTGGATTGCCACCGGCTTTTTAGCCGCAGGCTTATTTTTAGCGCCGATTATCAACGGTGGTAAAGATCCTAAGTTCCAAAAACTCGGTGTCGACATACTGTTTTGGGCATTGGTGGTGTTAGTTGCAGGCTCGTTTGCCGGTAACTACTTCGCTATTATGCAAATAATGCCGCATGAATATAGCTTCTGGTTTGGTCATCAGGGTTATGAGTACATTGATATTGGCCGATTCTGGCAGATCATTAAATACATCGGAATCTTATTCTGGTTAGTATTAATGCTGCGCGCCATCGTTCCGGCGCTTAAAGCACCAGGTGATAAAAACCTATTGGCTTTATTTGCCGCATCAGTTATCTGTGTTGGTATGTTCTACGGTGCCGGTTTATTTTACGGCGAGCGTACACATTTATCAGTTATGGAATACTGGCGTTGGTGGGTAGTACACCTGTGGGTAGAAGGCTTCTTTGAAGTATTCGCCACGGTATCTTTAGCCTTTATTTTCCATAGCATGGGCTTGGTATCACGCACTATGGCTACCAGTGCTAGTTTAGCCTCAGCATCGTTATTTATGCTGGGTGGTATTCCTGGTACGTTCCACCACTTGTACTTCTCAGGCACAACTACACCGGTAATGGCTGTTGGCGCTACCTTTAGTGCGCTAGAAGTTGTACCTCTAGTAGTGTTAGGTTATGAAGCCTTTGAACAATGGCGTATGAAAAATCAGGCACCGTGGATGGCTGACTTAAAATGGCCTCTGATGTTTTTCGTTGCAGTATCGTTTTGGAATATGCTTGGTGCCGGTGTGTTAGGCTTTATGATTAACCCACCTATAGCGCTGTACTATATTCAAGGCTTAAACACTACACCAACCCATGCTCACGCGGCACTGTTTGGTGTATATGGTTTCTTAGCCTTAGGTTTCTGTTTATTGATACTGCGTTATATTCGCCCGCAGCTAAAATTTGATGAAAAACTAATGAAAACCGCCTTCTGGTGGATGAACGGTGGCTTGGTACTAATGCTATTTACCAGCTTGCTACCTATTGGTTTTATTCAGTTTTATGCCAGCGCAAGCCAAGGCTTATGGTATGCGCGTAGCGAAGCCTTTATGCAAAGTGATTTACTGCATACGCTACGCTGGGTTCGTACCATCGGTGACGTTATCTTCATCGTTGGTGCGTTAGCAGTAAGCTGGCAGGTCGTTAAAGGTGTGTTTAATACTAAAGCGGCAGAGCAGAAGATTTAACCACTAAGTTAGGCGTAAAAATTATAAGACACCACGGCCTTTGCTGTGGTGTCTTTTTTTAAAATCTTTATAATTGCCGCCCTTGCTCGCACATTCTGGACACTTCGGTGCAAACCAACGTTAAAAACCTGTTTCGTAACCTTGCCGCACAGTTAGGATTAGTTAAACAAGACAGCCAAACATTATCAGCCATTCCGCTTAGTGAACGCTTAAAAGTGGCGTTAGCAGCTTTTATTGCCCTGTTTGTTGTTACCTTTACCTGCTTACAATTAGCCGATACTACCAGTACTGTAGTGTTACTGGCCTCTATGGGCGCATCGTCAGTATTGTTATTTGGTTTACCGAACAGCCCGCTAGCTAAACCTTGGTCGTTTGTCGGTGGCCATTTAATTTCGGCTACGGTTGGCCTTATTTGCTCGCATCTATTTACCGATTTAGCACTAATGGCCGCCACCACTATTGGTTTAGTGCTATTTGTTATGTACATTTTTGAGTGTATGCATCCGCCCGGCGGCGCTACCGCCTTAGTACCGGTTATTGCTGCTAGTGATAAAATTTTAGGCTATGATTTTTTGCTGTATCCGGTAGCGCTTAGCGTGTTTGTAATGCTGGCGGTATCACTCGTATTAAACAAAGTGTTGTTAAAACGTGGCTTACAAAAGCCCAGCCAAAAATTCGACCCCGTGCATTTGCATCATGATAAATCACCGTTAAAACGCCTAGGCTTACAAACTGAAGATTTACTTAGCGCACTTAATAGCTTTGACACAGTAATTGACGTAAGCGAACAAGACTTAGAACGCCTATATCGCCAAGCACAATTAAATGCGTATCAGCGTAAAAGTGGTGAAATTCGCTGTCGCGATATTATGTCGCGCGATCTAATCACCGTAACCCCCGATACGGCCGTTGCTAGCGCGTGGCAACTGCTGCGTAAACATAAAATAAGTATGCTGCCAGTAACCGATAGCAATACGCAGTTACTAGGTGTGATCGCCACCGTCGATTTTCTGAAAAACTTAAAGGTGCCGCATTACTGGGGTTTATTGCGTCATCTCAATAACTTATTACTGAAAAACCGCCACAACAAACACTACAAACGTAAAGTAGAAGAAATTATGGTCAGTAACCTTACCGTAGTGCATGAAGATGACCATATTGTCGCTTTGGTACCCATATTATCTGATCAGGGTTTACACCATATTCCGGTGCTTAATGCCCAGCAACAACTGGTGGGTATTATTACCCAATCTGATCTAATTGCTGCACTGTTTAGCAACCAAGTTGCCAGTGCTTAACACTAAGGAACTTACCGCAACAACAAGCGGTGGTCATACCACCCATTCAGAGGTATAGCCACTACTCCCAACTACCATTATTCACCCTGCCTATTTACATTATCATTGCAACTAATAACTCAGTAGTCGTTCAATGATAAGAGGTAACCTATGAAAAATTTAGCCATATCGCAACTTGCAGCAGGCATTTTACTTGGGCTGGCATCAGTGGCCGCTTGCGCAGCGCCCACATTAAAACATCCCGGCGAATTTATTATTGATGGCATGGTGTTTGGCATGCCTAAGGCCAAAGTTTATACCGAAGATTACCAAGGCCCAGCTGTGGTTGGTGACTACGTTACGGCATTACCAAATTTGAAAAAACTCGACTATCGCGGCAATCGAGAACACCAAGTACGAATGGACGTATTTGCCCAGCAAGTAGAAGTAGCACCTGGCCAAAGTTATGCTGCTTGGTCATTTGGCGGTTCAGTACCCGGGCCAACACTGCATGTACGTGAAGGCGACCGCGTGGTATTTACTATGAAAAACCGCTCTGACGAAGAAGTATCGGTCACTAACCCGGTTAAAGGTGGCGCGCCCTACTTTGCTCAGCTGCAAGCTAACTTATACCAAAACAATAAACCGGTAATAAGCCCCATGCCGCACTCAATGGACTTTCATGCCGGCACAGTAGCCGCTGATGATAAGTGGCAAAGCATCGCTCCAGGTGAAACCATTCAGTTTGAATGGGTAGCTAACTATCCCGGTGTTTATATGTACCACTGCGGTACACCCAGCGTGCTAATGCATACCGCAATGGGCCAGTACGGTGCGGTAGTGGTATCACCGAAAAACGGTTATCCAACAGATAAAAAAGTGGACCATGAATATGTCATCGTACAATCAGAGTTTTACCTAGAAAAGTTTGAAAACAACTACATTTACAACCACGACGCGGCCATGGCGCGCAACCCAAGCCACGTTACCTTTAATGGCCATGTTAGTGCGTTATCCGATGCGCCATTAAAAGCCAATGCCGGTGATCGGGTACGCATTTATATGCTAAACGCTGGGCCAAGCGGTACCTCTAGCTTCCACGTTATTGGTGCCATTTTTGACCGTGTTTGGTACGAAGGCAATATTGAAAACGAATGGCGTGGTATGCAAACCGTGTTACTTGGCGCCAGCAACAGCGCAGTAATGGAGTTTATTGTGCCAGAAGCCGGAGTATATAAATTGGTAGACCACGAGTTTGCCGATGCCGAACGCGGCGCAGCCGGCGCATTAGTGGCCGGCCCACGTAAAGCCAAATAAGTGAAGGGGTGCCTACTGATGAAAGCATTAGCAACAGTTTTAGCTTTTGCGGTTAGCGCGGTCGCCGTTGCTGCGGATACAGTTGTCATTGACGCAGGCACCTTTACGCCGGCAATTCGGCTAAGCAAAACAAAGCAAACTATTACTATTGCGGCTTTTGCCTTAGACCGTAATTCAGTAGCAGAGCAGCAGTTTGCTAACTTTGTGCTCGCTAACCCACAGTGGCAACGCAGCCAAGTACCCGTTGTTTTTGCCGATAAAGATTATTTACGCCATTGGCAAGATGATGTAACACCGGCCGCCAACGTAAATGCCGACACGCCAGTAACACGAGTATCCTGGTTTGCCGCCCGCGCTTATTGTCAGGCGCAAGGCGGCCGCCTACCCACACTAAATGAATGGGAATACAGCGTACAACAGTGGCGCGAACAGCAACAATTATCCGACGCTAACTATGCCAAGCTGGTATTTAGCTGGTTTAGCAACCCGCAGCAAACCCTGTTTGCCGAGCAAATAACGGCTGGGCCAGCAGGTTTAATAGGCAAAGTTAATGAATGGGTTGACGATTTTCAGCTACTGCTCACCAATGGTGATGACGTAGACGCCCTTAGTGGTTCGTGTGGTGACACTGCTCGCTTTATGGCCGAGTTTGATACCGCGCACTACGCCAGCTTTTTACGCTATCAATCCCGCAGCAATTACCGCCCACAAAGCACTACCAGCACTCTGGGCTTTCGTTGTGCTTACTCAGTAAGGAGCAACAAATGAATAAACTAGTATTAGCCGTAAGTTTAGCGGCAGCAATTGGTATAACCACCAACGCTGTGGCACAGCAACGCGATGCGCATAGCCAACATCAGGCCGCTGCTACACATAACGAACATAACGCGCACACTATGCACCATACTGCGCTTAAACCTGCAGCGGTTAATTTTGACGACTCGCTGTATCACTTTGACGCCAACTGGCAAAGCCAACGCCAGCAGCAAGTGCAGTTAAGCCAGTTTCAAGGCAAGCCAGTAATTATCAGTATGATTTACGGTAATTGCCGCACCGCCTGCCCACTATTGGTATTAGATGCTAAAACACTGGTTGAAGCCTTACCTGTGCATGTAAGGGCCGGTATTAACGTGGTGTTTGTTAGCTTTGACCACGAACGCGATCAGCCACAGGCTTTAGCCGAATACGCAGAGCGCGTGGGCGCACTGGACGATAACTGGCATTTTTTACATGGCGACGCTAACGACATTCGTACGCTCGCAGCCCTGCTTGGTATTAGATACAATAAAAATGATGACGGTAATTTTAACCACAGTAATGTGCTAACCGTGCTTGATCAAGAAGGCCGCATTGCCGCACGCCAAGAAGGTTTACGCCAAGACCCTGCAGCGGCCGTAGCGCGCATTTCACAACTTATGCACCACTAAGAGGTAAAACTTATGAAACTCCTACTCTCTGGACTCGCCGCCCTCGCCCTTATTTTTACTTTACCAGCACAAGCTGAAGGCAATGCCGAGGCTGGCCAAGCCAAAGCCGGTATCTGTGCCGGTTGTCATGGCCGCGATGGTAATAGCCCAATGCCGAAGATGTACCCAACACTCGCCGGACAAAGCAGTGACGAGCTACAAGCTAAACTAAATGCTTATCGTAAAGGTGAAGGCAGCGGGCCTATGGTTGCATCTATGATTGCCATGGCTAAACCACTGAGCGAAGAAGATGTTGCTAATTTAGCCGCCTACTTTAGTCAGCAACAACGTCGTTAAACGTCAATTAAATAAAAAACACCGCAACATTTGCGGTGTTTTTTTATGCCTATTTTAGCAAAATACCTAAGGGCTAAATTAAGCTAACTTAAAGCGGCTAACTAAGGTTTGTAACTGCTCCGCTAAAGCGGCTAACTCATGGCTAGTACTGGCCATTTGCGTAGCACCGGCGCTAGTTTGCGCTGCAACATCACTAATGCTCAGTATCTTCTGGTTAATATCTTCAGCTACCGTGCTTTGCTGCTCGGCAGCAGAGGCTATTTGCATATTTTTGTCATTAATACTGTTAATACCTAACAACACACTAGCAAGAATTTCGCCGGTTTCTGCCACCTTATCACTGCCCTCGTGCGCCTGATCTAAGCTTAACCGCATAGCATTAGAGGCTTGTATCGCGCCTTGCTGCAACACTTCGATCATGCGTTGAATATCACCTGTCGATTGCGCCGTGCGCTGCGCTAACGTTCTTACTTCATCAGCCACTACAGCAAAACCACGGCCTTGTTCGCCTGCACGCGCGGCTTCTATTGCCGCATTTAATGCCAGTAAGTTGGTTTGGTCGGCAATGCCGCGAATGACATCGAGCACTGAAGCAATGGCTTCACTGTCATGTTTAACATTATCAATTACCGCAGCCGTGCTACCTACCTGTGCCGATAAGCGCTCAATTAGTTTAATCGTTTGCTCCAGTTTAGTTTGGCCTTCTTTTGAGCCTTGCTGCACCGATTCAGACAGCTCCGCCGCTTCTGCCGTGCTGCTAGCCACATCTCGTACGGTCGCGCTCATTTCATGCATGGCAGTAGCTACCATTTCGGTATCTTGCTGCTGCTGTTGCACGCCCTTACTGGTTTGTAAGGTAACCGCTGACGATTCTTCAGCCGCCGTGGCAATTTGAGCGGTAGCTGCACCAATTTCATTAAGTATGCGCTGTAGCTCTTGCGCCATAGTGTTGGTACTTTGGGCAATACGGCCAAACTCATCTTTACTTGCATAATTACTACGTACGGTTAAATTACGCTGCGATAACGCAATTATCGTCGTTTCGATACTGTGTACCGCTTCAGCAATACTGCGCACAGTAATAGTGGCTACCGTTGCCAGTAGGCTAACAATTAACACTATTGCTAAGGCAAATAGCCATAATTTACGTTGTGCTTGCTGATAAAGCTGCATCGCCTCAGCAACAATATGTTGGCTTAACAGCTGTTCAAACTCGCTCATTTTTGCCAAGCGCAGCGTGGCTAAATCAAACCATTGGCCACCATCAACCTGTAAGCTTTGTTCCAATGGCGACGTAGTTGTAAGTTGCTGCAAGCGTGTAACTTCAGTAAAACTATTATGCTGGCTTAGCTGTTGCCAAGCGCTTAACTGCACTGGGCTAAGCATGCGGGTAAAGTTCTCGTAATACGCATTAAAAGCGCCCATATTGCTGCTAACCCGCGCTAGCAATGCACTGTTGGCACTACCACGGTTGAATACTTCACCTAAAATAGCGCGTTCGCGGCCAGCGCGTTCTTTCATTTGGGTGAACTGGTTTAATGTTGCCAGCTGTTGCGCCATGCCTAAATGCGTTACCTCGCTTTCTAGCTTTTGGTTTACGTTAATTAATGCACTAATTAAGGCGGTATAACGTTCGGCCGACAAGGCACCCGTAATAGCTAACTTATCTACCTGGCTGCGCAGCGCCGATAATTGTTGTAACTGTTGCTGTGCCTGCTGTAGCTGTGGCACCTCAAGTACTAAAAACGTCTGTAATTGCAAATCCGTTTGTTGGCGCAATTGCACCACTCGTTCAGCAAACTTTGTACCGCTGCTCGCTATAAATACGCCACTGGCGCCGCGTTCAGCTTGCAGTACACCTACCAATTGGTCAGTTACAATTGAGGTGTCAATGGCGCTATTCACCTGCTGGGCCAAGTTTACCTGCTGCCAACTGGTGGTTAACTGGCTAACTAACAACCACAGCGCGATCACTACTGGCAAAAAAAGTAGCAACATCAGCTTTTGGCTGATGCTCAAGTTTCGAACGAATTGCGCCATTATGTTTGTCCTTTAGTGAATATCCTAACTATTTTAGGTAAAAAATACCCAGCAGCCTAACAAATAATGGTAGCTACCTCTTTATGGTTAGCCTTCTACCCTAGTGGGGTCAATGTAAGCAGTAAGTGGGTTTGTTACACTAACAAAAATAGTTACTGGGGCTTAAATATGAATATTGAATCTTATGCCGACTTAATTCGCGAAGCGAGCGTGCAGCCTGAGCCGCAGCGCCTAATGTTTGTATTCGCTAAAGCTGAATTACCACGGGGCTATACCGAAGCGCAGCAGCAAAGGTTCGCCAACCAGCAAGGCGGCACGTTAGCACCGGTACTTTGCGTTGATAAACTGCCTGAAGAAATCGAAGATTTTTCAGTACTGGTTGAAGAATCTACTCACACCGGTATTGACTGGGATATTGCTTTTGTTGCCGCTTTAGGTGGCCGCGGTGGTTTTGCACCCAACAGCGATGAAGCTGCTCAGCCATTAAAAATGATGATGGAAAAAATTCAAGGCGGCATGATTGCCGATTTTCTAACCTTTAATAAAAACGGCGAACTGGTCGCGCTGTACTAAGCTAGCCAGTAAATGGTAAAGCACACGCCAATGCGCCACTAAACCAGCTACCTCGTTTTGCTGCTGCGCGTGCCAAAGTGACACGCGCATTGCTTATCACCCAGGTTAAGACCATAATACTTATGTGACACTTTAATAGCACAGGAGATTATATTATGGCGACGCCGTTACCCCGCATTACCGCCAGAGTAGATATCGATACCCAAGATTTACTTACTAAAGCGGCTGCCATCGCTGGCATGTCTAGTATTAACTCATTTGTTTTAAGTGCGGCAATCGAAAAAGCAAAACAAGTAATTGAGCGGGAGCAAGCGATAACTCTTAGCCAAGCAGACGCCATATTACTGATGAACGCGCTAGACAACCCTGCAATACCAAATGCAAAACTAAAAGCGGCCTCTGAACGTTACAACAGCAAAACTCAATAATGAATACGCTGTTATTAGACAAAGCTAAACACGATAGAACTCAATTCAACTGTGGCATTGAAACACTTAATAACTATCTAAAAGTCATGGCGAGTCAGCAAGCCAAGAAAGACAACACCAGAACTTTTGTTTTAGAAGACAAAAACGATAATTCGCACATTATTGGCTTTTACACGTTAACCATGACGCCCATTAACTTAAAAGCCTTACCTGACAAGTTACAAAAAAAGCACCAATCGTCAACGTCTGGCGGCCTTATTGCCCGCTTAGCTGTAGACCAGCGCTACCAAGGTAAGGGCTTTGGTGAATGGCTGCTTATTGATGCACTGCGTAAATTAATCGCCGCAAGTGACATCGTAGCCTTTCCGGTGGTTATTGTTGACGCCAAAGAGGGGGCAAAGCAATTCTATCAACACTATGGCTTTCAATCCTTTGAAGATACGAAGCACAAGTTGTTTATCACAGTCTCAGATTTAAGAGCGAGCTTATATTAGTTAACCACCCGCTCGGCTTACTATAGGCTTGCACGTCTTATTAGGCATGCGCCAATTTAAGGCCAACAATACCCGCACAAATCAGCCCTAAGCTGACCAGCTTAAGTACGTCAGTGGACTCGCCAAACAATAATATTCCAAGAAGCGCCGTACCTACAGCACCAATACCTACCCATATCGCATAGGCTGTGCCGACTGGCAGCGTTTTCAACGCCAAACCTAGTAATAGAAAACTTGCAACCAGAGAAATCACTGTACCAACAGTAGGCCACAGCTTGGTAAAACCATCGGTGTACTTTAAGCCAATGGCCCAGCCAATCTCTAAAAGCCCTGCAACAAACAAAATTACCCAACTCATACCACACCTCGCAATTAGCTGTGGGGCCGTCCCCTAACGAAATTGAGAGGTGAGGTCGTCCTCAATTTCGAATACACAACGCACAGCAACATCAGCACAAACTAAGTGATTACTCCGACCATACCGCATATTCGTTACCACTGGGATCGCTAAAATGAAATCTGCGACCACCAGGAAAACTAAAAACTTGCTTCACAATTCTCCCTCCAGCCGCTTTTACCTTTACGAGCGTAGCTTCAAGGTTGGAACTATAAAGCACAACCAAGGCACTACCCTTTGCAGTTTCAACAACCAGTTCCGATCTATAAAAGCCGCCATCAAGACCCGCATTCTGCATGGCAATATAGTCAGGGCCATAATCTATAAATTGCCAGCCAAAAGCATCAGAGAAAAACTGCTTAGTACCTTCAAGATTTCTGGCCGGTAATTCGATGTAGTTGATTTTTACAGATGTCATAATTAACCTCGTAGCGCTGAAGAGCTGCTATAACTTGCACAAAATCGCAGAGTTATCTGGGCCAAGTTGTTAGCTGTCGCCGGCAATATAAAACTGCCCCACCTTAACCAAATCTACCTCAGCACAAGCTGTTTGTTATATTTGGCTATCGGGTAGCTCAAGCTGCCTCTCACTTCGCCATACTCGAATAAGTACAATCTCGGTCTCTTGCCTCAAGTAAACAACTCGAAAAGGCGAATGAATTAATTCTCGGATATGGTTCGAACCAAACTCGGGGACAATCCGGCCGGCATCAGGGTGGCGCAAAAGTATTTCAGCGTGTTTCAGAATGGCTATCACATATTCATCACCGATATGCGGCACACTCTCTTCGATGTAGTGCACTTGAATAGCTTGCAAATCTTCAAGAGCGGACTGTGCAATGCGTAGCTCCATTTAGTTAATGCCCAGTGCTTTCTTCGCATCAGCTAGAGAAACAGTGTTGCCCTCACGGGCATCCATAAGGCCTTTAGCCACGGCCTTAACGAACCGAAGCTCCTCAGCAGTTTTCTCAAACTCCTCAAGCCCTTGAACAACAGCTACGCCACGACCTCGGCTCGTAAGCAAGATTGGGCGATGTGTATCCTGAGCTCGGTTAACCACCTTTCCCGGATTAATTTTTAGATCTGAAAGAGGAACGACATCTTCTGAAAATTTCACTTGCATGACGCATACTCCAAAGCAAAACAGGCACCATTAATAGCACCAGTTAACAGGTCCGGTCAAGGCAATGTGACGCCAAAATTTAGCGCACAGCGGGTTGACGTCGCAGCCGGCGCTTTTTGCTGGCGATAATATTTGTTTGTTAGTTTTTACAACTTACGATACTGATAACTTACTTTTAAATCAGCACTTTTTCTACCATTAGGATTTATAGTCCGAGCTTTATAAAGATCAGAGACACTGATAACAAGCTCGTTGTCATTAACCCAATGTACCTCAAGCCCTGTTTCTTCAGGACGACCCACAAAGGTAAATAAGTTTTCAGCACGCAGTTTCGGATTGTTACTTTTTACATCAACACTACCAAAAAAGTCTGTAGTCGCCCCACCGCAATCGCCGATGCTTATTTCTGCTACTTGCTCACCATTTGGTGACGAAACCGCATTTACAACGGTATGGTGACAGAGCGTTTGACAACTTTTAAGGATAAGGAATAAAAAACCCCAGCAAACCAATAAAATCCAAAAAGAATAGCCACCAATATTAAACAATATTTTTTTAATTGTAGATTGCATCAACTAACCCTATAAAACTAACGCCCAAAGCAAGCGCGCGGTACGCGTCGCCGTGCCTTTGTTTGTTAGCAGCCTACGCCGAACTTGCGCGGCTTGCCGCACTAGCAAACTTGAATAACGGCAGACTGCCTTTAATTAAAACTAAACCAGTTAACTGCGAAACAACGCACTAACCGGAACTTGTAAAACTGTTTAAACGAAGCCTCAAAGAACAACGCCATTGTGCCAACAAAGATTGCACCAAACCAACAAACTGGCGCACGTTAACTTTTGGCGCTGCCGCTAAGAAAACAAAACGTGAGCAATGCCGCAACAAAACGATAAACTAAAGCCATTAACACCCGAAAACCTGCTAACGCTCAAAGCAGCCGCACCACAGGTGTCGGCTGCCTTTGATTGTTAGCGAATTAATCTCAACAGAACATCAATCAGACTTCACGATGAGGGGGTATTCACACGGTTCATCACGTAAAGCATAAGCTTTCTCTAAAGAATAGCTGTAATGGTGGCTATCCATCCGAGTACTAATACCTAAACTAACATATTCCTCATAGCCATTAATAGCGCAAGAGATTGAAGCATTAAGCCTTTTGATAATTTCTTCTCTGTCACTTTGCTGCACAGCCATTTCATATTTATATACAGCATCATTAATAATATCCATTGAAAAAGAACCAAATAAATTTCTTACCATCCATACTGATACAAGCCCTGCCAAGAGAAAGCCAAGAAAAAAAGTAAATAAACTATTTTTAAGAATTGCCATACAAAAGCCTCAATTTAAAATCCATCACATTAAAAATTAATAGACCGATATAAAACAAATCAACTGAGACTTCCATCCTGCCCCACTATTTGTAAATCCAGTTCTGCGAAACTGAACAATATTCAACCCAGGCAACGATGAAGAATAATTTCCATTACCATAGCCACCATTAAAACTATGAACAGCATTAGAGGGGGGGACTATAGGTTTGCCGTTCGCATCTAAAGCTGTGTCCGGCAATATTGACCATGGGAGAGTAAAAGATATAGATTCGTAACGTAGATCTATCACTGTATCGTCAGAAAATTTGACAGTAACAATTAATGGTTTCAAAGCTAGAAGTTTTTTAATAACCAATTCATAGCGCATAGTACGTGAAGTTATTAAAGCCTTATTCAACTCAAGACCTATAAGCCTTATTGCATCTAGATTGTCCATTATTTTATTTACTGAACTTGTATCAACACAAAAATGCGTGCATAACTGAGGCGGGATTGGGTAAGGTAGTCCCTGAACAGTTGCTACAGCATTCACAGTACCATTTACTGATAGCTGTCTCGGGATAGCGCTCCAAGACTTCTGGACTGCAAACATGCTATTTATGCGATCTTGCACCTGAAGATATTCATTGAATGAAAACTCATAATCCATAGGAACAGCAGTATACCAGGTATTAAAATGACTATATCCAGGTTCATAATTATACTGTTTTCCAATGGCAATAATACTTCTATTAATGAAATCGACAACGATTACAGTCCCATTTACTGTGTTGCTTTCATTAACCACCTTTAATTCTTTCTGATATTCATTGCAATTATCACAAACTATAACTTCGTAATTATCAGTTGCATTAGCCTTGAAACATACATTAAAGCAACAACCATAATAAATCTTAATGTAATCATAATATTCCCTTATAGCTAAGCTCACCTTTAGTAAGTAAAAGCTATTAGCCTGAAGGTGAAAAGCAGGCTAACGCAGCCAGCAGCGGCCGAAAAACCGCGCAGCGGGTTTGAGGTCCAGGGCACGCAGTGGCCGTTGCTGACTGGCCTTGTTAGGCATTTGCCCGATGCGTGCTGCGGACTAAAAAATAAAAACACACAGCCAATAACAAATAGCGTGGCAGCGTTGTAACGATTGTATTGAGCATTTGAGGCTGTGATTGCGCAACAAAATACAGTTGTAAGAGTACTAAAGGCGCGAGCAACAAAGCGTAAAAAGTGAAATCTGGTTTGCTGATTACCAGCTTACCGGCGATTGCCACCACTAAAAATGCTGCCGCCAACGGCACTGCGATAGTGAATAAGTCGACCAGCGTAACCGCAAGGAGGCTTGATACTTGTGCAACCGGTTTTAAAATGTCAGCCGGTATTGCTACTGCGGCACCAATGCCTGCAATAGCAATTGACGCATAAGCTAGTGCAACACCTAAAATGACGGCAATTACTCGATTTTTGATTTGATCCATCTACTTACTCCTTGTTTTGCCTAACGCCTTGCTCACCGGAAAAGCAGGAGCGCAGCGAGTAATTTTTTCCGAGTGCAGCAACTTGTTATACGCCACTATCTTCTAACTCAAATAGTCCCGAGTATTCAAAATCTATTTTTTCAAATTCATCACTTTTAAGTAAAGAATGTTCTACTTCTAAATATATTGCTTTTCCCTTAGCCTTTAAACGCTCCAACTTATTAGAATCCATACCACAAACAAATAGTTGTGAATGCTCTGGTAATTCATCAATTAGAAACGACACAATACTCTCATAATGCTTTTCGGCTTGTTCATGTTGGTTTGGAGTATCAATCACAAGCGGACTTAGAACGTGATTGCCATACTTATAAATAAGGTTGTACACGCTAATGTAATAAGCAAGCATTGCTCTCGTTGATTCTGCAGCACCACCACTTTCTGCAACTTTTGTGTGATTCTCTGGGGACTTAATTGAGTTTGTGTTAACGCCAAATGTCTTTAGCTTCGATAGATATCGTGGGAAGTACTCCTGAAAAGCCTTCTTAACCAGCTCCCTACTATTCTTCGATCCAGCTGTTCGTTCTTTAACCAACAACTTTTCTTCTTTATGTAGATTATGTAACGATTCGATTTTTAAACTACGGTTAGCCTCAACCTTCTTTCTTACTGATTTGGATGAGATCGCATCAAGAACAGAAGTTAATGATTGATTACTGTACTGATCTGATGAGTACTTCTCATCTAATTGGTTTATCTTCTCTCTTAACGACTTAAAGGCAGAGTCTTTTGTTAATATATCATTTTCTAAGCGCACTAAATCGGATTGAAATCTCTCAATAATCTCTTTAGCTTGGTTTCTATCTTGAAACAACGAGAACCTGTTCACTATAGAATTATCATGAACCACTCCGCATGTTGGGCATTCGATATCTTCATCAAGGCATTCGGCAAACTCATAATCCGCAACTGCACCCTCAAACGACTGTCTCGCAATGACAATTTGTGATTCTATGTGAGCCTTCTCAGCCCGCAGGTTTGCCAGCTCCTCAAAAAGAATTTCTTGTTGAAAGTGCAAATCCATGATGTCGATGCTTATTTCTTCCTCTATTTCATCTAGCTCGACTTCATCTATAACTATGCCGCTATTAGCTGAGAACTCACTTACTACTGAAATTGCAGTGTCAAAACGGTCTATTTCTTTCGTAGTTTCGGCCATCTCAACTTTTTTTGAGCATATTTCTTTTGTTTTGTCGAAATAATCCTTTCCAATCATTCCGGTATGATAGGGAATTATGGTCTTCTTCCAGCTTGAGAACTGAGCAAGATTATTGAAGCTGGACCAAGCATTCGCCCAACTCTGCTTTTGGTCTATATAAAATGGTAAGAAATAGTAGGCTGGTGGAGGTGTAACTACTTCATCTTTATCTCGCACGGCTAGTAAAGCGTCAAACTCAAACAAGGCCATAATCTCTACTGAGAAATCACCACCTGTTGCAGTGAACACTTTATGCTTTCCTTCTGGGCTCTTAAGAATAAAGCGGTTTCCATGTCTGGCAATTTGGTACGGCTTACCTTTTACGTCAAAATCCAAAATCACACGACAGTCTAGCGATTTCCAGCTGTCATCAAACTGAGGCTCACAACCAAAGCACCAAAATATATTTTTAACTAATGAAGACTTACCTACGCTATTTTTTTGCTTTGATAGTATTAAGTTGTAGCTCTTTGAGAAGTCGAACTGGGCTGCTTTCTTGGCTGTCTTGCTTAAGATTGTTAGTCGATTGAAGTACATTTCTTTCATCAGAGCTTTCCCTTAGACTTCTTATTAATTTTTTATAATCAAATTTAACATCACTCATATTTCAACACCCTCTAATAGCTCATATAAGAAAGCACCTGTTATATCTTCTTGGGTTTGAAAAAATGACAATGTTTTTTCATTTAGTTCTGCTTTCACGGCTGACTCTAGGTCGTTCGCATTTGAATGCTTTTCAGCCAGTTTTTCGATGCATCTGATGATATCGCTTGAAACTTCTTTTACGATTAACTCTCTACTTGATATTTTTTTCGTATAGTATCGATTAAATCCATTGACAATTTTCCTTCTAGATAGAGAATTCAATGAATACTCATCGTTAAGGATTTGAATCATTTCAGAAACTATATTTTCATCTGGCTTACGGCTAATATGCTGCCCGATAACATCAGACAATTGCGCGCTTGTTATAGCTTTTCTTTTGAGTGCATCATTCCAGTTTTTATAGTCAAAGCTATTCTCTCCTTTTCTATTAAGATCTCTTATTACACACTCATATATAGAATTAGCATCATATTTTAAGCCTGGAGCAATCTTGCTTATTAACGAGCTTATTTTACCTTCGACAACAAGATCAAAACCTCTTTCAGGTAAATATGGTATAACAAAAGCTAACTTCGGAAGAAAATCTGCGGCTCCAATTATTTTAGATATAGCATCTTCTACTTTCTTTACTTCCTCAGCATTCAGTTCGCCAGAGTCAATTACTTCAAAACTATATCCTTTTTTATGGGTGTTGAAGCTGTAACCTCCAGTTGAAACAAAATTGACCTTAGATATTTTTTGAGAATATGACTTATCACAACAACTTTTTGCTAGCTTCTCAATTAAGGACTGCGATTCACCTTTAGACACGCTAGTCAGACTATGAACTGTATGTTTCTTGGATGTTTCTTTAACCTGATTCAGTTCAAATGTTGTTTTGGTAACGTCAAGAGAGTTGGCAATAGTAACATCTTCATGCTCTTCAATAAAAAGAGCAAAATCATTGCCACACTCATGTTCATCCAAGATTCGGCAGAACGCCCAATGATATTGATAATTATACTTCCGGAAAGTATCACTCCCTGATTTTTCCCTTTTCGGCTCAAGACCCAGAGGATTAGCTTGCTTCAAGTTATCAACATCCATTTCCAATCCTTTTTTCGATATTCATCAAAGCCGATCTAGCGTATAACGCCTAAATAACAGGCTAAGTAATGGTTGGCTATAATTGTGTAGCGAAGCGAAACGTAGCCAACTGTTACGTGTCCTTGTTGATTTTCTTGTTAGGTACGCCTTTCGACACGCCATGGTGGATTAATTCGATTTACTCCTGCCCAATAGAGTTTTATTTTATGACCAGAAGGATCATGTAATATTGCCTCTCGCCACAGGTAACTTTGATCAATAGGTTCTTGGTCAAAGTTAAAGCCTTTAACTTTTAATTCATTAACCCAATCATCTAATTGTTCATGCTCAAAGTAAATCACTGTGCCACATAGAATCTTTGAATTTTCTAATGAGAGTGAAAAAGTTGAATCACCTTCAGGACATTCGAAGCGAGCATAATGTGGTGTATCTACTATTTGAGTAAAGCCTAAATCACGATAGAACTTAGTAGACATTTCCATATCATTAACAGGTAATGTAACTTGATTTAAATTCACCTAACCTCCTTGTGTACCTAACGCCCAATTAACGGGCTAAAAATTGTGGGCTAAAATGGTAGCGAAGCGGACAGCCCACTGTTTTTAGTCCTGTTGAATTTCTTGTTATATTTTTAATGGCTCACAGTCTTTGAAAACACATTAATAACAACAACACCTGCCAATATTAATAACATACCTATAATTGCAGGAAAGTCAGGTATTTGTTTATACAACACCGCACTTATTGATGCAATTAAGACAATCCCCATCCCAGCCCATATCGCATACGCAATACCTATGGGAACAGTTTTAAGAACTAAAGATAGGAAGTAAAATGCAACGGCATAACCAGTAACACAAATAGTGCTAGAAGTTGAATGAGAAAAACCATTTGACGCTTTCAGTGCTAATGTTGCTATCACTTCAGCACCAACAGCTATTGCTAAATACCAGTAACCCATACTCAACCCTTTGATAAAAATATAACGCAAAGCACACGGGCGGAAAAACGTGTTAGCGTTTGACGTCCCAGCAGCCGAAGGCTGCGCGTGATGCGTATTGTTAGGCATTTTTTACACCTAAAACTGACCACTGCTGCCAAGAACCTAGAGCAAACAGGCCGCCAATAAACAAACATATACCAGAACTAATTAACCAAAATGTCAGACTGTTTTCTGGGAACATTGGCATTAACCCGACGAATGAAACGCCACGAATTAAAAATATACTGGCAATCAGGATTAGGGCCAATTTTGTTAGAGGTAAACGTTTAATTACGCCCGCGCCCGACAGGCCGTAAAGCGCCCAAACCAAAAGCACCATGACAATGACAGAGGTTACAATTGTCGGATACCAAAGCCCTTGCTCTGCCATCCGAGCCATCTGTTCGCCTGCACCAAAGAAACGATACCAATCGCCCCCGAATACAATACAGCCGAGATGAGCAAGTGCAGCAGCGAAACAACATATCGCCGCAGCCAGAAGATACTTATTACTAACAGAATGCATCTTTCCTCCGTGAATGCCTAACGCCCAAAACAAGCGCGCGGTACGCGTCGCCTGCCTTTGCTTGTTATAAACCATATTACTCACTTACTGCAGCCGATGCTGAACTTACATCTTTTTTAAGTACCAGAACCACAAGATAAACCAGTGCAAACGGTGGAATGATTGAAAGCACCACACCGAGCAAACAAGCCAAAATCGGCGTTTGTGTTTTACGACGACCGAGGTAATAGCTTAATGCACCGACAACCAATATGAATACAATCATGATCTCGCCGAGCAGCGTAGCATTAATATTCAAATGAACTCTCCTTGTGGTTTATAACGCCCGGGTAATAGGCGAGAGCTTGCGAGCGTCCTAATTGACGCGTTTGTTAGCATTTTATGACCAGATGTACATGCTCGATTTTTTATTTAGAATCTTTAGCTCAAACGACTTAGTGCAAACACTATTAGCTATTCCATAGCAAACGTGCAACGGCAATAAATGCTCTTCTCTTGGGTGACAGTAACGAGCACCGGGGGCTTTTTCCCATTGGATAAATCTTTGTTCTCTTTCTTCTTCAGTAATACTACTGTTAGTGCAAGTCTCTAGCAGCCACGCTTCAAAAGATTCATTTAAAGTTTTTGATTCACTGGTTTCAGATGAAAAAAATGCTTTCATATTATGAAAGGAGAAACCAGAACCAATTATAAGTAAATTTTCATACTCCAAGTCTTGGATTGCTCGCCCTATCCCGATATGAGCTGCTGGACTGAGATTATCGACAAGAGAGAGCTGAATGCACGGAATATCTGCCTCCGGGTACATGATTTTCAGAGGAATAAATAGACCGTGGTCAAAACCGCGCTGCTCATCAAGTTTTGCGGAAATACCTGAATGCTCCAGCCGCTTATAGGTCTGCTCCGCCAGTGATGGCTCTCCCTGACAAGGATAGGTAATACTATAAGACTTTTCTGGAAATCCATAGTAATCGTAAATAAGGGAAGGGTTGGCGCCCGAAGTAATGGTTGGGATTTTTTCTTCCCAGTGCGCACTTACCACTAAAATGGCTGATGGCTTACGCAAAATAGATGAGATTTTTTGCAAGCAATCAATCATTTCTTTATGCCCAACATCACCTAGAAGTGGCATCGGCCCGCCGCCATGAGACAAAAATAATATTTGAGGTTTAGTGTTCATCACGATCCTCTTAATAGGAGAATGCTAACGCCGCCAGCAGGGGCAGACAAAACGCGCAGCAGTTTGGCAGTCCCTCTGGCTGGCCTTGTTAGCAGTTTTTGTATTCTTACCGATCTCGAATGGTAACCTCAATCGGCGCACCTCCTTCGAGAATGCAGCGGCCTATATACTTACCCTCTACTCCGAACGCATTCGACGCTTTAAATTCAATCTCCACGACATTTCTACCAGTTCTTTCGATTGCTCGATTAGACGCACCTAAAATTAGCGAGGGGTCGTAAGTGCTGGGATTGTTAGTCCGTTTTTTCAATTCTTGACTACAGATTTCTTTAGCAAGACTTTCGGATATAGGAGCGGTGGCTTTTTTGGCTATGCCTTGTTTTAGCTCATTCTCAGAAACCCAATAACGCTTTGTATTCGATGATTTGTCATTACAATCAACATAAAACATTCCTTTTCGTGATGTTGATTTGGCGGCATCAACTAAAAGGTGGCAAGCACTATCTGTTTTCATCAGATTGGTGGTATAGGCTTTCATTTGTTCCGCTTCTTGCTGATTCATTCCGTACAAACTTGGTTTTTCGGTGAATTTTCCTGAAAGCTCATCAATTATTTCACCACGGCTTTTTGGCTTATTCCCACAGGAAATTGATTTATCTAAAAGCCGATGCTTGATTGACGTTCCATCATATATCCAGTTTTTTGAAACCGAGGAACCTGTATGAACTGTTCCGTCTTCATGCTCGATTTTAGTTATTTGATTTCCTTGCACTGTTACTTTTTTTAAGCCACAGGTTAAGGTTGTCGCATTAGCGCTTGTGGATACAAAAAGCAAAATAATCAAAACTAAATATTTCGCTCCCATATTGTATATCAAATTCACGATACCCCCTCTTGTCGATATATTCACTGGCTCAGTGCTCCTCGATGCTTGGTTGACTGCTAACGCCCAAATTTAGCGCGGAAAGCCGCGCAGCGGGTTGACGTCGCAGCCAGCGCTTTTTGCTGGCGATAATATTTGTTTGTTATAAATCAAACCACACCTGCATTACTCGTTTACCATTCAAATCTATAAACTCTAAAGATGTTGGTTCATTTAATTTACTTATTGCAGTGAATGCGTTTTCGTACTCGGTGCCTTTGGTGACAGGAAAACGGACTAAGACGCCAGACCTTGTTCTAGGTCTCTCTTTCATCATTTTCTCGTCTACTCGCTCCACTTTATAAACAGGTGCAATTTGACTTAAACAAGTTATGAGCGTGTAAGGCGAATTGATATTGCCATTTCTTCCTGTATCCTTTGGGTACAACTTAGCCGCAAAATCAGGAATATTTTCAGATAGTTTTTGTGTTATGAGCCAAAATTGGCATATTTCGCTTTCAGTTACTTCGCCGCCTTGCTTTCTATAATTGCAATTCGAAACTTCTTCGACAAGCTCAACTATCGTCATGGCTACTCCGAATTAGAATTTGGTTTATAACGCTTGCAGCAGGGGCGCGACGTAAGGAGCGTCCCTTGCCTGCACTTGTTAACTGCTGATGCTCGAATCACGCTCAAGCACCCAACAACGTGGATTGTGGTTAAAGCCAATATGCTCGTAATACTGATTGGCCGATGGAGCGGCAATAAGTATAAGTTTACATTTGGGGCCAAGCTGCTCTTGAGTCAGGGCTTGTAGCCGTTTACCAATTCCAGATTTTTGATGTTTTAAACTTACAGCTAAATCAGATAGATAACAGGCATAGTGGAAATCAGTAACGCTTCGAGCGATGCCGACAAGCTGGTCATTGTGCCAAGCACTCACGACGAGATTACTGTTTGAAATCATACCTTCCATGCATTCCCAATCGTCAATCGGACGGCGCTCTCCCAGAGTCGATGCTTTCAGCAGTGCCACAAACTGATCTGTAGTTGTTGGCTCATTGATCTTGTATTCGATGCTCATATCTTCCCTACGCAGTTAACGCCCAAAGCAAGCGCGCGGTACGCGTCGCCGTGCCTTTGTTTGTTAGCAGCCTACGCCGAACTTGCGCGGCTTGCCGCACTGGCAAACTTGAATAGCGTCACGGCTGCTTTTAATTAAAACTAAACCAGTCAACTGCGAAACAGCGCGCCAACCGGAACTTGTAAAACTGTTTAAACGAAGCCTCAAAGAACAACGCCATTGTGCCAACAAAGATTGCACCAAACCAACAAACTGGCGCACGTTAACTTTTGGCGCTGCCGCTAAGAAAACCAAACGTGAGCAATGCCAAAATAAAACTACAAACTAAAACCGTTAACACCCGAAAACCTGCTAACGCTTTAGTTAAGGGGCGGCCGGCTGGCCGGACGTCCCAGCCTGCGGAGCAGGCGACTTCAACGAATTGTTATGTTCTTGGTTACCGGTTGGCTCTGCTTTTTCCAATGATTCTTTCACTGGAATTGCCTCGGGGGCCTCTGGCTTAGCGGGAGTTATTTTTAGTACGGCAACGACTACGAGAAAAATTATAGATAAGCCGACTGTAGCTAGAGCGGTCTTTTTTGCGGTTCTATAACCTTTTTCCCCATCTCTTGCTCGATCCCACTCATATTTCAGAAGCTCTCTGGATTGATTTATAAGGGATCCGATTTTTTCTTCAGCATCGCCGAGCTCTGCGGATTCAAAATCATTGTGAACTTCCTCAACAAGAGAGAGGAAACGATCGTTTATGTCTTTTATTTTTTGTTCTTTCTCTTTGTCATTAATTCGTAAGAGGATACTATTTTTTGAATTCAAAATGTCATTATATAACTCAATATGGCTGTTCTTTTTTGCCATGAACGCTTGCTTTGAAATAAATTGGCCATGATTCTCATGCCTCAACTTTTCTATCAGCGTCCTAACTGATGAAGTGTATTCAGCTATTTCCTTGCGAAGATCATTTATCCAGCTTTGCCGAAACTCTGACACTTTCGATTCTTTTAATGAAATTAAATTTATATACGAAAATACACCTGCAATTATTGCGGCGGCCATAACGCCAAAAGCTATAAAAACGGTGTCTGGAAGGCTGATCATCGGTACTCCAACTAAAGAACATAACGCCCAAAGCAAGCGCGCGGTACGCGTCGCCGTGCCTTTGTTTGTTAGCAGCCTACACCAAACTTGCGCGGCTTGCCGCACTGGCAAACCTAAACAACGGCAGACTGCTTTTAATTAAAACTAAACCAGTTAACTGCGAAACAACGCACTAACCGGAACTTGTAAAACTGTTTAAGCGAAGCCACAAAGAGCAACGCCGCTGTGCCAACAAAGATTGCACCAAACTCACAAACTGGCGAACTTTAATGGCTTGGTTTTGCTGCTATAGAAAACGAAACACGAGCAAAGCCAAAATAAAACGACAAACTAAAACCGTTAACACCCGAAAACCTGCTAACGCCCGCAGCACGCGCGGCTTTGTAGTGGAGGCGAAGCCGCAACGAAAAAGCCGTCGCTGTGACTGCGATTGTTATGTGTTTTTGGCTTCACTGCAGAGTCTCAAAATACCAGAAATTTCAACCCAATTATAATGAGTATTATACCGCCCAAAAGCTCTGCCTTGCTTTCTAGCCATGTCCCACTTCTAGCACCAATAAACACACCAACCAAGCTGAATATAAATGTCGTAACACCAATGATTCCGCAAGCAACTATCGGGTTGACTTCGAGTAGATTTAATGTAAACCCAGCAGCCATTGCATCTATACTCGTAGCAATAGCTAAAATAAGCATCACTTTATGAGTGATTTGTGCAATATCTTCTTCAACACCCTCGCTAATGGCTTCATAAATCATTTTTCCTCCAACTGTTATAAGAAGGAAGAATGCAATCCAATGTGCATAATTCTCAACCCAGCCGAGCACACCTTTTCCACCAAAGTAGCCTATAAATGGCATTAGCGCTTGGAATAACCCGAAATATATTGCAGCAATTATAGCTAGCGACTTTGTCTTCTTGACACGCTTTGATCCAAGCCCTATAGAAACCGCAAATGCGTCCATGCTCAGTGCTACTGCCAAAATTAAGACTTCAATCATTAAAATATCTCACAAATATACTCGGGTGTTTATTGCTGACGAAACATAACGCCGCGCTCTTGGGAAAACCGAAGCGTAGCGTAGGTTTGTCCCTAGCAGCGCTTTGTTATCTGAATACTTTTTTGCCAAATTGGTCGTGATCATGTGTGAACGCCTCAAATAACTTTGAACTTGCCGCTTTATCCGGATTTTTTCTTATGTACTCGTCAAAGCTAGCTTTATGCTTTTCCGGTATTTTGTCGTATGCATCTGAAACTGCCTGAGCCTTCTCAACAATGTAATTGACGAAACCATCAGGCCACCAATATTCTCTGGGGCTAATAATTCCGTGTTTAATGGCTATTCTGCTAGATCTAATTTTTCTCAGATCTTTTGCTTTAACCACACCCAAAATAATGAAACAGGGGAGTTTTGTGTATATGTATAAATCTGTCGAATTTCCAACAATATCCATTGCCATTGTACGCAAAAAATACCTATTGATATTTGGTGGCAACCCTGATTCTGTTGTTGATTCAATTCGTTCTAGAGGAAATACATGCTGCTCGTATTGATTGAGATTTGATTCTTCACCCAAGAGAAACTTTTCTAAATGTCGCTCAGCATCATCTAGAGATTTGTTGTATTCGTCTGATTTTTGTTCGGCTTCATTTTTACTGCGAATATATGTAAGAGTCCGCCAAGACAACGAAGCGCATAGTCTTGACATCCATTCGCCATAATTTGCTACTGATTCACCTTTATCTGCGAATGGGTAAAAAACCTTGTTTGCAAACTCTCGCTCCCACTCAGAAAACAGCGCTTCACAGTTTCCACAAAGCCAGTACTCCTTCGCGATATCCTGAGCTCGCTTATGAACTTCGTTACTTTCCCGAATGTAGCCAGTAATGCCGGTTCTTTTTACCCACTTACCAATGAACTTCGGAATGAAATGGCTTTCTTTTAACACCGATTCGGAATGGCAAAGCCGACATATTCCTTGCACCACAACCTCCTAGTTCAGATAACGCAAAGCACACGGGCGGCAAGCCGCGCAGCGGGTTGACGTCCCAGCGACCGCAGGGAGCGAGTGATGCGTATTGTTAGCTGACAATATTTACTATCCCCTTGCACTGTGGATATCTTGAACAACCAAAGAACTGCTGCCCAGCATAACGCCCCGTTTTGGCTTTTCTAACTATCATTTCTGATCCACACTTCGGACACGCTGGCGTATCTAACTGTATATCATGGGAATAATTTCCATCACTAGCACTCCGTCCTTCCTCTCTTTTAGGTGCATAAAAAAATTCTTTACGCTTTCTTATTGGAGGAGGCATAACTTTTGTGAAAAAAAAATAAGAACCAATAGGGGACCCAATTATCCAAAGACTCGCAAGATTCTTTTCTGTCTTGTTATATTTACTGTTCCAGCCGTGTGTGCAATTGCCATGAGTGCAAGAATCTCTAACTGCTTTGTGAGCCAGAAAAAAGCCAATGAAATAGATGACGATGACACTAATTATCAATTTATCACGCATTAACGATACCTTTAGATCATGTCAAACTTTAAAAGGGCTGGAAATTTAATGTACGGAGTCTTTACTTGTTAGCACTTAATCCCTCACGACAGACAGATCAAGTGTACCCGTTTTCCTAAAATTTAAAATTAAGGATTTCAGCTTCTGTTTTGCCTGCTTTGCAGATAAAGAAAAAATTTCTCTTCTTATAGACCTTACATCATCAGATTCGACTGATACGCCATGTGATTGTAAATATTTTCTTATGCGATCATCATTAATTTCGGGCATGCTCTCCTTTAGGTGAAACTGTCGCCCCCCACGCACTTCGATCCAGCCATTGTTTAATTTCCATATTTCAGCAGATGTCGCACCTTTCCGAACTTCCTCCAGAATCCTTTCTTGAACTGCTTGCCATTCTGACACTTCAGACTCTGTCGGCGCTAGCCTTTGAGCGTTGTTCTCTTGGATTCTCCTCCGGCCTTCTTCAACTCTCTCTTGCATTCGATCTAGTTCATCCCAACGAGACATGATGCATTACCTTCTTAAGCTAACGCCCAAAGCAAGCGCGCGGTACGCGTCGCCGTGCCTTTGTTTGTTAGCAGCCTACGCCAAACTTGCGCGGCTTGCCGCACTAGCAAACCTAAACAACGGCAGACTGCTTTTAATTAAAACTAAGCCAGTTAACTGCGAAACAGCGCGCCAACTGGAACTTAAAAATATGTAACGCGAAGCCACAAAGAACAACGCCGCTGTGCCAACAAAGATTGCACCAAACCAACAAACTAGCGCACGTTAATCGCTTGGTTTTGCCGCTATAGAAAACGAAACGCGAGCAATGCCGCAACAAAACGATAAACTAAAGCCATTAAAACCCGAAAACCTGCTAACGCCCGCCACAAACGCGAGCAACTTGTTGCGAGTCGAGCGCCCAACGGGCGCGTTTTTGATGGCGTTTGTTATACATTTATAAGGATGCGGCATAAAAAATAGTACCTATGCCGCACAAAGCTGATGCAAAACCTAGAATACGAATCCGATTATTAAAAATATCCTGATCTACGGAAAAGCGCTCAGTGCGCTGCAGCCCCACTACAAAAAGCAAAATTGACAGCGCTAATAGCCCAAACATGGCAAACGGAGCTTTGTCAAAAAGTGCCACATAGCTTGCGAAAGCAACCAAAACTGACAGCGACATCCATAACGCAGCGAAGAAAATGCTTTTGGGTGGCTTTACAGAACTCAAATTTAACACTCCTGAATGTATAAAGCTGCCGTGCTGCTGGCCTTATTAGAAAATACGTGCACCAAGAAAACCAACAGCAAATAGGACACCCCCTAAGACGCCAATTAATGATACGGCCTTACGTGATAAAAATAATGTAGGTATTTCGGTTTTAAATGTCTGCATAAAGGGCAAAAAGTACATTTTTGGCATGAACACCAACTGCTGATGCTGCTAACTCTTTTCTTTCGATGAACATAATATACCCCACTTCTCTAACGCCCAAAACAAGCGCGCGGTACGCGTCGCCTGCCTTTGCTTGTTATAAACCATATTACTCACTTACTGCAGCCGATGCTGAACTTACATCTTTTTTAAGTACCAGAACCACAAGATAAACCAGTGCAAACGGTGGAATGATTGAAAGCACCACACCGAGCAAACAAGCCAAAATCGGCGTTTGTGTTTTACGACGACCGAGGTAATAGCTTAATGCACCGACAACCAATATGAATACAATCATGATCTCGCCGAGCAGCGTAGCATTAATATTCAAATGAACTCTCCTTGTGGTTTATAACGCTTATTGGGCGGAAACATCCGTATTTAAACACGGAATTTTCCGTTTTTGTAAATTTAGTGTTGACGACATTACAATGATTTTATATTGGGCACAATAGGTTATAGGAACAACTGAATTTTATGTGGTGGCAAATACGGAAATGTCGGTCTAACAACGCTAATTACGCATTTATAAGCGTATGTATGTAATTACAGCTCTTAGCGATAAAATAAAATATTGAATCACCGCTTTTGATAAAAGCGGTGATTCAACTATTGGCGGGTTTTAATTTACACTACTTTTGAATAGCGCTGCTGGCCTTGGCTTAAATATGCGTCGAAGCAGGCGCAAATGCTGCGTACCCATAAGCGCCCTGTGTCACTTACTTTAATACCTTGGGTATGTACTTCAACTAAGCCATCTTCAATAAAGGGTTGCAAGCGTATTAAGGCATCAGCAAAGTATTGCCAAAAATCGGCTAGCTGCCATTGCTGGCTAAAAGCAGCGGTATCTAGCTTAAAGTGACAAATTAGCTGGCTAATTAGTGCTGCTCGTAGCTTATCGTCGGCATTTAAACTAAAGCCGCGATCTATAGGTATATCGCCCTGCTCTATCGCTTTGTAATATTCTGGTAGCTCTTTGGTATTTTGCCACAACACGCCTTTTACTTGGCTAATGCTGGATACACCCAAACCAATTAGTGCGTCTTGTCCGGCGGTGGTGTAGCCCTGAAAATTACGTTGTAACTTACCGGCTTGTTGCGCCTTGGCTAAGGCGTCAGAAGGTTTGGCAAAGTGGTCCATGCCGATAAACTGATAACCGGCATCAACAAAGGCAGCAATGCCCATGCTTTGCAACTGCAGCTTAATATCGGGCGTGGGTAAGCTGTCGTTGTCGAGTTTGCGCTGGGCTGGGAAACGCTCTGGCAAGTGCGCATAGCTAAATAGCGAGATACGATCTGGGCTTAAGCGCACAATTTCATCTAAGGTTTGCTGAAAACTTTCCGGATGTTGAAATGGCAAGCCGTAAATTAAATCTAAGTTAATTGAGCTAAAGCCTAGCTGGCGACATAGTTGTACTTGATGGCGAATTAAATCGGTGTCTTGTACCCGATTAATCGCAATTTGTACTTTTTCATCTAAATCTTGCACACCAAAACTAACGCGGTTAAAGCCTAAATAACGTAAGTGCCCCAACTTGGCATCGCTACAGGTGCGCGGGTCAATTTCAATACTAATTTCAGCATCAGCGTTAATACTAAAGTGTTTATGCAACAACGCCATTAATTGGCTAAGCTGCACTTCAGTTAAAAAGGTTGGCGTGCCACCACCTAAATGCAATTGGTTAATGCGCTTATTAACTAATAAGGGCGCATATAAGGCCATTTCTTGTGCCAGTGCCGTTAAATAGGTATCAGCTTTGTCTTGGTGGCGAGTAATAACTTTATTGCAGCCACAGTAGTAGCATAGCTTTTGGCAAAACGGGATATGGATATATAGGCTTAGCTCGTCGGCGCTTTCGCCAATGGCGCGAGTAATTAATGTGCGGTCAAACTCGGTGCTTAATGCCAGCGCAGTAGGGTACGAGGTGTAACGTGGGCCATTAATATTGTACTTACTGATTAACTTTGCATCCCACTGTATTGCGCTCATATTTACCTCTGTTATTTAGTACGCTTGGCTATTAAGCGCCGTTATTATAGCGGTGCCCGTGGTGCTAAACTTTGATCTGCCGCAGCTGTAACTACTTCGCGTTGTTGTTGCACCAGCCAATTTAAACAAGCGGGTAATGGTTTTGGCAAACGGGCAATACCAATGCTATCTAGCAAGTTTTTGCAATACAAACCCAACTCGGTGTCACCTAGCATTAATAAGCGGCGGCGAAAAAACAGCGTATCAGGGTCAACGCTATTGTTAATCATTGCCAAGAAATCTGCCGAGCTAGCACGTATTAGCAAATCTTGCTGCGGGCTTTGCATATCAACCTTAAGCTGCTTGCCTTGTAACTGTATGGCAAAGCTTAACTGATAGTCGCTTACCTCGATTACTACCGTTTTACCGGTTAAAAATGCCAGCTCGCCGGTTTTACATTCTGGGCGAAAAAAGCTGTTCAGCGCCAAGGATAACAGGCTGGCTTGCAGCGGTTTGGGTGCATAGCGGTTAAGTTGTTGCATCAAAGTGGGTATACCCGCTACCAAATTATGGTTAACTCTTTTTATATCAATCATATAGGCTTACTCCGGCGATATAGCACCCTATAATAAAACCACAGTTAACCCCGCCTGCGCTATAACCTGTCAGAGGTAGCAAGGTGGCAGCAACCTCAGGAACACTATGGAACTGTTATGTCCGGCCGGAAGCATGCCAGCCTTAATCGCCGCAATTGAAAACGGTGCCGACGCGGTGTATGTGGGTTTAAAAGACGATACTAATGCCCGCCATTTTGCCGGCTTAAATTTTGATCAAGGCAAATTAGAACAGGCGGTGCGTTATGTGCACCAGCATGGCAAAAAAATACATGTCGCTATTAATACTTTTGCCCACCCCGATAACTGGCAGCGCTGGCAACATGCGGTAGATAGCGCGGTTGCCGCCGGTGTTGACGTGCTTATTATTGCCGACATGGCCGTATTGGCCTACGCCGCCGAACGTTACCCTTATGTAGAACGGCATTTATCGGTGCAAGCGTCGGCCACCAATGCCGCTGCTATTGAGTTTTATCGCCAGTTTGGCGTTAGCCGCGTGGTGCTACCGCGGGTGTTATCGTTACAACAAGTGCGCGCTTTGGCCCGTAGCTGCGATGTCGATTTAGAAGTATTTGCCTTTGGTAGCTTATGCATTATGGCCGAAGGCCGTTGTTATTTAAGCTCGTATATGACCGGTGAATCACCCAATACTGCGGGTGCCTGTTCGCCCGCTGCTTTTGTGCGCTGGGACGAGCAAGATGGCCATTTAGAATCACGTTTAAACGGCATTTTAATTGACCGTTTTGCGCCAAATGAAACTGCAGGTTACCCTACGTTGTGCAAAGGCCGTTTTACGGTCGGCGAAGACACCTACCACGCGCTGGAAGAACCTACTAGCTTGAATACCCTAGATATTTTACCGCAATTACACGCCGAGGGCATTAAGTCGTTAAAAATAGAAGGCCGGCAGCGCAGCCCGGCTTATGTCGCGCAAATTACTCAAGTATGGCGCGCCGCCATTGATGCGGTAATGAAAGATCCTGAGCATTTCGCGGTGCAAAACCATTGGCAGCAAACCTTAGCCGGTTTATCTGAAGGCAGCCAAACTACCCTTGGCGCTTATCATCGAAAATGGAAATAACGCTATGAAATTCTCATTAGGGCCGGTGCAATATTTTTGGCCTAAAGCGCAAATGCAGCAATTTTATCAAGATGCCGCCGATAGCAGTGTAGATATTGTTTACCTAGGCGAAACCGTATGCAGCAAACGGCGTGAATTAAAATTTGAAGACTATATGGCCATAGGCCATATGTTACGTGACGCTGGCAAGCAAGTGTGCTTATCGTCGATGACCTTGTACGAAGCACCGAATGAGCTGCGCGAGCTGCGTAAATATATCGACAATGGTGAGTTTTCAGTTGAAGCCAATGACGTTGGCGCAATTGCTATGTTGCAAGAAAAAGCCTTGCCGTTTGTCGCAGGTGCGGCCATTAACTGTTATAACCAGCATAGCCTGCGCCGCTTAGTTGGCATGGGCTTAACCCGCTGGGTAATGCCGGTAGAGTTATCGCAACATTGGTTAGATACGCTATTAAGCCAAAGTGTTATTCAAGATATTCGCGATTGCTTTGAAACCGAAGTATTTGCCTTTGGCCATTTGCCGTTAGCATGGAGCGGCCGTTGCTTTACTGCACGTTCAGAAAACCGCGCCAAAGATCAATGTGAGCTGTGCTGCATTAAATACCCACAAGGGCGCGAAGTAGCTAGCCAAGATGGGACCTCGGTATTTGTGTTAAATGGTATTCAAACCCAGTCTGGTTACTGTTATAACCTTATAAACCAATTACCTACTATGCAGGGCATGGTAGATGTAGTACGGTTAAGCCCACAAGTAACAGGCACCTTTGATTGGTTAGAGAAATTTAAAGCCAATCTTAACGGTAATGCACCGCAAGCCCTTTCAAAAACCGATAGCAATGGCTATTGGCTTAGCTTAGCCGGCATGGCCAGTGGTTAATTTTCAGGATAAATAATGACTCCACACAGTACTAAAATTGGCATAGTAACGGTTAGCGATCGCGCCAGCGCGGGCGAGTATCAAGACTTATCGGGCCAAGCAATTATCGACACCTTAAACGACTATTTAACCAGTGAATGGCAGGCGGAATATCGGCTTATTCCGGATGAGCGTGAGCTAATAGCACAAACCCTAATAGAACTGGCTGATGAGTCTGGTTGCTGTTTAATTGTTACCACCGGTGGCACTGGGCCATCAAAGCGTGACGTTACCCCAGAAGCTACCGAAGCGGTGTGTGATCGCCTAATGCCAGGTTTTGGCGAGCTAATGCGTACTGAGTCATTAAAGTATGTGCCAACGGCCATTTTATCACGGCAAACGGCGGGCCTACGTGGCAGCTGCTTAATAATTAACTTACCGGGTAAGCCCAAGGCAATTCGCCAATGCTTAGATGCGGTGTTCCCTGCGGTGCCTTATTGCATTGATTTAATGGATGGGCCCTATTTAACCTGCAACGAGCAAGTAATAAAACCATTTCGGCCGAAAAGCTAATTAGCCCTATTAGCGTCTAATTAAAAATAGAGATATTAACGGCGAATTAAAAATAGCCATACCAATAACAGCAAGGTTACAAACCAAAAGCCTGATAATAGTTGCCAAAACAATAGCGGGTTAGCTTTGCGTTCTTGCTTTACCTCTTCGTGCAAAAATGCGGGGTTTGGCTGCTGCAAGTCACGCAGTAAGCTAGTAATACTTTGATAGCGTTCAGCGAGATCTAGGCTTACACCTTTTTGTAACGCACGGTCAAACCAGGTTGGTATAACGGGGTTAAATTGGCTAGCACTTAGGTAGCGTAATTTGTCGTAATCGCGTGCAGTGCGACACTGCTCTACCTTATCGCCATAGGGTAAATATCCACCGCTAAATAGCTCATAGGTAATGGTGGCTAAAGCGTAAATATCGCCCTGAACACCCGAGTTGTGGCCTAATAAATAATGTGGATCAGAATATACCGCTGTGCCTAAGGCAGCGTCTTGCTGCAGTGGGCTGTATATTTCGGCTAGCCCCGCCACATATACCGAGCCAAAATCGACAATTTTTAAACTGCCATCGGCTAGATAAATAATATTACCCGGTTTTAAATCTTGATGTACCGCGCCCATCCGATGAAAAGCTTTTAAGCCTTCGGCTATCTGTTTTACCAGCTTTATTGCCTGTGACGGTTTTAACGGTTTGGCTTGCAACTCTAGCCACTGCTCAAGATCTTGGCCGTTTAAATGCTCCATTAAATAATATAAAAACGTGCGTGGCCGACATTGGCGAATAACCTTAACCACGTATGGGCTTTGAATGCGCAGACCAATCCATTCTTCGCGAATAAAACGGTCAATGTATAAGGCATCATCGTCGTAGTTTATCGACGGGCATTTCAGCACGTACTCTTTGCCATCAAGTTCATCTGCAACCAAATACAAATGGCTGCGGCTACTGGCAAATAAGGTTTTTATTACTTTATAGCCATCCAGTTTCATGCCAGGGTTTAACGCCGGCGGAAAGGGTAAACGGGTTAGCGTTTGGTTTAAATCATCAAAGCTTTGTTCGGGTATGGCTTCTACGTTTATCACTATGGCACTTAAGTTATCATCGCTGCGATTTGTTTTAGCCAAGGCGAGCAAGCTATCGCAGCACTGCTTGGCATCACTAATTTGCGATAATTGCTGCTGTAAAACACTATCGTTAATAAAGTCGCTGATACCGTCAGAGCATAGTAAAAACCGATCGCCGGCTTGAATGCTAATGCTGCCCTGCTGCGCTTTTACTTGCGCATCCATACCTAGCGCGCGGCCTAAAAACTGGCGCTGTTCAGACAATACCGTGGTGTGATCTTCTGATAACTGCTTTAAAACGCCAGTACGCCAATGGTATAGCCGACTGTCGCCGATATGAAAAAAGTGCGCGGTTTGTGATTTCAACACTAGCGCAGTAAAGGTAGTAAGAAAGCCTTTTTGTTGCTGACTAAAACTATGACTTAGCTCGTATAATTCATTATTAATGGTCGCCAGTAGCTGCTCGGCACTGTAAGTTACCGACCAGCTATCAGGCGTTTGCATATACTCTTGGCAAAAACGCTGCACTGCCGTTTTACTGGCTTGTTGCCCCGCCTCTGCAGTACTAACCCCGTCGGCGACCACAAAACAGGCGCCCTTAAAGGTAAGCAAGTGGGTATCGTCAGGCACATTACAGGCAACCGCATCTTCATTTATCGGCTTGATACCTGCGTTAGTGCCGCTGGCTAGGCTTAGTTTAAGCTGCTGCATACCCACCTTTAATGTTGCTGTTAAAACGGGACTTTATTTATGCCATACTGATTTAGCCGACACTAATACGGTGCACCGTGCCGTCTTCACCAATTTCAGTAATATGACCTTTGGGGTCGTCTAAAAACATTACCGCAAATAGCCCTACCAGTGCTGAAGCTGCAATAACATAGAAAAAGTTACTGTAGCTCACGTAACTTAACACCGTTAAATAAATTACCGCACCAACGTTACCATAAGCACCGGCCATACCGGCAATTTGGCCGGTCATGCTGCGTTTAATCAGTGGCACTATAGCAAATACCGCGCCTTCACCGGCTTGCACAAAGAAGCTACAAGCCATAGTGGCAAATACCGCTAGTGGGATCCACCAATGGCTGTCCATTAAACCCATCACAAAATAGCCCGATGCCAAACCAGCAATTAAAATTAACATACTTTTGCGTCGGCCAAATTTATCAGAAAACCAGCCGCCCATTGGTCGTGAAACTAAATTCATAAAGGCAAAACCCGATGCCAATAAACCCGCTTCAATAGCGGTTAAGCCTTCAAAGGTTTCTAAGAAATACAGCGGCAACATTGACACTACCGCTAGCTCAGAGCCAAAGGTAGCAAAATAGGCCACGTTAAGTATGGCAACTTGTTTAAAGCTGTATTTATCTGCCTCGGGTACGCCAGTGCGTAAATGCTCGGCGTTAATGCGCCATGTTTGCTGTGTTTGCAGTACAAGCAAAACGGCCAGTAACGCCCACAATGCATACATCATATTAATAGAAAACAAATTTACGCCAGAAGGTGATAAGCGCCACGCCAACATGCCTAATGCTAAATGCATAGGAATATTCATTAGCATAAGCAAATACAGATCGCGCCAGCTAGTTACTACCATAGCACCGGTTTTTTTCGGTTTAAAATATACCGACCCCTTGGGCGTATTGCGGGCAAAATAGTAGAAAACTAAGGCGTAAACGGCACTGATCACACCAACAGACGCAATAGCATAGCGCCAGCCATCTTCGCCACCAAAGGTCAGTGCTAATGCAGGTAGTGTCATCGCAGCAGCGGCCGAACCAAAGTTACCCCAGCCACCATAGATACCTTCAGCCGTACCTACTTGATGATGCGGAAACCACTCCCCCACCAAGCGAATGCCGATAACAAAACCAGCACCGACAAAGCCAAGTAAAAAACGGAACATCGCAAGTGCCGCATAGGTTTGCGCAAAGGCAAAACCAATACACAGCAACGCGGATATAAATAGTACCACGGTATAAATAATACGTGGGCCGTAACGGTCAACCAGCATTCCCACCACAATACGCGCCGGAATAGTCATGGCCACGTTTAAAATAAGCAGGGCTTTAATTTGCGCATCGGTTAAGGCTAACGCTTCTTTAATATGAATAAGTAAAGGCGCATGGGCAAACCAGATAACAAAGGTTAAAAAGAATGCAAACCAAGTAAGGTGTAACATTTTGATTTTTTGCTCGGCAAAGTTTAGTAGCTTTATGCCACCATTATCTTGCCCAGAAGCTGCAGTGCCCATAATATCCTCCTACGGATACCTAAATAAACTTTAGCAAGTGTAAAGACTAAATAAGCCGAAATCATTGATGCAAAACAAAGCCACAACATCACTTTTATTAATAAAAATAGGCAGATACCACTAATTTGGTAAGCAATAACCTAACGTACAGCCACAGTTAATCGCCAGCCGCTACCCATAAAGTGATAGTTAAAAACACTGACGTTTAGTAAATTGCGCGTTAGAGGTACACCCTTAGAAGCTGCTGCGCTACTGCGTTTAGGCGTTAGAATAAAACCACTTACACTGTAGGAGCCAACTATGCTTCTTTCTGCACCGGCCAATACTCTGCCCCAAGCCACGCTTAACGGTGCGCGGCGTGCATTGCTTATGGCAACTTTGGCGTTTGCAGCCTGCTTTTCGGTTTGGACGTTATACGCAGTAATGGGCTTAACACTGCGTCAGCAATTGACACTATCGGCAACGGAGTACGGCATTTTATTAGCCACACCGATATTAAGTGGCGCGCTGTTTCGCATTCCGCTGGGGCTAATGGCCGACCGCTACCGCGCACGAAACTTATGGGGCTATTTAATGCTCGCCGTATTACCGGCTTTAGCATTGCTGCCACAAATTAGCAGTTACAGCGGCTATTTATGCTTGGGTTTATGGTTTGGTATTAGCGGCGGCGCGTTTACGCTGGGTATACGCTATGTCTCAGACTGGTTTAGTTCAGACCGGCAAGGCTTAGCACTGGGGTTATTTGGTGTGGGTAATGCCGGTGTAGCACTTACCTTTATTTTAGTGCCATTAATACAACATTATGCTGGCTGGAACTGGATTGGCCCCATATACGCAGTGGGTTTAGCTTTTATTGCACTACTGTTTTTCGTACTAGCGCCAACCTTACCCCTAGCCTATCGCGCCACAACCGCACAGCCTAACGCTTCGGCATTAAACTTAAAGCAATTAGTTAGCGATGCCAGAATTTGGCGTTTTGGCCTGTATTATTACTTTGTATTTGGTAGTTTTTTAGCCCTACTGTTGTGGCTACCGCAGTATTATATGCAGGCGTATCAAATGACTGAGCCGCAAGCAATGGCATTTACGCTGTTTTTTGTTGCTACCTCCAGTATGATACGCGCACTAGGTGGCTGGTTTGCCGATCGCTACGGCGGCCGTGCGGTAAACTGGGGCGTATTCTGGGTATGCATTGTCTGTTTGTTTTTCTTGAGTTATCCCCCCACTACTTTAGTGATCCACGGTGTAGAAAAGGACGTGCAACTAGAAATTTCAATGAATGTCTGGTGGTTTACGCTACTTATTTTTATTATTGGCGTAGCCCAAGGGCTTGGCCGAGCTAGCGTATATAAAGTATTACATGATTATTATCCGCGCCATATGGGTAGTGCTGGTGGCTTTGTTGGTGCCATTGGTGCACTAGGTGGCTGCACGCTGCCAATATTGTTTGGTATGGCACAAGATATTCTCGGTATTGTTACCGGCTGCTTTATGATTTTGTATGGCGTGTTAGCGCTGTGCATGATTACCATGTTTTTTGCTAATCAGGCTGCGCGCTATCAATATAAGCTACACCGCGCTCGCGAACATAATTTTTTACTGGACGAGGATGACTAATGCAAATCACCGATCTAGCCACTGAGCAAAAGCTATCACCGCTGCTGCGTCAGGCGTTTAGACCCATGTTTTTATTTGGCGCAGCTTTTAGCGCCATTGCTATATTACTTTGGGTATTAGCGCTCACTGGCAATATTCAGTTAACGCCATTTCGTGACGTAATGTTTTGGCATAGCCATGAAATGATCTTTGGCTTTGTTAGTGCCATCATCGTAGGCTTTTTACTTACAGCAGTGCAAAACTGGAGTGGCCTGCGCGCCACTCACGGTAAAACACTCTTCGTTATTGTTGCACTGTGGTTTAGCGCTAGGTTGTTGCTGTTATTTGGCGCCGGCTTACCACTATGGTTAGTGGCTGGCGTTGACCTACTATTTTTACCGTTATCCGCCGTTTTACTCGCGATACCGCTAGTTAAAACTGGGCAAAAACGTAACCTGTTTTTTATACCGGTATTATTACTAATCACCGCATGTAACGCGTTAATGTATATCGGCGTGGCGTACAACCGTTATGACATTCAGCAACTGGGCAGCCAAAACGCGGTGTGGTTAATTACCTTGTTAATGGCAATTGTCGGTGGCCGCGTGCTGCCAATGTTTACCGCTAATGGCACACAAACGAAAAAAGCGGAAGCCATAATTTGGGTTGACCGCATTGCACTAACTTCGTTATGGCTTATTTTTGCGCTGCACTTTTTAAACATAGCGACACGCTTACCTAGTTTGGCAATCAGTATCTTGTTTGCTATTAGTGCCATTTTTACTGCGATACGCTGTTTTCGCTGGAAATTTTGGCTCACCGTTAAGGTGCCATTACTTTGGTCGTTACATATTGCCTATTGGTGTATTCCGATTGGCTTAGCCTTATACAGTGCACGTTATGCTGGCGTTAATATTAGCAATAGCATAGCGCTGCATACCCTGACTGCCGGCGCTATGGGTTCAATGATTCTATCGATGATGGCGCGGGTATCATTAGGCCACAGTGGCCGAGTATTAAAACCTAAAACTATTATGTCGCTGGCGTTTATCTTAGTTATTATTGCCGCCATTAGCCGCACCGTGCTGATTGGCTTTTGGCCAGAGCAAACCATGCAATGGTTATGGTTAGCGGCTATTGGCTGGGTAACCGCCTATACCTTGTATGTGATAGTGTATTTTCCAGTGCTGACGACACCAAGACCCGATGGTCGTCCGGGTTAAGCCGACAAGACAAAACGCAGTAGCTTACCTATGAAGAGGTAAACACTACTGCGCTTTGATTTATATCAAGCCGCTAGCCTGTAGCGGCTTTACACTGAAATTCATCGTTATATTGCATGGAATTCAGTATGAACACCGAACAGCACCACAAACCCTTGGTTTATTCATGCTCTGGTTGCTCTAATGTAGCGCAGCTAGCTAATGATCTGGCCGTAGTACTAGACCGTGAAGGCTCAGCCGAGATGTCTTGCATTGCGGGTATCGGCGGTAACGTTAAACAACTGGTTAAGTTGGCTAAATCTGGGCGGCCGATTCTAGCCGTGGATGGTTGTGCTTTAAACTGCGTTAAAAAAACACTCGCAACAATAGATGTAGTGCCAACCTGGCATCTTGAATTAACGTCGTTAGGGTATAAAAAACGCGAGCGTGAAGACTGCGGTTTAGCCGAAACCTATGCGCTAATGAAAATGGTACACCAAGATATTTTAGCGCCGATGGCGAACCCTAATTAAACCTGAGCACACACACTGCAAGCAGGATCTTTAGCTAAATTAAATTGCCGCCACTGGCTGTGCATGGCATCGAACAGTTGTAGCTTGCCAAACAACGGGTTACCTAGTTTTGCCAGTATTTTTACGGCTTCAAGCGCTTGCATAGTGCCAACTATGCCTACGACGGGGCTTAAAATTCCGGCTTCCATACAACTCAGTTGCTGTTCACCAAATAACTGACTTAAACAGTGATAACAGGCTTGTTCGCCATTCATGCTAAAGCTAGCAACTTGGCCTTCCAGACGAATGGCTGCGCCTGATACCAGCGGTACTTTAGCGACCACACAGGCCGCATTAATGGCATTGCGGGTGGCTAAATTGTCGCTGCAATCTAATACCAAAGAAAACTGCGGTATTAGCGTTAACAAGTCCTCTGCCGTTAGGCGTTTATTGATTGCTGTTAATGTAATGCCACTGTTCAATGTGGTTAAACGTTGTCGCGCTTGCTCAACTTTTGCCAAACCAATATCGGTTTCACTATATAAAATTTGCCGCTGCAAGTTTGAGCTATCAATATTGTCATCATCAACCAGTGTAATATTGCCGACACCCGACGCCACCAAATAGGGGGCTGCGGCACAGCCCAAGCCGCCCATGCCGATAACAAGCACCTTGCTGGCTAATAGTGCTTCTTGGCCGTGAAAATCTAGCGCCGGCAGCATCAGTTGTCGGCTGTAACGCATCGCCTGCGCAGGGGTTAAAATATCAGTCATGGTTTTGCTCTATCTGTTCGGGTCGGCACCATAGCCATACTGCTACGGCAAGTAAAAATAACGGCAATGCCAGCTTCATGCCCCAAGGCGCGGCCGAAAACTGGAGCATTATGGCACTTAATGCCATCATTATGCTGGCCAGATATTTAGCGCGCCGCGACACGATACCGTGCGCTCGCCATTGTTGTATTGGTGGGCCAAGTGTGGGATGAGCTAATAGCTTTTGCTCTAATGCTGGCCAGCCTTTGCCGGCGGCCCAAGCACTTAATAATACAAAAGGTACCGTGGGCAAACCCGGTAAAGGTATACCAATTAACCCCAGTATTAGGCTAACAATAGCCAGTGTTCGCCATGCTAACACTCGTGTAAACTGCCACATTATTTTAAACCCAGCCGCTGGGCTAATTTATGCAGGTTACTGGGATCTAACTCTAGCTGTCGTGCGGCTTGCGACCAACTGCCCTTATTTTGTTGTAATGCCGTTTCTATCATTTGCCGTTGCAGCTGGCTTACTGCTAACTTAAGTGGAATTGCTAAGTTATTGCTAGCTAATACGTTTTGCGCATTTTGCGCGCTATGCAGCACAGCAGCAGTTACGCTATCAATATCAAGCAGCTCCGCACCTAGAGTAACAATATCTGTGCGCGCCACGCCTTGGCTTAAAGCTTTTATCGCCGCGCGGCTAATAACATGCTCTAGCTCTCGCACATTACCCGGCCAATCGTAACTGAGTAACGCTAATTCGGCTTCTGGCGATAAACGCAGCGCGCGTAAGCCTAAACGACCCCTGTTTTGCTCAAGAAAGTGTCCCGCTAATAACGGGATATCGTCGCGCCGCTCCCGCAGAGGTGGAATAGGCAGCGGATATACGGATAAGCGATGATACAAGTCAGCACGAAACTCGCCCTGCTTGACCTGTTGTTTTAAATCGCGGTTTGTTGCCGCCACCAAACGCACGTTTACCTGGCGTGGTTTATCTGAACCCAAGCGTTGTATTTCACCATTTTGCAGTACCCGTAACAGCTTAGCTTGCACACCCAGTGGTAACTCACCTACTTCATCTAAAAACAAGGTGCCGCCATCGGCGGCTTCAAACCGACCAGCGCGTTCAGTATGGGCACCAGAAAATGCGCCCTTGTTATGACCAAATAATTCACTTTCAGCCAAGCTTTCTGGCAAGGCCGCACAGTTAATGTAAATAAGTGGTTTACCCGAGCGTGACGAACTACGATGTAAATGCCGTGCAAACAGTTCTTTACCTACGCCAGTTTCACCCAGCAATAACACCGGCAAATCTGAGGTGGCCACCACCGTTAGCTCTTGCAGAATTTGCTGCAATACTTTGCTTTGTCCTATTAGCTCATAACGCTGCTGTGCCGCAGGTTCAAATTGCTGACTACCATTTTGATGGTTTAATCTTAGCGCACGGTTAGCTTGCTCTAGCTCAGTAATACGCACCGCCGCTTCAACAAATAAGCTAAAACGTTGTAGTTCAAATAGTGTCGCTTCGGAAAAGCTGCCAGCTTGTAACGCGTCTAAAGTTAGTACGCCCCAGCAACGGCCTTCTATGTATAACGAAATGCCCATGCAATCATGCACCGGCAAGGCGTGGCCAGGCTTTTCTGCCAGCAAGCCATCGTACGGATCCGGCAATTCAGAGTCAGGTTCAAACCGCACCGGATTGCGACTGGCTAATATTGCCGCCAACCTTGGGTGTTCAGCCACCGTAAAACGTCGGCCCAACGCATCACGCACTAAACCATACATAGCCACTGGCTTTAACACATCATGTTCTAGCTTTAATAAGCCAACCGCACCGCACGTAAAATGGTTGCATAGCGTGGTTACCAAACGCTGCAACCTAACTGCTGCTGGTAAATCTGTTACCAAATCAACAACTAAAATCTCTTCCAGCATGGTAGTTTTTACCTTTGGGTACATTAAACCCGAAATTGAGTGGGTGTAATGTACCATGACACATAATAAAGCTATATAAATCAAAGGTGGTAGTTTTGGCCTGACTCTTGCTCTTTAACTGTAGTCGCGTGCAGGACGCGGAATATTTCGTTAAGTATGCAGGAGTTAGTATGCAATTATTAGATCAGTCTTTAGGCCAAATTGCCACATCAGTAGCCGGTGCCACAGCGGTATTTCATCAGCATAAATTAGATTTTTGTTGTGGTGGCCAGCACAGCTTACGCGACGCATTAGCGAAAAAAGGCCTGCCAGAACAAGATATTGTTAATGCCTTAACCGCATTAACTTTACAGCCAGTTCAGTTTACCGATTGGCGCAAAGCACCAACTAAAGAGTTAATAACGCATATTTTAGAACGTTTTCATCAACGTCATCGTTTACAGTTACCAGAGCTTAGCCGCTTAGCGCGTCGGGTTGAGCATGTGCACGGTGATGACCCAAGTTGCCCTACCGGTTTAACTGATCACCTTGATGATATGTATCAAGAATTAGAAAGCCATATGATGAAAGAAGAACAAATTTTGTTTCCAATGCTAGCTGGCGGTATTTATCCTGCTGGCCCGATAAGCGTAATGGAAGAAGAACATATACAGCACGGTGATGCGTTAGAAAAACTTGAGCTATTAACTAACAACATTACGCTGCCAGCACACGCATGTAATACTTGGACGGCGTTATACATTGGTTTAAAAGAGCTTAAAGAAGATTTAATGCAGCACATTTTATTAGAAAACGAAATTTTGTTTGTGCAACCTAAAGCCAAAGCGCACGGCGAAGGTGGTGTGTGCTGCGGTGGTTGTCAGTAGTTTTTAGCCGTATCTAACCTGTGTTAGTGCTTAAGCATTAACACAGGTTTATTCCACTGTTTAGGTCCGCTTATTAACTTAATAATTGCAGTTTGGCTAACTCGCTATACAGCTCGCTAGTTTGCATTAGCTCTTGGTGGGTGCCGCTGGCAATAATCTGGCCTTTATCTAATAACAAAATACGATCGGCGTTAATCACTGTCGCTAAGCGATGGGCAATAATTAATGTGGTTTTACCCTGCATCAGATGATCTAGCGCTTGTTTAACCTGCAGCTCGCTTAACGCATCTAATGCGCTGGTGGCTTCATCTAACAGCAACACAGGTCGGTCGGCTAGTATGGCTCTGGCAATAGCAATACGCTGCTTTTGTCCACCCGATAACCGTACACCACGCTCACCTAGCTCGGTGGCATAACCGGCGCTAAACTCCTGAATAAACTCATCAGCGCGCGCAGCAATACAGGCTTGGCGCACTTCAGCTTCAGTAGCATCGGGCCGGCCATAACGCACGTTTTCTAACACAGAGCTGGCAAAAATAACCGAGTCTTGTGGTACCAAAGCAAATTGTGCCCGTAGCGTGGCTAAATCTAATAAGCTGATATCGGTATCATCGAGTAAAATTTGCCCTGAACTAGGTAAATAAAAACGCTGCAATAATTGAAATAACGTGGTTTTACCCGCGCCGCTGGGGCCAACTAATGCTACCCGCTCACCGCGTTGTATCGTTAAATTAAGCTGATGCAGCACGGTTCTATCTGCTACTTGTGGGTAAGCAAAGCTAAGTTGCTGCAAACGAATATTCCCTTGCACCGGCAAGCTAAGTGATACTGGCTGCGCTGGTGAGCCAATGTCTACCGGTGCACTGACTAACTCAATTAGGCGATCGGCGGCACCCGCCGCCCGTTGAATGTCGCCAATTACCTCGCTGATGGTCGCGGCTGCACCTGCCACCATCACCGCATAAAACATAAAAGCCGTAAGCTGACCGGCCGTAACGTTACCGTGCATCACATCTCGTGCGCCGACCCAGCTAATTAATACCATGGCGCTAATACTTAGCAACATAACGCCAGCAATAAGCATGGCACGATATAAAATCCGCCCTTCTGCTGCCTGCATTACTTGCTCAATACGCCCAGCAAACAGCTGTTGATCACGTGGTTCGTGGCCGTATGATTGCACGGTATGAATTTCGTGTATGCTTTCATCAACGTACGCACCAACATCGGCTAGCCTATCTTGACTGGCACGCGACAATTTACGCACCTTACGGCCAAGAATAATAATCGGCAGCAGTACTAAAGGCACAGCCAACAGCACCAAACCGGTCATTTTAAAACTAGTTAATGCCATCATAACCAAGCCACCCACTGCGGTAACAGCCGAGCGCAAGGCCATAGATAAACTTGAGCCAACCACACTTTGTAATAATGTGGTATCGGCGGTAAAACGCGAAATGACTTCGCCCGTGCGCATTTGGCTATAAAACGTTGGCGAGAGCTTTAACATATGCTGATATAGCTTATTACGAATATCGGCGCTAACCCGCTCACCTAGCCAGCTCATTAAGTAAAATCGGCAGAAAATAGCGGCGGAAGAAAGTAAACACAGCAACAAGATAGCAACGGTAATTTGGTTTAGCTTATCGGTATTATTGGCAACAAAGCCGTCATCGACCAACATGCGCACGCCCTGTCCCAGCGCCAGCCAGCCAAGCGAACCAATCAGTAAAAACAGTAATGCCAGCAACACACGTTTACGATACGGCTGTAAAAAGCCAACAATCCAGGGCAATACCTTTGGTTGCGACATTAATTAGGTGTCCTTTGTTTATTCGGTGTCGGGAATATACCAGTCTGTCCAGCTATAGGTCAGTGAATATACGGCAAAGCTAGAGAACTCAGAGATCAGCTTGCTATAAAAATCAAAGTTAGACAGGTTGACGGTAAACATACAATTACCGTTACAGTTTAGCTCGCGAAAGGTTTGGCTGGACGTCGATAACACCTTGCTGTGCATATTGTGTTGTTTAACCAGCTGATTTACCCGCCACGCATGAAAATCGCTAGTAACAATATAATCGGGTTTCAATTCAGTTCTTGCCGCTAGGCTATTAAATTCTTGATAAGTATTTTCGCCGCCATCAATACAGTCTACCGCAACTTGTTTATGTTCAATTAACGACTTCAGCTTATTTAAATACGGCTTACAATGCTTACTGGTCATCAGTACGCTTGCGCCCTCTGCTGGTAATAATTCGGCCAAATGTTGTATACGCGCACTAGCGCAGGCCGTTAATTTATCGTCTGTGCCACCGCAGCCCAATAATACCACTGCACTGCCAGGTGCTATAGCATGGCTAACCGTTTGGCCGACATAAAGGCTACGAAATTGATTAGCAATAAAATTATTACCACTTAAATAATAAAACAATAACAACACCAGCAAACCTTTCTTACGATAGCAGATATAGGCAGCCACCAAGCCTAACAACGTAAGATTATGTGGATATAAAAACGGTTCAAAAAAATCTTTCACGCGCTCTCCTTCTGTTGGCGTAAATGATGGCTAACGCCAAGCTTATCCGGTTGCAATAGCAATACCGCGGTTAACGCCCAAGGCAGCCAGAGCATACCGGATGTCATAATATGCCCCACTACCGAGGAGACGGTTAATAACAAAACGTTAAGCAAGATTAAACAACGAGCCATACCGCTCGCCCGAGCTTGCCAGCTACGACGAATAAATAGGCTAAAGGTGAGTAAGAAGGCGAATAATCCGGGTAAACCATGAAATATCAGTAAGTCAAACCAGTCTAATTCAGCAAAGTATTTTTTAAGATACAAACCTACTCCACCCTGACCAACGCCAAGATAGCGCTGCCATTCGCTATAATGTTGGCTGGTAGTTTGCCAAATTTTGCCGGCATAATAATCGCGTGATGACAGCAAGATGCCGCTAATGCCGCGCTGGTGGTAAACAAACGTTAACTTGTCGTAGATACCTAGGCTACGAAGCAAATATTCGCCATTAAGCCATACCAGTAATAACACTAACGCCAGAACTACTGCTCCTGCTAGCAAGCCAAGCCGCTTTTGCTGCCAAAATGGCGCAGGCTGCAACAGCAGCGGAACAAATAACACCAACACTAAGACACCAAAGAGGCCGGTTTTAGTGAGCATAAGTGCCGCTGCCGCCACGGCTAATAAGCTAATGATGAGATAACGTGGTTTGTGTTGGGGCCAACTGAGCGCCAGCACGGCCGCAGATAGCACCAATAGCACTGCGGATAGCTCGTTGGTTGAGTAGAAAAAACCTTTAATACCCAAAAACGATTGCGCTACGCCCTCTAGCGGTTGGTAAGCATTAAAACCCAAACCAGCCAGCCCAGCCAATATGTTCACTAACAAGACTAAGGCGGAAAAATACAAACTGCGTTGGCACAATAACCGACAGTGTTCTGGCATGCGCTGTGACAACGCCGACAAATAAGCAAACGCCAGTAACGGACTAATGATTTTTAGCGCTAACTGTAAATCAGCCTGTATCCAGCGCATTGGTAGCGCTGACCAATGTAACCCTGGGCCGATTAGCAGCAAAACCAACAACAGCGCTAAACCAGACACGAGCTTTGGCTTTTGTGCTACTAACGAAACCGTCATTAAGCTTAACAGTAGTAATTTATAAATACTGGCTAAGGCAAAACTGCTACCGGTATATTGCAGTAATGCGCCATTGACGCAGTCAACTAATAGAAACAGCGGAATAATACGCAGCAGCAGCGCATCACTGTTGCGCTGCCAGTTAGACACGAAATGAATTGGCATTATTTTTTAAATAGCCCACTAACGCCTTTACTAAACATTTTAATACGCCAGCGACTAAGCACACCAAGCTTATGTTTTATATAGTAACGCCACTTTAGCTTTACTAAGCCAAAACGTGTGCTATTTATCAGCTGCATAAAACTAAGCGGAATATGCTCCATACTTTGGCGATAAAACATTTGGTTATGTAAATTACGCTCATTCATTAAAGCTCGGTGTTTCGACACAAACTGCTTATGTGCATCTAAACGCTTTGGTGAATTAGTAATGCGACCTAGTTCATGGCCAACATTAACTTTATACGTCGGCTCGGCAATACGCAGCGCAGGGCCAAAACCTAGCACCACACGCACCCACATGTCATAGTCTTGAAACGCCGCTAACGACACATCAAAACCGCCAAGTTGCATCATACGCTCGCGCCGCACTAAAGCTTGATTAGATAAGCTATGTAAATCAAGCAATTGTGGCAAACTAACCACTTCTCTTGTCGCAAACAGTTGCTTTTGTACCGTGCCGTAATCCCAAATATAGCCCGAGCAGACGCAGCTATATTTGTCATCATAGGCCTGATATAAACTGGTTAAACGATTAGGTAAAAACTCATCGTCGTCGTCAATGCCAGTAACAAAATCGCCTTTAGCCTGTTCAATTGCTCGATTACGGGCAGCACAGGCGCCTTGACCAGTACTCTGACGAAAAAAGCGTAGGCGCTCGTCATTAATATATTTATTAGTCAGTACCTGCCAAGTATCGTCGGTTGACGCATCGTCCACCACCAATAGCTCTATATTCGGGTAATCTTGTGCTAATACCGATTCAATCGCGCGAATAGCCATATTCACTCGGTTAAAGGTTGGCATGTAAACGCTGATCAAAGGTAAGTTTTGCTGAGTCATATCATTTCATCCGTGACATTAAATTTTGCCAGTCCAGTACCACCACAAATATCGTAGTAAACCTAATTGCCGGCCAATACGGCTGGGCTGAGACAACAAGCGGTAGGCCCATTCTAAATTAAGCTTACACCACAGTTCTGGTGCCCGTTTTACATTACCGGTATAAACATCATAAGTACCACCAACACCCATATAAAAACAATTTGGGTGTTGCGTTCGAATACGCTGGATCAGCAGTTCTTGTTTAGGTGAGCCCATAGCTATGCTGACAAAACGCGCGCCACTTTGCTTTATTTGCGCAATAAGTTCTGCTTCATCTTTAAAGTAGCCATCTACGGCGCCGACTAAATTGACCTGTTCTGCACGCAGTTTTTCTGCCGTTTGCTGATTTACGTCCGGTTTGGCACCAACAATAAATACTGGCACCTTAAATTGTGCCGCGCGCTTTACCAACTGCTGCCAAAGCTCACACCCCGGAATACGCTGTACGTTTTTCTTTAAACGCTTACGCATTACCTTTACTACACCAATACCATCGGCATAGCGGATATCAGCCGCGTTAATTACCGCTTCAATATCAGGGCTACGCATCGCCGTGAGCACTTTCTCAGGGTTTATCGCAATAGCTGAACCGGCATAAACGCTACCATCAGGGCGAATAATAAATTCCATTAATTGCTGCATATCGGCAAATGCCGATACCATTACTGGGCCAATTTTCACTTCAGCAATAGGTTGCTGTAATTCTGCTACCGCTTGGTTCATAACACAACTCTCTGATATATCTGTTGTAATTCGTTAACTACCTGACCTAGCAAATACTGCTCCGCACTGGTGCGACTATGCAGTTGCATAGTGTGATACTGCTGTGGCGTTTGCTGAAAAAACTGCTCTAACGCGTATGAAAACCGGTTAATTACTGTGACTTCGTCGCCTTGTTGGCTTATAAGTACGCCGTTAACACCGCTAACTAATTGCTCAGCACTGCCATCCGTTTGGCTGGCAATCACTGGCGTATAACAGGCCATTGCCTCTGCCATGACTAAACCAAAGGCTTCATGGCGCGATAAACTAATAAAACACCGCGCTTGCCGATATAGCTCTTTTAACGCTGCGCTATCTTTTGGCCCAACCACCAACACATTAGGAAACTGCTGCGCTGCAAGCTGTAATTTTTCCAACCACGGCCCAGAACCGGCAATGACTACTTTCTTATCTTTTACTACCGGCAATAAAGCTAATAAGCGGTCCATGCCTTTATTCTGATCTAGGCTACCTACATATAAAACATCAATCGTTTTGTCCTGCCAAGATACAGGTTCAACCACACGAAACAACTCGCTAATGCCAGCAGGTAACACCTGAGCCTGTTTTACTGGCAAACTAAAATGTTGCGCCAAGGCTTTACTGGCGAAAATCCACTGGTCAACCTTGGTTGCACACCACGTATACAACTTGCCTGGTGGTTGATATTTATAAATATCACTGCCATGACAGGTAACAACAATTTTAACTTTAGGGTTACGCAGTGCTTTATACAATAATGCTAGCCAAATCGTCGGATAATAAAAATGTACATGTACAATATCAAAACGACGCCGACTAAGCATATAACGCCAAATAAAATCGAGTATAAAAACAGGGTATTTCAATAACTTGTTCAGCAAAGAGTCACTGTGCCAGCGCATATAATGATAACTAGGATGAAGCGCCGCAAGGGCCCACACTTGGTTATGCACAAACTTCCCCTGAAACGGTGAAGATGGCTTGGGCCCCATGTTGCTCACAATCAAGATATTATTATTTATGCTTTGCACGCTGAACTTTCACCCTGACAGCCTGACAGACTGTGTACAATACTTGTTGCTTGATAAAAAAACACTTAGTTTATATCGCTTTGCGTATTAAACCCTGAACTATAGTAATAACCGATTTCAGCTGACGCTTGGCTGAATAAACACTAACACTTGTTAACAACCGGATCGGTAAATGCCAACACACTTACTTTTCGCTATCAGCGCTTTTTTCGCGGCCTGCGCCGCCATCTGGCTATTATATCCATTATCGGTGCGCGTCGGCTTAGTTGATGTTCCGCGTGGCCGTAAACAACATCAAGGTGCGGTGCCGTTAATTGGCGGCATTGCTACCTACTGCGGCCTTTGTGTAGCTATGCTTTTATTTGCCGACTCCAGCGTTGAGCCACTATATTACTTAGCCTGCGCCGGTGTTATTGTTATTTTAGGTGCCTTTGATGACTACCTAGATTTAAGCGTAAAGCTGCGTTTAGCGGTACAAACCTTAGTCGGTTTAGCCATGACCTACAGTCTAGATTTACATCTTGCCAGCTTAGGTAATTTATTTGGTATGGGCCAAGTAGAGCTAGGCGTGCTGGGTTTGCCTATTACGCTGGTTGCAGTTATTGCCGCAATTAACGCTTTTAACATGACCGATGGCATCGACGGCTTAGCCGGCATGCTAAGCTTAGTCAGTTTTAGCGCTATCGCGATTTTTATGGCATTGTGGGGGCAGCCTTTACATGCCATGTTCGCTATGGTGATTGTGCTGGCAATGCTGCCTTATTTAGCCTGCAATTTAAATTTAATACCCGGTAAACGTATTTTTCTCGGTGATGCCGGCAGTATGCTGATTGGGTTAAGTGTAATTTGGTTGCTTATTGTTGGCACCCAAAGTGAAAGCGCCAGCTTTCGTCCAGTGACGGCACTGTGGATCATTGCCATTCCACTAATGGATATGATAGCGATAATGGTACGCCGCATCCGCAAAGGTCAGTCGCCATTTCAAGCCGACCGTGAGCATTTGCACCATATTTCGCTGCGTTTAGGCCTAAGCTCGCGTGAATCATTAGCATTAATAACCGCTTTGGCTAGTATTTTTGCCTGTATTGGCATTATTGGTGAGTATTTATTAGTACCCGATATCGTTATGTTGCTGCTATTTTTACTGGTATTTACCGGTTATTTATATTTGCTACAAAACATCTGGCGTATTATTTCGCACGTTCGTAGACAACGGCTACAGCACAAATTTCCTAGGGTTATTAAGTAGTGAAAATAATTAAGAAAATTTTAATCAACCTCAAATACTTACTCTTAAATCCACTTCACCTAGCTAAAGGTTACTTATGAGCAAACCGTTTTACGTCGAAATTAAAGGTGTTCAGTTTCGCAATAAAGGCGCCTATTTAATGTTACTGGCCTGCCTTGATGGCTTAAAGCAACTGCCGCACCCGATTGAACTGGTGCTATCACCCGGCCCTAACTTGCCCTATCCAGAACGCGCCCGCTTAGGCGCTTGGCAAAAGCTGTCGTTTCGCCGTGGCGGCTTAGATTTAACGGCAGTGATTGGTAAGTTACCAAGCGCAATGCAACGCCTATTTAATCGCTACGGCATGGTAACCGAGCAGCAAATAGATTTAGCACTCGAAGCCAGTGGCTTTGCCTATGGTGATCAGTGGCCACTGCGTTTTTTACAAAACACCGCCAAAGAAGTAGTGCGTTTTGCTAAAGCCGGTAAGCCGTTTATTTTTATGCCCCAAGCTTTTGGCCCGTTTAAAAGCGAAGCCAGTAAAGCGGCGATGCGCGACATTGTTAACCATGCCACACTGGTATTTGTGCGCGATCCAGTATCTCTAGAACACGTAAAAGGCTGTGTTGGCACCCTACCCGATACTGTAGTGTTAACGCCTGATTTCACTGTAGGTTTAACCGCGCGCGCCAATGATGAAATACCGGCAATAACGCAGCCTTATGCTGCACTTATTCCCAATAATAAAGTGGTGTCTAAGTTTAACCACGCCAATGCTGAACAACTACGCAGTAATTATATTAATGCCTTTGCCGGCGCAGCGAATAAACTAAGCGCACAAGGTATGCAATGTGTGCTGGTAAACCATGAAGGCAAAGAAGACGCGCTGTTATGTGACGAAATTGCTGCCAAAGCGCCCTGCACTATAGTGCAAATAGAAGATCCGCTAGCGGTTAAAGCGTTTATTGGTAAAGCCGAGCTGGCTATTAGTTCGCGGTTTCATGGTGCAGTAAATGCACTAAGCCAAGGCGTACCTTGCATTGCTACCAGTTGGAGCCATAAATATCACGCGATGATGAGCGATTTTGGTATGGGCGAATATTGTGTTGCCGAACTAACAGAGCAAAGCTTACTTACGGCGCTAGAGCAGCTATTAACCCACAAAGTCGAACTGGCCAGTGAAATAAAAGTTAAAGCCGCAGCGTTAAAACAGCAAAACCAACAAATGTGGCAGAAGTTATATCAAGCTGTTAGTAAAACACACTAACAGCAACTAAGGCCGGCGCTTTTGCAGTTTACGCTGCAACGTGCGCCGGTGCATGCCAAGCAAACGCGCAGTTTGCGATACATTCCCTTCGTGCTGTTGTAATACTCGCTGAATATGTTCCCATTCAACCTGTTCTGGGCTTAACATTAACGTAGTTTCTTGCTCTGTTGTTAACGTGTTTTCACCCGCTAAGCTTTGCAACAAGGTGCTAAAATCGACCGGTTTAGTGAGAAAGTCATCTGCACCTAACTTAATGGCCTGCACCGCACTGGCGATACTGGCAAACCCAGTTAACATAACAATACGTGCTTGCGGTAAGGCTTGACGCAACGGCGCAACAAAATGTAAGCCCGACTGTGCGGCAAAACGCATGTCTAACAAAAAGCAGTGTGCATTGGTGTGTATTAATTGCTGCTCAGTAACAGGTTCAGTAAACACAACCACACTATAATCGTTTGCCGTTAAACGCCGCGCCAATACCTGGGTTAAAGCAATGTCGTCATCAACAATACATAGCTTAGGCAAATCAGTCATATTTTACCTTTACACTGGTAAAGATGATCTGAGTAAGCATGCCACCTTCGGGCAAGTTACTACGGGTAATTTCCCCGCCTAGACTTTCAATGGTCAGGTTAGCTAAGTACTGGCCTAAACCTAAACCTTGCGTGCTTGGCTGCGGTATATGCCCTAGTTCAGCTAAACGCGCATCAGATAAACCTTCACCAAAATCACGAATACTTAGCACTATTTGTTGATACTGCTGTTGCAGTGTTAATTCAAGCTGCGCGTTACCTTGCGCTAAACTGGCGTCAGCCGCGTTATTTAAAATGTTATAAATGGCAGCCGGCAAGCTAGCCATACCCGACAATATAATGTCATTCCCATGCAACGGCTCATTAATACTCAGTTGCACTTCCGGCCGACTGGTTAACCAATGACTAATGCTTTGCTTAATCAGTTCAGTAAGCGGCTGACGGTTTTCAACACGACGAATATCTCTGGCGTTAACTCTAAGAGTTTGCACTATATGCTGACAGCGATCGAGTTGCTGGCGCAGCTCAACGACCACATCGGCGGGTTGCTCTAGTTCGTCGGCAAGTAGCGCCATTATTTGAATAGGCCCAGCTAAATCATGTGCCGCATTTGCAGCATAGGTCGCCACGGCAATGGCTTGTTCTTGTTGTAATTGTTGTTGCTGTAACACGGCAATTTGCCGAGCTTTAGTACGAATAAGCTGGGCTTGGGTACTAACAAACCAGCTAATCATCGCGGCAGATAGCGTAAATGCCCACCACATTTGTAGCATATGCTGGCTAAAATGCTGTTCATTATCGGGCGCTAGCGCACTGTGTTGGTGCGATTCAAGTATTGTATGTGTAATTGCCGTCATATCGCCTAGTTGCAATAATAATGTGTAGGCAATAACCGCCAGCAAAGCGAGTAAATAACTAATACGTACTGGCAATAACACACTACCAATAGCAACAGGTAACAGCAATAACGCCACTAAACCGTTACTGGTGCCGCCCGACAACGCCAGTAAACAACTTAACAACACCAGATCGGTAATGCAGCTACCAATGAAAATAACCGAAGAATAATGTTTAGCGTCACGCAAATAGTGCAGCAATAAATTGGTCGCACTATGTGTAAGCAATAGGACAAAAATTAATGGCCAACTCACGACTAAAAATGCGCTGCTAAAACCTAACACCGCAAAAAGTAGCTCAAAGCCTATCAGCCCCCAGCGCAACCGGCTTAGGCGATTAATTTGCAACGACGGTGATAATTCAGCTCGCACTATAGGTTGTATGGCCATAATTTTTTAAAAAAGCGGCTGCCAAAGCAGCCGTTGCAAAATGTCAGAGCAGACTAAACCATCGCAGCGGTAATGTCATCTCCAGCCCCTGCAGATTAGTCGTATCAGCGATTAGCGGCAATGCGACAAAGTGTCGCATCGGCATAAGCCTATAATTTTCTTACACTAAGCAGGTTGTTAAAATCCGGAGCCTGCCCATGACACAGTATTCAATGCTTACTCTTGCTTTATTCGCCGCCTTTAATGCCCAAACCGCTACAGCCCTTACCTCTTCAGCAAACGACAATGCCGACATAGAGCACGTGTTAGTGGTTGGCCAAGCACTTAGTAGCCCAGTTACTGTGCTTACCGATCCGAAAAAACCGCGCCAGCCGTTACCCGCACATGATGGCGCCGATTATTTAAAAACCATTCCCGGCTTTTCAGTAACACGCAAAGGCGGCGCTGATGGCGACCCTTTATTTCGCGGTATGGCCGGCTCACGTTTAGGTATTTTAGTGGATGGTGAAAATATTCTTGGTGGCTGCAATATGCGAATGGACACACCTACCGCCTATATTTACCCTGAATTACACGACAGCGTCACCGTTATTAAAGGTCCGCAGTCGGTGCGCTATGGTGCTGGGCACTCGGCGGCGACTATTGTGTTTGAGCGCAATACCGAGCGTTTTACAGAACCAGGTTATCGGCTACACGCTAGCGCACTTGCTGCCAGCGCCAATCGTAATGATCAACTAGTCGATCTTACTTTGGGCAATCAAACTGGCTACTTATTATTAAATGGCAGCCATTCTCAAGCCGATAATTACCGTACTGGCGATGGCAATAAAGTGCATTCGCAATATCAACGCTACAGTGCTAATGCAAGTGCTGGCTGGACGCCAGATGATAACCATACACTAGAGTTATCCTTTACCCGCAGCGACGGCGAAGCGGCTTATGCTGATCGCAGCATGGACGGTACCTCTTTTTTACGTGATAGCATTAATTTACGTGGCGAAAAGCGCAACATTAATAACTGGTTAAACGAACTGAAATTTCATGTGTTTGATAACAGTGTTGACCATGTGATGGACGATCAGCAGCTACGCACCGCAGGTATGATGGGCTATGCGAACGTTACCCGTGATACTCATGGCGGTCGCATTAGCGCAGAACTAACCCCCTTAGAACAACTTAAGGTAACACTGGGGTTAGATCAACAAGTTAACAACCATAGCTCGCGTAATGCTCCACCCTCAGGTGTGTATAGCGCGACTATTGATGACGCCCGCATTCGGCAGTTTGGGGTTTTTACCGAATTAAGCTACCAGCTAGATAGCCGTAATTCACTGCACGGCGGTTATCGCTTAGATCAATGGCAAGCAACTGATCAGCGTGATGTTATCAGTAGTATGACAGCAGCAAAACCTAACCCGAGCGCACAGCAAACTCGCAGTGACAATTTGCATAGTGCTTTTGCCCGTGTTGAACACAAACTAGCTAACACATCAGCACTGGTTTACTTTGGTATTGGCCACACTGAACGCTTTCCCGATTACTGGGAGCTAATAGCCAAAGAAGCGGAACAAAGCATTAGTGGCTTTAATATTAAACCCGAACAAACCACGCAGCTTGATACCGGCATAATGTACCGTAACGCAAAAACTGAGTTTTCCGTATCTGCGTTTTATAATCAAGTAGACGATTTTATCTTAGTAAACTACAGCAACATGATGAAAGCCAACGGCTTTGTGCAAAACATTGATACAAGAAGTTACGGCGCCGAGTTAAGTATTGCGCACGCTTTAAGTAACTCATGGACGGCAGAAACCGCGCTATCCTATGTGCATGCCACCAACACTAGTGATAACACCCCTCTACCGCAAATCTCACCATTAGAATGGCGTACTGGGCTAAGTTATAGCCGCGACAACTGGTCAGTAGGCTCGCTAATGCGGGTAGTCGATAGGCAAAATCGTTATACGTTAAACCAAGGTAATATTGTTGGCAAAGACTTAGGTGCCGCGGCCGGTTTTGTTATTTATTCACTTAATGCTAGCTGGCAACTAACCGATAGCACACTGTTTAGCGCGGGTGCCGACAACCTATTTGATAAGAATTATGCCGAGTTTGTTAGCCGTGCAGGCGGCAATGGTATGGGTGGCGGTATTCCAGGGTTTATTCAAACCGAACGTGTTAACGAGCCCGGCCGCACCTTTTGGCTGAAGTTACAACTAACCTTGTAAAGCTAGCCATAGCACCTATAAATTAAGGCTAGCATAGCAATATTTACCGCTACGCTAGCCTTTTATATACCCAGCTACTTAATGCCTTTATCACTATCACTCACTTGCACTTTCTGTTGCATTACCTGCATTTCAATATCGGCTTTTAAACGACATACCGCCAATTGTGCCAAGCGCATGGCTTTAATTTCTGCTAGAGGGTCAACCGTTTGCAGCCGATTATTTTCAGTAGCATAAGATAAACCGTCATTCTTTGTTGGCGCATTATTTTGGTTTTCCATCATCGAAAAATATCTCTTACATCGTTATTTACTGGCATTAAAAGTACTTAGCTACATAGTTAGGTACAACACACTCAACGCGTATTATTGAGTAAGCTCACGCACTAACGGCTTATCAGTAAAGGGTTTAATGCCTAGTTTTGGATAAACCTCTGTCGGGTAATAAAACACGCCACCGCGCGAAACTAAGCTAATCGTTTTAATGGCTTTAAGATCTTCAGTTGGGTTACCCGGCACTAAAAAGAAGTCAGCCAATTTACCGGCTTCAATACTACCTCGGTCGCTATGCCCCAAATAGTTCGCCATATCATAGCTGCCTAGTTTTAGTAATTCTGCGGCGCTATAACCCAACTGTTGAAAAAGCTCTAGTTCACGATGCAACGTAAAGGCACCGCCCAAGTCTGTACCCGGTATCAAAAATATGCCCCTATCCTTCATCATTTTTAACGTAGCCACTATTTTTTCGTAGGCACCGCGATAGGCAACATCTTGTTCCGAACTACTCACTGCAACCATGGATACTTTGGCACTTCGCTGCACCGCTGGCGGCATGTGGTCAATATAGTCTATTGCCCCAGCTTGCATTTCACCATTTCGTGATAGCAGTAACCGCTCATGAATAGCCATGGTCGGTTCGTGAGCGATATTATTATCTATCATTAACTGCAATGTGTGCTGCACTGGCTCACTGTTAAGATCTAATTGCGGCAAGCGATCAAGCGCGGTCAGCCGCAGCAAAGTACGGGTATCTTCGTCTGGCTTTAGCACCCAACCCAGCATGATCTGATTAATATGGGTTAATTCGTGATAGCCCGCAGCAATCATTTGATTAGCATTAGAAAACGCAGGTACGTGGCCAGAAACGCGCATATCAAGCGTTTTGGCCAGTTCTGCCATTGCTGGCACCCATTCACCTTTCATACTGTTGTATATTTTTATACCGGGAAAACCATGTTCAGCATAGGTTTTTACTGCAGCCAATGCCTGTTCTTGCGTTTCTACCAATATACCGTTGTTGTTGTTAGACGGGCTTTTACCCTCAATCATGCCATAACGAGTTATTCTTGGGCCTACCAACGTGCCAGCTTCAATTTTGTCTATTAACTCGCCCAGCACCGGCAATGAATTACCCATATCTCGAATTGAGGTTACCCCTGCCAGCACATTCATTAAGGCATCTTTATCGCCCACATGGCCATGCATATCGTAAAGCCCAGGCACTAATGTGCCGCCACCACCGTCAATTTCTGTTTCGCCAATTGTGGCGGGTTCTTCAAGTGCAGCAATACGCTCAATGCGACCATTTTTTACCAGCACCGACACCGGTTCTGAAACTACAAGCTGCTGCGGTTCAAATACACGCACATTACGAATTCGTACTACACCAGCATAATGGTGAGCAAATTCCGACTGGAAAGCTTCAAGTCTGTCGGTAGAGTATTTTGCTGAAAGCTGACGTAACTGCGCTTCTTCAGCTTCAAAACCTTGTCTAATAACAATATATTGTGGTGTTATAAAGGCAAAAAACTGCTGTTTGCTGTCAACCACTAAATAATCAGGGTTTACGTTAGCGCCGGCTAAAGCGTAAGTCATTAAATTCAGTTTACTACCATCGGTATCTATATTCAGGCTTTCTAACTTTTCTAGCGATAACTGCCCAGCTGGCAGTGCCGGCATAGTCTTATTCTCAGTCTGCATTAGCGCTTTAGCTAAGATGTATTGGGTATAAGGGCTACTGTTTTGTGGCACGTACAATGCGCTTTGGTGCAGGGTTTTCTCGCCAGAACCGGTGGCATCTTGCCAACTGGCTTTCTCACCTAGGCTGTGCATGTATTCGGTAATGCTATTACCAAAGGTAGTATTACCGCTAATTTGCCAATTGGTTGGCACGCCTTGTTGATCTAAAGTTAGGCTTTCCTGAGAGCCAGGCCCACGGCCATTACTCTTATAGTCAAAATCGACCTTTATCTGGCTGCCACTTGGGATCAGGTTAGTGGTCACATTTAAATGCCCCACTGTGTTGCCATTGAGCATTACCGTATAGTTATCCTGACACTCTACAGGCTCGTTGGCTTGCTCAACTGACTTCGAACAGCCAAATAGTAAGCCAAACATGGCGCTATATATTAACACTCGCATTACCTAGCTCCTTTAAAGCGGATTATCGTGGTATCAGCTCAAACCAATAGTTAAAGCCCAAGTTGCTGCCCACAGTCAAATATTTAAAATAATTAGTTATTTTTTATCGTGTTAAGCCAACCAACATAGCCTTGTATATATTTATCGAGAAATTCTGCAGTTTTTTGATCAGCTAGTTTACCGTTTTCATCAAATGCTTTATGTGCCGACGCGAGTAAAAATTCAGGCGCCAAATATACCGGTGATAAAGTGCCAAACAAGATATCTCGTAAGTGAATTTGCGCTCTAGCACCACCTAGCGAGCTCATTGACGCACTGACTATACCGCAAGGTTTCTTGGTTAGTGCGGCATTAAAACCCGGCCGTGACGCCCAATCAATCGCGTTTTTAAGTACCCCAGGAATACTGTAGTTATATTCTGGCGTTGAAAATAGTAGGCCATCAGCGTTTTTAATCGCAGCATTAAATTTGACTACAGCGTCAGGCTTATTATCAGCATCCAGATCAGAATTATAAAATGGAATGTCAGAAATATCGTATATCTCGAATTTTACACCGGCTTTTTGCGCTAATTCAGCAGCGACCTTTAATAAAGCCGTATTAAAAGAACCTGCTCTTAAGCTGCCACTTATACCTAATATTTTCATCTGTTGTCCTTAGATGTTATCAATGATGGAATCACAATTTTCGTGCTGTTCTAGGTGATAAAATACTGCCGTAATTAAAGCTTTAAAATACGCCTCCATACTGACATTGTCTGTATTTACTTGCATGGCAATGGCAATTTTCTTATCTGGGAAATACGCTAACACACTATTATATCCAGGAAAAAAACCATCATGCCGATAACAGGTGCCAAACGCTGACTTTACGATGTTAACACCTAAACCGTAGCCTAACATGCAACCGGTGTCATCGGCTAACGGCTTGGGGCGCGCTATGGATGTCAGCATCTGTGTTAATAAAACGGGTGTAAGCACCGAGCCCTCAAACAACGCTTTGGCCCAGCGCACCAAATCTGCCGTAGTACTAACTATGCCGCCACCTGTCCATTCCAACGAGGGATGCAGCACCAGCTGCCCATGCTCAAGCATGCGTTTGGGGATCCCGAATAAGCGTCGACTCTGCTGCGCATAGCCTTGAACTAAACGGGGTATGTCAATGCAGTCAAATGCCAAGGTGTCAGCTAGGTGGCGTGGTTTAAGCAAGCGCTGCGATAACGTGGCGTAATAGCTAGCTGAGCTTGCGCGTTCAATTAGCATACCTATCAACACATAGCCTGTATCGCTGTAATGAAAGCCCATACCGGCTAAAAACAATGGCGGGCGATCCAGCGCAAATTGTATTAGTTCTTCGGCTGCAATGGGTTGATGTAGCATTTCATCTACTAATTTTTGTTTAATAAAATTTGTAAAGCTGATGCCAGTGTCAAAAACATGGTCGATAAGGCCACTACTGTGATTAAGCAAATGCCGTAAGGTTATGGTTTTATAATTTGGTAGCCGACAAAACCAGTTGGTATTAGCAAACCATGGTGCAATCGGCGCATCTAATACTAAGATGCCATCAGCAACCATGCTAAGCACCACCGCAGCAACAAAGGTTTTACCAATACTGCCCGCAGGCATTTTTGCAGAAATTGTCATAGGTCGTTGTAATTGCCTATCGGCGTACCCCGCGGCAGCGCTTGCCAGCATGCCATCTGGCATAGCAACTGACACAGTAACACCTGGCAGCCGCTTATTGCTTTGCAGCATGAGTTCACATTGCGTGCGCAAGATTTGTGCTATTTGTGCAGCCAAATGTAATCCACTCCTATCTATTACTCATCTCTAGAGGCATACTGAAATCGTCATACACCAAGTTGTCGGGTTGAAAAGGTTATGACGTAGCTACAGCCATTAAGTTGGCTCAGTTTGCTTTAGATTAAAGAGGGAAATATCATGAGCAAAGGCAAAGACAGTAAGAAAGACGTTAAAAAGAAACCACTTTTAACAGCAAAAGAGAAAAAAGCGGCGAAAGAGTCCAAGAAATCCTCAAAAAATGTTCTAGGCAATTAAACGTAGCATAGCCATCGCAATGTGTTGATGGCTTTTATTTTTTGTAGCATTAATAATATTATTCGCCATCATTAAATTTGCCTTATCCTCACGCTATTTTAAATCAGCATCTTGATCGATTATCTCAGCTATTAGTATAAATTTCAGCTGTTACGGATAGTACTCGAATTCTGCTTTGGAATATCACTATAGCTTGTTTGTATTTATTCTATAGAATCAATGCCTAATCAATATGCCAAGCTAGCGGCAACGAAGATGGATAGAGAAAATTGACGACAGTTGTTGTTACCCTGCATTTGCTTTTAGTTTTAAGCTTTACCACGCGAATTTTACTACGTGATGATTTATCACCACCGGGCCGCTTGGCGTGGTTTATTGTGTTAAACGTAATGCCTTATTTTGGTGTAGTGATATATTTTCTGTTTGGCGAAATTGATATTGGCCACCGAGCCATTAAACGCCATAAGCAGATTTTTGCCGATATAAAAGCTAACGCTGCCGAGTTTATGGGCGAAAAAGCCAGTGTCGAAAACTTAATTGAACCCTTATATAGACCCGGGTTTCGCTATGCGGGGTCAATTAATGGTTTTTATACTGTACCCGGCAATACAGCAGAACTGATGGCAGATGATAATGCCACCATAACGCGGTTAATTGCCGATATTGATGCCGCCACAGATCATGTGCACGTGCTATTTTATATCTGGCTTAATGACACTACTGGGCGAGCAATTGCGCAAGCGCTTATCCGTGCGGCACAGCGCGGTTTAACTTGCCGAGCAATGGCTGATGGCCTTGGCTCTCGCCGCCTAATTCGTTCAACACTTTGGCAAGATATGCATGCTGCTGGGGTTAAGCTTGCGGTTGCTTTGTCGTTTAGAAATATTATTAGCACGCTGCTACTTAGCCGGTTTGATTTACGCAACCATCGTAAAATTACCGTTATTGACGCTCGTATTACTTATTGTGGTAGCAGAAATTCAGCTGATCCAGAATTTTTACCCAAAGCCAAATACGCACCCTGGGTTGATATTATGTTGCGTTTTGAAGGGCCTGTTGTCGCGCAAAACCAGTTATTATTTGCCAGCGATTGGATCCAAGCTACCGGTGAGCCATTAGACGCATTTAAACTCAATGCCACTGCTACCGCAGCTGGATTTCCCGCACAGGTCATGGGCGTTGGCCCTACTGAACGTCGAGCTGCAACACCTCAACTGTTTGCTAATTTGATTGCCAGTGCAGAAACCCAACTTACTATTTCTACACCCTACTTTGTGCCTGACGCAACGTTACTAGATTCTTTATGCGCGGCGTCACATCGTGGCGTTCGGGTTACATTAATTTATCCCAAAGCGAACGACAGCTGGATTGTCTCAGCCGCCAGTCGTAGTTACTACCATCAACTGCTCGATGCTGGGTGTATTATCTATGAGTTCAACGCCGGCTTGTTACATGCAAAAACGCTGACTATTGATAATTGTGTTAGCTTAATTGGCTCGTCAAATCTTGACCTGCGCAGCTTTGATCTAAATTACGAAAACAATATTTTGCTACAAGACAGTACAATTACCACGGCAATTCGCGATCGGCAGCAAAGTTATATTACCGATTCTGAGTTGGTTGAACTAAATACCGTGCTTAAATGGCGCTATTCGCGGCGCATCTGGAATAACATTATTGCCACTATTGGGCCTATTCTATAGCAACCCAATTAAAGTAAAATGCCATAAAACAGTTAAGTGGCTTTTGATTATGTTGGCTCAGTAACTTATAGGCTTCGCCATTAATTAACTGTAAAAAGCTTCAACTGTGCCTTTTAGGGTCATTAATAACGGTTGACCACGACGGTCTAACGCTTTTGGTGACGCTGCTTTTACCCAGCCTTCGCTGATGCAATATTCTTCAATATCAAAACGTTCTTTACCGTTAAGGCGAATACCAATGCTATGTTCGAAAACCTCAGCGACATAATGCGGGCTGCGTGGGTTGCTAGAAAGGCGATCGGGTAGCGCCGGTAGAGATTTAGTATCGTTCATGTTTAACCTATAATAAATAAAAGTGCGCTATTGTAGACAATATAGGCCAATCGCTCAATAAGCTAGGCTAACCTCGCGCCATTGGGTAAATTCAGATCAACCGTCGATAGCACCACCGAACCGTCAGCACGATGTAATCCGGTAACTAAACACTCTGACATCATTGGGCCAATTTGTTTAGGTTTAAAATTTACTACAGCCAATACCTGCTTACCTAAAAGCGATTCTTTGGTATATAGCTCTGTTATTTGCGCGCTAGATTTTTTAATACCCAGCTCTGGGCCAAAATCTATCTGTAATTTATATGCCGGGCGGCGGGCTTCTGGAAAATCTTCCACGGCAACTATAGTACCGACACGGATATCAACTTTCTGAAAGTCGCCCCACTCAATATAATGCATCTGCTAGTAAGGCCTCCTAATCCAGTTATAATTTTACATCTAGCCAAGCTAACTAATATTTATCACTAATTCAATGGTGTATTGTTATCGCTATATAAGTAGCTGCGCTGACATAACTGCTGGTAATCGGTTAGTATCGGCGTTTTAAATGTATAAGGCTTACACTTTGACACCTAGGGTAACAACACAACGTTTAGCAAAATGGATTGCACAAAGCGGTTATTGCTCGCGCCGTGCGGCCGAGCGTTTAATTAGCGAGGGCAGCGTTAGCTGTAATGGTCAGCTGGGCAAGCATACCGATTTGGTAGGTAACGCCGATACTATTACCATTGCCGGAAAAGCGTTACCCGCACAAGCCGAGCACCAATACTTGCTATACCACAAGCCAATTGGTATTGACTGTAATAACCGTCCTAGCGATCCAGCCAGTTTATATCAGTTACTAAAAACCTTGCCGCAACGTTTATTCGCCGTCGGCCGGTTAGATAAAGACTCTAGTGGTTTATTATTACTTACCAATGACGGCGAGTTAAGCCAACGCCTAATGCATCCGGATTACTACCATGAAAAAACCTATCAGGTTGATGTCGATAAAGATATTAACGCAGAATTTATACAAAAAATGGCTAATGGCGTTAGCTGGCGATTGGGCGAAACGCAGTATTATTCTCGCCCGTGTCTGGTGCAACAAACTACTACGCGGCAGTTTAATATCACGCTAACTCAAGGCCTGCATCGGCAAATTCGCTACATGTGTAAAACACTAGGCTATCGGGTTACTGCATTGCAGCGCCTTAGTCTACATAACTTACAACTAGGCAATTTGGCCGCCGGTGAACTGCGTGAGCTTAGCGTGGCTGAATTAACTCAGCTGCAAGCGCTTAGCCTGTTGCCACAACCAAAGACATAACAGCAAGGTAACGCTATACATTAATAGCGCGCCAACTACGATGCCAGGCCAGTGTAACCATTGCCAAAACGGCTGCAAATATAAGCTGCCGGTACTGGCCCCCAGATAATAAAACACCAAATACAACGCACTGGCGCTGGCTTTAGCGCGTGTGGCACATTGGTTTACCCAACTGCTAGCCAATGAATGGGTTAAGAAAAAGCCAAACGCATTGATAAAAAAACCGAGCACAATACCAAACAAGCTAGTACTTAAGGTTATCAAAGTGCCAAGCATAAGAATAACAATACCCAAGGCCATACCCAGCGGCACCGGCACTTTAACCGCAACTTTACCTGAGATGGCAGAGCCTATTGTGCCGGTAAAGTAGGTGACAAATAGCAGACCAATCCAAAAGCTGGATAAATAATAAGGCGCTTCTGACAACACAAAAGCAATATAGGTATATTGATTTAAAAAAATAAAAAAGCTAAGTCCACCAATAAGATAAGTTAACAGCAATAAAGGCTGGCGTAAGTGATACCAGTTATCGGCTATTGCGTGGCGTGCGTTAAATGAGCTTGCCACAAAACGTCGTGCTGGCGGCAAGGTTCGCCAAACCAGAAAACAACTTAAAATACCAAGCGCAGTAACCGGCCAAAACACCCACTGCCAATGGCCAATATCAGCCAGCGCGCCAGCCATTAACCGGCCGCTAATACCGCCTAACGAGCTAGCACTAATATAAAAACCAACGGCTGCCACTAATGCCGGTTTAGTATACTCTTCACCCATGTAGGCAATGGCAATAGCTGGTAGGCCACCTAAAAATATCCCCTGTATCGCCCGCCAAAATAATAGTGCGGCAAAGCTATTTACCTGCGTTAATGCCAATGTACTTAAGGTCATACCCACTAACGTGATTAACAGCAGTTTTTTTCGGCCCCAAGCATCGGATAAAGCAGCGTAAACTAATAACGACAAGCCCAAAAACAACGTACTAATGGTATAAGCCCAAGAGGTTTGTAACAGGCTTAAGCCAAATTTACGGCTTAATTCAGGCAGCAATGGCTGCATTAAATGCAAATTAGCAAACACCACTACGGCGGCTAAGCACAAGGCAAAGGTACTGCGATAAAACATCGCACTTTTGTACTCAATCACAGCATTAAACCTATTAAAGAAATAACGCCTAGTATAAAGGCTATTAGTTTATAAATATAAAAATTAAAGTTTTATTAGTTGCTACCGATAACCTGATAAGCACTATACTAAGGTAAAATTTTAGGAGCATATTATGGCTATCACATCAGGTGGTAATACGTCGATTACAAACGCAGCAAAACCCAGCACTGCGCCGGTTAAACCCGAAGAAAATCAAGAAATTAAAAATCAAGCGGCGCAAGCTAAGCAAGCGCAAAACATCGCCATTATGCGCGCTAATGAACAGGTATCATTGCGCAGTAATAACGATTCGTTAAGTTTATTATATAAAACCGCACTAGATGGTATTAACGCAGAGCTTGAACCTGTTATGGGTGCAAATGCTGCACAAAAAATTTACGACTCGGGTATAGATACTTCACCAGAAGCGACAGCAGATCGCATTGTTGCCTTTGCCACTGGTTTTTATAGCCGCTATAAAGAGCAAAACCCCAATAAATCGGAAGAAGAAAACCTTGATAACTTTTTAAAGGTTATTGGTGGTGGCATTGAAAAAGGCTTTGCCGATGCTAAAAATATCCTTAAAGGTTTACAAGTATACGAAGGTGAAGTGGAAACGGGTGTAGATAAAACTTATGGCTTAGTGATGAAAGGCTTAACCAGTTTTCGCGAAAAAATGCTAGAACTGGCGACCAATCCCGAAAAGGCTGCTGCGGATAATACGCAATAGCAGCCTTACGGCTGCTATGTTATTTAGGCTTTATCGCTAGTTTCAATTGGTGCAATGCGGGTTACTAACAGCTGATCTATCTTGTAGCTGTCGATATCCACTACTTCAAATTTATAATCGGCATGTAACACAAAGTCGGTACGTTTGGGTATTTTACGCAAAGTAAACATCATAAAACCAGCAATGGTTTCATAGTTTTCTGAATTAGGAAAACCGTCTATATCGAGTACACGCATTACATCTTGTAACGGTGTAAGCCCTTCTACTAGCCAAGAGTTTTCATCACGAGCAACAATCTGGTCTTCCTCTGAATTTACCAGCTCACCCATCACAATACTCATTACGTCTTTTAGCGTAATAATACCCACCACCAACGCGTACTCATTCATAATGATGGCAAAATCAACACCAGCCGATTTAAAATGCTCTAGCACTTCGTATAGTGACAAGGTATCAGGAATAATTAACGGTGCTCGAACTATACCTTCTTTTTTTAGCGATATAGGTTGGTCATGCAATACCTGCATTAAAATATCTCGGGTATCAATATAACCAACCACTTTATCCAGTACGCCTTCTACCACTAAAAACTTTGCATGTGGATGCTCGGCAAGCTTAGCTTTAATACCTTCTTGCGTTTCATCAGCGGTAAAATAAATAAGGCTTTCACGCGCTGTCATTGCTGAGGTTACGGTGCGAGATTCCATATCAAATACATTTTCTAGTAACTGATGCTCATGCTCTTGTAATACACCAGCCTGCGCGCCAGCTTCCATCATGGCAATAATATCATCTGGCGTAATATCATCTTTACGCATCGTTGGCACTTTAAATAAGCTAAAAAACAGGTTGGCTAAGCCGTTAAATAACCAGACAAAAGGCTTAAGTACGGTAATTAAAAACAACATTGGTGTAACAACACGCACGGCAATTTTTTCAGGTGAAATCATCGCCAAACGTTTTGGCATTAAGTCAGCAAATAAAATAAATAATGAGGTAACAAAAAATACTGATAAAGCGAAACCGGCTTTAGGCACCCAACTGCCGCTAAAAAATAATGATAATAAGTGACTAAAGTATGGCGTGAATGCCGACTCACCTAAAATACCGCCCAAAATAGCTACCGCATTTAAACCAATTTGCACAATAGTAAAAAAGTTACCTGGGTGTTCTTGCAGCGCTAATACCTTTTCAGCGTCCACATTACCCTCGGTAGCCATTAGGCGTAAGCGCATTTTACGCGATGCGGCGAGCGCGATTTCCGACACGGAAAAAAACGCACTGCTTGCAACCAATAAAATGATTAGCAGCATATACTCTAGCGTGGACATGTTCACTCCTGTAACAACGAGTCAGCACCATAAACTGAACTACTGCGCTATTATAGCGTTGTTCTGGCATAATCTTGCTAACTTACTGAAAATATTCAAACAGAATTTTGTGTAACACCAAGCTTGCGCCCTAAAGTCTGTCTATACTTTGTCGGCAAATAACAAATTTGCTTGCCATAATATATTCCCTGGAGGTATTTATGAAGAAAGTTGTACTTGGTATTGCCGCGTTACTTTTAAGCTCAGCGTTTCAACTTCATGCTAATGATCAGTTAGCAGGCACAATGTGTAGCTATATTAAAGAAGACAACCGTAATCAACTCCGAAAGCTATTAGCAGATAATAAAATAAACGTCAGAACTGTTTTTGGTAGTGTATTTTGTAACAACGAAAACATGCTGCAATTTGCGATCCGTAATGATGCTTACGAAACCGGCACCTTTATTGTAAAGCAAATGCCGTCGAAAACTCTTGCCGAGCTTGATTACGCAAAATGGGCTAACGAAAACAACTTTGCCACGTCACCACTGGTAAACGAAATAAGTACACGTATTGGCGAGTGATTTATTAACAAGCAAAGCAGCGTTTGTGCTGCTTTGCTTAATAGCATTGTACTGTGAGCGCCGATTATAATAAGGCAAAGGCTAACGCAAGGCTTCGCCAACTCAATAGTAAACTTACCAACAGCACCAGCAAGCCCAATATATTTTGCTTGCGGTTATTTTTATATTGTCCTAACACCGCATGGTTCATCGCTAACAATAAACACAGACAAATTATGGGTAATAAAATACCGTTTGCAACCTGCGCAAACCAAATAATGCTTACCGGTTTAATTCCCAAAGATGACAACACTACGCCGCAAATAATGATAAATAACCACGTAAGTCGAAATACCGGCTGCTTTAAATTTAGCGGTTTACCTAAGATGCCCGCTAACGCATAGGCGGCAGCCAAAGGTGCAGTAATCGCCGATGATAAACCCGCCGCCATTAACCCTAATGCTAAACACCAGGTTGCCGCGCTACCAAATAACGGCGTTAGTGCCTGCGCTAATTGCGCGACATTATCTAATTGCAATTTACTACCAAAAAAAGCGGAGGCAGCCGTTGAGACAATAGCAATAGAAATTAAACCGCCTAAAGGAATGGCGATGGCGATATCTTGTCGTGCGGCATGCAAAGCTTCCTTAGTGTCTATGCCGTGCCGCGGCCATTTTTGTGCAGCTGCAGCAGCGTGTAAAAATAGCGAATATGGCACAACAGTGGTACCAACTAAGGCCACCACCGTTAATACCGCACCATCTGGCATAGTTGGCCAAAGCGCACCTTGTAACAAGGCAAGCAAATTTGGCTGAGTTAACACCATAGTACCAATAAAGGCCAAACTCATTAGTAGCACTAAGATGATAAGGCTGCGTTCTATTAACTTGTACTGGCCGAACCACAAGATCAATGCGGCTAGCGCGCCAAGCAATAGTGCCCAAAGATTAACGCCGGTAGCAATGCCCCATGTATAAATAACGCTATTATCAGCAAATAGCGCTTCTGCACCTAATGCTGCCCCACTAATATTACCGCCTTGATAAGCCGCATTGCCCACAACAATGGCCACCACCACTAACAATAGTAGTGGCCAACGCAACAAAGGTTGCTGCACCAGCTCACGTAAATTCTCACCCAAGCCTCTGCCTGTAACAATACCTAACCTTGCCGCCATTTCTTGCAACACCATAGTCGCAAATACCGAAAACAACAGTGCCCAAACTAAAGCATAACCGTAATTAGCACCTGCTAATGACGCGGTAATCACTGTGCCTGGGCCGATAAATGCCGCGGTAACTAAGGTCGCTGGGCCAAACAAGGTCTTCTTATGCGTTGCAACTGTTGACATAGATAATAACTGACAAAGATAGTGTGGTATCACCTTAGCATACGCAGGCTGCAATACGATAAACAGAAATATATTTAAAAACCTTGGCTAATTCAGAACAATTACCTCATGCTATTTTTAACGTTTCAACATTTGTATTTAGACAATTTGTCGCAATAATCAAAGGTATATAACAATAAAATAGGTAGTAGATATTATGGTTCAACGCCTAATGACGCTCGTGTTTGCAGTAATACTACTTATCTTTGCGCTGTCGGTAGCGCTAGTGTTTCACCTAAAAACCCAAGTCAATAATCTTGGCGATATGTCGCAATTACGCTACAAATCGTATCAAGCTGCCGATGAATTAAGGCATAGTTCGGATGAACTTACCCGTTTTTCCCGCACTTATGTGGCCACCGGCAATGCTCAATATAAAAAGATGTATAACGACGTCGTTGCTATTCGTAGCGGCAATAAAAATCGGCCCGAAGGTTATGAAGGTATCTATTGGGACCTAGTACTTGATTACGGCGATAAGCCCAGACAAGACGGTAAGACTCAGTCGTTACAAGCGCGGATGCGCGAACTGAACTTTAGCGCTAAAGAATTTGAGCTATTACAACAAGCAGAAAACAATTCAAACCAGTTAGTTGAGCTTGAAGTTAACGCAATGAACATTATTGATAACCCTGCGCACAGCGAACAACAGCAATTAGAGGCTATTAGCTTACTAAATGGCGAAAAATATCATCAAGAAAAAGCGCGTGTCATGCAGCCAATAAATGAGTTTTTTCTAGCACTTGAACAACGAACTAAAACACAATATGAAGCGGCAATGGCATCTGTTGCCTGGTTTGTTATGCTAACCACACTCGTGGTTTGTCTTGGTATCTTGGGCTGTATTATTGGTTATATAATTGTAAAAACCAAAATAACCACACCGATCAGTACCATTTCTCAAGAACTGTTAAATATCAATAAAAGTAAAGATTTAACTAGCCGTTTATCAGACAAAAGCCAATCTGAAATTGGTGCTATTGCTGGAAATTTCAATGAGTTGCTACAGTTATTTCAATCTAGCTATAAAGCTATTAATACCGCAACTAACCAAGTGGCTATTGTTACCGACGTGGTCGCGTCCTTAGCCCGTGATAGTAGCCAACAGGCAACCTCGCAAATGGAAGAGCTAGAAATGGCCGCTGTCGCGATAGAGCAAATGACTACAGCCCTTGCTTCGGTGTCAGAAAGCACGCAAAATGCCGAAATTCAGGCCGCTAAAAGTGAAGATCATGTCGACTCCGGCTTACGCTTATTCTCGGTAGCAGTTAATGAAATGCAGTCACTATCAACCAACTTGGCACATAACAGCTCGTTAATTCAGGCATTATCTGATGAAAGTAAAAATGTAGGTAATGTGCTCGATGTTATTAAGTCTATTGCTGAACAAACTAATCTGTTAGCACTAAATGCGGCAATTGAAGCGGCCAGAGCCGGAGAACAAGGCCGCGGTTTTGCTGTCGTTGCCGACGAAGTAAGAACCCTAGCGCAACGTACTTCTCAATCTACGAAAGAAATTGAGCAAATGATTGCCAATTTACAACAAAAATCTGAACAAACGCGAATTGCCATTAACGACAGTAATAGCTTGATGTTAAGCACCCAAGATAAGGTACAACAAGCATCGGATTCACTATCCGAAATTGGTAATGCCTCAGCCGAAATTCATAATTTAAATACATCGATCGCAGCAGCAACGGAAGAGCAACTCGCTGTATCAAGCGAAATTTCTAGTAATATTACCCGAGTCAAAGATCTGTCGTTAAATATGAAAACAGCCATCACCGGCTTGCCGACAAAATTACATGAGTTAAGTAACAGCATGACGCAGCTGGTAAAAATATCCTCTGAATTTAAAGTGTAAATGCACAAAATAGCGTGCTTGCACCGTAACAATAAAATACCTCGTCGCTGTTTTCGACTTTAAATAACAGCGACTTTACAGTGCCAGTAATAGTCGGTTAAAACTAGCTGTGGTATAACATTACAATAAAAACAACCTTGTAATGGGATACAGGCTATGACGCTGGGTCAATGTTTATCTGCTGCCACACTGCTAGTATTTACCCCACAAAGCTATGCAACCAGTGCTACCGAGCAGCTACAGCAGTTGCTTGCTGAGCACTGGGCACAGGCTAATAAAGAACAAATTTTCTTTCGCAAAGACCCTGACGCATTTCGCATGAATGGCAAATTACCGGATATGTCCAAAGCGGGACGTGAGCGGCGTGAAGCCTTTAATCAACGTATGTTGCAACAGCTCGCGAAAATTAAGCCTGATACGCTCTCAGCCGCGGATAGCATCACTTTACGCTTATTTAAATACGAGCGGGAAACAGAAGCGCAAAGCTATCAGCAATTTGATTATATGTTTCCAATGCAGGCTTATTCTGGTTACCACAGTTATTTTGCCGGCGCACCAGATAATATGTCGTTTTTAACTAAGCAAGATTACGATAACTATCTTATTAGCTTGGCTGATTTTCCGCGCTACAATCAGCAACATATTGACGATATGCGTCAAGCTATTAAGAAAGGTTACACCCAGTACTGTGATAGCTTTGCTAATTACGATAAAACCATTAGCCAACATATTGTAAACAAGGTTACTGACAGCGTATTTTATGCACCTTTAGCCAAGCAACCGGCCCAGTTTAGCCAAGCACAGCAAGATTATTATCAAGCTAACGGTAAAAAGCTGATTACTGAAACAGTAATTCCTGAGTACGCCAAGCTATATACGTTCTTTAGCCAAGAATATATGCCGGCTTGTCGTAAAGAGGTCGGCATTACTGCTCTAGAAGATGGCAAAGCGTATTATCAGTACCTGATTAACTTTTACACTACAACCAATATGACGCCAGAGCAGATCCATCAGCTTGGTATAGATGAGGTAAAACGTATTCGTTTACAGATGACGAAAATTATTAAAGACGTTGGATTTAAAGGCGATTTTAAAGCCTTTATTAACTTTTTACGTACTGATGATCAGTTTTATGCCAATTCACCACAGCAGTTACTGGAAAAAACCAGCTACATTACCCGTAAAATGGCCGGTCAGTTGCCCAAATGGTTTGCCACCCTGCCCAGAAACACCTTTGACGTTAAAGCCAGCCCCAATAGTGGCGCGTATTATGTGGCATCAGATGGCAGTGGCACCACATCAGGCACCTACTTTATTGGTGCAAATGACTTGCGCAGTGCGCCACTCTATAACTTAGAAGCCCTTACATTTCATGAAGCAGAGCCCGGTCATCATTTGCAAAGTGCTTTAGCACAAGAAATGGATATGCCCGAATTTCGCAAAACCCTATACCATAGTGCTTATGGTGAAGGCTGGGGCTTATATGCCGAAAGCTTAGGGAAAGAAATGGGTTTTTATCAAGATCCGTACAGCGACTTTGGCCGACTAACCTATGAGACGTGGCGTGCTTGTCGTTTAGTGGTAGACACTGGCATGCATGCGATGGGCTGGAGCCGTCAACAAGCTATAGATTATCTAGCCGATAATACTGCGCTAACAATGCCCGAAGTGGAAGCACAAATTGACCGTTATATAACTTGGCCAGCGCAAGCCTTGTCGTACAAAATTGGTGAAATAAAAATTCGCCAATTGCGCCAGCAAGCTGAACAACAACTCGGTGATAAATTTGATATTCGTTTGTTTCACCAACAAATCTTACAATCCGGTAGCCTGCCACTAGAGCTATTAGAACAGCTAACGTTAGAATGGATAGCCAAGCAACAATAAGCAGCCTGTTAGCACAGCACCGGCATATTACACACCATCGAGTAATTGCCGGTGTAACTGTTTTAGCTGCTTAATATCATCGCTATCTGTCATAGCCTGCTCGGTACCTCTATTTGCGGCAACTAAACCACGCTAAGTAATTAAGTACGGTTTATATAAGGCTACACATGCTTGGAATGCGGTAGTTGTTGCCACCACTGTAGCAGCTGCTCAGCATTGCCGCGCATAATTATCGGCACATTGCGTTTTTTTAGCTGATACGCATACATAGGATCGTAATAATCGGTTAATAACCGCTTGATCCAAAGCCGATGTAAATGGATATCGCCGCTTTGCTGCTGCTCAAGCAATGCCTGTTGTAACAATGTTTGTAACTGCGCATATAGTGCCCCGCCTAAACGCTTACGAATACGCAGCATCGCTTGTTGCAACATGTCGCTATAGATAGCAAAGCCTTGCTCTGCATTATGTTGCTGAGCTTCCAGTTGTAAATCGATAATATAGTCTTGCAGTATCACTTCAACCCGCTCAGTTAGCGGTTCTTCTAATAACAATAATGGCCCACGCTGCATAGCTTGGTGTAACAGCGCGGGAATATTACGCTGGCCAATTAATAAGCTTTCATCTTCTAATAACAAGTAGCTGGGGTTGGTTGCCATTACCTGCAAAATAGCGCCGGCTAAATCGTTTTCAAAGCGTATTTGTTCGGGCTGTGCTGATAGCCGGCGGCCAAATGACGAGCCACGATGATTAGCAAGTGCTTCTAAATCTACGGCGTGTAATTGTTGTAACAACCGAGTTTTACCACTGCCGGTTGGCCCACCAAGCAGTAATAGTTTTTCCGTTGCGGCGTGATTAATAACATCAATTGCCGCATTACGCAGTGCTTTAAAGCCGCCTTTAATACGCGGGTAAATTACGCCGCTGTCAGCCAACCATTGCTGGGCAATTTGTGAGCGCAACCCGCCTCTGGCGCAATACAGCATGCCATTCGGGTTAGCTTGCGCAAATTGCTGCCAGCTGGCTATTCTAGCTTGTTTAACTTCACCAGTAACCAGCTGATGGCCCAGTTCTATGGCAGCCTGTTGGCCTTGCTGTTTATAGCAAGTACCAACGGCAGCCCGCTCGCTATCGCTCATCAATGGTAAATTATAGCTATGCTTAAATGCGCCTTTACTAAACTCTATTGGTGCACGTAAATCCAGCAGCGCGGGCTGCTGGCGTAAAATGTCATGATAATTGTCAAGCAATGGCAAGTGGTTAGGCTGTTTAGCGAACACGAATAAGGTGGCCTTTTCTCGCTGACTTTAACTCGCCAATTGGGCTCAGTACTAAATCGTGGGCTACCGCCAAATGAATAAACGCCGCTTCAGCTTCGGGGCTTACCGCCACTAGCAAGCCACCACTGGTTTGTGGATCACACAATAACGCTTGTTGTTCTACAGTTAACGCCGAAACTTTACCGCCATAGCTGGCAAAATTACGACCGCTACCACCCGGAATGCAACCCAGCTTAATGTATTCGTTAATATGTGGTAAAACCGGCACAGTATGGCTATCAATCTCGGCGCGCACACCACTGCCTTCACACATTTCAACCAAATGGCCCAGCAAACCAAAGCCAGTAACATCGGTCATGGCCGAAATGCCCTCCAGCTGCGCTATTTCGGCACCAATACTATTGAGTTGCACCATAGAATCGCGCGCAAGGTTCGCATGTTCTGGTTGCAGCTTTTTCTGCTTTTGCGCTGTAGTTAAAATACCTACGCCTAGCGGCTTAGTTAAATATAACCTATCACCGGCTTTGGCCGTATTGTTACGTTTTAACTGAGCAATATTTACTCGGCCAGTAACGGCTAAGCCGAAAATAGGCTCTGGCGCGTCAATACTATGACCGCCAGCTAACATTATGCCGGCGTCTTTACAGGCTTGTCGCCCACCTTCCAGTACTTGTTGCGCTAACTCTGGCGGTAATTTATTGACTGGCCAGCCTAAAATAGCAATAGCCAGCATCGGCTTGCCGCCCATAGCGTAAATGTCACTTATGGCGTTAGTTGCCGCAATGCGGCCAAAATCAAAGGCGTCGTCAACTATTGGCATAAAAAAATCGGTGGTACTTAGCACGGCACTGCCGTCACCTAAATCGTATGCTGCCGCATCATCTTTACTGCTATTGCCTACCAGTAAATTAGGATCGGTAAATTGCAGTGAAGAAACGAGTATTTTATCCAATACCTGAGGCGAGATTTTACACCCGCAACCGGCACCGTGACTGTATTCTGTTAAATTAATAGAGGAAAAATCAGACATATATAAACTTGGCTATAACCTAGTGGCGGTAACATAACGAAAGCATGGCTCAAGCACAAGAGCCAGCAGCAATTTCTGATATAGCGGCTAAGGCAAAACCCTAGCCGCTAGTCTATTTAGTGTGTAGCCTTCAGTGAATGGTCCCGAATGGTGCGAAACTCTTTACCCTGATGCCAATTCGGCCAGCTAGAGCTATTGGCTAGCTCGGTGCCTACCTGAAAAAACAAATATAGATCTTGTTGGCTGCCACGTAAATCCCAGTTTGGGTCAAACTCGTCGGTAACTTTATGATAATAATCGCGCACATAAATACGGCGCTGTTCTAAACCCCAATCTTTACCATTAACAAAGCTATCCACACCGCCGCGCGCATATAACATCGGCACGCCTTTTTTCGCTAAATTAAAATGGTCTGAGCGATAATAAAAACCGTCTTGCGGTGTTGGCTCTGGCGCAATATAGCGGTTTTGTTGCTTAGCATATTTCGCTAGTATTGGTTCAAGTTCGGAGCTGCCATAGCCAAATACTAAAACATCACGCATTGGGCCGTACACGTTTAGCACATCCATATTAATACCGGCGACGGTTTTATTCACCGGAAATAGAGGGTTATCAGCATACCAGGCAGAACCTAGCAAACCACGCTCTTCTGCAGTAACAGCAACAAAAGCAACTGAGCGCTTCGGCGGCGGGCCAGCTTTAAATTTTTCTGCTAAAGCTAACAAAGCTGCAACACCACCGGCGTTATCTTGCGCGCCGTTAAATATTTTATCGTCTGGACGACTAAAATCTAAACCGAAATGATCCCAATGAGCCATATAAATAATGGCTTCATCAGGCTGCTCAGTGCCTTTAATATAACCAATCACATTGCTTGACGTTAACTCACGCAGGTTATTGCTAATACTTACTGCGGCTTTAGCATTTAACGGCACAGGTTTAAAATCGCGTTTTAGTGCCTTTTCCCGCAGTTGCTCTAATGAGGTGTTATTAGCAGCGAATAGTTGCTCTGCAGCACCTAACGACAACCAGCCGTAGACTTCTGAGCGGTCCATGTTTTTATTATCATTTGCTAGCTCAAAGCGTATTGGGCTAGTGCCAGCAACCACGTTCCAACCATAACTGGCAGCGTCGGTTTCGTGCACAATAAGCGCCATTGCTGCGCCTTGGCGCGCGGCCTCTTCATATTTGTAGGTCCAGCGGCCGTAGTAAGTCATGGCATTGCCGGTAAACAGCGCGTCATCTTGCGTGGCATAACCGGGGTCGTTAACTAATATCACCACGGTTTTACCTTTTACGTCTAAACCGGCGTAATCGTTCCAGTTATACTCCGGCGCTACTATGCCGTAACCCACAAACACCACGTCACTATTGGCAACATCAACTTGCGGTACCATCCGCGTAGACCAAGCCATCATATCGGTTTTATAACCTAAGCTACGGGTTTTGCCGCTACTATCCGTTAGCGTTAATGCTGATACCTTAACCGGATCAATTTGCACCACGGGTACTGGCTGGCGATAGCTATCACCGCTGTATGGCGTTAAACCAATACGAGCAAACTGCTGTTCAAGGTAACTTACGGTAACTTCTTCACCCTTGGTTGCAGGTGCTCGCCCCAACATTTCATCTGAGGCGATATGCTGAAAATAACCAGCAAAATTATCACTAAAGTCAGTTTGTACTATTTCCTTATCCGCTAAGAGTGCGGTTTTTTGCTCGGCGCATGACACCGATAACAACGCAGCAGCACCAATTAGTGCTAGCGTATAACCAGAAGGGTGTTTCATTTATTTTCCTTTTACAACAGAAAAAGCCAACGCTTACCTTAACGTATAATGCCAGTGGAAACGACAAAATTGCGACTAGCTGTTACCTTGTAATTATTATTAGTTTGCCAGTACACTGCTTATTCTTATCGTTGCAAGGAAAGAACAACCATGTCTGCTCGACTTATTCCCCTCGCCGCCGGCTTGCTATGCAGCAGCTATGTTATGGCTAATACCGATGCTCATAGCTATGCCAATTATGAGGCTGTTGTCGTAAATCATCTGCATTTAGATTTAAATCTAAATTTTGCCCAAAAAGCCTTAACCGGCTTCGCTGATTTACAACTTAAGTGGCTAGATAACAGCGCTAACAACATCTACTTAGATACGCGAGATCTATTAATAGATCGCATTTACGCAAAACGGGCCGACGGTAACTGGGTAAAAGTGCCATTTTCATTGGCAAAGCGGGACGACATACTCGGCAGCAAATTAAGTATTACACCGTCGTTTAAAGCACAAACGCTGCGCATTTACTACAGTTCAACCGATAAGGCTTCCGGCTTACAGTGGTTAACCCCAGAACAAACGGCCGGTAAAACCACCCCTTTTATGTTTAGCCAAAATCAGGCTATTCATGCTCGTAGCTGGATACCAATTCAAGATACACCAGCAGTGCGCATGACGTACACCGCGCGTATTCATGCGCCTGATAACATACTGGCCATCATGAGCGCCAGCAATGAACCTGGTATGGTTCGCGATGGCGATTACCAATTTGTCATGTCTAAAGCGATACCTGCCTATTTAATTGCCATCGCCGCAGGCGACTTACAATTTAAAGCCATGAGCCAGCAAACTGGTGTTTATGCTGAGCCCTATATTTTAACTGCAGCGGCCGACGAGTTCGCAAGTACGCAAGCAATGATTAATGCTACTGAAAAACTGTACGGCGATTACCGCTGGGGACGTTACGATTTATTAATGCTGCCGCCCAGCTTTCCTTTTGGCGGCATGGAAAACCCAGAACTGTCATTTATTACCCCTACCGCAGTAGCGGGCGATAGCAGCCTAGTCAGTTTAATTGCGCATGAGTTATCACACTCTTGGTCAGGTAATTTAGTGACTAATGCGAGCTGGCGAGATCTGTGGCTAAATGAAGGTTTTACCTCCTACGTAGAAAACCGCATTATGGAGCAGGTATTTGGTACCGACCGTGCGGTAATGGAACAAGCCCTGGCGATACAAGGTTTAAAAGAAGAGATCGCCAATTTGCCGCCAGCCGACACGATGTTGTACATCGATTTAGCCGGTCGCGATCCTGATGATGCGTTTAGTGGTATCCCTTATACCAAAGGTCAGATGTTCTTAATGTTTTTAGAGCAACAGTTTGGCCGAGACAAGTTTGACCCCTTTGTACAGCAGTATTTTAACGATCATGCGTTTCAAAGTATTAACACCACCGACTTTATTCAGTATTTACAGCTTAATTTACTGCAAAAGTATCCCAATACGGTAACGCTAGAGCAGGTAAAAGAGTGGATATACGGCACAGGTCTGCCAGCTAACGCGCCAGATCCTAAATCAGATGCATTTAATCAGGTGCAACAACAAGCCAGAGCTTGGCTTAACGGCGAGCAGCCCTTGGCTGATGTTCCGACCAGCAATTGGACGGTGCATGAGTGGTTGTATTTTATTAATAATTTGCCGCTAAATATTAGCGCCGAGCAAATGGCCGAGTTAGATAACACCTTTGATCTTACCCATTCCACTAACGCTGAAATTGCCCACGCCTGGTTTTTAATCGCATTAAAAACCGGCTATCAAGAAATTGCCCCAGCGTTAGAGCAATACTTAATTAAGATTGGTCGTCGTAAACTGATCATCCCGTTATATAAACAACTTGCAGTAACGCCAGAAGGTTTAGCCTTTGCCCGTGCGGTTTACGAAAAAGCGCGCCCAGGTTATCACCCGCTATCACAAAGCACGGTTGATGAGCTACTAAAATAGTAAACCAGAGGCCGGCACCATTAAATGGGTGCCGGCGCTGATCCAAACCCGCCAATAAGCGTATACCCGTTAGCAGAATACGTTTTTCACTAGTATTACGTTTAACCTAACGGGCATAACGATGAAAAAACTTTTTTTTGATGGCAGCTGTAAACTTTGCTTACGTGAAATTTCTTGGTTGGCACCTAAACTTAGCCCTCACATGCAGCTGGTAGATATTAGTCTTGCTAACTTCACTGGTTATGCGGGTGTGGCTAAAGCATCGATGATGCAGCAAATTCATTTATGGAATGAAGACCACTTCCTCATTGGCATTGATGCCACACTGCACTACTGGCAACTGGCTGGGCATAACTGGCTAGTAAATTTCTTACGTTTTCCGCCCTGCTATTGGTTAGCCAGTAGAGGCTATAGATTTTGGGCCAATAAACGCATACGGTGCAGTGATGGCCAGTGCGAGTTACTTAAAAAGTTAAACCACGCCGATAAAGCAGAATAACGGCGTGCTAGGTTACTACTTAATGCGACAGTAAGTACTGCTTTATCCATTGTGCAGTATCAGCGGCTGGTGCGGGTTTAGCATACAGATAGCCTTGATAACAACGACAGCCACTTTGTTGTAATAGTTGTTGTTGCTCATGAGTTTCGACACCTTCCGCTACTAGTTTCATGCCATAAGTATTAGCAATACCAACAATAGCATCAACAATTACCCAGTCTCGGGGTTGTCCTGTGCTGCCACTGCGGACAAAGTACTGATCTATTTTTACTTCATCAAACGGTAAGCGCGATAAGTAAGATAATGACGAATAACCAGTGCCAAAATCATCCATCGAAAACTTAACACCTAACTGCTTAATTTGCTGCATACGTGCTACCGCATCATCTAAATCAGCCAATACCAAGCTTTCGGTTAGTTCTAACATTAGGTATTCGGGTGTCAGGTTATATTGGCGTAAACACTGTTCTACTAAGCTAACAAACTCCGGCAAATAGAACTGCTGGGCACTAATATTAACTGACATGGTGATACCGACTAGTTGGGGATCAGTTTGCCATTTTTGTAATTGCTGACAAGCCTGATGTAATACCCAAAACCCGATATCTTCAATTAGCCCTGTTTCTTCTGCCACCGGTATAAAGGTTGCTGGTGAAATTGCGCCCAAATCAGGGTGAAACCAGCGCAACAGCGCTTCAACACCAATCACTCTGCCGGTATCGGTTACTTGTGGCTGATAATACAAACTAAACTGTTGCTGCTCTATGGCATTAACTAACGCCTGCTCCATGTTAAAACGCTGCTGAATATTCTGATACATTTGTGGTGCAAACATCGACTGGCTATTACCGCCAGCCGTTTTGGCATGAGAAACCGCAATGTCCGCTTGCTTTAATAATTCATCCGCATTGGCGTGCAAATTGTTAAACACCGAATAGCCTAAACTAACGCTACTACTATAGTAATGGCCGCCAATCGCGTAAGGCTGTTGTAAAGCCTTACGTAGCTCTGCAGCAAACTCTTTAAGTTGTTGCTCAGCCAGCGGTAACTGCGACGGCAAACTATTTACCAGCAAAACAAATTCATCACTCCCTAAACGACCACAAATACTGCCCACCGGCGCAAATTGCGCCAACCTAGCCGCCACTTGTTTTAATAATTCATCGCCAGCTTTATGGCCTTGGGTATCATTTATTCGTTTAAAATCATCAATATCTACCAAAATTACTGAGCCACTTTGCGCCTCACCATCAAATTGTTCGAGTAAATCTTGTAAACATTGCTGAATTTTACGCCGATTAAATAAGCCGGTTAAACCGTCAAAAAAGGCCAGCTGATAAATATGTTGCTCGGTGGCTTTACGCTGCGAAATATCGGTAATAAAGCCGCTCCAACTCACACCAGTTTCATCACGCTCTGGCATTGCATTACCAAGCAACCAGCGAATATCACCATTTGCGTTTTGTACACGATATTCATGATGCCAGGGTGATAAACTTTGCGCCGAATCATAAATAGACTGACGCATAGCGTCACGATCATCCGGATGTATCGCTAGCATTATCGGCATAGCATCAAGCTGAGCTTGTTCTGGGCTAACACCGTAATAATCTTGTATAGCATCACTGGCGTAAGGAAAGGTAAAGCTGCCATTATCGTCTAATCTGAATTCATACACTAAGCCTGGCACCCTAGAGGCAATACGCTGTAACCTAATAGCAAGCATTTTGGCATGTTCATTAGCTTTATCTGTGTTGTGCTCGGCACTACTAACGCGTTGTCGCATAATAACGGCAACCGTAGCCAATAATAAAATAGCCACAGCAACCACTACGGCTAATGTGCCTAAAGTAGCTTTGTTCAGTACAATACTGCTAATGGTGTTAGGCGATAATGTTGGTACAAATACCGTAGCGTGCATCGCCACATAATGCATACTGGCAATGGCCATGCCCATCACAACCGAGCTAATAATCTCTAATAGCAGCTTATTGCGCAGTATATTATTAAGCCAAGGCCGAACGGCTAACGCCAATACTGCCATGAGTACGGCAACCAAAATAGATAACGCAAAAATTTCCGGCACATATAAACGTTCAGCTTGCAGCACCATAGCTGCCATGCCGATATAATGCATACAGCCAATACCAGCGCCCATTAATACGCCACCCACCAGAATACGCCCGGCACTTTGCTGTGGTGCAGCCACAACATTAAGCGTAACAACAGCGGCAATAATTGCGGGTAATACTGAGATAAGCGTTAAATCGAGGCGGTAATTTACGTCGACTGGCAGTTGTAGCGACATCATACCGGTAAAGTGCATAGCCCAAACACCCAAGCCCATAGCTATGGCGCCACTGGTATGCCATAAATAACGTGACACCGGCTTAGCAGCCCCCTGCATTAGGTGGCGATGGCTAAAACTAGTATAAGCAGCCAGTATGGCAATGAGTAATGATAATAATACTAACGCCATCGCATGATGGCCATGATAAGCAACAGACAAGTTAGTGGTGTCAGAGGTAAAGGCAAGCAGCATAGTACGACTCATAAACACGGCTATAGAATTTGACGTCCAGTATTGCCCAGCCTTGGTCGTACCACAAGCGAGAAACTATAAATCACATTGTTAACGAGACCAGCATCAAAACGGTAAGCTATGTTGACGCAAAAACAGCGCGATATCATCTTGTATTGCTGGCGTTAAGTTCAGGGTAAAGGCAGCAATGTTTTGCTGTAATTGCGCCATACTAGTTGCGCCAATAATAGTAGAGGTAACACCGTCTACCTGATTAACCCACGCCAAGGCTAAGCTTGTTGCCGCTATACCATGATCATGCGCTAAGCTATTAAACGCGGCGATAGCTTGGTCAGACTCTGGCGTATCTCTAAATAAACCATTACGTTGCAACATACTCCAACGCGTGCCCTCGGGGCGTTTACCCTGTAAATACTTACCGCTTAATGCTCCGCCCGCCAATGGCGACCAAGGTAAATAGGCAATATCCTCATGTACACATTGCTCAATTAAATACGGCCAGTCTTTGGTATGCAAAGCGCTAAACTCATTTTGAATAGACACCATGCGTGGCAAGTTATGCTCTGCACTTAGTTTAAGATACTGATTTATTCCCCAGGGCGTATCATTAGACAAACCACAATACCGAATTTTTCCAGCATTAACGCAACTTTGCAACGCTTGTAACAGGCCTAGCATTTGTTCAGTGTGCTGCTCTGCATTTACACTAGAAAAGCTCAGCTTATTAACACTATGGCGTGCAAAGTGTGGCGTGGTTCTATTTGGCCAATGTAGCTGGTACAGGTCAATATAGTCAGTTTGCAATCTAATAAGCGAGTCATCAACCGCTTGCAGTAAGGTTTCTGGCGTCATATCACCGCCGCCGCGAATATGCGCTAAACCATTACCCGACATTTTGCTTGCCAGCACTAATTCGTGGCGCTTACCAGAACGCGCTAACCAATTACCAATAATACATTCAGTTGCACCATAGGTTTGTGGTGATGGCGGCACCGAATACATCTCGGCAGTATCGACAAAATTTATACCCTGAGCTAAAGCATACTCTAGCTGGGCATCAGCATCGGTTTGCGTATTTTGACAGCCCCAAGTCATTGACCCCAAGCACACCCGAGATACCCTAACCTTACTACTACCTAATACTGAATATTGCATCTAAAACCCTATTATTCTATTAACTACTGCGTTAACGCGTATTGTCGCACCAGTTTAGTGTTACAACACTAGCAGTGTCGTAACGTTTTGTATCATAATCACAACCATTATTCTTACAGAAAAGAGTTAACCATGAAATTAATCCATTTACTCACCGCCGTTATCTTAACCCTTAGCTTAGCGGCATGCTCTGACAAACCTACCGAAGCCAAATTAGAAAACATTCTTCAGCAACAAGTTGATGAGCGTTACAACGGACTCATATCGGTAGACGATGTAAAAAAACTAAATGGTTGGCAAGACAACGACAAGCATTATGCCGCCGAGGTGTCGTACACTATTACCTTTAAACAATCTTTTAAAGATTATATTGATGCACAAACCACGAAACCCGGTAACCCATTGGAAAAAATGGCTAACGGTATGTCGGCGGGTATGTTGAAGCTGCAATACGGCGATTTTAAAGCCGGCGATCACTATCAGGTGGCCAAAGAAATTATTACACTACGTAAAAGTGAAAACGGCTGGATATTAGATAACTAAAGCCGCTAATCGGGCCATAATGTCGTCGCTACAGGATTGAACTTTAGCGCGTAATCTACTATGGTATCGCTATGCAAACCCTGTTAGTTATTCCAGCCACAATGTTAATTGTGTGCTACCAATCATATATCGCTATTGCCTTCCATTCCTAGGCCGGTTTTGCCCTGCGCGAAACCGGCTGAACAGTTTTAATTTTTAATTTCTTTGCTGTCACAGCTGGCTACTATGCTACTTAGCAACACTTTACAAAGAGAACTCGAACTAACCCTGCTTCGTCAGCGCTCATATTTTGCGTACTAACGAAGCAACATGTAACACATACTTTAAAAGGATTGAATAAATGAACACACCAGAAATAACGCTTTCTATTACAGACAGTGACCGTTTAGAACAGTTATTAGACAACCTAAGCCCAGACGCTGTTGGTGCAGCGACCTTGCGTCAAGAACTAGACCGCGCCAATATTGTGCCGACGGCTGAACTTCCTGCCGATGTTGTAAGCATGAACTCTACTGTGCGCTTTAGCTTCGCCGATGGCAAAAGCAGCTGCTTAACCTTGGTTTATCCAAAAGATTTAGATCAAAGTGGCAGTAAAATTTCTGTGCTAGCCCCGGTTGGTAGTGCCCTGCTTGGCCTACGTATTGGTAACAGCATTAATTGGCCATTACCGCATGGTGAAATGTCGACAATTACCGTTGACGAAATAGTTTACCAACCAGAGCGTGAAGGTGCACTGCATCGCTAAACTGTATACTGACACCGGCCGGGGCATACCCGGCTACCGCTTTAAATAAGTATCTTCTCAGTATATTTTTCACGCTTCGCTTATCTCGTAATCTACTATAGAATGCGCCACCGAAAACTAGCCTCAGGTGGCGTCGCTATGTTGTTATCTACCTTGTTACCCAATGCGTTATATACCGATCTGTCCGGTTATTACGATCTTATGTGTGCCGATATTAACTATCAGGCGCAAACCAACACGGTACTAAGGCTGGCTCAAGCACTGGGTAATGGTGGCAAAACGCACCTCGATTTAGCCTGCGGCACCGCACCACATATCTATCATTTTCTTAAGGCTGGTTATCAAAGCATTGGCTTAGATATTAACCAGCCAATGTTAGACATAGCGCAGCAGCGCTGCCCACAAGCGCAGTTTATGCTACAAAACATGTGTGAATTTACGCTAAGCACATCGGTTGACTTAATCACCTGTTTTTTATATTCCATTCATTACAGCGCCAGCATTGCCCAATTACAACACTGTATTCGCAGCGTATATCACGCGCTTACACCAGGTGGTGTCTTTTGTTTTAATGCGGTAGATAAAGATAAAATTTGTAATAACAGTTCTGTGCGCCACAGCACACAGCATGATGGTAGCCAGTTTGTGTTTGAATCTGGCTGGCATTATTCTGGTCAAGGTGAGCAACAAGCACTTAATCTTAGTATCAGCAAAACCTGTACTGCACAAACACAACACTGGCAAGACCAGCATACTATGGTGGCCGTTAGCTTTACTGAACTTGAAGCCTTACTCCTACCCTACTTTGAAGTGCACATATTGGCGCACGACTACGACAAGCTCACGCCTTGGGACACCCAATCAGGTAACGCCATTTTTGCCTGCGTAAAACGTTAACGACAAACAAATTCGTAATCTACATATTTTGTATTTACGTATAATCAAAACATAAATTTACGTTTATCATAAAATAATTATTGATAAACATAATTTATTGCGCTAAATTAACCGCATGAACATACAAATTAATCTTGATATACAACTTGCTAAAAACAAGATGTCACTTACCGAATTGTCGCAACAAGTTGGTGTGTCACTAACTAATTTGTCGCTATTAAAAACCGGCAAGGTAAAGGCCATCCGCTTTAGTACATTAGAAGCAATTTGTCAGGCTTTGAACTGCCAGCCTGGTGATATTTTGCAATACCTACCACAGGACACTAACGCCCAATAGGCATAGTTTAAAAACTCGGAGCTTTTATGATTAAACATAATTATGTTTTACCCGGAATTGCCGCTTTGCTGCTGGCCGTATTATTTCCGGTTTATTGGCTTTATGCCTTTGACGTTGGCGTAGAAAATTTTATTGAAGTATATCGTGCTGACTTACTTAGCCTTAGCTTATCAGACTTAGCTTTTGTACTGATTGGTGCATTAGAAGTGTATATTTACCTGTGTTTACGCCACAGTTTTAATCAGCGTTTAGCAACCAATACGGCCGGTATATTACTGTTACTAATGGCAATATTGGTGGCTATATTTCATGCCACCGTATTAGTTGACGTAGTACTAACGTTTAACGGCTCAGGCATCTCTGAGCAGACCATTAACACTATTTGTGAGCTAACAATAGTTGTTGCATTAGGTGTGCTATTTGCCTATGCGGTAGTGGGTTTCATTCTTAGTATAGTATTGCTACTTAACCGCACTGGCGCACCGAGTGTACTGAAATACTTTTCCGCGGTGTTATTGGTATGCTGCATACTGCAATTAAGTGTTATTTTAAGCCCTATCAATACTTTTGTCTTTCCAGTTGCACTGCTGTTGCTAGCCGTTTATTTTTTAAAACCACCACAGATGCTAGAAGTGGTTTAACCTATACATGAGATAGTACGAAAGCATATCGTACTATCTTGTTTATAGTATTTATTGTGCCGCAAGCTCAGCTTCTAGCATATTATTACAATCAAATGTTTGCCGGCGTAACGTTACACTAACGTCATCACCCAATTCTACTTGATATAACATGCTGAAGTCTTGCTCACTAAGTGACGCGATATCGATACCACTTAACTGAGTAATAAGCTGTGGAATAGTATTACTATGCCCTACTACCAACACGGGGTTTTCTGCCGCACGTAATAAACCCAATAAGCTGCTGGGATCTCTCGCATCATATAAATAAATTTTACTCTGATGCTGCCGTGCTACCGGGGCACCCGTTTGCTGTGTGCGCTGATAAGCTGTTGCATATACTGCACTTATATCAGCATTAGCAAAATAACCGGCTAAAGCGTCGGCTCTGGCTTGGCCACAGCTGGTTAGCTCTGGATCAGCACCGACATTTTGCTTTTCTGCATGACGCACAAAATACAAAGTATTAGCTGTTACCTGTAGCGATATTAAACACAAAGCACCGCTAAGCAGACCCAACAAGCTAATTTTGCCAAACATAATAATATCTCCCTAGCACACTGATTTAATTCATAGTATGACAGAATAACTAGCGTAAAAAATATCGATGTGTGGTTTGAAGCGAAAAATAACCCGCTAAAATGCTACACGGTTACGGCCTTCACGTTTCGCCTGCATCATTGCTTGATCAGCACTATTTAACAGCTCATCAAACGCATTTTGTAGTAATACATCGCTTGTCGCTTGGGTTAAATCAAGCGTAGCTATGCCAAAGCTTGCGGTGCAATGTATGGTAGCGCCATTAAGACTTATACTTTGTGCATCAAAAGCAAACCGCATGCGCTGCGCCAATTGCTTAGCCTGCTTAAGCGTAGTATTGGGGAGTATTATGGCAAACTCCTCACCACCAATTCTTGCTAGCGTATCTGCGGCTCTAACCAGCTGTGTTGCCAAAGCGGCAATATTCACCAACACAGTATCGCCAGCGGCATGCCCAAATTGGTCATTAATTTGTTTGAAGTTGTCTAAGTCAAACATAATTAGCGAAAGGTGAGTTTTGCTACGTTGGGTTTGTTGTACTACGCGCTTACCTTGATTAAAAAACGCACGTCGATTATTTAATTGGGTTAACTCGTCAGTATCAGCCAGCTTTTCGGCCAGAGCTTTTGCATCGTATAATGCTTGCTCCATCAATTTACGCTCGGTAATATCAGTGGCTATTTCTAGCCGCACCGTGCGGCCATCAATCCAAGTAATGGCTTGATCTCGGCATTGATACCAACGATTATTTTTAGGGTTTTGAATTTCCCAAACATGCGCTCCAAGCAGGCCACCGCTTTCATCGACAAGTTTCTTGTTAGTGCAAAAATCGCAAGGGCCAGTCTGACCAGGCTGAAAAACTTGATAACATTTGCGCCTTGCGATAGCCCCCCAAATAGATACGCCATAGTCATTTAAATACACTAACTCATGTGTCTGCATATCTGCGACATATACCAGTGCATCGAGACTATTAAGCACTCTATCTACGGCTTTATAGCTTTGCGCCGCTTCAGCTGGCAGCAATAATGTACTGTCAATCTCGACGTTACTGGTATCTGGGTTCATGCTTTGAAAACCATCCATGTGAATTCAATAAAAATAACATTTAACAACTGTAGCATACTTTGTATTTGTACTCAGCGCTCCTTAAATTGGAGCGCCTGGCGGTAAGGCTTTGGGTACAAAATTCGCTTGCCAAACGCCTGTATTTACATAACTTTGCCAATCACTGAGTAATTTTTGATGATCGGCATCTTTTTGTTTAGCCAGCCAAACTGCTGTATCAACCAGCTTACTATGCAATAGTGCCCTTGCTTCTGGCGCCAATTCTTTTGCATTAAGACTTTGCATTAGCTGATAAAAAGCAACATGTGCCACTCGCTGCTGTACTAGTAAATCTGCCCCTGTTAATTTTTGCTTAATAGTTGCAGTCAATACGGCATCTACCACATTACCTAATTGCTGCTGGCCGCTAATTCGGTTTAACCGTTGTGGATGCAATATTAGCTTTAGCGTATGGTTTGCCGAGGCCTCGGCTGCTGACAGTGGATCAAAAGCTAAACCATAGCGGCCGTTAAAACTTTCGCGGCCATTAGCATCACCAAATATTTTCGGTGGTATCAATGCTAATAAGTTATTAGGTAACGCTAAATACTCGGCACTTAGGGTATTAAGCAACGCCTGCAGTGCCTGTTGTTGAGTGTTACTATCGACCCAACGAAAGCCCTTGGGTGTTTTATAATCACCTTTTAGCTCGTACTCATAATAAGCGCCGCCAAGCAATTTACTTACTGCTTCTACTTGGTACCGGTGCAATAAATAAACTGGCACTAACGCTTCTTGTAGCGACGACAGCGCCTGCCCATTAGCAAGGTTATTTAAACCGAAGTTAGCCAGCGCGACTTTACGCACATCGGCTAAGCGGTTTAGCTCAGCTACCGCATCAGCGCCACTATCCCATAAATGGCCAATAGCACTCACTCCGCCTTCTGGTCGTGCATCTTCGTCGGCCATAAACTCTAGCCCTTTAGTTCTAACCTGCGTTACAAGCTGCTGCAGCTGCGTTGTAGAATAGTCACCATAACCATAGGCAATAGCATAGTTGTCCCACTCGGCTAAACCTTCGCGATACGCGTTTTCTAAGCTTATTTTGCCATCGGCTAGTGTTACCTGCGGATGCGGGTAATCCATTACTGTGGATTGGCCGTTAGCACTGCCGGCAAAGTTATGAATAAGCCCAAGGGTGTGGCCTACTTCGTGCGCTGATAGCTGGCGAATTCGCGCCAATGCCATCGCTTTTTGCTTTTCTAGATCAACATTATCGCCAGTAAAAGGTGCCGTAAGGCCGGTGGCAATTAAAAAATCTTGCCGTACCCGCAATGAGCCTAAAGTAACATGGCCTTTAATAATTTCACCGGTGCGAGGGTCAGTAACACTGGCACCATAAGACCAACCGCGAGTGGCACGATGCACCCACTGAATCACGTTATAGCGCACGTCCATAGGGTCGGCATCAGACGGCAAATCTTTTACTTGAAACGCGTTTTTATAGCCTATTTTTTCATACGCGCTATTCCACCACGTTGCACCTTCAATTAGTGCCGTGCGCACAGGCTCTGGCACTCCTGGGTCTAAGTAATACACTATCGGCTCAACCGCTTCACTTAACGCGGCACTAGGGTCTTTTTTTACTAAACGGTGGCGAGGTAATAGCTTTTTCACTATCGGTGCATCAAAGCTAGTGGCGTAATCCATATATTCTACCGGCCAATAACCCGAGTAAGGATGAAATTCACGGCTTTGATAGCCTTCTTCAGGCAAAGCAATTAACGAATGATGTAAATGCACGCTAATAGCGTGCGAAGCCGGTGTTACTTGCCTAACGTACTCACCTGCATTAGTGCCGCTGTAAGTCACCAAGGCTTCAAGTTCAGTGTTTCGCTCAAAGGCTTTACTACGCGGTAAATATACACCGCTACGTTTACTATCAACGCTATAGCTACCCTGTTTTTGTGCAGCAAGGCTAGCACTTACTTGATGAATATCACTTTGCAAGAAATCGGTATAATCAACTAATACGCTTTTACCATCAGAGGCGACTACCGATAAGCCCGCAATAACCGAGCTAGCAAAGGCTTCTTCGATACTTAAACGCTCAGCACTATTATTAGATTCGGCGCGATAATAGGTGTTCAACTGCTTTAGCATCACTTTATTGCCAAAGCGTTCAAACTGCACTAACCGCGTATCGCCTAGCTGGCCACGGTCTAAACCAATATCGTTTGAACCAATGCCGCGCGGTAATGAACTTTGAAAAATAAACGGTTGGGCTAATTTATCTACTTTTAAATACAGCTTATCGTTAGTGTTATCGTGATAAAAATCAAAATAGCCGCTTTGGTGTGTCATGCCACGGGTAAAGCTAGCAATAGAGGTAAGGTTATTTACACTGGTTTTATCACTATTATTAGCGTTTGCCGCATGTACAGCAGTAACAGGTAACATTCCTGATGCTAGCAATAACAGACTTAGCAGACTGACAATCTTCATGCCTATTCCCTTTATTTTTCTAGTTAGTCGTTATAATTAGTTATCTATATCACGCAGACAGTAGCTCGCGCATTAGCGAACTACTATATAACGACTGGCGCTAGGTTAACAGACACAAAACCGCAGCTGGCCAATGGCAGTAAAATTTATTACGGTAAGTAAGATTAAGCTTAATCAGCTTATTTTTTATTCGCTAACATTCGACGCAGCGTATTATCTTTAAAGCCATAATGGTGAACTAACGCCGCAAAAGCGTGCAAGCCAATTAAATAATAACCAAGAGTACCAATCGTTTCGTGGATCTCTTTTATCTGTTTAGATAAGTCTTTATTTTCTGCTACCAATGCCGGTAGCTCAAGGCCAAAAAATGGAATAGGTTTACCGGCAAAACTGAGTATTAACCAACCGGCTATTGGCATACCCAACATTAAGCCGTACAACGCATAATGCATTAACGCAGCCACTAGTGTCTGCCAGCGCTCTATGGGTGGTGTGATGGTAGGTTTAATGCCCCCAATAAACCGAGCAACTACGCGTAATAACACTAATAACAATACCGACAAGCCCAGCATAAAATGCCAAGTTTTTAGCAGTTCACGTAATTCACTGCCTTTAGGATAAAGTTCACGTAATTCGATACAAGCATAAACCGCCGCTATTAAAATAAACATTAACCAATGTAAGCCAATTGATACCGAACTATAACGTTCAGAGGTATTTTTCCAGATCATAGTTTGCCCAACATGCTCAATAATTAAGATATAAATTTAGTGAACAAAAAGACAAAAAGCGAACCTAGCTGTATTTTTTATGATTTACATCAAACATTAATCTTATTTAATAAAGATATAAAAAAACCCAGCCTTGCAGCTGGGTTTTGTTGTTTTAACCTATTATTTAAACCTTACCGATACGCCTCTGGGCTTGGGCAAGAGCAAATTAGGTTACGGTCGCCGTAAACATCATCGATACGTGATACTGCTGGCCAAAACTTGTTTTCACTAACATAGCTAGCTGGAAACGCCGCATATTGACGCTCGTAAGCACGGTCCCACTCTGGGTCGAAAATGTCTTGCATAGAGTGCGGTGCAAACGCCAATGGGTTGTTATCCACTGTCCATTCACCGGCTACTACTTTGTCAATTTCGGCACGAATGGTGCTCATGGCTTCAATAAACTTATCCATTTCCGCTTTGCTTTCAGATTCAGTAGGCTCAATCATCAGCGTACCGGCAACGGGGAAGCTCATGGTCGGCGAGTGATAACCAAAGTCCATTAAGCGTTTAGCAATGTCCATTTCGGTAATGCCGCTGGCTTCTTTTAATGGACGAATGTCGATAATACACTCGTGCGCCACGCGATCGTTTGCGCCGCGGTATAATACCGGGAATAACGGATCAAGCTTATTCGCCATATAGTTAGCGTTTAAAATAGCGTATTCAGTCGCCTGTTTTAAACCCTCGCCGCCCATCATGGCAATATACATCCAGCTGATAGGTAAAATACCGGCACTACCATAAGGTGCAGCTGAAACAGCACCATTACTAGCGCCGGTACCGGCAATATTCACTACTGTGTGGTTAGGTAAAAATGGCGCTAAATGGCTTTTCACACCGATTGGTCCCATACCTGGGCCGCCACCGCCGTGTGGAATACAAAACGTTTTATGCAGGTTTAAGTGCGATACGTCTGAGCCGATGAAGCCAGGTGAAGTTAAGCCAACCTGCGCGTTCATGTTAGCACCGTCCATATACACTTGGCCGCCGTAACTGTGCACTATGTCACACAGCTCGCGAATGTTTTGTTCAAACACACCGTGCGTTGATGGATAGGTAACCATAATTGCTGCTAAGCGATCGCCAACTTCTGCGGCTTTGGCTTTTAAGTCAGCCATATCAATATTGCCGCGTTTATCGCAGTCAACCAATACCACTTCGTAGCTAGTCATAGACGCTGTAGCTGGGTTAGTACCGTGTGCAGACACCGGAATTAAACAGATATTACGATGACCTTCGCCACGGCTTTCATGGTATTTACGAATAGCTACCATACCAGCGTATTCACCCTGTGCGCCCGAGTTTGGCTGCATAGAGATATTGTCATAACCGGTAATATTAACTAACCAATCGCCCAGTTGGCTGATCATTTCGTCATAACCTTGGGCTTGGTCGCGCGGTACAAATGGGTGCAACGAGCCAAATTCAGGCCAAGTGATTGGGATCATCTCAGCGGTTGCGTTTAGCTTCATAGTGCACGAACCCAAAGATATCATTGAATGGTTTAATGATAAGTCTTTGTTTTCCAGCTTTTTGATATAACGCAGCATTTCAGTTTCACTGTGATACTGGTTAAATACTGGGTGGCCCAATACACTGCTGTTACGCACCAAATCGGCTGGAATAGACTTGCTGCCATCTTTAACAATAGCCGCATCTAACGCGTCTACGTTTAAACCGTGACCTGTGCCTAATACAATATCAAACAACTCAGCAATATCATTGCTGTTAGTGGTTTCGTTAAAGCTTACCGCTAAAGTATCGGCAACATCGGTACGCAAGTTAACACCAGCAGCTAAAGCACGCTTAATAACACCAGCGCGGTCGGTAACCTTAAAGGTAATAGTATCAAACCAATGCGCGTTAACAATTTCTATTGCTTTAGCTTTTAAGCCAGCAGCAAAAATATCGGTGCTACGGTGAATACGCTCAGCAATATTCTTCAGGCCTACTGGGCCATGATACACCGCATAAAACGACGCCATATTGGCTAACAATACTTGTGCCGTACAGATATTCGAGTTGGCTTTCTCGCGACGAATATGTTGCTCACGGGTTTGCATTGCCATACGCAGGGCCTGATTGCCGCGACGGTCTTTCGACACACCAATAATACGGCCTGGCATAGAGCGCTTATACGCATCACGGGTAGCAAAAAATGCCGCGTGTGGGCCGCCGTAAGCCATAGGTACGCCAAAACGCTGGGCAGAACCTAATACTACGTCGGCACCTAATTGACCAGGCGCTTTTAATAGCATTAATGCCATAGGATCTGTGGCTACCGCAACAATGGCTTTATTTGCCTGTAACTGGGCAATTAATGCGCTGTCGTTACGAATATCGCCATTAGTCGTTGGGTACTGAATTAATGCACCAAACACGTCATGCGCTGCCGCATCTGCGGCTTTACCTACGATGATGTCAAAGCCAAACATTTCGGCACGCGTTTTCACTACGTCGATAGTTTGCGGGTGTACATCATCGGCAATAAAGTACTGATTAGATTTGCTCTTAGTTACACGTTTAGCCAACGCCATCGCTTCTGCCGCAGCCGTTGCTTCGTCTAACAGTGACGCACTGGCTAATTCCATCGCGGTTAAATCCAGTGTTATTTGCTGGAAATTCAACAACGACTCTAACCGGCCTTGCGCAATTTCTGGTTGATATGGCGTATACGCAGTATACCAACCCGGGTTTTCTAACACATTACGCAGAATAACATTAGGCGTTAACGTCGGGTGATAACCCATGCCAATGTACGATTTGAACATTTTATTCTTGCTAGCAGCTTTTTTAATATGGGCCAGCGCGTTAGCTTCTGTCGTTGCTGGGCCAGTGGCCAGCGGCGTTTTCAAGCGAATGTCAGCTGGTAAGGTTTGCGCAATCAGTGCCTCTAGACTATCAACGCCTAGCTCACTTAACATTGCGGCCGTTTCGGCAGCATCTGGGCCAATATGGCGCTGAATAAATTCTTCGTGATTCGCAAGTTGCGACAGGGTTTTCACAGCGGAGTTGGTCATGCCTTGAATGTCCTGATAATGGTTCTAGAACGACTAAAATTAAACCCCGTGCAATACGGGGTTTAAACGAGGTGTATTTATTGGCTTACTCGTCAATAGAGTTTTTATAGCCGTCTGCATCTAACAACGCAGCAAGCTCAGCACTATCTGATGCTTTAATTTTAAAGAACCAGCCATCTTCGTATGGGCTGCTGTTTACTAATTCTGGTGCATCAGCTAAAGCTTCGTTAATTTCAACAATTTCACCCGATAAAGGAGCATAAATGTCTGATGCCGCTTTTACTGACTCAGCAACGGCACAATCGTTACCTTGAGTTACGCTATCGCCTACGCTTGGTAATTCAACAAATACCATGTCGCCTAACAAACCTTGCGCATGTTCACTGATACCAACAGCATAAACGCCGTTACCTTCGTCGCGCACCCACTCGTGGCTGCTGGCATACTTTAAATTATTAGGAATTGAGCTCATTATTTAACCCTCAGATAGTCATTTATTTAATATAGTTCGTTTAGATTACGCTTTTGCCCATACGGACAAAAGCTGGCTTAATGACCTTAACTGGGATCATTTTACCGCGAATATCAACTTCTGCCACATCAGCCGTATTAGCTGGAACACGGGCAATGGCAATGCTAAAGCCTAGCGTTGGCGAGAAAGTACCTGAGGTAATTTCGCCTTCGCCGCCTGCAACCACAACGCGTTGGCCGTGGCGCAATACGCCTTTTTGTTCCATTACTAAGCCAACTAGCTTAAAGGTGCCATCGGCTTTGTGTTGTTCAATGGCTTTACGGCCAATAAAATCACGATCTTCCGGTGCCCAAGCAATAGTCCAGCCCATATTGGCTGCCAGTGGCGATACCGTTTCATCCATATCTTGGCCGTATAAATTCATACCGGCTTCTAAGCGCAGCGTATCACGCGCACCTAAACCTGCAGGTGCAACACCTGCGTCAATTAATTTTTGCCAAAAATCTGCGGCTTGCTCATTTGGTAATACGATTTCATAGCCATCTTCACCAGTGTAACCGGTAGTAGCAATAAATAAATCACCTGCTTGCTGGCCAAAAAACGGCTTCATACCATCGATGGCCTTGCGCTGCTCTGCCGTTAGTAAGGTTGCAACTTTCGCTTTAGCATTAGGGCCTTGTACTGCAATGTTAGCAAACTCGGTACGCTCAGTTACCTTAACATCAAAGGCTTTAGCATGGGCATTGATATGCGCTAAGTCTTTATCACGGGTAGCTGAGTTTGCCACTACACGGAAGAAGTCTTCTTGCAGAAAATACACGATTAAGTCATCAATGATGCCGCCAGTTTCGTTTAGCATAGGGCTATAAAGCGCTTTACCTGGCACAGTTAATTTAGCCACATCGTTGGCTAATAAATAACGCAAGAACTCGCGCGTTCTAGCACCGTGTAAATCAATGATATTCATGTGAGAGACGTCAAACATACCCGCGTCACGGCGTACCGCGTGGTGTTCTTCGATTTGTGAACCGTAATTGATTGGCATGTCCCAACCAAAGAAGTCGACCATTTTGGCACCGGCTTCTAGGTGTTTGCCATGTAACGCAGTTTGCTTAGCCATTGTTATTTCCTGCTTATTGTAAGGCCGGTACGGCGCCAAAACGTAGCGCCGCAGCACAGTCTAACTTTATGTTATGCTGCCCTGGCGGATAAAAAGGCGTCTGGATTATAGCGCAAGGTTGCGCCGGTCAACAGCCCCTAATTAATTAGTTTTTGTAATGCGACAACTACTATTACAAAAAAAACTAACTCAGGCATGGTGGCTGGTTTTGCTTTGCTCGCAGGCCAATTTAGGTAAGTCGCCACTATTACCAAGGGCTGCAGCAATGATCTTAGCTTTAAGCCACGGCCATTGATTTACGCCACTCATACCAACAGCTCGAACCAGCTTAAGTAACGGCTGTGAATTGCTGAAACCGCGTTTGAAAACTTCCATACTAGCAATTAAAGTTTGGGCTTCCGCTTTACGCCAACGCTCATAGCGCCGTAATAACCGGTTGTCGGTAAAGTCTTTGTTTTGTTCAACAGCCTCATTTATTAGTTCTGCTAATGCAGTTACATCCATTAAACCCAGGTTCATACCCTGACCAGCAAGCGGATGTACGCTGTGTGCCGCATCGGCTACCAATACTACTCGACCACGCAACCAGGTGCTGGCGTAGCGCATTTTCAAGTCAAATGCCGTTGGTTGGTTTTCTAAACTTAGCACGCCCAGTACTGCATTACTTGCCGCCGTGAGTGCTTGATTAAAGCCCTGTGCGTCCAGCGCTAATAGCTCTGCCGCGCGTTGTGGATTACAGCTCCAAACAATAGAGCACTGCTTAGTATTAGGCAGAGGTAATAGCGCCAGCGGGCCAGTAGGTAAAAATACCTGCCGAGCAATGGCCTGATGTGGCAGCTCGGTATTAATAGTGGCAACTATGGCTTGCTGATCATAATCCCAGTGCGTAACGGGCAGTTGCATAGCTTTACGCACCATAGAGTTAACACCATCAGCACCGACTAATAAACGGCTAAGTAATAACTGCTGCTGATTAATATTTACTAATACATCGCGCTCGCTTTGCACCACACTATTAATAGTGCAGTTAAATTCGCAGCGCACATTAGTAAATTGTTTAAGCTGCTGATATAACGCTAAGCGAATATTTTCGTTATCGCAAATCCAGCCTAAACTTTCGACGCGCTCGGTTAGCGCATCAAATTCAATGCGGGCGAAGCTGTCGGCATCCCACACCTGCATTTTGTCGTAGGCCTGTGCTGTTGCGGCAATAGCTGGCCAAGCGCCAACATGGGCAAGCACTCGCTGCGAGGCCAAATTAAGCGCACTAACGCGATGTTGCTCACCTTTGCGCCCTGCTGGTTCGCTGCCCTGCTCTAACACTGCTAGTGATAAACCTAACGGCGCTAATAGCAGCGCTAGCGTTAAACCCGCACTACCAGCACCAACAATAGTAATATCGACGTTTTGCATTTTAGCTCCGCAGCCCCATAGCTTGTTCAGCTAATGGGCGTTTTAATTCATCGCATAAGGTCATGGCAAGTAGACCTGCATTTCTGGCGAGCGCCACGGTGCGCGAACGATTTGAAAACAGCCGCACTAAGGCATCAGTGGCGGTAGTTACCCGTTCAATATCGTGCTGACGCGCTTGCTGATAAGCCCGCAACATGGTGTAACCACCAATATCATCTGGTTTAGCGGTAACTTGCTGAACTAACTCGGCGATGTCTCTAAGTGCAAGATTAAAGCCTTGTCCGGCAATGGGGTGTAAATTGTGCAAACTGTTACCTAACAACGCAACGCGATGACGCACTATATCGCCACTTACGCGCAAGCTAAGCGGGTAACTAGCGCGCGCGCCACTCGCTTTAAAAATACCGGCACGATAACCAAAGGCTTGCTGCACGCTGTGTAAAAAAGCGTCATCGTCAAGTTGCATTAAGCTGCTGGCCATTTCGGCAGTAGTGGTAAACACCAATGAAAATCGTTGTTTAGACAAGGGTAACAAGGCAATGGGGCCGTGCTCGGTAAAACGTTCAAACGCACTATGTTGATGACTCTGATTAAGTGCTAAGTTAGTAATAACCGCATGTTGCTGATAGTGGCGTTCAGTTACACTAAAGCCGGCCAATGTTCGGCTTGGTGATGCCCCACCTTCAGCAATAAGCAATAAGCTAGTCTGTAAGATCACGCCACTATTTAAGGTTAACTGTTGATGTTGCTCAGTAGGCGTTATCTGGCTTATGGTATTGGGCGCAAAGCGTTTAAGTTGCTTACAGTTCGCCAGTTTTTGGCTGAGTAACGCACCTAAATAGTCTACTTCAAGCACATAACCTAATGCATGCTGCTGATATTCGGCAGCGGTTAGCTGGGTTTTGCCAAAATGGCCGCGATCAGACACGTAAATCTGTTTAATGGCACAGGCATTAGTAGTCAGCTCAGGCCATAACCCCCACTGCTGCAACATATTTACACTACCTGCGGCAAGAGCAATACTGCGGCTATCGAAACTGGCAGGGCTTATGTGCTCGGCTTGCTGCTCAATAATCGCCAGCTTTAACCTCGGCTGCGCGTGCAGTAACGCCCAAGCTAAGGTACTGCCGGCCATACCACCGCCGCTAATAACAATATCAAAATGCTCAGACTCAAACTGTTTACCACCCCATTCGGAGGGTTCAAACTGCTCATGAGCAAAGGGTTCTGGGCTAGGTTTACTCATTTAATGCAGTGTCTTATTGCTAGCGGTTTGGTGGCCAAACTTTTGCCCAACCTCGGTATAACAGGCCAAAACCATAATCCGAATATGCTCTAACACCAGAAAATAGGCCTCATCATTTTCTTCAACGCTACCATCATCGGTAGTATGAATATCAATACGGGTTACTTCGCTTAACTGATCAAGCGCTTCGCGAACATCGTCAGACACCAGTGACAAGTCCGTTTGCTGTACGGCAAAACCAACCAGAAATGCCTGCGTCCATTCAACCATGGCGTCTAAGCGCTCAGGCAAGCTATCGTCATCACTGGGTAATAACAGGCTGAAGCTAAAGTCATTTTGTGCTAATTCTTTGGCGGTACTTTCAATTAAGCTAATCACATGCTGTTTTATATCTTGGCTTAGCGCTTGGCCGTCATGCAAAAAGTCGCTTAACACTGGCAGTATTTGCTGTGGGCTAGCCTCAACGCCAGCGCTAAGTAAGCCGGCAATAATACCGTGTACTTCAGCGGCCGACGCCATCACATAAGATTGATCTAGCTTGTACATCCACTCATCGTATGTCAGTAAAAATGGGCTATTCATATCAGTATTCATGCTTGTATTAACTGCTGTTATGCTACCACCACAGAGAAAAAGCGCCAACCTTCACGCTAGAGTTTTCATTACCAGCATAAAACCTAAACAAAAGTTGCTGTAAAACCATGCAACTAGCAATAATAATAGCAAAACTGCGATGAATGGCCTTATACAGCTAGAAATGCAGTGTTATACTCAAGCCAGTTCTCTGAATTGTTAGTGATCAGGTGAATGTCCCTGAGCCGATAATTTTTTTCACCCAGGGATTTTTTTGTGTTACCAGTGTGCAAGCCCAGCTAGTACTGGGAAGCCTGAGGTAGCCATCTGACTCCCGCCTTGAACCTAGGGTTCAAGGGCTGACATCAGACACGGCAATTTGGAGAACCCTTTTATTTTTTGCCCATTCAGGCATACTCGATAGTATTCGTTATTAAGCCCTTATTACTATCGTGTCTACTCGCATAACCTTACGCCAACAGCTTAGACAACTGATCCGTCAACGACGAAAGCAACTTTCAGTGTTAGAGCAAGCAAGCGCCGCCGCAGATTTAGCAGCACAACTTACACAGAGTACACTTATTCAGCAAAGTCAGCATATTGCGCTGTATTTAGCTAATGATGGCGAACTAGACCCCTTTGTGTTAATTCAAGCCTTATGGCAGCTTAATAAGCAGGTTTACTTACCGGTGTTGCACCCCGTTGTTGCTGGCTACTTGTTATTTGTAAAATACGACCGCGACACACTGCTTTATCCTAACCGTTTTGGCATTCCAGAGCCGCTAGTACAGTGCCATCACATTATGCCGGTACAACTGCTCGATATTATATTTACGCCGTTGGTGGCGTTTGACGCGGCCGGTAATCGATTAGGTATGGGTGGTGGGTTTTATGACCGTACACTTTCGCAACTGCCGGCTAACACGCAGTGTAAAGTAATAGGTTTAGCGCATAACTGTCAGCAAGTAGATAGCGTGCCTACCGAAGCCTGGGATATTCCGTTAACGCAAATTATAACGCCGTCCAAACATTGGAAATTTAGCTAACCACTATTGTCTTGTGTATCATTTCGGCCACAACACCCGCTCTGGCTCGTCACAGCAACTCGCCCTTCTGCCGTTGGCAGGGCTCAGACACTCTGTGACGCCCAGATCGTGTTTCTGGCCTTCATTAAATGCCTGCGATATCCATTGAATTAAAACCGCAGAAAATTGTTTTCATGTTTATTCTACTTTTACCCTTTTGTCGGCAAGCCCTTTCGATATAATATCCATCTGTATGGCTAAATACTAAGCACTACCCGCACACTTTAAAGAGACTGCAATGACACAAGATGAGATGAAAAAAAACGCCGCTTGGGCCGCATTAGAGTTTATTCCGCGCAACACTATCGTTGGTGTTGGCACCGGCTCTACGGTTAATCACTTTATTGATGCCTTAGCCAGTATTAAACAGGATATTAAAGGTGCGGTATCAAGCTCAGTGCAGTCTACCGAAAAACTTATCGCGCTAGGCATTGAAGTACTTGATTTAAACGATATTGCCAGCTTTAGCGTATACGTTGATGGTGCCGATGAAATTAACCGGCAAAAACAGATGATCAAAGGTGGTGGTGCCGCCCTTACCCGAGAGAAAATTGTCGCCGCCGTTGCTGATAGCTTTATATGTATTGTCGATTCAAGCAAGCAAGTTGAGGTACTCGGTAAATTCCCGCTACCGGTAGAAGTTATTCCTATGGCTAGCGCCTATGTTAGTCGTGAGCTAATAAAGCTCGGCGGCCGTCCAGTGCTGCGCGCGGGTGTCACTACCGATAACGGTAACGTTATTCTTGATGTACACGATTTAACAATTAGCCAACCACTACAACTTGAACAGCACATTAATAGTATTGTTGGCGTCGTAACCAATGGCATCTTTGCCCAGCGCGCCGCAGATATCGTGTTAGTTGGCAGTGCTAACGGCACACAAGTTATACGGTAGCGTTACGTATTTAATTTTAACGTATTAAAGAGACCTAACATGAGCAAGTTTTCGCTAACCAAAGATAAAATTAAAATACTGTTGTTGGAAGGTTTACACCAAAGCGCGGTGCAAAGCTTTAAAAGCCAAGGCTATAGCAATATTGAGTATTTGAAAACCTCGTTACCAGAAGCTGAATTAATAGAGCGAATTAAAGATGCACATTTTATTGGTATTCGCTCTGGCACCCAATTAAATGAGCGCGTACTTGATGCAGCCCAAAAACTCGTTGCCATTGGTTGTTTTTGCATAGGCACTAATCAGGTTGATCTAACCGCCGCATTAAAGCGCGCTATTCCGGTATTTAATGCCCCGTTTTCAAATACACGCTCGGTCGCCGAGCTTGTGCTTGGCCAAATTATTATGTTACTGCGCGGCATTCCGCAGCGTAATGCTGCTGCGCATCGCGGCCAATGGCAGAAAACAGCCACCAACTCGTTTGAAGCTCGCGGTAAAACCTTGGGTATTATTGGTTATGGCCACATTGGTACGCAGCTCAGTATCATGGCGGAAAATATCGGCATGCGGGTGCAGTTTTACGATATTGAAGACAAGTTAGTTTTAGGTAATGCTACCCAAGTTGATTTTGGCACCCTACTTAAAACCTCTGATGTCATTAGCCTGCATGTGCCAGAAACGGCTCAAACCAAAAATATGATTGGCGAGGCTGAGCTAGAACTGATGAAAGCCGGCTGCGTACTCATTAACGCCTCACGTGGCACTGTTGTGGATATTAACGCACTAACCGATGCCCTGCGTAAGGCTAAGCTAGCCGGTGCAGCAATTGACGTATTTCCAATAGAGCCTAAGGGTAACGATGATGAATTTATCTCGCCACTGCGTGAGTTTGATAACGTTATCCTAACCCCGCACATTGGTGGCTCTACCCAAGAAGCGCAAGAAAACATTGGCTTTGAAGTCGCCGGTAAATTAGTGAAGTACAGCGATAACGGTTCTACCTTGTCAGCGGTTAACTTTCCTGAAGTATCTTTACCTGAGCATAAAGGCCGCTCTCGCCTGCTGCATATTCATATTAACCAGCCCGGCGTGCTAACTAAAATTAACGAAGCCTTTGCCAAACACAATATCAATATTGCTGGCCAGTATTTACAAACCAATGCAGAAATCGGCTATGTAGTAATAGATATTGATTCAGACGACGTAGAGCAAGCAGTTAACGAATTAAAAGCCATACCCGGCACGCTACGCGCCCGAGTATTACATTAAATAGCGCATTAAAATAAAAAACCTGCTTTATGCAGGTTTTTTTGATCTTACAATTAACGCGATATGGTAAATGAACTGATATGTTCTAAGCCGACCGTTGAAGCCCTGGACGGGCGGAAACGAGCCCCCATGGATGGGTTTACGGCGTGTCAACGTGAGCATGTCAGTTCAACCAACTCAGTTAACTTAAATTAAATTAATCTTCCTGCATTTCACTGATTAGCGTGTCGGCTAGCTCTTCTGGTAACACCACTACACCTGGGCCATCAGTGTCTGGTAACACGGCAATCGCCAGTTCATCACCATTTAAACCAGAGGTCCACTTTTCTAACCAGGTTTCAACATCTACTGCTTGCGCAGTGCAATGTGACCATTCACCTTCAATCCACTGCTCAGCTAGCTCCGCATGCGGCCATACCGGTACACAACGCTCGTCTTCTGCACTAACTAACACAAAGCCTTCGTCATCAGTTAAAATCCAGATCTGCTGCAAATCGACTACTGCTTGAATAAAATAAGCATAACGCTGCTCCGCATCTAATGCGGTAATGCGGCTTAGTTCTTCAGTAGTTAATTGGTATTCCATAAATTGTTCCTGTGTTTAAATCAATAATTGCGCTAATGATGACGGATTTAACCGGTTTTTACCAATAATTATTCCGTAACCAAACCATACTAGGCCAAACAAACTTGCCACATAATTCGCAACCATATTGCCCATAACACCGCACAACCAAGCAAAAACACATTAAAGCGTAGTCTCACATTGTTAGTGCCTATATGGATAAAGGTGTGTAGCACCCGCAAAAAGACAAACGCAGCACCTAATGCAACATAAGCCGTATCCGCCAGCCCCAGCTGCAAGGTAAACAATACACTAAACAGATACAGCATCGGCATTTGAAACTGATTATCAAAATTACGGCTAGTCGCAATAACTTGCTCGTTTGCACCGGTTAAATTCATCGTTTTAAATGCGGCTATGCTAATTTCTTTATTTTTTGCTGCGCGGATCCTGCGCCGTCCCATCAGTATCATTACAACGCTGGTTAGCAGTACCTGCACAAATACCGGCAACAATATTAGTTTTTCCATTATTTACTCCTCTAAAAGCTGGCCTGAGCTTAATGTAGTATTGCTAAAGACGCTAGCGCGTTTCAGTAATTGCGCCGCACTTTTATATTTTTATTGCCAATGTTGCTATACTGCGGCGTCTTTTATTAGGTGATGCTATGGCACAATTATATTTTTATTATTCAGCGATGAATGCGGGTAAATCTACCTCACTATTACAAAGCGCCTACAACTATCAAGAAAAAGGCATGACCGTTGCTATTTATACCGCGGCGTTAGATAACCGCTATGGCCTAGGTAAAGTAAGCTCGCGTATTGGCCTAACGATGGACGCCTACATATTTGACCCACACTTTGATTTCGTAGCCCACATTCAGCAATTAAAAACGCAAGGTGCATTAGATTGTGTGCTACTTGATGAAGCGCAGTTCTTATCTAAAACTCAGGTGCGCCAACTTACTACCGTTGTTGATAAGTTAAACATTCCCGTATTAGCCTTTGGCTTACGTACTGATTTTTTAGGCGAAACCTTTGCCGGTAGTGCAGCGTTACTGGCGTGGGCCGACAAACTTATTGAGCTTAAAACCATTTGTCACTGTGGCCGCAAAGCCAACTTTGTGGTGCGGTTAGATGAACACGGCAACGCCGCCACTCAAGGCTCGCAAGTGCAAATTGGCGGTAACGAAAGCTATGTTTCAATGTGCCGCGAGCACTTTAAAGCCTTAGTGTGGCAAGATTGCTAATTTAGTTAATCATAAAACGGTGACGTTTGCTCGGTAGCATTGATCAGCGTATTCGGTCGATTAAGTGGTTGACCACCGTCACGGCTAATTGGGATCCACGGCAATTTACCTCGGCCTTTAGACGGGCGTAGCGAGAATAAATCAAAGGGTATTGACACATAAAAGCCTTTGCTAAAACTGCCCTCACCATATTGCTCAGACGACACATCGGTAATAGCAGCATAAGCGCCAACAATAATACCGCTATCAAAACGCTTAGCAAAATCGATATTAACGCCTTTATCTTTAGCTAAAAACTGACCGATGTTAAACGTCAACTGAGTGTCCGGTAAAAACTCTGGCTGCCAGTACACATTAATATGTCCCGTAAAGGTTTTGTAATCAAAGAAATCAAAATTATTCTCGTACGAGCGTTGCTGTACGTAGTTAACGTCAAAACCAATAGCAAAACGTGAATCAACCGGCCGGTATAACATCTCGCCGCCAACACCGCCAAACATGGTTTCTAAATAACCGCCGTAGGCTTGAGCATAAATGTTCGGGGCTATTTTGTCTTGCCATTGCAAGTATAGGTTTTCCATGCTGATGGTACTGCCAGTTACATACTCCCGCACGTAAGTTCTTACGCGGGGCAAGCTAACCGTTTCTGCGTCAACCTTGTAATTAAACTTATCGAAGTTTTCTAGCAAGGTTACTTTGGCCGTACCATTTAACATCAGGCTACGGTTTAACCTATAGCCGGCGTTAGCAAAAACACCACCTTGATACATATAAAACGCTTCTGGGTTGCCAAAGGTTTGGATCCAAAAGGTTTCAACCCCAGTAAAAAAGCCTGAGTTAGATGGGTAACTAATATGCGCTACGGTATCTGGCTGCACTTGCTGGCGCACATAAGTTGAGGTTATATCGGGTTGCAACACATCATAACGTGCCGCCGCTGTAAAATCTTTAGCGTCAATTACCGTTTCTACTAGTGGTAAATTACCGGCATAATTAACCACGCGATAACGGCTAATATGTGCAGGCACCTCGTTAACCATAATACGGCCAATACGCTCAATGGCTTCTTTGTTATCGCGATATGACACTTGTTCGCCGTAAATAACAAATTCATCATCACTCATATACGAGGCTTGCAATACAAAACCGGCTTCGTACAGCAAGGCCGTAGCTAGTGCACTGCGATCGGTGATCTCGGTACGGTTTAGCACTTGGGGTATCACGCGCGGCGCCGGTTTTATTTTAACCTGAGTGGCGTTATGCAAATTCATTGCATAGTGGACACCAAAACCAAAGGTATTACCGCGTTGATAATTAACGTCAAAATTAAAATCTCCCCAGCGGTATACCGCACCAAAATTCCAATTTGAATCTTGTACTAAAGCCCCAGCAAAATCGTTCTGATAATTATTGCCTTCGTACTCTAGTTTTAAGCGCAGCGGTTGCCAAGGTGTTTGGTATTCAATACCACCAAACAGCGATGCTGGGCCTTTAAAAAACTTGTCATAATCTATTTTGCCGCCTCGACCGCCATAGCCTTGTGGCCGCTGACAAAAGCTGTCTTTTAGCTCGCAAAACGGATTACTGGTATTTGCACTGGTGCCTAAATAACCCCAGCCAATACCCAAATGAAAATCAAAATTATGCCACTTTTTACTTACACTAATAAATTCGCTTTCAAATAAGCCGGTGCCACCAAAATCGCGAACACCCACCGACACTTGTGGTAAATACATGCCCTCTTGTAACAGGCGAAATTTTACATCAATACCTTTATCTTTATAGGTTTGCGTGCCACTAAAGCCAGGATCATCACTATACAATTGGTTACGCACATCGGTGTAGCGTACGGTAGACTCCATCCAGTCAAACAACTGAATACTTACCGACCATAATCTGTATTCTTGGTTATCGGTATAGTTAATAGATAAGTCACCCGCAGGTGCCATACGGGCAGTGGGTGTTTGAATTAAGCCAACACCACCATGCGCCATTTGCGACACGCCAGCGTCTTGCTGCTGCCAACTACTTGCATTGGCAGCATGCAATGAGGCTGATAGCAAAGCTAGCGTTAATAAAGATAACGTAAAAGAAGTACGAACAACCATCATGGCAAAATCCTATACACAGCAAGTTGCTGTAGCAACGTGTTTAGCTGAGTAATATTACTATCAGCAGTAAGCCTATCTAACAATGGCGGCGCAAATAACACCAATAACTGAGCGCCAGGCATGGCTTCTATTTGTTCAAGGTTCCAATAACTTACTCCGGCTATTTGCACTTGTCCGTTGGTTTGCACCACAGCTAGCTGGCTGCTATCTGCACCGTTAAGCAGTTTAGCACTGGCAAGGTATTCTTTTACTGGCGCACCCGCTTTATGAGGCACAGCGCCAAACTGGGCAATACCCCCCGTTAAATACACCTGCTCAGGTCGTAATTTTAGCTGCAGTAAATACTCGCCATCATCTAAACGCGGGTTTAACTCTGGTTTTACGCGTGCAGCGTCGTAATCTATGGCTAAAACAACACGCTCAGCTAGCTGCCAACTTAACAGTTCAGTACCTAAACTCGCATAGGTTTCGCGTAAACCCAAATCAGAGGTTTGCTGACCAAGCGTATTTAATAATTGCAAAACTCGCTGGCGCAGCTGTTCAGGTTTGTTGCTATCGGTACGATACAGCGTAGCTGCGGGCCAATACCAAGGTTGCTGCAACGCATAAGGCTGTAACACCTCACTAATACGCGGGTTAGTATCATAATGGCGTGTATCAGTATTTACGGTTACCGTAACGGCCGCATTGGCGTTAATTACAAATATTAACGCTAATAATAAAAGGCTTACTTTACTCATGGGTTATCGCCTTATCTGCTGGCAGTAAACGCGCAATACGGCTGATATAAATCATTTCAATGGGCTCTGCAAAAGGGGCCAGTGTTTGTATGCTTTTTATTAACGTGCCACTGGCTGTGTCGAACCAAAAGTAATTTTTCCAGTTGCGGTCTGTACGCAAAAAATTAGCATCGCTAGCGTAATATACATCTTCGGTCACTAATATCGTGTCAAAACTGTGTTGAAAAAACGGCAAAGCGTGCTGCTCTTGGCGCACAAATGTCGACTGCAGTGCATAGCCATATTCGCCATGTTGCCAATCGGCAATGCGGTGCCAACTGCTGTTAGGTGTAATAGCTGCAACATTGCGTATGGCATCTGCGCCAGTATTACTAAGGTAAAGTAAATTATCACTAAAGCCGGTAGTTCGCACAATACGGCCCTGCTCTATTATTAACAATGCCTTATCACCCGACACCCATTTATGTTGGCCTGCTTCAACATGCAGCAATGCCATAGCCGCTTGGCTGCGTTCACCGTGTTTTACGTACAGTAAGTCTGATTTCGCCGCCTGCACGTCCGCTAACGTTAAGCTAATGTCACTCGGTTTTGCCAACGCCAGTTTTAAGGTATCAATATACGCGTTATAAGTGCCGGCGCAGGCACTTAGCATAAATATTGCTACAACAACTACAACACGTCGAATTAAGGTCATGAAAGCTTGCCTGTTAAGTCAATTTCAGCTGCAACATCCAGTAATAAAAAGTACAGCAATAAAAAAGCCGCCAACAGGCGGCTTTTTACTAAATCAGCAATTACTTAACGGTAGGAGCGTAAGTAAAAGTAGCCGTTGCTGTGGTAGTACCAGTAGCTGTACCTGTAATGGTGTTAGTAACTGTAGTACCAGTACATACGCCATTAACCGGTGCGCCGTCGCCTGCGTTACAGGTTGGGTCAACCGGGCCTGTGCCTGGGTTAACCGTGGTGCCACGGTTATTAGAAATAATAGCTGCTGCCACTGCAACACCTACTGCACCCGCAGCAATAGTACTAACGGCTACGCCACCAATTGTACCTTCGCCGCCAGTGTTTTCTTGAGCACTTACGTTAACAGCAAAAGCTAACGCTGCAGCAGCAATTAATAATTTTTTCATAATCATTCCTTTAAAGGGGTTGAGCAAAATAGTTTGTTCAAGACTATACCAAAACAACCCCTAACATCAAGCTCTAAATGGTAATACTTAGTTAATATCTGTTGGGATAACTGCCGCCACAGTCTGCCATAACTGCTCGCTCTGGTGTTTTAGTGCCGCGCGGCGTGCAACAAACTGCTCGCTACCGGCATTGTTAATTACATGCTGCAATTTATGCTGCAACTGCCCGGCACTAATATCTGCACTGAGTAACGCCTCAGGTTGGCCATACTCGTCAAACAAGCGCTCATATTTGTGGCTCCAGCTGGTACCCAGGCACGGCACCCCCTGCGACAACGCACTAATGCAGCCATGGTAACGAGAGCAAATTACCGCTTTACTGGCGCCAATAATCCCTTTCACTTTTAGCGGATCACTTTCAGTAATCAGCTCGATATTGCCAGCGGTTTGACTTATTAACTGTTGGCAAATAGCGGCATCTTGCTCAACTTCATGATTAAGCAATACCGGGGTTAACCCTGCAGCACGAATAACCATAATAGCATTAAGTAAAACCTCTAAATAAGTATGTTGCCACTGCGTATGCTGATTACGCTTATTCAGCATATTACTGTTGGGAATAATCAATACATTCTGCTGACCGTTGGTGTAATATTCGGGCAATACTCCAGCCACCAGATTAGTAAAATCGGGAAACTGACACATATTTGGTTTATCACCAATTAACGTGCGGATATGCTCCAAACTTGTTTGCTCCCGCGCTACAATTAAAGCCGCCTGAGGTAACGCCGTTTGCAACAACTTAATGTCATCTGGCCGACTAAAAGGCCCAAATGCCTGTGGTAATAAGATATACGTTTTGCCATGTCGGGAAAAACGTTTAATTTCGGCAGACATTGCCCGTATATTATCTTCAGGCCATTGATCACTATAAGCAAAGCCGGAAGCGTCAAATATCACATCAATATCAGCCTCAGTTAACAAACCAAAATTACGTTTCAACCATTGCCGCAGCCTCGCCGGTATGTAATAACTCAGGCCATTTAAATCCAACCGGCCTTTGCGTAATGGTACTTTTTGCCAAGCCCCGACTGCAGCCCGGGAAAGATAAGGAGAATAACGGTGTGGCCCCAATGCCAGTTCGGCATGCGGCATGCGCTGCCGCATTTGTTGTAAGATGGCATGTAGCATTAACTCTGCACCTTTATTAACAAACTGTATGCCTTTAACTTCAATAATCAATTACTGGATTTCCTTAATTAACAGGTTATCGTCTTTTTTCTGAGAAAATGGTATTCCTCCCTCGGGCTGGGCATAGCCCACAGCCAATAACATAATGGTACGCTCAGAATAATCCAAACCCAGCTTTCTACTGAGCAAACGCTCCCGCTCTTCAATATCTGGCCAATTAATTGGGCATGTGGATAAACCCAGAGTTTCAAATGCAAGCATTAACTGCATTGCGGCTAATGAACCATCAATATAAATAACATGGCGATCCCGTTCTGCCGGATAGGCTCCGAGGTCTCCTACGATCGCAATTACACAAGGTAAATTGCCAGCAAAACCCACAGTGCCCATAGCACATTCGGCTAAAGACGCGGCTTTAACGGCATCATTGACAACATAGAAGCTAAATGGCTGCCGGTTACAAGCAGAGGGTGCCAGAGCTGCAGCTCCCACCGCCTTTCTGATCAAAGCCATGTCTACCGGTCGGGGTAAATACCATCGAACTGACCGTCGGCGACGAAACAACAGCAGCAATTGTTCATAATCAATTGGGCAATCAGGCAGTTCGCTGTGAGGGTAAGGCACACTGCTGACAACTTCTGCCATTGGTGTAACCGATATAAAACAAGCTTTGGCCGCGTCCTGCACTTTACCCGGGCTTACGATCTTAAAGTAGTCAGTCAATACATCATGAGCCCATTTCAGCTCTGCGGCACATAAGCTGCCAGCCCTTACTGCATCAGTATAACAGTTTACCGTTTCGCCAATATAAGCCTCAGCAAATACTTCACGCCGTGGCTGCATAATCAGCCCCTTTTCCAAGCGATGAATATTCCGCCTTAATAGCCAGCTGCTTTGCCGACTTTGCTTTAAATCCTGCCAATAAGCAAGCTGACCTAACAGCACAGCACGATGCTCACGATAAAACTGGCGGCTAAAGAAGGTGTAATATAAAGATGCCAGAAAGCCATTGGCGGCAAACAGCCTGATAAATAGCCGTTGCATACGCGCAAGAGTTTGCTTTAACCAGCTAATTGCAGCAAGTGGTAGTACCCTTTTTAACAGCTTTACCAACATCAGCATAACTTCCAAATAAAAACTGCATAGCCGGTATTATGTTAGGAAATTACAGCCCTTAGCAAATATATAGGCTAATTCGATCCACTAAATGCACTATATGAGCAAAAAAAAGCCAACCTTAAAAGTTAAGGTTGGCAATAAATTCATGAATTGGCGATGGAACTACGAAATATTATACCTGAATCAAAAAAATATTCGGCGAGTTTTTAGACAAAAAATGCAGTTAATTGCGGCTTTTTGCGGCAAAACGGTTATGGTAAGAACGCAAACAGCGCATAGCAAGATTTCCAAATACCGTACCACTGGTCCTGCTTAATCGTAATTTAAATAATAACCATCGGTTAAATGGCACCAGGGTATATAAATGATTATCATCCAGAAAATAGTTAAACCACGAATAGCACCGGGTAAGCCAACGGTATTTCTTTACACTAGCATGGCCATAAGGCACAGGGTTGCCACTATAAGCTAACATTGCCTGCTCGACAAACCCGGTCCATAACGTTTTTTTTCTTCTGAGGTTGTAGGGCACCTGCTGCCAAAATGCCATAAATTCACTGTCCCAAAATGGCATCCACCAATCCAGAGCAAAAAAATCATAGTACCGGTTTGAATTAATAATAAACTTAGCCTGCCTCTCGCGGTAGTTCCACGCCTCAGCAACAGAATTACTGTTTTCTATGCCCTGTTGCCGGGCTACAACAGTTATCTCAGCAATTTGTTGCCGGACTTTAGTTATTAGCTCATCGGTCAATGCATGCCTGCTATTTTGATAATGCCGCGATATGACTGCTTGCAATGCCAGCTCTGGCCAATTGTTGTCTGATGGCTGGCCACTATGCGAAGTATCGCCGGAGAAGAAAGCAGCGGTATGCCCAGGCGCAACAACAGCATCGGGTGCAATAACGCCCTCGTCAAACAACTGCTGAATCGCAGGAAATACCTGAACATTTGGCACCGACACTAAACCATGAACAAAACTCAGATAATCATTAAAACGGCCTTGTTGCAGCAAGTTTTGCCATAGCTGACGGTTATACTGCACACAATGCCAGGCAAAGCCCAGCTCAGCTGCCACACGCTTACTTAATTCAACTTCTGCACTACCGGGGCGGCCAAAGGTAAAACATAGCACGTTGGTGTAGCCAGCTTGCTTAAGGTAAAGCGCCAGGGCACGGGAATCGTAGCCGCCGCTAAGCGGCACCACTATTTGGCGCCCCGCGGCATAGCGTATTAGCCGGTTTACAACCTTGGATACCACCGCGTCAAGTTTGCGTTGCCACCCAACAATATCAGTGTTTGGTTCAACATTATTGTAAGGGATAAAACAGTAATACAGTTCAGTGCACAAATGCATCGTATCTAAATTCACCTGCAACAATTCAGCTGCCTGCAGCTGCTTTACCGCCGGATGCAAAGTGTCTTTGCCAGTGACAAAACCTGTGTGCTCAAACTCTTGCTGCGTTAGCGCAGAGATGCCGGCATGTGGTAAATATTGCGAGCAGATCAGCTCTGCGCTATCAGAGATAATAATCTGTTGTTTAACTAGTGTGTAATACAGCGGCCTGCTGCGTACTTTGTCACTAAAGCACAATAGCTGTGTTTCTAACTGACACAACACTGAAAAAAAACCGTTCAAACTAGCAAGAAACTCTGGCAACTGCCCGGCTGCAGCAGCAGCCACTATTGCAGCTTTTAATTGCAACGGAGCCAGCACAGAATCGCCCAACCATACCTGACCACACACTGTAACACCATCTACAGTGACAGTATTTCCGTAGCAGCCAGTAATGTGCAGCACAGGTTGTAACGTTTTTGTCATCTCGGCCACGCTAAAGCCTTTCGCCCGGGATAACTACAGCCGCATGCTTTGTCTTACTAAACATCAGCGCCATCAGGGTAAAAAAAGTGCTGTGTAAAACACCCACCAAAGCAAAAGCTGCAACAGCTTTTACCGGGTCCTGAGTGATATAACCCACATACCACAGCGCCGCCAGGCGCAGCGTTAATGTCGCCACATTTAGCGCTATAGCCCAATGCTGCACCTGCAATACCATAACAGCTTTTACACTGGGGGTATTAACAAAGGCGCAGTACAACCATACCGCCATCCAACGGGCATACTCTCCGCTGGCCTGCCATTCAGCACCAAATATCAGCGCGAATAACCAGGGCCCGGCAAAAATAAACACGCTAAAAGGTATAATGCCTATGGCAGCCAGGCTAAGGCTGGCTTTAAGCAGAATACCTACCAGCGGCTTTTGTTGCTGATACGCTTTAGTAAAATGCGGATAAAACACATCACCTACAGCGCGGCCCAGCAGCATCGCAGGCAGTGCCAGTATGGCTTTGGCCAGCGTATAAAAACCGGCCGCAGCACTACCATATAATGCAGCCAGCATTAGCACAGGCGCACTCTGCGCTGCCGCATTAAGCAACGCCTGAGGCGTTTGAAACAAGGGAAAAGCCTTGAACTGACGTAAAGTGCGGTGCAGCTTTAGCCAATAGCGCCGCGACCAGGCATGGCGAAAAACACTAACAGGCTGCCAGCGTGCCGTGCTTGCACGGCCACCGACAAGCCGCAACAAACTATTGTGTAGCAGGTAAGCGAATACTGCTATGGTTATCAACACTGCGGCGATACTTTGCCACAAACCAAATAACAGGCGTGACAAATTCACAATAAGAGCCTGCATTACATCGGCTTTGGCTAACACTTTAAACTGCTGCTGCCTTATCAGTAACTGCTGGGTAATTTGCAGGCGGGCAGCAAATAGCATGGACAGCGGCAGCAAAAACACCAGATTACCAATATTTTCCACCGACAACAGCGCCAGCAATGGCTGCTTAAATAGCAACAACAGCATAAAAACTAACAAACAAAAGCCTACTGCTACCGCCCAGGCTAAACTGGCAATATTCCGGGTTTCAACACGATTGCGGCCCTGAACTACCGCCATAGGTAAGCAAAGTGCCGCCAGCGGGAACACCAACAGCAATAAGGCATTAAAAGCGCCAAGCTCACCAAAGGCCTCAGGGCCATATAGCCTTAATACCAACGGCATAAAGCCAAAATTGATCAGCTGCACCAGCATGGTACCGCTTAGCAGCAACGACACCTGGCGAACTAACTTATTTGCGAAAAGTGTTTTAACCACGAAACAGCCCACAACTTAAAAAAAGTGGCAAAAGTATACCACAGTACTATTAACGCCAAGTAACACCTGCCACCAGGCGGGAAAAAGTAAGTAGCAACACCTTTGTGGCAAATTGCTTTTAACAGCACCGGCCAGTTTGGTAACTGTCAGTTCAGGGTAACAGATACACTGCGTTTTATTTTTTGGTGCAGTAGTAAATCTCGCCGCTGGCTGGTGTTAAACCCATGGTAATAATATCTTGCTCCGAGGCAAGCTCTTCAATCGTCGTCGTTTTTACGTTAAAGCCAGCTTCTTCTAAGCGTGATACATAATCCGGGCCATAGCGTCTAACGTGATCTTCCTGCCCGAAGGCTTTTAAACGCTCTTGTGGATCGGTTATGGTTGGGTCTTCAAAAGTGACATCGCTGGTAATAGGCACTAACAATATTGCCCAGCCCGTTGTTTTTAACACGCGACAAAACTCACGCATCGCGCGTTTATCATCATGCACATGCTCCAGCACATGGCTGCAATAAATAACGTCGAAACTCTCGTCAGGGTATTGAATATCGGTGATGTCCATTGACACCATAGCGCGTGGGTTAAACAGGTCTGCAGTAATATAACTATCGCCTAAACGCTGCTTAAAGCGGGGCTCAAAACACAGCTCCGGCGCAACATGCAGCACTTTTTTCGGCTTGCCATCAAACAAATCGGTATGTTTGTTTAAATACAACCATAGCAAACGGTGGCGCTCCAGCGCATCACAATGAACACATTGCGCGTCTTGACGCGGCACTGCACCAAAGCTACGAAACAAACGGGAGGACTTGCCACAAACAGGGCACCACCTTCCTTTACCATAATAGGGAACCCCTTTCACAACCGCTCTGACACGCCGCATAGGCTTTTTTACCCACTCAGGCAGTAATGCTGTGAATCCCATATTTTAACTCCCAATCTATTTTATTTTATGTCATGCACTATATAAAAAAACGCGCCCTGAGGCGCGTTTTTTTTAACTAATCAGCCGAGGCTGAATTAATTACTTACTTTTTGTACTGGTCGTTAACTACGTTGATAACAGAACCTACAGTGCTGTTAGTGTAGTATGGAGCCAGAGAGATGTTAGAAGCGTCAGCATTGATGATGAAAGTAACGCTTAACTTCTCGTTAGAAACGCCTTTAGTTAAACCGAAAGCAGTTAACAGGTCGTTTTCGAAGTAAGAAGTAACGCCACCTTTCTTAGCTGGCTTAGCAGTCATAGTAACTGGGCCGTACTTAACGCCAGTTTTACCTACTGCTTCAACCATAACTTCTGCATCAGCTGTGCCCAAGTTTGACACTTCAACCACTGGAGCTAAGTGAGCGTAACCTACTGGCAGGTAAGGTACGTTTACTACAGTAGCGTCTAACTGGAATTTACCAGCGTCACCAGAAGCATAAGTGTAAGCAGTTGCAACACCATTATAAGTTACTTTACGAGTTAATTCGAAAGCAGTCACTGGCAGAGTATCACCTGCAGCAGCACCAGCAGTAGCAGATACGTACCAAGTACCGGCTTTACCAGTCGTTGCAGCTGGTAGAGCTGCGGTCAGAGCAGCAACATCAAAAGTAGCTGTATCTTTACAAGTGCCACCTACAGTGCTGCATGAGAAGTTAGCAGCAGCTACATCAACTTTTACAGTTGCAGGAGCAGCTGGTGACAAACATGCGTTCGCGCCGTTTGCGATTGCAGGATCAGCACAAGTAGAGATTGATACTGAGGCCAGCTTACCTAAACCGCTAGCTGCTTTCAGTACAACTAAATCGCTACCAGCGGCGCCAACTGTTGCAACAACGTTACCAGCAACGCCATTTGATGGCTGAGAAATTTTCAGCTCTGCAACAGTGTTACCTTTGCCTACTACGAAAGCATTACGGCTGGTACGGTTGATAAAGCCATCGAATTTCTTCTCGATAGTTGCAGTTTCTTGTGCAGAAGTCTTAGTTAACGGCGCCAGGTTATTGCCAACAGTGTCTTTCGCAACTGTAGAAATACCATCAACAGCAGTATAAGTTACGTTACCGGCTTTAGGCGTAAATAAACCTTTGAAGATAATGTCATAAGCAGAGTTTGCGATTACTGGGTTACCCAGCTCAACATCCATTTTCAACGTAGGCGCTACAGTAGCAGTACCGTTTGACCAAGTAACGTTAGCAAAACGGAAGGTACCGTTGCCGTAAGCAATTTCAAAATCAGCGGTACCATTAACAGCACCAGATGCAGCACCAGTAAAGGTAGTGCCGATTGGGAAAGTTAAAGTGATTTTATCGCCTGGAACCAGCTCTGAACGAGTGATTACGCGAATAGTTTGCGCGCCAGCAGCAGCAGCAACACCAGCAGCAGCAGCTTCAGTAGTGATTACTGTCGGGCTAGCAATAGTTAAATCGGCAGCATTAGCGGCAAAAGCCAGGCCTAAAGATGCAGCGATTAAAGAGGCATTAAATACCTTTTTCATATGTCCAAATCTCCAATTTCATGAAATTGGAACAAGAAGCAATTTTCACTACATTGTTCCATGTTTTTTTACAACTTTCTTGTTGAAAGTTAAATTGTAAAGTTAAGCTAGGGGTACTAGTAACACCTAGCGCGCGCCTTTACTTCAACTTTCAGGGCGTAGTTTTATGTAATCACTGCAAGAAGTCAACTTTATCTTGTAGTGGAAACAAAAAAAGTTCCGTCATATGAAGCCGTTTTAAAGCAACATTTGCTTTAAGGCTAGGTTACGCGCGCTTTACACGTATGCCTTGCTTAACAAAGGCATTGCCATATTAAACTTTAGCAATATCCGCCAGAACAAAACAGCCAGTAACCCCATGTTTTAGCTACGTAAAACATTAACCAACCATAACCAGTTGCAACAAAAAATGCAAGCCGATTTAGCTAATTTAAACCGATAAACTCCATGCCGGAATTTAATTTACGTTTTATATCGTCCCACTCGTCTGAGCGCTGAATAACCCGCGGCGTTACCATAATAACCAGCTCGGTTTTCGTATTATTGCGTGACTTAGTGCCAAACAACGCGCCAAGTATAGGTAGGCGGTGCAATGCCGGCAGGCCGTCTTGGTTATTGCTACGGTTTTCGCTAATTAACCCCCCTAGCACTATGGTTTGGCCGCTTTCGGCTACAACTTCGGTTTTAATACTACGCTCAAATATTTGCGGGTTACCCTCTAGCGATGCACCACCGTCTACCTGATTACTGTTTGATTGCTCAATGCTCATAATAACGACACCTTGGGCATTAATAGTAGGCGTTACACTAACATCGATACCAGCAAAGCGATATTCTACCGAGCGCGTAGTGCCATTTGTTGGGTCGGTAGTGGTTTTACCCACAATAGGTATATCTGTACCCACATTAATATTGGCGCTTACACCGTCGCGCACTAATAAAGTAGGTTTAGATAGCACATTAACCAAGCGGTTAGTTTCGAACGCTTGGGCATTAATGCTATTTACGCCGCTGGCCCACTTTAATACCGTGCCGCCAATAGCGGCAGCACCAAAACTGTTGGTTAGGGCAAACTTGCCCGAACTAAACGCCGCATCAACCCCCAATTTAAACTCGTCGGTTAAGGTAACCTCAGCGATAGTTAGCTCTAGCATGACTTGTTTAGGCATAACATCTAAGCGTTCGACTAATGGCAACATGGCCTGATAATCTGTGCCTGAAGCATAAAAAATAAGGGTATTAGAGCGCTCATCCACCACCATGCGCATATTCTCGTTTTCAGCGCTGGTTGTGGTTTGCGCCGCACGGTTTTCAATTTGAGCAGCACGTTGTTCAGAGCTATTTTGCGCGGTATTACGCTGCGTAGCAGAGCCACCAGAAATTAATGCCGATACACTTTGGCCCAGATCCGAAGCACGAGCATAGCGCGGGGCATAAATAAAATATTGCTGCTCACTACCTGCGCTGGGTTTATCAATTTGTTTAGCCCAATACTGAATGCGATTTAAAAACTCGGCTTCGCTGGCAAATACTGCAACAGCGCCTAATTGCACCAATGGCACAAAGGAAACACGGTTATCTCGGCCACCAGCAGGCGACATAATGCCTTCATTGGCTAGTAGCTCAGTAATTGATTTAATAAACTGCTCAGCGGTTAAGTATGTTAATTTTAAGAAACCCACATTTCTACTGTGACTGCCTGGCGAGTCTAATAACTCTAACAACTCTAACGCTCGCACCACCTGCTGATGCTCTCCGGTAAGAATAAGCAACCCTTGCGCAGAATCAAAACCAGTTTGTACGTTAGCTATTATACGTAGTGTTTCTAAGGCATTAGTATTAACAATGTAACGCAGTGGCACAATTTGCCGCACGTTAAGCGCATTAGGTACGGTATCTGCTGTACGGCCATAGCCGACAGCCGTTATATCATTACCGGTTTTGGGCAGCGCAGAAATATATAGCAAGTCATTTTGTCGCTTTATTCCCACGCCTCGTTCAAGCAGCAATTGCTCGGTTAAGCTGTAGAGTTTTTGCGGGCTAATTTTTTGCTGAATATTTAATGTTACCGGCGCCAACGCGGCTAAACCCTCGCCCAGTATATAATTGGCCTGTAATAGCTCGCCAAAGCTGTAATGCAAATAATCTATTAGCGGCATCGTGTCGGTGGCAATAGTTAGGGTTTCATTTTTTGAAAACCGATCAGCAATAGCTGCATCTGAATTAAAGCCCTGCGCAGGTGATGCCAAAGATGGTACGCGAATAAAACCCGCTGTAGCATCGGGGCCACTTGGCTGCGCAGTCGTTGGCTGGCCGTTGGGCTGAACAATAACCTCGCCTTGTAAATATGATGAGTTTAGTTGGTAGTCTTTTGTTGCTTGCTGGCTAGCGCAACCGGCAAGCACTAAGCAACTTAATAGGCTTAAATATAAGGGCTTATTTATACGTTTTCGGGTCATGTTAGTTATATCTCAGGCCATGCTATGGCATTGATGAAATTGGCAAGGCAGCTTCAGCAGTAAATAGCTGTAACCAAAGCTCGCGCTGCTGATGACGCAGTGTTATGCGTTTTGCACTAACCGCTACCACGTCATAATGCTGTAATTTATCACCGGCTTTTAATAACAAACGCTGCGGCATTGCGCTAGGGTTTTTACTATCAGTAACCGTTAAATTGGCCATATAATACTGTTGTTTAATAATAGCGCTAAGACGATAAACGTTATCATTAATATACAACGTACGCAGCCTACCTTGCTGCAAGTCTTGCTCGGCAAGCGTAAGCCCACTAACCCCCTCGGTCTCGCTGCTTGGCGGCAATTCAGCCTCTACAGCTTGAGGTGCATTAAATTGGCGGTACAGCGCTATTATTTCTGCCGACTGCACACCAGCATCAACCGGATTAATTATGGCTGGCACTTGGGGTAACATATCTGAACTTACCGCATTAGTTTTGGGCGCATTAACACTGTAATCAATTAAAGCCAACAGCGCAGCTAACAGCAATATAGGGGCTAGTTTTATAGCTAGGGTTTTAAACTGCCGTAAATTCATGGTTCTTCCTGCCGTGCTACAGCAAGCCGAATAGAAATACTGCCGTCAACATTACCCATGTCAACCTCGGTTTGTCCTCGGATAGTAAGCTGTTGTTCAATAATGACCATAGACGGTATAATAGCGCTTTGTTGTAGCTGGTTTAATAAGGTCAAAAAATGCTTTAGCTTACCATTAAAGCGCAAATCTAATACCAATGTTTGCACGCCCCCCTCAGCCAAGCCTTCGCGCCAAGACGATAAGGTAATTTGCATATTATGCTGCAAAAACAATTGCTCTAATTGCTGCTGGCTATGCAGTTTAAACTGGGTTAAGTCTTCACCATTACCCAGCTTTGCTTCCGCTAACGCTAACAACTGCTGCATATCTTGCTGTACCTGCTGCATATCTTGCTCTAATGCTAGTAGCGCCCTTGCTTTATGCTGAGCATTTTCACTGTATTGCAACTGCAACCAATGCTCTTGCTTGCTAAGCCACATTGGTTGCCAAACAAAACGCGCAAGCAATAACAACAACAGCACACTAATATAGCCTTTATATTGCTGCCAAATTTGCATTATGATGCACCCTGCTGCAACTGAAAACTTACGGTTGCTAAGTCTTTATCGCCTTGCCTACGCACATTCCCCTCTACTTTTGCATTGGTAACACCTAGCTGCTTAACCAAAAGCTGCAGCGCTTCAGTAGCTGAGGTCGCTTCAATGCTTAAAGAAACGGCTGCCTGCCGTTGCTGTACGTTATTAATAACAACGCCTTGCTGATACAAAGGTGCAAGCACCTGCCACAGCTGTAATAAATTATCTGATTCAGGCAACACCTGTTGTAACTGCTGATAACGGTTAATCATATTGTTTATATGTTCACGCTGCAGCAATAACTGGTTGGCATGATTATTGGCTTGCTGTAGTTCAACGCGGCTATTTTGCTGTAAATGCTCGGCGATATAACCCATAAATAATAAATACAAGGTAATACTGCCAGCCAGCGGCCACATATAGCGGCTAACTGACTTTAACGTACTGTTACGTTGCATTGCTGCTTTATTAATTAAACCAGCAAGAGGGAATTGGTATAGCTTAAATAATGCTTTTAACACATGCTGTTGAAACTGGCTACCATTAATAGCAACACGGCCATGCAAGCTGCTGCCTTGAGCTAGCATAAACTGGCTATCCGTTTGCAGCATTCCGCCCTTAATAGCCGATACCGCCCCCGCATGAGTGCGACTAATAAATATATCGGCTTTATTATCTGGGCTGCGATACGTAACAACATCACCTATTTGATACTGCTCAGCTATAAGCAACGTTTCTGGAAGATATAATAGAGCATTATGGGCCATGGCTGGCGGTTTTAGCTGATACCAAATTACCGGTATTTTACCATTTAGCGGCTGGCCTAAAATATACAAGCTGCCCTTATCTTTAGTAGCTTGTTGAAATTTAACCAACTTTTTCGCATCAGCCTTGCTTGTTACTGGCAGCCATTGCACTTGCTCTGTGTAGCAGTGACGGCTTAAAACTAGAACCTTACTTTTAGTGGCCACAATAGGCTCTAACCTGCCAGCGGCGGTTAATTTATAATGCTGCTCATCAAGGTAAACAACCTGACGTAATAAAAGGCTTTTTGCCGTAGTAATTATGCGAGTAAATAAGTTGGCCATTGACTATTCTTTGTTTAATCTAACCAAATAAGCGGAAATTGGTTTTCCGGGCGAATGTAACAGATAAAACGGCTTTTCGCTACAGACTCACCATAAGCAACCTTTACTTCTATTAAAAATCGCTGACCCGGAACAAAAGATAAAGACTCATAGTCCTCAATGCCGGTTAATGCAATGTAGGTTGCGGCATCTAACTGCCCCTGTTCGCGCAACTGAATAACTTTTGAGGCCACATCAGGGGCAAGCATTGCTTTTAATCTAATATCAGGTGCGGTTAGTGGGTTAAGGGTAGAATTAGGCAAAGCGACAACCGCCTCAGCTAATTGACTAAATTGCAATTCTGTAATACCCGATACCTGCTTAAATTCAGATAAATTTTGCATCAACATATCTCGGCCAGCCTTGGCGTGGCTTAATTGATAGGTGTTGCTATTGAACCCTTGCCAATGCTGCAAGTTAGCAACAATACGCTGAGCATCAGTGCCGCTAATTGCAACCTGTTGCAGTAAGTTACTTAGCTCAGTTTGCATACCGGGCGTTGCCAACGACAGCATGCCATAAATATCTTGAATGCGTATTTGGACATTATCAGCCGGAGAAAACGTTTTACCGTAAAAATTCCAATGTTTAGTTAAAATGTTAGCGGTAGGCGGCTTATGGTTACCCTCACTAAATATGGGTTGCGTAAGCAAAGCGTAAAATAATTCGTTTTGCCACTGCATTAGCATCAACTCTGCTGTAATTTTATCTTGCAAAGTGCTGGCAATATTGACTTGTGCGCGACTGGTGAGCGTAAAATGCAGCGCCATAAGCGACAAAATGCTAGTTATAAACAGCACCTGCACTAACGCAACACCGCTAACATATACAAAGGGTGGTTTAAATGTCGTCATTAACATAAATCATTTTAAATCTATTATCGTTTTTCAATGCATAAATAATTGGTTCGTTCTGTGCCCAAGTAAGGTTTACAGCATACGGTAACATGCCAATACTCGCCGCATTATAGGTAGCGCTCCACTCTAATTGGCCTTCTGAATCCTCCATAAACTGGCTTCTATCAGCAAAGCTTCGCCAACCATAGTAATTAAAGCGAACATGCTTACTTTGCAGCAATACCATGGTTTTATCCGGTTGTGGCAGCGGAGCATCTCGAAATAGCGGTTGCTTTAAAAAGCTAGATTCAGCGTAAAGCAGTTGTTGCTCGCCACTTGGTAACGTTTTAACTGTGAGACGCACAAGTGCTTGAGCCGCAGTTTGAAATATTGGCTGGTTGGTAATAAATACCAGTTGCTGTTCATCACCGTAAAATAAATACACCGCATTGTTGTTGGTATCTCGCACGATATAATTGGCAGCGCCATGTAATAGCTGGCGTAATAATAATAACTTTTTTGCATCACTAACATGGGTATTAAAGCTGCCTAAGTCTTTACGCCAACGCTCACTAAATATAGAGAAGCTAAGGCTGCCAATGTACATCACCACACTGAGTAGCACCATAGCAAGCAGCACTTCAATTAGCGTGAAACCTTTTGCTTTCATAGCCCTTTCCAGCTTAACGACGTAAATTCAAACTGCTGGCTATATTCTTCTTTATTAATGGTTAGTTGCACTTGCCATAAATAAAATTTGTTATCTAACGTAACAAAACTATCGGTTTCTAATTGAAATTGTGGTGGTGGTGGCGCTTTTTTTATAACAGCTGCAGACCAACTAAATTGATAACTATTTAATACACCTTGCTGTGTGATAGTTTGGCTAACATCAGCTTGGCGCAAATTAAAGCTGATAGTATCAACCAATAATGGCACTAGAGCGGAAAGCTCTACCGAGCGACTAGCTTTAATACTTGACTGTGCAGCCCCTTGATATATTTGGCTAACGCTAGCCACTACCGTAAATAAAATAGTAGCCGCAATAAGAACTTCGATCAGGGTAAACCCTTTAGCATATTGCTTAGTGTTCATATTTATCTGTTAATAACGAGGCTAAATTAATATGTTGCTCACGCTGGTTAATGCTGAACGTTAATTGATCAGGTTGTATGTAGCCATTTTGATTGATAACGATGTGCTGTGGGCTAAAAAACAGGTAATTAAAAACCGTGACAACTTCTGGCTCTGTTGGTTGTTGAGGAATGGCGTAAATAGCTTTACCATCAAACTTAAAGCTGTATTGCTGCTGTTTGGCAAAAGCATTGAAACTTTGCTTATGCAACCAACGCTCTAACATTTGCCGCTCGTTACGGGCGCGGGCGTTTTCAACTTGTTTAATTGTTAATGGGCCAACTAAGGCTATAGCTATACCTAACAGTACAATAACAATAAGCAACTCGATAAGCGTAAAACCTAGCTTCATCTAACTACACTCATGTTAAATGGTATCATTAACAGACATTATGCTAAGTAGCATTACCACCACCACTGAGCCGACTACGCCGCCCATAAATAAGATCATTAGGGGTTCAAGCAGGCTGGTTACTTTTGTTGTCCAGCTGGTAAAATCGTTGCGACTTCTACTCGCGATCTCTTCAAACACTAAAGATAACTGTCCACTTTCTTCACCCACTTCAAGTAATGACAGATAAAAATCGGGATAAATAGGTGTGCTGCTGAGCGCTTCGGTAAGACTAACCCCACGTTTAACTTTGGCTCGTGCTGCTGCGACACTATTTCTCAGTATCGTGTTTTTAACCGTGCCAGCGGCTAATTCAATGGCGCTATCAAGTTTTACTCCAGCATCAAGCATTAGCGCCATGCTGGTGTTAAACCTGATGCGCTCTATTTGTAAAATAGCGGCTTTAATAACTGGCAGTTTAATTAGGTTTTCATCTAACCATTGTGTTAACAAGCCTTTTTGGGCTACTTGATGTAACGCTACACCAGAGATAATGATGCTAAGCAGTGCCCACCATTGGTATTGCTGCATCCAGTCGCTGGCTGAAATTAAAAAACGAGTATACACCGGCAGATTATCGGTATTATCGAATAAACCAGACATTTGCGGCACTATGTAATTAAATACAAATACGATAGCTAATACGCAGACAGAAAATATTACTGCAGGATAAACCAACGCCTGAATAATTTTTGCCTGTAATTCTTTACGAAACTTTAAATCTTTTGCTAAACCGGCAAATACTTCGGCAAGCTCGCCACTGGCTTCACCCATTTTTACAAGGCTAAGGTAAAGTGCATCAAAATGTTTATGCTTAGACAACGCCTCAGTAAGCGACTCGCCACGTTTAACCGCAACTGAAAGTTCAGACAATAAGCGGCCCGATGCTGAATTAGCTTTACCTTTACTTAAAATGTGTAGACTACGATCTATCTTTACACCACTGCGCAATAATAATGCTAACTCGGATGTAATAAATTCAAGCTCGTTAAGCGATAATTTATCAGAAGCAAACAGGGTTAGTGCCGCACTATTTTGCTTAGGTTTTAATGACAGCAGCAACAAGCCTTGACGGGTTATTTGCTGTTGTGCAGTTTCAAGGCTGTCACTGTCTATTTCACTACTGACAATATTACCTGAACTGTCGTATGCCTTGTATTCAAACCGTGCCATTAGCCCGCTACCCGAATAACTTCTTCTATTGTGGTCTGGCCATTTATCACTTTAAGTAGACCATCTTGTAGTAAGGTTCTGCCTCCGCGTTCAAGGTTAAGCTTACGCGCGATTATGGGGAAATTTTCATCTTTAGGTAATGATTTAATAGCATCATCACAACGTAAATATTCAACAACGGCAATGCGTCCTCGATAACCGGTATGTGCACAAATATCACAGCCTACAGCTTTGTTTAATGTAATAGTTTGATGATGCTTGTTTGCTAAGGCATTAAGCTCGTAACGCTGAACTAACGCTTGAGTATCGTCATGCGGTTGTGTGCAATGCAGACATAGCTTTCTAACCAAGCGCTGAGCAATTATGGACACGATAGCCGCATTTAGCAGGTACTCTTCAGCACCAAGATCTAATAGCCGCGTATAAGCACTTGGTGCGTCGTTGGTGTGTACTGTTGAAAAGACAAGGTGTCCAGTAAGCGCCGATTGCATGGCAATTTGTGCAGTTTCTTTATCACGAATTTCACCTAACATAATAATGTCTGGGTCTTGTCGGACGATGCTACGTAAACCTGCTGCGAAATCGAAACCAATGGCAGATTGTACCTGAACCTGATTTACCCCTTCTAGCTGATATTCTACGGGATCTTCTAAGGTGATTATTTTAACACCTGGCTCATTAATAGCATTTAAAAACGTATATAAACTGGTAGTTTTACCTGAACCGGTTGGCCCTGTAAGCAAGACTACACCAGATGTTTTTTTGATGTCTTCACGAATAAACTTTTCTATATCAGCAGATAAACCAAGCACTTCCATGCTGTAATTTATTGAGTCTTGCCGTAAAAATCGCATAACAATGCTTTCACCGTCATGTAATGGCAAGGATGATACCCTGATATCCAAATCTTCATTGGAGATACGCATGGCTATTTTACCATCTTGTGGCCGCCGCTTTTCGGCAATATCCATACCTGACAATATTTTTAATCTTGAGGCAACAGGTAACCGCATGCGCGGCGGGATCCAATCTGCTTCTTGTAATACTCCATCAATACGAAAACGAACGCGGTAACGATTACCTAACGGCTCTAAATGCATGTCTGAAGCACGAGCACGCAATGCTCGGGAAATAAGTGAATTTAATAAATTTACCGTTGGTGCCTCACCTGCCAGTTCACGTAGCCGGTCTTCTTCTACATCACTTAATTCATCTGCAATAGCAATTATTGAGCTTGTTTGTGTATATTGCTGATGTAATGCTTGTATTTGCGCACCCGTAGCAATAAAAAACTTAGCAGACAGGTTGTGTTCTGTTAGCAGCTGATTTACTGGAACGGATAACGGATCGAGCATGACGATATTAGGTTTTGGCGATGGCGATGTTTCGTCAACACCGACTATAAAGCAATCGTGTTGGCTTAATATTTTATTTAATTCAGACTGTTGTAAGGCGTCTGCAGAAACCTGTTGCAGGGCTTCATCTGTCCATAAGGGGATAGCCAATAAACTTGAAAAATACTGTGGCAAGCTGTCTTCTGACATCGCTCCCATATTAACAAGAATTTGTTCAAGTCGACCGCCATATTTTTTTTGAAAAACAACAACCTTATCAATATCTGTTATTGATATTGAAAATTCTTCTTGTAATAACGCTAATGGATCGATCATTTAAATATGATATCCGCGTCTTCACCCTCTCCGCCAGCGATACCATTACGCCCATATGACTGTAAAGAAAAAGGCTCACCGTTATTCCCCGGCACGGTATAAATATAAGGTGCATCCCAAGGGTCTAGCGGAACATCTTTAGGTAAATAAGGCCCATCCCATTTCGGATTATTTGACCGTCTTAGCTCATTAAGGGTCGCTGGATAGTTACCAATATCTAGACGATAAGTGTTTAATGCTGTTGCAATCATTTCCATCTGCACCGCTGCCACTTTACTTTTGTTTGAGCTAACTTTGGAGAACATTTGTGGGGCAACCAATGACATTAACAACCCCAAAATAACAATAACAATTAAGAGTTCAATTAGCGTAAAACCGCGAGTTTGTTTAGACTTCATCCGTAATCCTGTTAACTAAAACTAACCTAGCACAATAACCCAGTATATTAACGTATGCCTTGAATGCTAACAAGGTAAGCGCTGGCTTCAGACCCTAACTGGGCAAAATAGTTTCGAAATTGGCATTGCCGATACGACTTTGCCAACTCCAACTTTCGCGCACGGCGTCTGATAATACTGTGGGTGTCGCTTGTGGCCATGCCATAAGCTGGTTTAAGTCGTGGTACTGCAATGGGTACGTGTTAATAAAACTGTTTAACCAGCTGGTTCTATTACCTATAACAGGTAAGCCGCAAGCTGCGTACTCAAGTAATTTTGTTGATGTTTGAAACTGATAAGGGTAAACATTAGGCACATAATTCAGACCAAATTTCGCTTGATTTAATAGCGTTGGAATTTGACTATTTGGCACTACACCAACAAACCTAATATTGGCATAATTTTGGTAACGGTGTTGTAAATATGCAGCCGGCTGGCCCACCAACCAAATACTGGCATGAGGACGAAGTTTTAGAACAACATCTAACGCCTTTTCTAGCTGACGGCTTTTATCCATTGCGCCAACGTAGATAAGATCGCACTTTTTATCGACATTTTCTTGATAAACAAACTGGCTAGATAAACCCATATCGCGAAAGCGAACTGCGATACCATCATTAAAATTGAGTAATTCACTTTGATGCTGATTCTGGAATACGCGAAGATTGGGCTTTATGTTTAGTCTTTGTTTAAGTTGGTCTTTAAGCCAAGCAAAGGGTGGCGTGGATAATGACGCATATTCATGCACAATAAATTGATGCGGCATGGGTTGATAGCGAAAATAGCCCATAAAAAACCACACTATGTCATAGCCGTGTAAATTAGCGTCAGGTGTATTTATTACTACGTGATACTGTTTTCTAAAATACTCGGCATAGGCCTGCAACTCTGGTAGTTGCGCTTTAGACTGATGAACAAAGCACAGTGACTTCAATGTTATCGTCCTCGGCTAAAAATAAGTAAACTCCAGGCTCGTTTTACTAATAACGTCTTAATTACTGTTAAACATTGGGTTAGCGGCAAGCGAAGAAATGACCGCCAAGGGAAAGCCTTGCCGTTATGTAAAGCAAGATTAACTTGATGACTCGCTAATTGACTAGATGTCATAAATTTACGATGTTTGTCTAGTAGCTGTAGATAACCCGCTTCGCGTTTAGTTGAGGTTGAAATACGCCCAGCCTCATGTTCTTGATGCAAAATATAGCTGGTGCTTTTAATGCGATAGCCGTTACCAAAAGCAGCTGAGAGCCTTAACCAGGTGTCATAATCTTGACAGCTCGGCAGGGTTATATCAAACGCATTAATGGCGCGTAATGTATCAGTTAGTGTGAATAGCTGGTTGCCGACAACATTAGCGTATAATAACTGTTGATAGTTTATTGGACGCGCTCGCGCGCCATAATTAAATATTCGGTGCTGCTCAGTTATAACGGTATAGCCGGTACACAAAAAAGCACAATCATTTCTACTAAACCAATATTGTACAAATTCAGCAATGCGCTGAGGCTTAAATTCGTCATCGTCGTCTAACCCAGTAATAAACTCACCCTTGGCAAGATTAATTGCCGTATTTCTTGCGAAAGGTGCACCACTAGGTTGATCCAATTTAATGTATTTAACTTGTGGATACTCTGCTGTTAGTCGCGCATTTTGCTTGGCATTTTCAGCGTTAGAGCCATCATCCACAACGATTATTTCAAGCGCAGGGTAAGTTTGTCCTTTGCAGCTATTTAACGCGCGCGCCAAAAGCTCCGGACGATTTTGAGTCGCTATGTATACAGTAACTAATGGCTGTTGCTCTAACAATTCTGAGTGTATTGCAGCAGATTTTAATGACAAAACTAAACTGCCTTAATTCGCGGTAGTTCATGGCTAACTATTGATAAATGTTCATTAGCTACGAGATCACAATTGCCGTCAGAGGGCATAAATGCAACTTGCTCATTTAGTAATAGCTGGCGAATAGCCTCAACGTCGTAGTTATTACAGGCTGTTTTTAACATGCCCAATAACTGCTGCATTGCACTCCAGCTTAATGCCGTTTCGTTTGCTTTCATAATCCGCGGGTGATCAGTTTCTTGCTCGTTACCACTAATTAAAAGTTCTTCATACAGTTTTTCGCCTGGCCTTAGGCCAGTAAATTGAATTTCAATATCACCGCTGGCGTGCACATCATCTTTTACTTCTAACCCCATCAAATGCACCATTCTTCGCGCCAAATCAGCTATTTTAACCGGCTCGCCCATATCTAACACAAACACATCACCGCCCTGTCCCATAGCACCGGCCTGAATAACCAACTGTGCGGCTTCGGGTATGGTCATAAAATAGCGAATAATATCTTTATGGGTTACGGTGATAGGGCCGCCACGGCGAATTTGCTCGCGAAATAACGGCACCACAGAGCCACTTGAACCCAGCACATTACCAAACCTAACCATACAAAACCGCGTGCTACTTTGACGCTGTGATAGGGCCTGAAGCACTAGCTCAGCCATGCGTTTAGTTGCACCCATAACGTTGGTTGGCCGTACGGCTTTATCAGTAGAAATTAAGACAAAGGTTTCAACACCAGAGTTAATTGCCGCCTCGGCCGCGCAATGCGTACCAAAAACATTATTAAGCACGCCTTCAGTAACATTAAATTCAACTAAGGGTACATGTTTATACGCCGCAGCGTGATAAACAGTTTGTACGCCAAATGCGCGCATGACATTTTCTAATAAACTCTGCCGTCTCACCGATCCCATAATAGGAACCAACTTAATATCTAATTGTTGCAACTTGATTAACGCAGCAAGCTCCTGTTCAATGCTGTATAACGCAAACTCTGAACATTCAAATAGTACTAGTACTTTGGGTTCATATTTAATAATTTGCCGGCATAACTCTGAACCAATAGAACCGCCAGCGCCAGTAACCATGACCGCCTTATTAGCAATGTTAGCTAACATTAGTTTATTTTTCGGTGCCACCGAGTCACGGCCTAGCAAATCCTCTATTTTTACGTCTTGTAATTCATCAATACGCATTGAGCCATCGATTAAATCACTCATTCCAGGTATTGATTGTACTGGAATTGGCAGCTCTTCTAGCGCATCCAATACTTCTCGGCGTCTTGCTCGACTTGCCGATGGCACTGCCAGCAAAATTCGGTTGATATTGTGGGTTTTTATTAAGTTAGATATTTGGGTTTGTGCACCAACCGGCATGCCTAATATAGTAGAACGATGCAATGTCGTGTCATCATCAACAAAGACTACCGGGTGATACTGTTCACCATTCATTAATGCTTGTGCTAGTTGCCTACCCGATGAACCTGCTCCATAAATTAAAACTCGTTCTTTATAGCCATTATTGCGTTGTACCAGAAACATGCGTGCCAATAAACGTAAACCGCCAGATGACACTAGCGCTAAAATAGCATAAACAAAAATAAGGTTGCCTTTATCGTGGATCTGAAATAAACCAAACAATAATGCAAGAATAAATGTACTACTGACTATCCCCGCTAGCACTGCACCTAGTGCATGTTGGCCGATATAGCGAATAACTGCTCTATACAAACCTAATTTAGTGAAAATAAACAACGTTATTGGCAATGTAATAGCAAAAGCTAGTGCAATTTGCGGTACGTGGTTTAAATTAGTTTGCTGAGTTAAAAAATAACCTGCTACTAATGAGCAAACTAGTAAAACTATATCGGCACAAACTGAAATTAGCCGCTTAACCGAACGCGGCAAGGCTAGTAACCAAGCTAGCATTTAAAGCTCCAAGTATTTTTAGCAATATATTGCAGTGACGCTATTATAACAGCTAATTAGGCATTTCACCGTTATCCGCAAGATTGGCGGCAATTAACTTATTAAGCCACTGCTGAAATTTCGGGCCTAAATTAATATCACGCAAGCCATATTCAACAAATGCCTGCATATAACCAAGTTTATTACCACAATCATGGCTACGGCCAACAATATGGTAAGCATTCACATGCTGCTGTTTCATCAATATCGCAATAGCATCTGTTAGCTGTATTTCATCACCGGCACCCATTGGCGTATGTTTTAACGCATCCCAAATCAGCGGTGTAAAAACATAACGCCCCACCACAGAAAGATTTGATGGTGCGTCTTCCACTGCGGGCTTTTCAACGATGGCGGTCATATTAACAGAATCTGCCGACAATAAATTATGGCCGCCTATATCAACAACACCATAACTACTAACACTTTCCATTGGCACTGGTTCAACCATCACCTGACTAACACCGGTTTCGCTGAATAATGCACACATTTGCGCTAAGTTATCGCGTTTTAGGTTACTGTCATAACCATCAATTAATACATCGGGTAGTACCACTGCAAAGGGCGCATCGCCAATCAATGGCTTGGCACATAACACGGCATGGCCTAGCCCTTTCGCTTCGCCTTGGCGCACATGCATAATGGTGACGTCTTTTGGGCAAATAGCCTGCACTTCATCCAAAAGTTGGCGCTTAACCCGCTTTTCTAGCATTGACTCAAGTTCAAAGCTTTTATCAAAGTGGTTTTCAATACTGTTTTTTGACGAGTGCGTTACCAGTACAATTTCTTTAATACCCGCAGCAATACATTCCTGCACCACGTATTGTATTAATGGCTTATCTACTACAGGTAGCATTTCTTTGGGAATGGCTTTCGTAGCTGGCAGCATTCTAGTGCCTAACCCTGCCACTGGAATCACCGCTTTGGTTACTTTATTGTTACTGGTCATATTTTTACGTCCTCGTATTACCCGTTCGTCCATATAACCCGCTATATTAGCATTAATGCCCAGTTATAAAAAAGACAACGCTAGGCATAAGTTGATTCATTGGCAACTATATGACCAGATTAACCCTAACCATCATGCCTTAACGTTAACTCGGTGCTAAAACTATTAACGCAACAAGCCAACCGCATCAACTACGGCATTATGGTTAGCCAATTCAGGTTTTATTACGCTAAATGCACTATGGCGCACCAACACACAAATAATATCGGCGTCTAATGCACTGCGTACGTCAGTTAATACTACCTCGGGCTGGCTAAACTGTTTGGGTAAAGCAGTTATATTGGGTTCGACAATCAACAGTTGGCAGCCAGTATCGGCTAGCTCAAGAGCAATATCTAAGGCTGGGCTTTCACGTAAATCGTCAATATCAGGTTTAAACGCCAAACCCAATACCGCAACCTTGGCATGACTTCGGCCAGCATCTGGGTTGGCTTTATGCCACACATCCAATTGCTGTTTTACTTTATCTAATACCCACTCTGGTTTACTGTCGTTTACTTCGCGAGCCATTCGAATAATACGCGCTTGATCAGGGCATGAGTCAACGATAAACCATGGGTCGACAGCAATACAGTGGCCACCTACACCGGCGCCAGGTTGTAAAATATTGACTCTTGGGTGGCGGTTAGCTAATGAAATAAGCTCCCACACATTAATATCTAACTTGTCGCAAATCATCGATAGCTCGTTAGCAAAGGCAATATTAACGTCGCGAAAACTATTTTCAGTCAACTTTGCCATTTCGGCCGTGCGCGAATTGGTAATAACACAGTCACCTTTAACAAAGGTTTTATAAAGTGCTACGGCTGCAGCCGAACATGCCGGTGTCATACCACCGATAACGCGGTCATTTTGCACTAATTCACGTAATACATGGCCCGGCAATACCCGCTCTGGACAATGCGCAATGCGAATATCTGAACTTTCGCCATGGCTTTGTGGAAAGGTTAAGTCAGGCCGCGCTATCGCCAACCATTCCGCTATTTTTTCTGTGGCCCCAACTGGAGAAGTCGATTCGAGTATAACCAAGTTGCCTTGTTCTAATACCGGCGCTAATGCCTGACAGGCTTTTTCAATATAGGTTAAATCAGCAACATGATTTTCTTTAAACGGTGTCGGTACGGCAATAATAAAGGCATCAGCAGCAGATACCTTAGTAGACGCGGACAAATAGCCTTCAGTAACTGCCGCTCGTACAATAATATCTAAGTCTGGCTCTACAATATGAATGCCACCACGGTTTATGGTTGAAACGGTATTTTCATTAACATCAACACCATACACCCGTACTTTACGTGAAGCGAAAACAGCAGCAGTAGGTAAACCGATATAACCCAAACCAATAACCGATAATGTCTTAAACATCATGAAGAACTCCAAAAGATAAGCGTAAGAGGGTTAGCATACTGCGTCTGGCTGAATATAAACCGAATGAAATTGCATACAATAAAAGAAATATATAACATTTTACTCGAATCCCTCTAATCCCTCCAAACCTCCCTTTATAAAGGGAGGCTTTATTTCCCCTCTTTCATAATGAGGGGGTACGGGGGAGATTTAGGAGATTAAACCTGATCTCTTTCAACACTGACAACAAATCTGTTGTCACTTTTCGATTAGAGAATCGTAACACTGTCAAACCAAGTGAAGCCATTATATTATCTCGTATAGCGTCATATTCACGTGCATTTGCATGGTCATGTATTTCACCATCAAGTTCAATAACTAGTTTTGCCTTAGCGCAGTAAAAATCAGCTATATAACCAGCAATTGGTTTTTGCCGGTAAAACTGCATACCGCACAACTGTTTTTTTCGTATCGCGTGCCACAGTATGAGCTCAGCGTCTGTCTGGTTAGAACGTAACGTGCGAGAAAATGCTTTCAGGTTTTTATTATATGGCAGCATACAATCCCTCCAATTTCGCCGAACCGCCTAATCCACACAAACATCCTAATTCCTCCAGACCTCCTAATCCCTCCAAACCTCCTAATCCCTCCAAACCTCCTAATCCCTCCAAACCTCCTAATCCCTCCAAACCTCCCTTTATAAAGGGAGGCTTTATTTTTCCCCCTCTTTCGTAAAGAGGGGGTTAGGGGGAGATTCGGGAGGCTTTACCCCCCTCTTTCGTAAAGTGGGGCAAGGGGGAGATTCGCATTCACCCCTTTCTCCTGCAACAACTTTTGCAGTGTGGCTTTAGCACTATCATCGCCGTGCACAATGCGCACTTGCTGTGGCAGTTTTTTCATGCCTAGCACAAAGCGTAATAAACCTTGTTGATCGGCATGCGCCGAATAACCAGATAAGCTAATAATTTCAGCGCCAATGGTTATACGCTCGCCGTCGATATTAACATAACCGCCTTTGGGGCCATATTGCGTAATAGCCGCACCTAAGGTACCGCGTGCTTGATAACCAACAAACACCACTTGGTGCACGGCGTCTGGCAATAATGCTTTTAAATAATTAACTACCCTGCCGCCTTCACACATACCACTCGCGGCAATAACAATTGCTGGTTGGCGGGTGCTGGCTAAGTATTGCACCAAGGCTAAATGCTGCTCATGGCTGTCAACAGTATGCAGCTGCTCAAAGCTAAGTGGATGCCGGCCTACTTTTAAACGGTGTTTAGCTTCTTTATCCCAGCGCGATTTTAAGCTGTTATAAGCGTCGGTAAAACGTGCAGCCAAGGGTGAGTCGACAATAATTTGTAGCTCGTCCCAGCTAAGTGCTTGATGAATTTTCTGCCCGCGCAGCCGGTGCATAATGGCTTCAAGCTCATATAACAACTCTTGGGTACGGCCAATACTAAAAGCCGGAAACAACACCGTGCCGTTATCTTGCAAGGCATGCAGTAATACCTGCTCTAACTGTTTAACTCGCTCGCGTCTATTGGGGTGTAGCCTATCGCCATAGGTGCTTTCTATTACTACCGTATCAGCCGCATACGGCGGTTTAGGTGCGGGCAGTAAAGGTGCGTAAGGTGCGCCTAAATCACCAGAAAACACGGTTTTATACGGTTTGCTTGTTGGTTTACTAGCTGAGCTGTTAGTTGGTACGTTGTGGCGCAGCTCTACATAGGCCGAACCTAAAATATGCCCCGCTGGTTGCAAACGCAGTTGCAAATTAGCATCAGCTAGCACAGGTAAATTAACCCATTGCTTAAACTCACACGCCACTAGCTGCCGGTTAATTTTAGCCAAAAAAGCGGCAATAAGCTTAGTGTCGCGGGTTACACCCACTTTAAGGGCATCTTCCAATACCAATGGCAGTAAGGTAGCCGATGCTACTGTGCAATAAATTGGCCCAGTAAAACCGGCAGCTAATAAATACGGAATACGCCCCACATGGTCTATATGCACATGGGTAACAATGAGCGCTTTAATATGCGTAACAGGAAAATTAATTTGTGGTGAACTCGACGAGCCAGAACCAGATACTTCAGCGCCTTGAAATAAGCCGCAATCAATCAGCAGGCCATAATCGTCACTAATGCGGTATTCATGACAAGAGCCTGTAACGCCATCTACCGCACCGTGGTGAATAAATCTCGGGCTTGAATATATGCTAGACATGCTGTCACTCCAGAAACTAAGCGAAGCTAAATGCTAACAAATTAAATTCAAATTAGTAACATGAGCGGAGAGTATAAACGTAATAAAGATACCGACGTTTGATTAAATAAGGTGAGAAAATCTAGCATAGCGCTAATAATTTACGGCAGTTTGGTAAAATAAAGTGGGTAAAATAGTTGGCATCTACTGACACCGAATATCTCTAGCATAACTAAATGGCGTGTTAACTAAATTACCAAGACTATTACTCGTCACTTGCTGACGTACAGCACGGAAAGCGGCTTTATCACCACACAAAAAATCAATATCTACCGATTCACGATACTCATTAATTTCAAGCGCAATACGGGTGCCACCACCAAATAAAATATTGTGTTGTTTAAGGTAATCGCTATTAAAGTTTTTCAAGCTACTTGCAATTAGCTGGTTCTGAAAACAGCGACTATTTACGCTACAAAACATACACCAGCGCTGGTTATATGTCCAGTTAGGCTAGTCATTACCAAATAAATCGCGGGTATACACCTTAGTATCTACATCAGCTAAAGCATCGCTGCGTCTATTCGCCACTATGACATCGGCGTATTGCTTAAACTCAGCTAAATCACGTATTACTCGGCTGTGGTAAAAATGCTCCTGCTCAAGCTCAGGTTCGTATACTACTACCTCTACACCCTTGGCCTTTATGCGCTTCATAATGCCTTGAATAGCAGAGGCGCGAAAATTATCTGAACCGGTTTTCATTACTAAGCGAAATATGCCCACTACCTTAGGGTTACGCGACAGTATAGATTCAGCAATAAAATCTTTACGAGTGCGGTTAGCATCAACAATAGCCTGCATAATGTTATTCGGTACATTTTTATAATTCGCCAATAACTGCTTGGTATCTTTAGGAAGGCAGTAACCGCCATAGCCAAAGCTAGGGTTGTTATAATGGTTACCAATACGCGGGTCTAAGCCGACGCCTTCAATTATTTGCCGTGAATTTAAGCCATGGCTTTCAGCGTAGCTATCCAGCTCATTAAAATACGCCACCCGCATTGCAAGATAAGTGTTAGAAAACAGCTTTATCGCTTCAGCCTCAGTACTATCAGTAAACAATACCGGCACATCTTGCTTTATTGCGCCTTGTTGCAGTAACGCTGCAAACTGCTTAGCACGTTCGCTTTGTTCGCCAACTATTATCCGGCTTGGGTATAAATTGTCATATAATGCGCGGCCTTCACGTAAAAATTCCGGTGAAAACAAGATATTTTCGCAGTTAAATTTTTCACGTACACTTTTAGTGTAACCCACTGGCACGGTTGATTTAATTATCATTACCGCTGTTGGGTTAATAGCTAATACGTCAGCAATTACCGCTTCAACACTACTGGTATTAAAATAATGGGTTTGTGGGTCGTAATCGGTTGGTGTGGCAATAATAACAAAATCAGCATCGGCATAAGCTAGCCGTTTATCGAGCGTTGCGGTGAAACTTAAGTTTTTATTCTGTAAAAAGTCAGTAATTTCTTTATCGTCAATGGGCGATTTCTTGTCATTTAATAACGCTACCTTATGCGGCACAATATCTATAGCAACAACATGATTATGCTGCGCCAGTAACATGGCGTTAGATAAACCAACATAACCCGTACCAGCAATAGTAATTTTCATTTTTCCATCCATTTTAGTAGCTTATACCAACGAATCGCCATGCTACAGTAGCAAAGCTTAACGAAAAGTTAAGAGCGAAATTATTCACAGCCTTTTAAACCCTACCATAACGATCAGAAAGCCGAACAATATCGTCTTCACCTAAATACGCCCCAGTTTGCACTTCAATAATTTCTAGCGGCATATTACTGGGATTCTCCAGTGCGTGCACCGCGCCAATAGGAATATAGATTGACTGGTTTTCATAAAGTAAGGTTTCAGTACCATTAAGTGTTACTTTTGCCATGCCTGAAACCACGATCCAATGTTCAGAACGGTGATGATGCAGCTGCATAGATAACTTCTCACCCGGCTTTACCGTTATGCGCTTTACCTGATACCGCTCGCCACTATCAATTGCCTCGTACTTGCCCCAAGGTCGGTATACTTCGCGGTGTATTTTATACTCACTGCGCCCTGTTGCTTTTAATTGCTGCACTATAGCTTTTACAGCTTGTACTTTATTTTTTGTTGCTACTAATACCGCATCTTTAGTTTGTACCACCACAATATTGCTTAAACCCACGGTGGCAACTAAGCCAGTTTCAGCAAACACATAGTTATTGCTACCATCAATATCCAGCACATCGCCTTTATGCACATTACCGACACTGTCTTTTGCACTAATGTCCCATATCGATGCCCAAGAACCAATATCATTCCAGCCGGCATCTATTGCTACTACTACTGCCGCGCGGGTTTTTTCCATTACTGCGTAATCTACTGAATCACTTGGGCAGGCTATGAAAGCATCATAATTAACGCGAATAAAATCTAAATCTGGGTTTACGTCAGCCATTGCGCGCTCGCAGGCGATATATATATCAGGTCGATGCTGTTTTAGCTCAGTTAAATACACGCTGGCCTTAAACATAAACATGCCGCTGTTCCAGTAGTAATCACCGCTAGCAAAATACTGCTGGGCGGTAGTTAAATTGGGTTTTTCCACAAACTGCGCCACGCTATAAGCATCACCTAATGCCGCACCACGCTTTATATAGCCATAACCGGTTTCAGCTGCGGTAGGCACTATGCCAAAAGTCACTAAGTTATTGTTGTTCGCCAACACGTCAGCTTGCGCCAAGGCTTTGATAAACTCCGTATTATTGGCAATAACATGATCTGCGGCTAACACTAGCAACAATGGGTCAATGCCCTGTTTAAGCGCGGTAAAAGCAGCAAGCGCAATAGCAGGTGCAGTATTACGCCCAGTGGGTTCTAAAATAATATTATGATCAAGCTGGCTAATTTGTCTTAGCTGCTCGGCGGCAATAAAACGGTGTTCTTCGTTACAAATTACTAAAGGCGGTAAGGTTTTTATACCAGCTAGGCGCAAAATAGTGGTTTGCAACATAGTGTGTTCGCCATGCAGCGTTAAAAACTGCTTTGGCATTAAGTCACGCGACAAAGGCCATAATCGGCTACCTGTGCCACCAGCCAAAATAACAGGCAAGATCATGTTTACCCCTTAGCGCTATAGTTATTTGTGCTAGTCGTAATACTCTGCAGCAGAAAACGGCAATGCCCGCTGATCTTTTTCTGACAAGATTATTTGCATGGTTTCAGGCCAATTTATTGCAAGTTGTGGATCGTTCCAGCAAATACTGCGCTCACCCGCTGGGCTATAGAAATCTGTCGTCTTATAAAATACATCAGCATACTCTGACATCACTAAAAAGCCGTGCGCGAACCCCGGCGGAACCCATATTTGCTGACGGTTTTCTGCAGACAGGATATTAGCAGTCCACTGGCCAAATTGCGCAGAGCTGCGGCGTAAATCAACAACGACATCATAAATCTCACCATGCAATACGCTAACTAACTTTCCCTGCGGTTGAATAATTTGATAATGTAAGCCGCGCAGAACGTTTTTAACTGAGCGTGACTGGTTATCCTGAACAAAGTCAAAGCCACTAACCTGTTGATGAAACTCTTGCTGATTAAAGCTTTCGAAAAAATGGCCACGTGCATCCTTATATATCTTAGGCGTTAGCAGCAGCACATCAGCTAATGACGTTTTCGTTACTTGCACTTTACTGCCCCTGAATTTGTTGCCATTCAACAAACGTTAACGCTAACTGGCTTTGCCAGCTAGGTAACTGAATATTAAATGTTTGTTCAATTTTAGTGGTATTTAATCGCGAATTAAGTGGCCGTTTTGCAGCGGCGGCATATTGCAGAGTATTTATTGGGTAGCAGTGCTGTAAGTTTAACTTTAAGGCTATTCCCTGCTGTATAGCCAACGAAAAAATGGCTTGAGCAAAACCGTACCAACTGGTTTCCCCTTTGGTAGCCAAATGATAAATACCACTTAGTTTATGCCCATGCTGTAGTGCTTGCTGCAATGCTGAAATAGTCGTTTGTGCAATAAGTTTGGCTGGTGTCGGCGCACCTATTTGATCGCTCACAACGCGTAGGCTTTCATGCTGCATGCCCAGTTTAAGCATGCTGCGCATAAAGTTATTGCCACGCGCGGCATATAGCCAACTAGTGCGAAAAATTAAATACTTATCGCAGTGTTGTTGCACCGCATTATCGCCATCAAGTTTAGTACGGCCATATACCGATAACGGGCTAGTCACGTCGGTTTCTTGCCATGCTGCAGTGCCATTACCCGAGTACACATAATCTGTAGAGTAGTGCACTAACCACGCCCCGCATTGCTCCGCTAGTGTAGCCAGTGCAGAAGGTAAGGCAACATTCATAAGATAAGCAGCGTGCGGCTTTGTCTCGGCTTCATCTACCGCCGTCCATGCCGCAGCGTTAACAATAATATCAGGTTTAAATTCAGCGATACGTGCTAACAACACATCAACATTTACAAAATCTACATCAGCACGGTTTAAGCAATAAACGCGCCCTACTGCGGTTAAATATTGTGCCAACTCGAAGCCTAACTGTCCGTTAGTAGCAAGTAATACAATATTATAATGCGCTGCGTTTAGATGCATAAGGGGATTATACGTTAGATCATACCATTCATCTTTTTACCCGATCCCCGCTACCTTTACCCGACACCGTCATAAAAATATATTTAAAGTAATTAGCAATAGTTAGCGTGGCTAACATTTGCGCATCGGTTTTAGCTAATAACTCAGGTGTGGACATATCAATGTCATTTACTTGAGCTAAACCGGTGATGCCAGGTCTAGCGGCAAGTACATTCAGCCGCTCGCGCTCGGCTATTAATTCTTGTTGATTAAACAAACTCGGCCGCGGGCCGACTAGGCTCATATCACCGCATAGTACATTCCATAACTGCGGTAACTCATCTAATTTGGTTCTACGCAAAAAGCCACCGAATGGCGTAATTGCGCTGGCGTTGGCTAAATGGCTAGCAACATGCGCCGTATCGGGTTTCATGGTGCGAAACTTTACTAAAGTAAAAGGCTTTTTATTGCGCCCTACCCGCTGCTGGCAGAATATTGGCGAGCCAGTATCGAATAAACCAATAATGGTTAGAATAACCAGCACCGGAAAACCAAAAAACAAGCCGAAAAAGGCAAAAATAACATCTAATAACCGAATTAACATAATTTCTCTTCAATAAAACAACGCTTTATGCCTTCTTCAACCGTGATTGGCGGCATCCAGCCTAAAGTTTCTTTGGTATGACTTATATCTACCTGCAAATTACCACATAAACGGTCTATCACCGCTTGCTTACCGGTTAACTTGCCTGCCAGTTGTAACCAACTCATGGGTACAGGTATTAACCACGGATTTTTTCCAGCGGCAAGGGTCATCATTTGCAGTAGTTCTGTGGTAGAGATATCTTGATCATCGCTAACTAAAAATGTTTGATTAGCTGCTTTAGGATGGTTAATACAGGTAATAATCAGATCAAGCAGATTATCTAACGCCACCAAGCTACGCTTGTTGTGAATGGCGCCCAGTGGCAAAGGGTAATTTTTTTCTGCCAGATGCATCATTGACGAAAAGTTGCCTTTTACACCTTGCCCATAGACTAACGGTGGACGAATTATAACTACTTCCATGTTCGTTTGCTCGGCTATGCTTCTTAAGCCCGCTTCAGCCTCGGCTTTTGAAATACCGTAGGGATCGATAGGATTAGGTTGATGCGAGGCATTAAATATATTATCTGTCAGTGTTTGTTCACCGTTTACTTTTACTGAGCTAATAAAGATGAAGCGTTTAACCCCTAGTGCAGCAGCCTGACGGGCTAAATTTAAGGTTCCGGCGGTATTTACCGCACGAAAAGCCTGCATTGGGTCTTCAGCGCTATCGTTCATTTGATGCACTCTGGCAGCAGTATGAATTACTACGTCAGGTTTCGCCTCGACTAACAACGAACACCAATCAGTATTTGCATCTAGTTGCGATAGCAGTATGTTATGCGCTGCAAAACCAAATGCTAAAGGGCTGCGAGTAACAGCTGTAGTGCAGTAACCTAAGCGTTGCGCTTCGCGCAATAACGCCGTGCCGACAAAACCATTAGCGCCAGTAATAACTACATTTTTAATCATTAACAATCTCAGATGTCAACTCTGCGTACAAAGCAAAATACGCGGCAACAGTATTAGTAATATTGTATTTTTGTAAAGCGAGCTTGCGGCCGGCTTCGGCCATTTCTCTCCGCTTTATTGGATTATTATACAAATATTCGATAGCATCGGCCAAGGGCTCAACTTGACGCACAGGAACTAATAAACCAGTTACATTAGGGATAATAGCATGTCTACAACCTGGCACATCGGTGGTAATTATAGCGCGGCCACAAGCAGCAGCTTCAATTAGTACTTTAGGTAAGCCCTCTCGATATGAGGGCAACACCACTAAATTGCTTTGTGAAAATACTTGCGGAATGTCTTCCCTGAAACCCAAAAAATTAAGTAGCTGTTCTTTTTCAAGTTTTTGAATTAAATCGGGTAAAACTGATGCAGGATTACCTTCATCGGTGTCGCCAGCGACCCAAAATTGAATGTCTGGATACTTAGATTTTACCAGCCTTGCAGCTGCTACAAATTCCAAAAAGCCTTTATCTTTTAATAATCGAGCAGCAAATGTAACTGTAAATGGCACTAACGGTTCTGGTTCAAACCGATATTTATCTAAGTCTACCCCTGCTCCATTTATAATTCGGGCTTTTGGCTGAACTACTATGCCTGCGCTTAAAAAGCTTTGCATATCCGACTCATTTTCAAATACAGCCAGTAAATTGGGGTGTGCAAATACTCTTTTATATAAAAAACTAACCAAACTACGCACTAATACTGCACGCATACCATGATGAATAAACACATAACCTAAACCAGTAACCACCGCTAACACGCCAGGAACTCTAGTAAGGCGCGCCGCTAAGCCCCCATAAATAACGGGTTTAATTGTCATTAAATGTACTAATTCGGGTTTTAACCGACGGAACAAGGTTAGTAAATAGAAAAACGATTTAAATTCTGAGAAGATATTTTTACCGCTACGGCTTAATGGAATAATGTGGTGTGTTAAGCCAGCAGCTATAATTTGCGGAATTTCGGGCCCAGCCATAGTAGCCACATGAACATCATAGCCTTGTGCTTTCGCTTCTTGTGCTTCCGGTAACCAATGCGATAAAAAAAACTTGGCAATATTTACTACAAAAATCATTTTAGGTTTATCACCTTGATACAATTGTAGATGTGTTTTGATAACTAGTTTTATATCAAATGCCTGTTCTGCTAACTGCCTCCCTGCTAGCCCCATATTGCGGCGTAATACTTTATCGTTGGTGAGTTGTAATATAGCATCTACCAAGCCCGCAGACTTTTTAACCGGCACCAATAATCCCGTTACATTGGGCGTTACCGCATCACGACAGCCCGGCACATCTGTGGTTATAACCGCTCTACCACAGGCAGCCGCTTCTATCAGACTTTTCGGTAACCCCTCGCGATATGAAGGTAGAACAACGACATTAGCTTTAGCCATAATATCATTGATATTTTTTTGATAGCCCCAGTGTTCTATTAAATTTTCACTTAACCAGCCGTCGATATCTGCACTGGATACAGACTTTGGGTTACCCTCATCGGTATCACCGACTAATACCATTCTTACTGATGCACCGCAATGTTTCAACTCACGTGCAGCCTCGACAAACTCCAAAACACCTTTATCAATCAGTAAACGCGCCACCAACATAATAACCGGAATAGCATCAGGTTCAGGTTTAACATCATAACGACTTAAATCAACACCTGAACCTCTAATCATCACTACCTGCGAGGGCTCGATAACACCCAAATCTAGCAGCAGTTGTTTATCATCAGGGTTTTGAAATATGACCTTGGTATTACCAGAGTGTAAAGCAAAGCGATACAACTTAGACACTGCAAACCGCAGCATACTGGCTCTTAGTCCTCGGGCAATAAAAATGTAGCCTAAGCCAGAAATAGATACCACACGCTGTTTTGTTTTTAAAATACGACTAGCAATGCCACCATAAATAACCGGCTTAATAGTAACAAGATGTACAATATCTGGTTTTACTTTGCGCAGCATAACAAAAATGCCTTTAAACGCACTAATTTCTGCAAGTAACCCTGTGCCGCTGCGCGATAAATCAAGTTGATGTAAAATAAAACCTAATGACGCAAGGTAATCAGCTTGATCAGTGAAATTACAAGCAAGATGAATTTCGTAACCTTCACGTTGTGCAGCCATTGCAATGGGCAAGCGATGCGAGACGAAAAACCAATCAACGTTTACAACAAATAACAGCTTTTTCATTTATGGTATTTCTCGTACCAAGCTTGAAACATAAGAATATCCCATAACTGATACTGCCAATTACGCTTACCACTAAGGTGCTCTAACCACATTTTCCGAATTTTAGTAACATCAAAAAAGCCTTCTTGCTGCAAACGCTGCTCGGCAAGTAAATTATCAGCCCAAGCTTTTAATGGGCCGCGTAACCATGTATCTAATGGTACAGCAAAGCCCATTTTAGGCCGTTCTATCAAATGTTCTGGTACATATTTATACAGTATTTGTCTTAAACACCATTTGGTTTTCGAGCCTTTAATTTTCATTGCCATTGGCAAGCGCCAAGCGTGTTCAAATAGCTTATGGTCTAAAAAAGGTACCCGAGTTTCTAACGACACAGCCATAGCAGCTCGGTCTACTTTGACTAAAATATCGTCAGACAAATAACTTAACGTATCTTGAGCCATCATCTGCAAAATAGGGTCTAAAAAATTAGCTTTACGCTTAGGATCAGTTAACGCTGTTAATGGCTCTTTGCTATTAAGTACAACACTTTCTGGGTTTTGCCAATGCGATACTAAGCCTAAATATAACTGTTCTATCGTTTTAGATGGCAGCACCAATGCGGCTTTATGCAACTTGTCGCCCATGTTACTAAGGCGCCATCGCGCTGGCACTAATACCGATAACGCGTTCCATACTTTAATAGGTATTGCCGTTAAGCACCATGCTGCCATTTTTCGTAGCACTACCGGTATACGGCTTAATTTATGCCACGTTCGAGCCGTTAATATATAACGGTTATAGCCGCAAAACACTTCATCGCCGGCATCGCCCGATAACGACACCGTTACTTGCTGTTTGGCAATTTTTGATACCAAATAAGTGGGTATTTGTGAAGAGTCAGAGAAGGGTTCGTCATAAATATCAGCTAATTTAGGTATAACCGCCAGTGCATCTTCAGCAGTGACATAAAGATCAGTATGTTCAGTTCCTAGATGATCTGCTACGGCTCTGGCAAACTCAGCTTCATTAAAACGCTTATCGTCAAAACCGATAGAAAATGTTTTTACCGGCGTATTCGACTGCGCCTGCATTAACGCAACGATAAGTGACGAGTCTACACCACCAGACAAAAAAGCTCCCAGCGGTACATCTGCCGCCATCTGCCCTTTAACTACATTTTTCAAGGTTTGTTCTAACTGTTGTAGTTGTTCAGCTGCGGGCAACGTACATAGGTTTGCGGCGGCTTGCGCCATTGTATCTTTAGCCGACCAATATATATCTGTGGTTTGTTCTAAACTGGAATTTAAGGTCATTATAGTGCCAGGCAGTAGCTTATAAATGTCTTTATAAATAGAGTACGGCGCCGGTATGTAGTTATGACGTAACAGTAAAGTAATAGCATCACGATTTATTTCTGGTGCGAAATTTGGATGAGCACGCAATGCATTTAATTGCGAACCAAACAAAAAACAACCATTTTGCCAGCCATAATAAAGCGGCTTTTCGCCAAAACGATCTCTGGCCAATTGTAATTGCTTAGTGTCTCTATCCCACAACGCTAAAGCAAACATACCCGTAGTTTTAATCAGTGTTTGAAATAAGCCCCACTGCTCAATAGCCGCTAATAAGGTTTCGGTATCTGAATGGCCCAACCAATTACGTGGCGTAATAGCCTCAAGCTCAGCTCGAAGCTCAAGATGATTATAAATTTCACCATTAAACGCTATAACATAGCGTTGTGACGATGAATGCATGGGCTGATGCCCTGCAGCCGACACGTCAACTATAGCTAATCGCCTGTGCACTAAACCAATATTTTCATCGTCGGACCAAGTACCGGAGCTATCTGGCCCACGGGTTTTAATAGCATTACCCATATCACTTAATATTTGATTAAAATCAAAATCAGAGTTTTTAATAGACCAAAAGCCAGAAAAACCACACACTATACATATCCTTTAAAATTAATTGTTTTGCTAAACATTACCAAAAACTCTGATTACGTTGTCATTAAAATCTTGTGAGTAGTCTTTTGTATCGGCCCAACAATTAATAGCATTCAACTTCAAGCTGTCATAAACATCACGATTACTTATAGCATTAACAACTAAATTATAAGCATCATTATCATAATAAATTGAGTTATGATTATGATGACAATAATTAGCAATTTCACCTACTGGAGTTACTATTGGAACTAGGCCCAGTTGCATAGCCTCAACAACTGACATTGCCATTCCTTCATGATCAGATGTATTAAAGAAAAATTTAGCGGTTAAAATTTCTTTCGAGTACTTATTAGGCTCTTTGGGTCCCATAAAGAGCACTTTACCGTTTAAATTCAGCTCAGAGACTAAATTTTGAAGATTTTGTAGCTCACCACAATCAGGGCCATAAATATAAAAAATCGAATTTTCATTAGTAGCAGACAATTTATGAAACAGAATAATAGCTTTATCCACTCTTTTCACTTTAGCTAAGCGCCCCCAAAATACAAAGTTATTATGCCTTTCTAAATTAGACTCAGAATAAAAACTATCTAATTTAACAAAAAAAGAAATAACATGAGATTTATGTTCAGGAACAAATTCAACAATTGATAACTTAGTAGCTTGAGAATCACACCACACTTCATGCGAAAACTTAATTGCCGCTTTTGAAATAATCTTCTCAAAAAAATGTCCAAATTTACTACTATGTAAAAATGTTATTAATTTAACCTTTGGCTTAAAACCAATTTTAGATAGAAGCAAATATGTAAGGCCAACAATAGAAGATCGCCAAAGAGAACATAGTAAAATATCAGGCTGCTGTTTACATAAAAATCTAATCCCATTAAAGTAAAAGCCAAAAGAGTTAAGCTTGCAATCTGGCGAAATAGACGTAATATGCTGTTTATTTGTTAGTAAATTCCCACATAAAAAAACAGTTGTTATATCCAAATCGTTTTTTACAACTAATGAACGAGCGGCATGTTCAACGCCACCTATACCGTCCTTTGGTATCATATGAAAAAACTTCATTTATAACCTTACAAAATTAAATTTCAAACTACAATAAGTAATGTTTATCTCTTACCGTCACTCTTTTGTTTATAGCGTCAGGTTCTATTAATACATTGTCATATTTATATATTTCGCTACTGTAACTTAAGGCCACCTTTAACAGTCCAGTTGTAAATATAAAGACCAAAATTAATGCTCTATTAGAACGTTTAGAAGCAAAAGAAGATGAGTAAATTAAAACATAAAAATAAGGCAATATAAAAATCAAGGATAATCTATTAATAATAACTTCAAAATTGAAGAAAGTCAGATAAATTAAAACATAAAAAAAACTCATATTAAAAAGTATCGGCTGGGTATTTTTTTCTTTTAACGTGTTATAAAAGTAAAACATTACCATTAACGAAAACAGCTTTTCAACAAGCCCAATTGAAATTCCATACGGTTTAATATCAATAAAATAGTATAAATACCGTGCTTCTAATTGAAAATAATTAGCTACATATTCTACAATTATATCCAACAAAAAATTTGGCAGTAAAAAAAGACCAAAAAACGCTACAGCAACAGCTATAATCAATAAATTTTTTCGACTAATCCACTTATTAAAAACAAAAACAACTAGAAATAATAAACTAGAAATATGGAACAGACTAGCTAATAATATCCATAAAACAGCCGTGTTCCATTTAATTTTGCCTATTCTTGGTATTGCTTGCATTGCAATAACAATACCTAAAGCATTTCGATATGAATCAATAAATAATATAGGTGCTAACGCCATCAGTAGAAAATAAGCAAGAGAAGGTGATATGCAGTGTATTTTCAACAACCTGTTAAAAAAATAAATAAATATTAAAAAATATAATGCTTTAAAGACCTGATAGTTACCATTAAAAACACTCACTAAATTCATTAGAAATGTAAAACCAGGCTCCAAACCCAATGAAGTGTTGTTATACATTTCAAGATAATTATACCAGTCAGTGCCAATATGACCGCTTAAGCCGTAAAAAGAAAAAAATACAAAACCGCACATTATTCTAGACAAGTGAAAGACTTTTCGCTTCAGAATAAATTTTTCAATGACAAATATTGCGAAAAATATCAATGAAATTATTATGTATGGTAAGGAGTACTGTATCAATTACATTATTCCAGCAAAATGTTATTAAGTTTTGCATCAATATCTGTTGAATAAAATAACTTTAAAGCGCCCTCTTGATAAGTTGTGTAAGCAGCATTTATAGATAAGATCGCTTTTGCAATATTCTCTGGAGTTAATTTATCCAACACGATCCCAGAAAAATGTTCATTAGCAAACACTTGCAAGGCTGGTAAGTTATTTGAAATAAACGGTAAACCAAAAGCTGAGTACTCATATATTTTATTTGGGGCACAGTACAATGTATTTAAGGCCGTATTTAAACTCCCAGCCTTTGCAAAATAAGATAAAAATCCAATATAAGATGCTTTAGTAATATGAAGATAATCTGGGTATTTAATGAAACCTAAGAAGAGCACTCTATCACTTGCAAATTTACTCTTCAGATATTGTAAACCATCACCATCACCCATTAATAAAACCACATACTCTTCAGGCAAAAAGTTAATGGCCTCACAAAGTTCTGACAACCGACGTTCGGGAAAATTAAAAATACCTTGATATAAAATTATTTTTTTACCCTTTAAAGGTTCTAAAATACTTTTAACAAACTCATTTGCTTCAGGAATAAAGTCTATGTTATTAAACGTTTTGTTAGGTATCACATCTGGCATTTCTGCTAAGCCAAAATAACTTTGAGTAATTAAACTTCGATTTAATTCACAACTTATGTTTCTCCACGATGATTGCAAAGACTTTTTATAGTTTATAGTCGGACTCAACAACCTATACTTAGCCGAAACTTTAAATAATGGCACTTCAAACATATAAGAAATTGCTTTAATCTGGGGAATCAGATGGTGCAATATAAAAAAATTATCATTACCAAATAACCATAAAGTAACATTAGCTTTATTAAAGTATGTTTTTACTATCTTTGTAACTTTTAATTTATATAACAAAAAACGAAAAAGTTTGACAGCAAAATTAGCATTAACATTTGAATTAATTACCCGCTGAAATACCACTCCTTTCTCACGCCATTCTGTTAATAAATTTTGATTATCACAATCACCAAGGACTATTACTTGATGATTATTATTTACCAAATAATTAATAACAGCCACTATAGGCGGATACTTCTCTATTTTATGAGTAAATGTAATAATATGAGCCATGCTTTATCACTTGAAAAAATAATGCTTTAATCTACGAAAATAAGGTCTACTTTCAAACGAAAAATGAACAGCATCAATTAGCGTTAGTTTTGTAGATGCCACTCCTTGTAATAGTAATTTTTCTGCTTCCTTTTCTGAATGAAATTCTTTTACATAATTACAACTTAAATTGGCTACTTGCGAGTATGAATTATAAACATGGCTCAATATAGAATCCATATTTTTCCCTTTTTCTTTAAATGAAGCACTCTTATTCCCGAGATCTCGCCCTACAATATAATTCTCACTTTCATAAATAAATTTAAAATTATAGTCATAATTAATTGGTGTAAAAGAAAAGTCTAACAATACTGTTGGGCATCCCCTAATTGCAGTCTCTAAAGCCGACATTCCCATAGAAAAAGAAATATCACACATGTCTATCACTTTTTCTAGCTGAGCGCCTAATAGTGTTCCATGCTTTTCAAAATTGAAATTTTTTATTGACGCCATTTTATCTTGCAGCTGTCCAAAACCTGGCCCATCGCCAACTATATGAAATATTATTTTATTTTCTTTGGCAAATTTAGACGTTTCAACTTTATCTAATACATAATTTAATATGTTTATTTTAAAGTCGTTATCAATTCTACCTAGCCACAAAATATGAAATGAATTAGAGTGTCTAATTACCTCGACAGGTTTATCACTAATTATGTCCTTGCTACTTACAAAAACAGGGATTAAGCCACTATGATTAACGCCATAATGTTGGTATAAATTAGCATCCACTTCCCCATCCATTGCAAATAGAGCGTCCAATCTATTAGCTTTAGCAACAAATTTTTTCGTTTTAGCCAATAAATTAAAACTCAATATTTTGCTAAAAAAATAGGCGTAGTTAAAATTATGCAGAGAAACATTTTTACTTCTACCTACCACAGGTATAAGATTATTGGGATGCATACTCCATAGCAATAATCGTGAACATGACGGGTTAAAATATTTATCCAACTGAAATAAATAATTAGCAGAAGTAAGTAATATAGAGTCATTTTCTAAAGTAATTTTACTATTAAAATTTAGCTCAATTATATTTATATTGGTAATTAACTGTCTTTTAATTTCGCTAGAAATCCAGCCGCTTTTTTTATCAATAACTGTCACATCATAAAATACTGACAATATTTTTGCAGACCGTAATAATAGATTTTCTGCACCACCCAATATTAAGCTTGGATAAAAAACATACAATTTTTTCATATCACAACCAATTGAGTATTAAAACTATTAATAAAAAACATTGCAATAAAATACAAGCTGCATTTAGATGCATTACATTAACAAATTAACATTAACGTTTCCAATTAATGTCTGTAGATTTTATTTTAGCAGGGCTTCCAGCCAAAAAAACCGCCTTTGGAAACTCTCCTTTCACAAAAGATTTCGCACCAATTACAGACCCAGATCCAATTTTTGAGCCTGGGGCCAATGTCACTCCTTCGCTTACCCATACATGTGAGCCTATGACTATAGGCTCAACCTTTAAGCTACCGTTGTATGTATGCTGACTGCTATCTGAAATATAACAATTCCACGAAAATATACTGCCTTCACCAATCTCAACTTTTTGAGAACAGAGAATAATGCTATCCGCAGTTATTCCCGAGAGCTGATCAATTGATTTTCCACATATCTTTAAGTGCCCACAACTCGCTACAGCTATTTTACAATTATCACCCAGTACAAATGTATTTAATATTTCTAATGTTGAATTTGCCCCTAGGGTAATAGTTGTAGGTACACCTGACCTCCACTTTTCAAAAATAAGAATTCCTTTTATAATTATTGCTGTTGATTTATGGCTCCTAATTAACCTAATTCTATATAATCCAGAAGAGAAACATACTTTTGGAAAAATGCTAATTCCAAACAATCTAATAGATATAAAATATGAATAAAGCACCATCGACAAAAATATAGGTAGTGAAAAAATATGGTATTTTCTAACATACATAAAAAACAGATATACCCAATATAAAAATTCACCATCTCTGTCTTTAAGACTAATTATATAGCTCTTCATTATTAACATCTCTAAAATAGAAAATCACAACAAATATAAAACATGAAAAATAGTTCATTGCATGTGCAACTGAAGTACCTACCAATCCTAGCGGTTCAGACAAAAAAACACATAAAACGTAAAATTGTAATGAAAAATACACCTCTATAAACATGAAAATTTTGAACCGCCCCTTACTTATAAAGTAATACCCTAATATCCAGCTACCAATTTTCAAGGTATCGCCCACCATCTGCCAAGCAAATAGCTCACGCATAGGTATAAAATCTTGGGTGAATAGTACGCCAATAATAAAGTCACGTAATAGATAGATAACCAAGCCACAAGCCGCAGCAACGGGCAATATTATTTTGTAACCTTGGAGTATTTCTTTTTTAATTTCAGTCGGTTCTTTTAATTCAGAAAGTCTTGGCAGGTAATACAAGCTTAATGTCGTGGTTACTAACATTAAATAAGCACCACTTAAGCGCCACATGGCTTCCCAGTATCCTGCAGCTTCCAAGCCAAATGTATTGCTAAGATGAGTGCGAATTAAAATATGACTAACGGGCACACATGCAGCAGTGGTAAGTGCCATTGCAGTATATTTACTAAGGTTAAAAAGTACTTTTTTATCTAGACCGCCAAACAAATAGCTAAATTTAAACCACTCAGCCTTGTAGCATAAATAAAGAGTGATAATAAACGCAAACGATGGGTGAATAGCCAGCGCGGTCAGTGCGCCGAGCAAACCAAACTTGATAGCTAACACGCTGGTTACAGCTAAAGAGAAAATGCTACCCGCTATATTGGCAATGATGTAGCGGTGAATTTCTTTTTTTCCGTTTAATATGGCTAATAACAGGGTATTGAATATATAGAAAACCAACGTGATGGAAAACCAGATAAACACTGGACTGTAGCTTTCGTCATGCAAAAACCACAGAGCTATTTGCTTACTAAATATTGATACGCCAATGCCAGTGACTACCGAACCTAGTAAAGCTATCGTGCCTGCGGTGCGCCAGACTTGCCGTTGCTTTTCCTCTTCATCGTGATACTCAGCGGTGTATTTCACTACTCCGGTATTAATCGCACCGCTGGCAAAGGTGCTCATCATTTGCACCGCGTTTTGAAAGTTACCAATGGCAGCATAGCCTGCTGGTCCGACATAGATAGCCAATATCTTATTCAGGCCTAGCATCGTAAGCATTTTAATAACGACAGCAACTGCGTTCAGCAGGCTGGTTTTTATTAAGGTCATTAGGGGGTTAATTCACTGCCTTAAAGCTATTGCAAACCGCTATAACTGAAGCGACCTGATCATCTGTAATCGTCGATCCCATAGGTAAACTCATTACCTGCCGATGAATCATTTCTGATACCGGATAGCTATCCATATTCCACTCTTTATACGCCTGTTGTTTATGCGGCGGTATTGGGTAGTGAATTAAGGTTTGCACACCATGCTCAAGCAAGTGTTTTTGCAAGGCTTCGCGCTGTTCACAACGGATGACGAAAAGATGCCACACGTGACTCTCAAGAGCTAGAGAGGAAGCATTGAGAGGTAAAACAACAGCTGGATTATTGATACCTTCTATGTAAGCATTGGCTATTTTTCTTCTGTGCGCTGTTTCGCCGTCTAGATGTTTTAACTTAACACTGAGTATAGCCGCTTGAATTTCGTCTAGGCGGCTATTGGTGCCTTGGTACAGGTTTTTATATTTTTCGTGCGAGCCGTAGTTGCGCAGTGCGCGTAAGGTTTCAGCCAATTCGTCATCGTTGGTGGTCACTGCGCCTGCATCACCTAAGGCACCGAGGTTTTTACCTGGGTAGAAACTAAAACCACTGGCATCGCCCCAATTACCGGCTTTTTTGCTCTTGCCATTATTATCAATTGCGCTTGCACCGTGTGCTTGGGCAGAATCTTCGAGCACTAATAAGTTATGTCTCTGCGCGATATTCATAATGGCGGGCATATCGGCTAATTGACCGTATAGGTGCACAGATAAAATGGCGCGAGTTTTAGCGGTAATTGCAGCTTCTGTTTTGGCTGGGCACAAGTTATAAGTGCCTAAATCAGGCTCAACCAATACTGGCACAAGGTCATTGGCGCTAATCGCTAAGATACTGGCAATGTAGGTATTGGAAGGAACAATCACTTCGTCGCCGTCTTTGAGCTTGCCCAACTCTTTCCACGCGCGCAGGGTCAGAATCAGTGCATCAAGGCCATTAGCCACACCAATCGCGTGCTTAGTGCCGCAGTAGCTGGCGAACGCCTGTTCAAATTGTGAAAGTTCATTACCAGCGATGTACCAGCCAGAGTCGATAACACGGGTACAGGCTTCTATAAGCTCATCACGGTATTGGGCGTTGATGGCTTTTAAATCTAGGAAAGGGATCATTTTATATACCTAATAATTTTTGCTGGATTACCAACAACAACTGCATAATCTGGTACATCTTTAGTAACAACAGCCCCAGCGCCAACCATGGCTTTTTTGCCAATGGTAATACCAGGAAGGATAGTGGCATTAGCGCCGATGCTTGCGCCTTTTTTTAAAGTAATACCTGAAAAATTATCAGGGTATTCTTTAGAGCGTGGCATCAAATCATTGGTTAATGTAGCATTGGGACCTAAAAACACATCATCTTCGATACAGGTGCCATCCCAAATAAAAACACCAGATTTGACTGTAACGTTATTGCCAATAATCACATCACCTTCGATTAGGCTGTGAGCACAGATATTACAATTGCTACCAATTTTAGCATTTTTAAGAATAACGACGAACTGCCAAACTTTTGTACCTTCACCTATTTCGCAAGGCGCAACATCAGCTAACTTATGAATAAAACTCATGCTTTTGCATACTCTATAAATTCATCATAATCACGAATGTAATCAGCTTCATCGTAGTGCTCACTGGCTAGCACTAATAGCACACAGTCTTCGCTGAAATCGTGCATTTCTCGCCACACTAAATCACCAATTAACAGGCCTTTGGTAGGCGAGTCGAGCCACGCTTCTTCACGGGTTATGCCGTCATCTAAGATCATGCGGCATTTACCAGTTACACAGATTGCAACTTGTTTTAGGTTATGATGCGCATGAAAGCCTCGCGCTACGCCTTGCTGTGTGCCAAAAATGTAATACACACGCTTAATTTCAAAAGGTACGGTTTTCTCTGCCTCTAAAGCGACTAAAGAACCACGATCATCGCCCAGTGGTGGAAAATAAGCCCATTGAATTAGGCTCATGATTTTTCCTCAGCTAAAGCTAACAGGTATTGGCCATAGCTATTTTTACTGAGTAGTAAGCCTTGCTGTTTAATCTGCTCTTTCGATAACCAACCATTATTAAAGGCAATTTCTTCTAGGCAGGCAATTTTATAACCTTGGCGCTTTTCAATAGTTTCGACAAACATACCTGCTTCGAGCAAACTTTCGTGCGTGCCAGTGTCTAACCAAGCAAAGCCACGGCCAAGTAACTCAACATCCAAGTCACCGCGTGCTAAATAGGCTTGGTTGATACTGGTAATTTCTAACTCGCCTCGCTCAGAGGGTTGCACTTGCTTGGCTATATTAACGACATCATTATCGTAGAAATACAAGCCAGTTACTGCATAATGTGATTTGGGTTTGCAGGGCTTTTCTTCTAGAGAAATAGCGCGCTGGTTTTTATTAAACTCAACCACGCCAAAACGCTCTGGATCTTTAACTTGATAACCAAACACAGTGGCACCGCTTGCTTTGGCAGCAGCTTTGCGCAGCATAGGGCCAAAACCTTGACCATAAAAAATATTATCACCCAGCACTAAACACACTTTGCTGTCGCCAATAAACGCTTCGCCAATTATAAAAGCTTGAGCTAAGCCATCTGGGCTAGGCTGTTCAGCGTATGTCAGCTGAATACCAAACTCACTGCCATCACCGAGTAAACGCTGATAGCCGCTGATATCTTCGGGAGTGCAGATCAACAAAATATCGCGAATACCCGCCAGCATTAACACCGACAACGGATAATAAATCATTGGCTTGTCGTATATAGGCAATAACTGCTTAGACACACCGCGAGTAATGGGGTATAGCCGAGTGCCGGAGCCACCTGCTAAAATTATGCCTTTCATACCCTAAGCTCCTTGTCCTAAGCGCTCTAATTTATAACTTCCATCTAAAACTGCTTGCCACCACGCTTTATTGTCCAAATACCACTGAACCGTTTTACGTAAGCCGGTTTCGAACGTTTCTGCTGGTTTCCAACCGAGTTCTCGCTCAATTTTACTGGCGTCGATAGCATATCGTAGATCATGGCCGGGGCGATCGGTTACATGAGTGATAAGTGATGAGTATTTAGTGTTAAGTGGATAGCCGCGTTCGTGCATTGGCACTAGTTCGTCCATCAGCTCACAAATAGCATGCACTACATCGATATTTTGTTTTTCGTTGTGGCCGCCAATGTTGTATGTTTCGCCTACTTTTCCTTCAGTGATCACTTGATATAGCGCATGCGCATGGTCATCGACATATAGCCAATCACGGATTTGATCACCTTTACCATAAATGGGTAAAGGTTTACCTTCTAAGGCATTTAATATCACTAATGGAATTAGTTTTTCCGGAAATTGATAAGGGCCGTAATTATTAGAGCAATTAGTAACAATAACCGGCAGGCCATAAGTACGCTGCCAAGCCCGCACTAAATGATCAGAACTAGCTTTACTCGCAGAATAAGGGCTGCTGGGTGCATAAGGGGTAGTTTCAGTAAATAAATCGTTTGTGCCGTGTAAATCACCAAATACTTCATCTGTAGAAATATGATGAAATTTAAACTTGTTTTTACGTGCAGCATCTAAGCTAGCCCAATAATGCCTAGCTACTTCTAACAGCGTGTAAGTGCCAATAATATTGGTCTCAATAAACGCAGCAGGGCCTTCTATAGAGCGGTCAACATGGCTTTCAGCGGCTAAATGCATAACTGCATCCGGCTGATGTTTTTTAAATATTGCGGTTATGGCAGCTGCATCACAAATATCCGCTTGTTCAAATGCATAGCGTGGGCTAGTGTCAACAGACGCTACCGAATTCAAATTGCCTGCGTAAGTCAGCTTGTCAATATTAACAACACTGTTTGCAGTATTGTTAATAATATGGCGCACAACAGCTGAACCAATAAAGCCTGCACCACCAGTTACCAAAACCTTCATCTAAACTACCCAATCCCTCAAAAAAATCAACATAAGTAACCAAGGTTAATTTTTAGTTAGCTTACTTATAAAATGCGTAGAAAATACTATTTTAATCTGTAGTATTTCTCGAAAAATGTCTAATTAAAACAATTAAAACTGTAAATGAAAATGCTAAAAATGTCGCAAATATGACTATTAATGCTCTAGCCGGTCTGTCTTTTTTTTCTGCAACAACTGCAGAATCTACCGTTTTTAATACATACTCCTTACGAGCGTTCGCTAGCATTAACGTCTTTGTTTGCTCCTCTATCAGTGAAAAAAACATACTTTGAACATCTTTAATAGTTGTTTTATCTAACTGCGCATTTAAGTATTGAAGACTACTTTCTGCTTCAGATATTTCAAGTTGTCTCATTTCATCATTAATTTCGATTACCAATAAATCTAGCCACTTTTTTGCTAAATAAGGTGAATAATACTCTATGCTTAATCTCACCATCTTCGTTGCTTTATCTTTTGATATGTTTAGTAACTTCAAGAACTCTTCATGTGTTTCTAATAAACTGGGTTTAGGTAAAAATGGTGCCTTAACCTTACGAACCCATTCCTGCTTAGCAACATCATAAATCTTATCATTAATAATTAAACTATTTTCAATAGAGTTCCAGTCTTTAGCGGCCATTATAGGTACGAATAGGTCATACTTAGTAATAAAGCGCCCAAGAAAATCACGTGATTTAATAATCTCAAGTGCAAGCGCTGTTTTATCGCCGCTACCACCACTCAAATTTACACCAGCTAGTGCAGCTAAACCACCTAGTTGACCAGGGATTTTCATCGCCTCATCTGCAACAACTGGTGATAACAACACTTCACTTTTATAGATATTAGGTAAACTTAACACATAAATTACGGCTAAGAGTGCACTAATACTAGAGAAGAAAATAATTAACCATTTAGATTGCCAAGTAACACCAAATAGTTCACGTAAATCAATTTCATCATTTTCAGGTTTTATTTGTTGTCGTGCCATTGTGCTTCTTTAACCTACTTACTTAGTTTAATCGTCCAAACTAGCAAACTAATACGCTCTTAGTTAACTGTCTTTAAAGTGAGGCTGCGCTCTAAAAACTATTTAACGCAGCTATAGCAACCGCACTTTGATAGAAAATTTGAGTAACCTGAGCCCACAAACTTAAATTATCTTTATATTCCGTGTCTAACGGTACAACAATGGTATCACCGGCTTTAAGGCTATTTTTGCTGACACTAAACCAGCTGCTTTCTGGAACTATTACTGAACCATCAGCGCGAATAACATAAACTCGGTCTTTATCAGAACGCTTACGAAAACCACCTGCCAGTTTTAAATAATCTTCTAATACTAAGTTCGCAGCAAAACGGTGACTGCTTGGATGCTGTACTTCACCGACAATAGCAATAGTGTTGTTGGCTCTGGGAATATAAAGCTCGTCACCGTCTTCTACTTGCAAATCAGCGCCTGTGTCACCAGCTATTATCATTGGCAAATTAATTACTAACCGGCCGATCGGCTTAACCTTTTCTATTTCACTTATCATCGCAATAGCATCTTCAGGTGAAATTCGGGCGGTGTCGCTCGATAATGATTTTGCGGCAATATCTGAACGTAGCTGTTCACTTAATTTCTTTAACTGCTGGGTTTCACTCTTACGTATTTGCTCTCGGGTAAATAAAGTACCATCAATAAAAGCATTTTCCGTTATGCCCCCTGCACGCTTCAATACATCGGACAGCTTTTCACCTTGCTGAATAGTATAAATGCCAGGAAACTTAACTTCACCATTCAACTTTATGGTTCGATCTAAATCCCATTCAGGCACTGCGAACACATTTAACCGATCTCTACTAGCAAGGCTGATACTTTGCTTTCCTGATATTACTGCTGATAAATCAATGGTTGAGTGTTCGATGTATACACCGCGTACTGATTCTGCATTTGTGACTGCTCGCGATAGCTCTGCACGCTGAAGAAATGCTGAATCTTTTAAGCCTCCGGCTGCATCAATCAAATCGAGGACATTACCTTCTTTCGCTTTTGGATAATCACCTTCAACTAAGACTTCCCCGCTAACGCTGACAATTTGTGGCTCTGTACCATTACGTGCTTGTAACCGTAATTTTTCTAATACAGGATAGAGCAACTCGGTGCGAGTTAAATGTGGTGTTAGTTTAATTAATTCAGCATCGTCTAGAATATTTTCTAGCAAATAAGCAAAACTTTCTTTTAACGCCTTTTCTTGATCTTGACGCGAAATGTCTTCAGCATAGGTTCGATTATCACCAGACTTTAGCTTTTTAATATCGTCAATAAAACGCTCTTCAGTTAACTCGTCTTTGTTTGACATTAACCGAAAGCCATTCTCGGCAATATCTAGCTGATTTAACCAACGTAATTCTATTGCGATATCAAAGCGTTGCTCTAACTTATCTCGTAGATATTTATTTAAAGTAGAGCGCTGATAAGCCTGCAATGCTTGGTGAAATACAATAACGGTATCTCTGGCTTGCAGCTCAATATTTTCTGCACTTTGCGGCTGTTGAATCGCATCAGCTAAACGAAACTGCAGTATTTCAATATCACCTAGTGAATTAATTTCGCGTAATACGATGCCATAATTAAGATCTGCGGTACGTTGCAAGTCTGACCATCTAGAGCCCAATAAATCGGTAAGGTGTAAACCTTGTCGCCATGCATGCATACCTGGTCGTGCAACTGCACCAGCAAGTGTTACGGAGTTTTTAACCTGTGGCGATGTTGCGCCGATTTTGAGCGCATCACCGGCACGAATAATAATTTTTTGCTGTTGTCTATCGGTTAAATCTACACTCAAATAATCGCGTAAATTTTGCTCATTAAAGCGTTGTAACACAGCCTGCTGAGGATATGCACCAGGCTTTGCACCACCAGCCATAGTAAGCAAGTCGAGTAAAGTATCAGTTGGCGCTATTTCGTATAATGCGGGCCGACGTACTTCGCCACTAACTTCAGCGACAGCACTTATAGGTGCAATAAAAATAACATCGCCATCTTTTAAGAACACATTATTTTTGGCATTACCTTTTAATAACAATTCATACAAATCAAAATTAGCGGCATTTTTGCCAGATCGTTGTACTGAGATATTACGTAAGCTACCAATATCACTAACGCCACCCGCAGCATATAACGCTTGCGTAACAGAGCTTAATGCGGGCAAGTTATATGAACCTGGATACTTAGCCTCGCCGGCAATAAGTATATTAATGGTTCTGAGCGTGCCCATGCTAACGGCAACATCAGTACCTAATAACTGTTGCTTAACTCGCTCAGCTATAAGCTTTTTCGCTTCAGCATAACGTAAACCAGATATTTGTATTGCACCCATTTCGCTAATGCTAATTGCGCCATCACGATTAACTTCAGCTTTAACATCACGATTAACCTTACCAAAAAGTTGCAGTTGCAACTTATCGCCAGGCCCAAGAATATAGTCATCCGGGACAGGCAAGTTTTTGGCAGGGGAAAATACTGAGCTTGCTTCATCAAACATGTTCAGACCAAAACGTTTAAGTTTGGCGTCGTCTTGTTTTTTCTTCTGTTCAAATTGTTGTTGCTTTCTACGGCTTTGTCGATCTTGCAGCTCATTATCTGGGGTTTCAGTATTAGAGCTAGTGCTACTGTCTACTCCAAGATCGCTTAAGTTTATGCCATATTGTTTAGCTAACTGCTCTTGCTGTGCTTTAGGCAGTTGTTTAAATTGCTCCATCATAGCTGGAGTTACAGTTTGCGCCGCGGCAAGAATAGGCACTGCAAGAAGCAAAAAAAATGCTAACAATTTAAAAAAATTAACCACGTATAGCTCCGTATTTATTAATTAAAAAATGCTCTGAGACGAAACAGAGCACCTTTGTTTATTTTTTATTTCTGCCTAGTTACAGTCGCGCTTCTTTTACAAGCGCAAATCACTTTCTGCGGCGCTTAATACATATTTAAGATCGTATAATACACTATCAACTTTAGTTAGTGCACGAATACCCGCTGCGCCTAAGTCTTTAAACTGCTTATGGCCTACCGCTAAGATTACGCCATCGTAAGTATTTTGCTGCGGCTGATTAATTAGCGTAATGCCATATTCATGCTCAGCAGCAGCGCTATCAACCCAAGGGTCGTATACATCTGCTTGTACGCCGTACTCTTTTAATTCGGTAAGAATATCAACAACCTTAGTATTACGAATATCTGGGCAGTTTTCTTTAAAAGTAAGGCCCATAACTAATACTTTGGCGCCATTGACTTGAATACTGCGTTTGATCATGGCTTTAACCAGTTCGCTTACCACATAGCGGCCCATGCTGTCGTTAATGCGTCGGCCAGCTAAGATAACTTCTGGGTTATAACCAATAGTTTGCGCTTTATGCGTTAAATAATATGGGTCGACACCAATACAGTGGCCGCCGACTAAGCCTGGGCGAAACGGCAAGAAGTTCCACTTAGTACCAGCCGCTAACAATACTTCTTCGGTATCGATACCGAGTTTATTAAAAATAACGGCTAGCTCGTTAATTAATGCAATGTTTAAATCGCGCTGGGTGTTTTCTATAACTTTAGCCGCTTCAGCTACGCGAATAGAGCTAGCTTTATAGGTACCTGCAGTAATAATGCTGCCGTACAAAGCATCGACAAAATCGGCTATTTGTGGTGTTGAACCCGAAGTTACTTTTTTAATAGTGGTAACGCGGTGTTCTTTATCACCTGGGTTAATTCGCTCTGGGCTGTAACCGGCAAAAAAGTCGACATTGTATTTAAGGCCAGAAATACGCTCGATAACGGGAATACAGTCTTCTTCGGTCGCGCCTGGGTATACCGTTGACTCATAAATAACAATGTCACCGGCTTTAATCACTTTACCCAGGGTTTCTGAGGCTTTAATTAACGGAGTTAAATCGGGCTGACGGTGTTTGTCGATGGGTGTGGGTACAGTAACAATAAATACCGTGGCTTGGCGTAAGTCATCCAGTTCACAGCTATAGCTAAGTTTATCAGCTTGTTTTAGCTCTTCGCTCGATACTTCTAGGGTATGATCTTCACCGCTTTTTAGCTCGGCAATGCGGGCTTTATTAACATCAAAGCCTATTGTTGGGTAATGTTTACCAAATTCTACTGCCAACGGCAGACCTACGTAACCTAAACCAATAATAGCAATGCGACTGTCGGCGATATGTTTCATTCTGTGATCCTGTAAATCCGTTTACGTTGTTAAAATTTATGCACTATTAATTAATGCTGCTGAATATACCATGGCATAGCTAACTTAATACCGTCGTTAATCCGGTACTCTGGAGCGTAACCAAGTTGTTGTTTGGCTTTGCTAATATCCGCTTGTGAATGACGTACATCACCCGCGCGAAAATCAGCATAGGTGGGTTGTTGCGTATAATGGATATTATTGTCAGCCAAACTTTGTGCTATGGCACTAAATAATTCGTTAAGGGTTGTACGATCCCCTAAAGCTACGTTAAATACGTCGCTGTGCTCAAGGTTAGCTAATGCGGCACGAATATTAGCTTGCACAGCATTAGCGACAAAACAAAAGTCGCGGCTGGTTTCACCATCACCGTTAATCACTACAGGCTGGTTCGCAATCATCGCCGCGGTCCATTTTGGAATGACTGCGGCATAAGCACCGTTAGGGTCTTGTCTTGGGCCAAACACATTAAAATAGCGCAGACCAATACTATGAAAGCCGTAGCTGCGTGAAAATACATCAGCATACAGCTCATTAACAAACTTAGTAATGGCATAAGGCGATAACGGCTTACCAATGACGTCTTCCACTTTTGGCAACGCCGGATGATCGCCATAAGTGGAGCTAGAAGCCGCATAAACAAAGCGCTGAACCTTGGCATCGCGAGCTGCGACCAACATATTTAAAAAACCGTTGATATTAGTGTTGTTAGTGGCGATAGGGTCGGCAATAGAACGTGGCACTGAACCGAGCGCCGCTTGATGCAATACAAAATCGACACCAGCACACGCTTGCTGGCAGTCCGTTAAATTGCGAATGTCGCCATTTATAAACTGAAAGTTAGCCCACTGCTCGGGGCTAACTAACTGCTGCACTTCATCTAAATTACGTTGATGGCCGGTGGCAAAATTATCTAAGCCTACTACCTGCTGGTTAGCCTTTAACAAGGTTTCAATTAAATTAGAGCCGATAAAGCCAGCACAACCTGTTACCAACCAGCGCTTTGAGGCCGACTGAAGTTGTTGCAAAACATCCATATTTTTCACTCTACTTTTCACTCTATTAATGACTAACTGCCACTGACGTGCGTTCTAATGACATCGACAATGCGCTGACACGCTTTACCATCGCCATAGGGGTTATGGGCGAAGCTCATACTATCGTAATAGGCTTTGTCAGTCAGTAATTTATTAACTTCTTTAACGATAATTTCTGTATTAGCACCAACTAACTTTACCGTACCCGCGGTTACCGCTTCAGGGCGCTCAGTAGTATCGCGCATAACTAATACCGGCTTACCCAGCGATGGCGCTTCCTCTTGAATACCGCCCGAGTCGGTTAATACTAGAGTACTGCGGCTCATTAAATACACAAAGGGTAAGTAATCTTGCGGTGCAATTAAATGCACATTTTTTGCATCTGACAATAAGCGATACACCGGTTCACGTACATTAGGATTTAAATGCACCGGATAAACGATATCGCAATCTGGAAATTGCAATGCAATTTGCTTTAATGCCGCACAAATATGCTCAAAGCCACTACCAAAACTTTCACGACGATGCCCAGTAACCAACACTAAACGCCGACCATTTTGGCCATACGGAAACTGTTTACTAAAATCTGCTGTTAGCTCGCTATTGGCTTCTATTTTCTCGACCACTTGTAACAACGCATCAATCACCGTGTTGCCGGTAACAAAAATATCAGCTGGGTTAACCTGCTCTTGCACTAGGTTATGTTCTGAGTTAGTCGTTGGCGCAAAGTGCAAGCGTGTAATAGCGCTAGTGAGCTTACGATTAGCCTCTTCCGGCCAAGGGCTATAAATATTACCGGTACGCAACCCAGCTTCAATATGCCCTACCGCTGTTTTTTCGTAATAACAGGCTAAAGCGGCAGCGAAGGTGGTACTGGTATCGCCATGCACTAATACAATGTCGGGCTTAAAGTCTCGCAATACTGGCTTAATATTAAGCAGGATATTGGTGGTAACGTCGTATAAATCTTGGCCTGCTTTCATAATAGCCAAATCATATTCGGGTTTTATATCAAATAGCTGTAGCACTTGATCTAACATTTCGCGATGTTGGCCAGTAACACAGACTCGGCTATCAATATCAGGCTGTTGTTTTAGCAAGTTTACCAACGGCGCCATTTTTATGGCTTCTGGTCGAGTACCAAACACACTAAGAACTTTAATCATTGCATTACCTTTTATCGCGCGAAAGGCGTAAAGCTTACCAAAAGCCCTTTAAAAGCGATAGAGTGAAAAGGTAAACTACACACCGAAGCTATGGCTAAATAGGATTTTAGATGATTTATTTTAACAGTAAAAATATTCCCGAACTGGCTGGTTTAAATTTTGCTCAGCGTATGGATGTGGTGCGCCAAGCTGCAAATTTATTGCCCGTACCAACTAAAATTACGCTGAACATTATTAAGCTGTTAATTTTAACTCCGCTTTTTTTGCTAATGGCAAGAAGCTCTGGCTGGTATATTCTGGGCTACGCGGTGTTACTTGTTGTATTGTACCCAGCCATTACCAGACCTTTAACCTTTGCCTTATGCCGTAAGCATTTTGCTAAAATACGTCAGCAATTAGTGCCTAACCCGTAAAGTTTTGTCATTACTATCGCACTTTTCTCGTAGTTTTTATCGCTTTGCCGCGTCCCTAAGGGTGACAACCGGCTATTTGATCTGCATAATCGGCGCGCCCTAGTGCAAAGTACACTAGGTTAATAATTCTAATAAAACTGGGGTTTTCATGACTGAATCAAGCACTATTGCGGCAGCACCTGCTAACCAACCGCAATTTCTCGGCCATCCGGTCGGGCTATATGTGTGCTTTCTCACTGAGATGTGGGAGCGCTTTTCGTTTTACGGTATGAAATATTTGCTGTTGTTATATCTAACTAAGTATCACTTATTTAGTGATGCGGGCGGCCTAGACGTATTAGGTAGCTACGCCGGTTTAGTTTACGCGATGCCGGTGATTGGCGGCATGTTAGCCGACCGCTACTTAGGTATGCGCAAAGCGGTAACCTTTGGCGCTATTTTACTGTGCTTGGGCCATTTAGGCTTAGCTTATGAGGGCTTTCAGGCTTACATGGAAAATGGTGCTGTGGTTCGTGACAATCAGGCGATACAAGTATTTTATTTTTCTTTAGCCTTAATCATTATTGGCGTTGGCTTTTTAAAACCGAACATTTCAACCATTGTTGGCCAACTGTATGGTAAAGAAGATTCGCGGCGCGACTCTGGTTTTACCATTTTTTATATGGGTATTAATCTAGGCTCTTTTATTGCCACGTTATTAGTTACGTACCTAGGTGAAACCTATGGCTGGGGCTACGGCTTTGGCTTAGCCGGTATCGGTATGGTATTGGGCTTAATTGTATTTTTAACTGGGCAAAAATACTTATTCGGTTATGCCGAGCCAGCTAATCCTAAGCTATTAAAAGAAAAGGTATTTGCCGGCATTAATAAAGAATGGTTAATTTATCTAGCCACATTGCCGGCATTAGCAGTAATTTGGCAGCTGGTACAATATAACCCGGTGGTGCACAGCACACTGATCGGCTTATCCTTTATCGTTCTGGTTGGCATTATTTGGTTTATTGTTACCCAGTGTAATAAAGAAGAGCGCGACCGGATGATTGTACTTATCATCTTAACCATGTCTACGGTGGTATTTTGGGCGTTGTTTGAACAATCGGCATCGTCGATGACACTTTATGCCGACCGTGTACTAGACCGCAATATCTTTGGTTATCAAGCCACTGCAGGGCAATTTGGTGCACTAAATGCGTTCTTCATTATTACCCTAGCCCCGTTATTTGCTTGGCTATGGTTTGCATTGGGTAAACGTAAACTAGAACCTAGTACGCCGGTTAAATTTGCTTTAGGTATTATCCAAGCAGGTTTAGGCTTTGGTGCTTTAGTTTATGGCGCCACGCACCCGAACGATGCCGGATACGTTGCAGCTTGGTGGCTAGTGTTAGCCTATGCACTGCATACTATGGGTGAGTTATGCTTGTCGCCGGTAGGTTTGTCGGCAGTAACTAAGTTAGCCGTGCCGAAAGTAGTTGGTGTAATGATGGGTAGCTGGTTCTTAGCCACCGCCTACTCTGAACTGCTAGCAACACAATTGGCAAAACTGGCGGCTATTGATACTAACGCTGGCGAAGTAGCTGACGTAGGTGAAGCACTCGCGGCGTACACTGAATTGTTTAGCTTCTTATTTTATGTTGGTATAGCCGTTGGTGTGTTTATGCTAGTTATTAGCCCTTGGCTGAAAAAACGCATGCATGGTATATCTTAACTAACTTTGTAACTTTGGTAACTTTGGGGGTCAGATCCATTTGTTAATTCTGGATCTGACCCCGACAGTGGGTTTTATTGGCCTCGCCACTGGGCGTGGCATAAAGATTCATATTTCTCTCGGCTAAGCAGTATCCGCGCTAAAACGATATCAGCTTCGCCCGCCTCACCCGTTAAACCAATTTGCGCTTCGAAATGTAGCTCGGGCTCTAAATCTTGCATCATCATATCGGCCCAGTCACCGTTAGGAATAACCAAGTCAACATAGCCTCGGTTTTCATAATGTTGCTGGTACTGGCCATAATCTTCAGCCGACAGGTTTTCGCTGGCCAACTCTTCAAAAATATCGAAGGCATGGTCACATAATTCGTCCAACGTCCACAATTCTAAATCTTGCATTGCTGCTCCGGTTATATTGTACTTAGGCCACTGGTCTTGCATTAGGGTAAATGCAATTACCCAAGCTGGTTATTGGCGCGCAGTATAGCAAGGCTTTGGCGAAAACACTGCTGTGCTGCTACACTAGCGGCCTTTTTTCTAAGCAGATTTTATTATGTACCTGTGCCCGCTTTGCCAAACGCCATTATTACTTAATCTTAAACAGTATCAATGCACTAACAATCATAGCTTTGATATGGCTAAAGAGGGTTATGTTAACCTATTGCCGGTACAGCAAAAAAACTCTAAAGATCCCGGTGACAATAAGGACATGATGCAAGCTCGGCGCACGTTTTTACAAGCCGGTTGGTATGCGCCGTTAGCGCAGGCCGTAGCCCAGCTACTGGCTAAGCTAGCACCTAGTAATTTGCTTGATTTAGGCTGCGGCGAAGGTTACTACACTGGCCAGCTACAACATGCTTTAGCGTATACGGCGATTTACGGTATCGATATTTCAAAAAATGCGGTGAAATATGCCTCTAAAGCGTACTCAGCAATCAACTTTAGTGTTGCCAGTGCTTACCAGCTGCCGTTTGCTGCGAATAGCTTTGCTGCCGTAGTGCGCATTTATGCCCCATCTAAAGCAGAAGAGTTAGCCCGCGTGATAAAAACTGAGGGCCATTTATTAACAGTGGTGCCCGGGCCAAGACATTTAATTGAGATGAAACAGGCTATTTATACGAACGTGCAATTACATAGCGATGCGATAGCACCAATTACTGGCTTTACGCATTTAAAACGAGAACGCTTGCAATTTCAGCTGCAGTTTAAACACGCTGATGACGTATTAGCCTTGATACAAATGGTGCCTTTGGCATGGAAGTTTACCGCTGAACAAAAGCAGCAGTTTGCCGATACTGTACCGCTGATCAGCGTCGATTTTCTGATCGATTTATATCAAAAAACAACTTAGTCATCTTTGTAAAGCCAACTTACCCAGTGCCAATGAGAACCGATTTGCTCTAAGCCAACCGTTGAAGGCATGGATGCCTGAAACGAGCCCCCATGGATGGGTTTACGGCGTGTTGGCGTGAGCAACTCGGTTCGTTAACCTAACTAGTCAGCATTAGCCTTTAACTGGTCTTTTTTGTCTTGCTGCTGTTGATGAATGGCTGTTAATACACCTGACCAAAAGTACGTACCTAGCTCGTTAATTAAATTAGATTCGGCATTCATTAGCATGACCAAACCGAGCTGATGCTCGCGCGAATACGCTATTTCCGCCCGAAAGCCTTGCACCCAGCCACCGTGGTAAATTAATTCGTCTTGGCCAAACTGATATACCCGCCAACCTAAAGCATAATGGGCATCAGTTAAATAACGTCGCCATTCTTTGCGACGCAAATCACGACGGGTTTTCACCCGTTTTTTAGTAATAGTTTTTAATAATTCTTCAGATAATACCTTAGGGTTATGGCCTAACTGGGCGATTAACCAATAGCCAAGATCAATAGCGCTGGCGTTAACACCTGCCGCTGGACTGAAATGATAATAACTCTCGGCAACCTTAGTTGGGTGCCATTTACCTCGGGCTCGCACATGCGGCATGGCACGGTTTTCTGTACTAAAAAATCCATCTAGCCCTACCGATGCTGTAGGTAACTGTAACGGCTTTATAATGCGTTCTTCTAATAATTGCGCGTACGTTTTTTTTGTGGTTTTTTGAATAACTTGATCAATTAAGCTAAACAGTACATTTTGATAACCGTAGCACTGTCCGGGGTTACATAGCGGATCGATTTTACTAAATTGCGGTAAAATTTTATCAAGCGGCACGTTAGCTTCTATTAGGTTATCGTAGGCATTGGCCATTACGCCGGTACTTTGCGATAACAAATGCTCAAGTGTTAGCTGGCTATTGTATTTCTTTGTTTTAAAAGAAAAATCAGGTAAGTATTTTACCAGCTTGTCGTCCCAGTTAAAGTTACCTTCGCTGGCCAAAATACTGGTTAAGCCACCAGCAAAAGTTTTTGATACTGAAGCAATACGAAACACGGTATTGGGGTCAACCAATTCAGGTAGGCCTTTTTCCCTTACACCAAAACCGGCAGTAGCAATAATTTTATTACCTTGCACAATGGCATAAGCTCCGCCAGGAATATCTTGCTCGCTAAGTTTACCGGCATAGTATTGCTCAAAGTCGGCGATTAGCGCCGCAAGTTCATTTTCCCCCTGCGCTATAGCGTCATCATCGCTGGCCTGAGCAAAGCCATTAAATGCCAAAGCTAGCACTATAAAAAAAAGCGGTTTCATGTTGACCTTGCTTCTGTTGGCATTAATCTAAGTCGTCCAGTAAATCATCAAATACGTCTTCGTCAATATCAGGCTCTGGCGGTTGTGGTGGGTTGCCGTCAAACACTTTAAATTGTTGATACTGAAAATATGACTCTTTAATAAAGGCATAAGGGTCTAGCGATTCATCTAACATATTTTCCATCGACATTAACTTTTCACGACCATCAAGTGCCGCGATAGCACCGCGCGCTATCGTCAGCGGCGCATTTAACAATGCTAATGGAAAATACAAATTATCGACTACTTTACCTGTGGTATCGCGCACTGTGGTAGGGCCAAGTGCAGGTAACATGAGGTAAGGCCCATTACCTGCGCCCCATACGGCGAGTGTTTGGCCAAAATCTTCGTCTTGCTCGACTAAGCCTATTTTTGTCGCCACATCAAATAAGCCAAATATACCCAAGGTGCTATTAACTAAAAACCGCCCCGCGCTAATGGCGGCACTTTGCGGTTTAGCTTGCAGGGCGCCGTTTAAAAAACTGGCTGGTTCGTTCAAATTGCTGGCCACATTCACTAAGCTTTTGCGCGCAGGTTTAGGCACCACAGCCATATAGCCGACGGTTACTGGCCGCAAAAAATATCGGTCTAAAATATCATAGTTGAAATCCCAGAACGGCCGGTTAATGGTTTCTAAGGGGTCACGGTTATCAACGTAACGCTGCTGGGGTGCATTGTTAGCCTCTTGCGCAGGTTGTGCCGGTTTGCTGGCACAACCTACTAATACTGAGACAATTAAAACTAGGGCTAATTTAAATAGTGAAAGCCGCATATTAGGGTTCCAAGGTTAAAGAAATAGTAAGGCTTTGCTGAGTAAACTGTAAAGTATCGGACACGGTTTGAATATCGCCAGGACGCTGTTCAACAGTGCCTGACAATGACATACGTGCTACAACCTGAACCTGATCAGAATTGGCTAAGCTCCACCCGGCTTGCATGGCCATTTGCTCTGTAAGTTGCAGTTCTACCTTGCCTTCAGGTAAGGGAATACGCTGCACGGCTAGCGGCAAGGCCGCGCCATCTACCGCACGGGCGAATAAAAACAAACTGGCTTCTGGGTTAGCTTGCTTTAGCTCAGGTGCAACGTTTAAACGTACGTTAATAACACGCCCAGCCACTTCAACTTTTACGCCCAGTTCTTTTAAGCGCTGCTGCACCGCACTGTAGCGCGGATCGTCTTGGGGTAATTGCGTTAATAACAACTGCCATGCACTCGTTGCTTCGGCGAGATCGCCTTTTTCATAGGCGATCAACGCCATTAACGATAACGCATCGCTATTTTTGGGCTCTTTAGTTAGTATTTTCGCTACTGCTCGTCCAGCTCTAGCCAAGCTAGCGTCATCGGCCAGCAAAATGAGTGCCTGCGCATAGCTAAGCAATAACGGAGTACGTTCTGGAGTTAAACGCAGCGCGCGCTCAAAGGCAGCAACCGCTTGCTCTACCGCGCCCTGTGATAAGCGAATACGGCCAAGTAACATCCATGCTACCGCATCATCGCCCTCATTCGCTAAACGCGTGCGAAGCGCTAGCGCAAACCATTCAATTTCTTGCTCAGATAGTGGCTCGCCTTGGTTTAATAGCGCTCGTTCGCCATACTGTTTTAGATTTTGCTGTGCTTGTTGCCAGTCAGCTAGCTGTTGGTAATGCCCGCTGAGGCTATAAATTGCACCAACCAGCACTGCAACAATAACCAGCAACACGGCCGGCAATTGCCAGCTTGGTTTGGCTGACAAAACTGCGGCTGACTGTGTTTTCTGCAAAAACTGGCTTTTTAACTCTTGGGCTGCACTATCAAAATCTTGCTCGGCTAGCTCACCGCTGTCTCTTGCTAGGGCTAATAGTTGTAACCGCTCTTCAAATAATTGGCTTGGTGTTTGCTGGGGTAAATTAGCGGCACGTCTAGGCCAGAATAAACATAGCGCAGTGAACAACAACATGCATAAAGCGGCAATTAAAACAGGCCAAATCATGGTTTTTTACTCCGGTAACGGGCGATAAGTTGATCAAGCTCGGCCTCTGACGTAGGTTGTATTGCAGCATCTGAACCAATAGCTTGACGAGAGCGACGCACAATACCCGTAACCAATAATGCCAATAATACCAGTAACGGCAGCAACCATAACCACAAGGTGTAGCGATTAACCGGTGGAATGTAATGCACAAAATCGCCATAGCGATTAATCATATAATCGAGTATTTGTTGCCGGCTTTTACCTTCGCGAATTAACTGATAGGTTTTGCCTCGCATATCAACAGACACCACGGCATGCGAGTCGGCAATATTTTGGTTTTGGCACTGCGGACAGCGTAACTCTGCAGTAAGTTGCTGATACAATTGGCGTTGCTGTTCGTTATCAAACTGCAATACTTCTTGGCTATAGGCATTAACACTGCTAAACAACACCCAGCAGAGTAACGCGAATACACTGAGTGGGCGCATTATGGCGTTCTCCACTGCTGATATAACGGCGCCAGTTTACTGCGCCACACCATAGGATTAATATCGCCAATATGATGCGCTCGCACTATGCCGTTAGCGTCAATAATAAAGGTTTCTGGTGCGCCACTAACGCCAAGATCGAGTGACAAGCTGCGCTTAATATCTAGCATATTAAATTGATAAGGATCGCCCTGTTGCGTTAATTTTTGCTGTACGTCTTGCTGTAATACCGCAAGATTAAACGGTGCATCAAAGGTGGGGTCACGCGGCAGTTCATAATACAACCCAACAATTTTTACGCCCTGCTTACGCAATTCGGCTAGATAACCCAGCTCAGCGTTACAGGTAGGACACCAAGTGCCCCAGACGTTTAATAAATAGGTTTCGCCTTTTAGTTTTTCTGGCGTCCAGATTTTTTTTGGCTGCATTAAATCAGCCAAGGCAAAATCAGGTAAGGCTTTGTTTAAACTGGCTGACTCGCGCTCACGCGGATCAGAAAACAGTCCACTAAGTAAAAATAGCGTTAACGCCAAAAATGCAACTAAGGGTACATAAAACAGCACTTTACGCATCAGCTACTCCCGCTACTGTTGCATCAGTCGTTGTCGTTTTTCGCCGATAACGTTTATCGGCCAAAGCTAATAGTGCACCTAGCGCCATTAACAGACCGCCGAGCCAGATCCAACGCACAAAGGGTTTTACTTGAATACGCAGTGCCCAAGCACCACCGGGTAACTCTTCAGCTAGCGATACATAAAGATCACGGCTTAAACGCGCATGTACCGCAGATTCGGTCATTACCGTACGTTGAATACGATAAAAGCGTTTTTCGGCGTGTAAATGGGTAACAAATTGGCCATTTTGCCGTACATCTAGCTCAGCAGCTTGCCCGCCATAGTTAGCACCATTTAAATCGTACACATCGGTTAGTGTAAACTCATAGCCGGCCACTGTGGCGGTGTCACCTTCTAGCATGCGAACATCGCGCTCGGTGGTATAGGTTTTGGTCATAGCAACACCGATTACCAGTACCGCAAAACCGATATGCGCCAAGGTCATACCATAGTGGCTCGCATTAAGTTTAGTGATGCCTTTACCAATAGAACCAAATTGACGTAAGCGCAGCACCACCTCGGCTAAGGCGGAAATACCCACCCAAGCACCTAACAACATGCCAAGTAAGGCCAAGTTTGCTTGCACGCTTTGCATGCTAGATAACACACCCAGAGCAATAGCTAATGCGGCTATTGCCACTAAGCTAAGCGGACGCATTAATGGCATAACCTGCTGTTGTTTCCAGCGTACCCAAGGGCCTAGGCCGAGTAAGAGCGCAAAGGGGATCGAAAGATAATAAAACATTTGATTAAAAAATGGTTCACCAATAGAAATAGAACCTAAGCCCAACTCTTTATGAAATAGCGGAAACAAGGTGCCTAAAAACACGATTAAACAGGCAGTAAGCAAAAATATATTATTGCCCCACAGCAGCATTTCACGAGAGAACAACTGATACCTAGCTTGGCTACGCACTGAATTCATCCGACGGCCATAGAGCAGCAATGAGCCACCCACGACCAGCAATAAAAACACTAGCAAATACAAACCGCGACCAGGATCGGTAGCAAATGAATGCACCGATACCAACACACCGGAACGCACTAAAAATGCACCGACTAAACTTAAGGCAAATGCCGCTAACGCCAATAATACGGTCCAGCTTTTAAAAGTGCCGCGCTTTTCGGTTACCGCTAAACTATGAATTAAGGCCGTACCAACTAACCAAGGCATAAAAGAGGCGTTTTCTACCGGATCCCAAAACCACCAACCGCCCCAACCCAGTTCGTTATAAGCCCACCAGCTACCTAGCATAATGCCAAGGGTTAAAAACAACCACGCAGCCAGCGCCCAAGGCCGAACCCAACGCGCCCACACACTGTCGAAACGGCCGCTCATCAGCGCCGCGATAGCAAAGGCAAACGCCACAGCAAAACCGACGTAGCCCATATACAACATGGGCGGGTGCATAATCATGCCGAAATCTTGCAATAATGGGTTAAGGTCGCGCCCTTCTACCGGAAAGAACGGTAAACTGCGCAAAAATGGGTTAGACATAAACAAGGAAAAGGCAACAAAACCCGCACTGATTAAACCCAAGATACCCAGTATGCGCCCCTGTAATAACAAGGGTAATGCTTTAGAAAACTGCGCTACCAACGCTGTCCAAAACGCCAACATTAATACCCATAGCAACATTGAGCCTTCGTGAGAGCCAAAACTTGCGGTAACTTGGTAATACCAAGGCAAAGTAGAGCTGGAGTTTTGTGCCACGTTAATAACGGTAAAATCGTTATGACAAAACGCATAAACTAATGCGGCCATTGCCACTAAAGCAAAAGCAAACTGACCAAACGCCAACGGTTTAGCCAACAGCAGCAAACGCTGATTAGCTGTAAAGCTGCCCAGCAGTGGCACTACTGCCAGCAGTAACGATAAGGCAAAAACAAAGGTAAGCGCTAGCTGTCCGGCTTCAACTATCATTTAGTATGATCCTTGCGTCGGTTTATTTGTGCTGGCATCAAGCTGTGACGGCGGCACATGTTTAATTCCTTTCATCGCCTCAGCAACTTCTGGTGGCATATATTCTTCGTCGTGCTTGGCTAATACTTCGTTGGCTTCGATGGTAGTGGCGTCAACTAGTGTACCCTGCGCTACTATGCCTTGGCCCTCACGAAACAGATCAGGCAAAATACCTTTATAAGTAACATGCACTAACGGCCCAGTGTCGACTAAATCAAAGCTCACTTGTAACGAATTAGGATCACGCTTTACTGAGCCAACAACTACCATGCCGCCAATACGCAAGCGCTGGCCGATTTGCGGTTTAACCTTGTCATTGCCCAATCCATCGATTAATTGCGATGGCGTATAAAACAAATCAATATTTTGCTGTAATGCGTATAACATTGCACCAACGGCACCGGTTAACAGGGCAATGACCACGAGGATAGCGAGTAAACGTTTCTGACGTCTTGGCTGCATTATTTTGTTTGCTCCTGATATTGCTTCACACGTTGCTCGCGCGCCAACCTTGATTGCAGTTGACGTTTAAATTGTTTTTGTTGGTAATGGCTATAACCCGTTAACGCTACTAATAACAAATAAGTAATGCCAAACGACAACCAAACAAATAGCGCATAGCCACCCATATGCCAAAAATCGGCCATTGACTGAAAATACATCTATTGTGCCTCCACAAGGTTTTTTACCCAGGGTCGGTGTTGCTCATTTAACAAAATGGCGGTGCGTAAACGCAAGCACACCAACGCTAGCATAATGACTTTGAATGCCAATATGCTAATAAGCAACGGCCATAACATACTGGGGTCAATTGACGGCTTGGCAAACTTGGTAAGAGACGCGCCCTGGTGCAAGGTGTTCCACCATTCTACCGAGAAATGAATAATAGGCAGATTAATAACGCCAACAATAGCCAGTAAAGATGCTACCTTAGCGCCCGTTTTCCGGTCTGAAAACGCGCCACTTAATGCAATGACCCCGAGATACAAAAATAATAAAATTAGCTCTGATGTTAAACGTGCGTCCCATACCCACCAAGTACCCCACATGGGTTTACCCCAGGCCATACCGGTAATTAATGCAATGGCGGTATATATCGCACCAACAGGAGCAATCGCTAGTACTGACCACTGCGCGACCTTTACTTGCCAAACTAAGGCAATAAAGGCAGCAATTGCCATAGCCGAATAGGTGCCCATCGACATAATGGCTGCAGGTACATGAATATGAATGATGCGATAGCTATCACCCTGCTGATAATCAGCGGGTGTAAAGGCCAAGCCCCAGATATTGCCCACTAGCAATAACACGACGCCAAGGGCAATTAACCAAGGATAAAAGCGACCGCATAGCTGGTATACGGTTTCTGGCTTAGCATAAGGGTGCAACCATTTAAACATATCAGCTCACATTCAATTTTAATGCGCCAATCACCGCTAGCGGGATCAGTGCCAAAGCAAATAACAACATCGCTAACATAATTGCTAGCTGTCCATGATACGACATACCCGTTGCGGCTGCTTCCATTGCTGCACTAGCAAAAATAAGTAGCGGAATATACAGCGGCAAAATAAGCAGTGCCAGTAAAATGCCGCCTTTATCGGCGGATACCGTAAGCGCTGCGCCCATAACCCCAAGCAGGCTAAGTAATGGCGTACCTAGCAATAAGGTAAAGAGCAACGCAACGAAACCGGCAGTATCGATATTAAGTAACAAGGCAACTACCGGTGACAACAACACCAAAGGCAAACCGGTGCTTAGCCAATTAGTAAACAGTTTAGCCAGCACAAAACTCAATAACGGCTGGCGCGCCGCAACGAGTTGTTCAATAACCCCATTTCGATAATCATCTTTAAATAAGCGCTCGGCTGCTAACAGCACGCTGAGTAAGGCGGCAATCCAAACGATACCGGGTGCCATTATACGCAGTAAATTAGGCGATGGGCCAACGCCCAACGGAAACAAACAGAGCACGATAACAAAAAATAACAACGGATTTAGCCAGTCTGCTTTTTGTCGGGCTAATAGCCTGAGCTCACGTTTAATAAACTGCCCTAGCATTACCATCGATATGCCAACTCTAATTTGCTTTGATGCACAAAGGCCACGCTTAAACTTTGGTGTGTGGTAAGAATAATAGCGCCACCTTGTTGCAAGTGTGCGAAAAAGTGTTGTTGCAACATCGCGATAGCGGCTTGGTCTAGTGCCGTAAAGGGTTCATCTAAAATCCATAATTGGCAGTTAGTAAACCATAATCGCGCCAAAGATACGCGCCGCTGCTGCCCTGCTGATAACATACGACAAGGCACATCTTCTAAACCCGCTAAACCCAAGGTTGCCAACAACGCAAAGTCATCTGCTGGGGCAATACCGGAGGCCGCGCGCCAAAAGCTAATATTTTCTAAAGCCGTTAATTGTTCATGAATACCACTATGGTGGCCGATATAACATAAGTTAGCGGCGTAATCAGCATACACTCTGGCTATAGGTTGTTGTAGATAATATAAACTGCCATCGTCGGCTTGAGCTAGCCCAGCTAAAATGCGCAATAATGAGCTTTTACCCGCGCCATTTTTACCGGCAATCTGTAATAGTTCACCGCTACGCACGCTAACATCAAGCTGTTCAAACAGCACACGATCTTGGCGAATACAGGACAAAGCAGTACCCTGCAATATAATTTGGCCGGCGCTAACAGCAAACATTTGTGGTTTAATCACTAAGCTCTAACTATCGACAACAGTAAAAATTGGCCGCATATTACCATATAGACGACATAATACGAACGTGGTTATGTGATAAAGTAACAAAAAACGAGCAAAAATATGAACCAGATTAATCTGGATAAACTACTACAACTGGCGCCAAGCGGCAAAGCAGATACCGCTGCATTGAAATTAGTGGTTGCTCAGGTCTATCAGGGACAGATCCAACAACTTAGTGGTGGCGGTTTTAGTCTACAGGTGCCTTCTGCGCAAGGCGCGCTGCAAATTACTTTACCTGCGTCGGCTAACATTACATTGCAGCAATTAGTACAACAAGCCAGCCCTGAGGCGATAAAAACCGGGCAGTTAGCCGCACTGCAAACTAACTTACCGCCGCGCTTGCCGGTGCAGGTACAGTTTCAGCCGCTAGCTAATGGCAATATTGAGCTGAATATTCAAACGGTTGCCAAAGCTATTACGCTCAATATACCGCCCGAGCAGTTGCGTCAGTTATTACTGGCGGCTTATAGCGCAAAAACCGCAACGACACCAATGCGCAGTGCAGATAGCAGCATTAGCGCGCTATTAGTTACCGCAAAAATACCCCTAACGGCAAATAACACGTTAATTCAGTTGCCGGCATTAGCGCCATTAGCCTTATCGGGCAAAGCTCAGGCTAATTTAGCGCAGTGGTTAGGCGTGAGCCAATCAAGCCAATTTACTGTTGCCTTACAACTTAAAACCAGCGACAAAGGGGTTGAGCCTAACGTGTTACAGCCGACAAGCCAAGGCCAACAACCTGGCACCGCAATGCTTGATAAACCGCAGCAACAAGCCTTGCTACAGCAATTAATTAAGGTATTTAACCAACAGCCGGTAAATACCGCCGGCAGTAACCATCCTATTCTTAATGCGGTAAAACAGCTGGGCATTGCTCCGCCTGGTGCCTATCAATTACAGTTGCAAGCTAACAGCTCAGGTAGTCTTGCTCAGTTGCAATTGCTGCCACAAAAAGACCAATTGCAGTTAGCCGTATTACCTGAAGACAGTAATCGGCCCCTGCAGTTTATTAGCCGAACAGCGCAAAATACGCCAACCACAACAGCAGGTGCAGCTAGTGGTTTTTTATCTGCCGCGACAGTACAACAAGCGTGGCGACATTTGTTACCCTTATTGCCACAAAAAGGCGATCTGCTCACGGCATTACCAGAGTTGCCCGAGCAGGTACAACAGATATTACAACTCGTTCGCCAAAGCCAACCCGATGGCAGTAAAGTGCTAACGTTAAACCAACTCGCACCACAACTGCAAAGCCTACTGCAATTTCAGCCGCTGCAAAACAATGCCAATGTTCAAACCAGTGGTGGCACATTAGCCGTCGCAATACAGCTATTGTTGGGGCATTTATTGCAAAAACCGCTTAGCGCAGCACAGCAACCTGCAAACCAAAAGCTACTGCAATTAGTAAACTCATTAGAGCCAAACCAAACGAGTAACTTATTGCGGCAGTTAGCTGGCCATAGCGGAACATTGCAACAAAGCCAGCTCGCAACCTTAGATAGCAGCCAAAGTGCGCAACAACATTTACTATTGCAGTTGCCGCTGCAACAAGGCGAGCACTCCGTTTTTAGCCAAATACAATTAGAGCAGCGTGAGGCTGATGGCAAGGCAAAAGGAGAAAAGCAAACGCAGTGGCAACTCACCATGCGTTTTGACTTGCAGCAACTCGGGCCATTACTAGTTGTGGCAAAGTTACAGCAGCAACAATTACAGTTACAATTTTATACTGAACAAACTGAAACGAAGCAGTTAGCTGATAAGTTTTTACCGTTGCTAAAAGAGCGCTGTAATATGCAAGGTTTAGTAGTAAGCGATGCTGACTGTGTACTGGGTAAAATTCCTGATACCTTATTGCCACGCGCCAACAGTTTACTTGCGGTTAAAGTATAGGGATCAGCTATGACAGAAAATAAGCAGCAAAAAACCGCCACTGCACTGCAGTACCAAGGTAAACAAGCTCCAACGATAACGGCAAAAGGCCACGGTGAGCTGGCAGACGATATTGTGGCCCTCGCCCGTGAGCATGGCATCTTGGTACATCAAGACGACGAGTTAAGTAAATTACTCAGTCAATTAGAGCTAGGTGAGCAAATACCCAAAGAGTTATATATTGTGATTGCAGAGCTGATTGCGTTTTCTTATGTGTTACAGGGTAAGTTTCCGGAAAACTGGCACAATATTCATCAGCGCATTGATTTTAAAACGTAAAATAGCGCTTATAACTGCTTTTGCTGGTGCAGGTTAAACAACAGTTCCGCTTCAGCCCGCGGCAATTCACATTCACGCATTATTTCTTCTAGATCTGCGCCTAACTGCACCATCTTCATCGCTCGGCTATAAATTTTTGATTCAGGATCAGTAAGCTCTAACGCTTGCTGCTTATCGGCAAGCTGTTGCATATCGGCACTTAGCTGACTATTAAGCTGAGCTAAGCCGGCATCTAGTTGCAATACGCGCTGGCCAACACCAATAACACCGGCCCGTAGCTCTTCAAGCTCATGTTTACCATGTTCTTGTTGCTGCGCGCTAAATTCAAGCCGCTGTTCTAACGCGGCTAATTGTGCCACAACATTTTTGCGTAGCTTGGCGAACCACAGATATATAACTAGCATAAATGCCAGTAATAATACTGCCTGAATTATTACACCAAGCCACATAGTCATTCCTAGAGCGACGTTACTTCGTCCCACTCTTCATCATTGAGGAGTTTATTTAGATCAACCAGAATTAACAGTTCGCCTTCACGGTTAGATACCCCTTGAATAAAGCGCGCACTTTCTTCTGTGCCTACATTTGGCGCGGTATCAATTTCTGACGATTTTAAGTACACCACTTCGGCAACGCTATCTACCAAAATACCGATAACTTGTTTTTCTGCTTCAATAATAACAATACGCGTATTATCCGTTACATCGGCTGGCTCTAAACCAAAACGTGAACGGGTATCAATAACCGTAACCACGTTACCGCGTAAATTAATAATACCTAATACATAATCAGGTGAACCTGGCACGGGTGCAATTTCGGTATAGCGCAGTACTTCTTGCACCTGCATTACGTTAATGCCGTAGGTTTCATCTTGCAATTTAAAAGTAACCCACTGCAACACGATGTCTGCGGCGTCATTCTTTTTAACTGACTGCTTGGTTAAATTACTCATGCACAGCTCCTGTATAAATACCTTTTCCGCTTAAGCACTGATATCCAGACCGCGGTTTAATAAATCTATCATAGCGTCAACATCAACTAATACACACATATGTTTTTTGATTAAGCCCGCCATCCAAGGTCTTTTACCCTCAGCTTCGCGCCACTTTACATCGTCTTGTTCTAAAACATAGGTATTAATTAATGTTTCGCAGCATAAACCCCAGTTACTGCTACCCAGCATAATAACATACTGATAGTTTAGCTTTTGCTGTAAGGTTTCGTCATATTTTTCTGGCATAACCCAACGAGCGGTATCCACCGTGTTTATTTTCTGTTCGCGGTACAGCATTACGCCTTTAAACCATTCCGGTTTACCAATCAGGCTATTCACTTTACCTAATTGATGAATACCACCGAGTTCCTTTAAAGGTACTGCTATTTTTAACCCAGCAACGTCAAAAAATAAGGCTTGAAATTTGCCTTGTCGATAGTCTTTTTGCTCAGTTGCAACAGATACTGTTGGTACTTCTGCCGCCGCAATGCGTTGGGTTACAGGCACATCTCGTTGCTGTAAGTGCTGTGCTTGTTCTACTTGTACAAATTTCGCTTTAAGTGTAGCTAACGCCGCGGCATCGGCAGCCACTTCAGTTTTAGCTTCAATTTTTTGTGCGGCTATTGGTTCAGCTGGCACTATGGTCGCTTGGGCTAACAACTCATTAAGTTGCTGCTTTTTTTCTTCTTCCAGCATTAACGTTTCACTGGGATCTTCGTCAACCAACAAAGCGGATAAATAATGCTGCATCACTTTTTGACTGGCGATTAAATTACTCATGCCGACTCCGGCGCCTGTTGCAGTAAATAGGTCAGTAAGGTGTTGTAGGCAAATACACCGCGTGAGGCCGAGGCAAATTCACTCGGCGGCGTTTGTGCTAAACTTGCGTCGCGAAACTTAGTGTCGACCGGAATTACCGCAGACCAAACTTTATCTTGATACTTTGCTTTTAGCTCTTTGTAGGCTTCTAATGAGGCTTTAGTTCTCTTGTCATACATAGTTGGAATAATAGTGTAGGCATAGTCTCTTTTTTGCGACGTGCGCATTAATGCTAAGGTCGCAATCATTCGTTCTAAGCCCTTTAATGCCAGAAACTCGGTTTGCACAGGAATAAGCAAACGATCACAAGCCGCAATAGCATTGACCATTAACACCCCCATTACTGGAGGGCAGTCAATGACGACATAATCGTACTCTTTTTCGATTTTAAGTAAGGCCTTTTTCAGCATTAAACCCATGCCACCCTTATTACCTAGCGAGCGATCGAGTGTGGCTAAGGCCATTGATGAAGGCAAAATGTCTAAATTGTCCATGCCACTTGGGCATAATGACTGCAAAATTTGTTCGCTGGTAATATCTTTACCACGAATAAAAATATCGTAAACGCTAACTTCTAACTCTTCAGCGTCAATGCCAAAATAATAGGTTAGCGATGCGTGCGGATCGGTGTCTACCAACAAAACCTTGTAGCCGCGTTGGGCTAATAAGCCACCAAGCGTAACGGTAGTAGTCGTTTTACCCACACCACCTTTCTGATTTGCTACTGTCCAAATAACCACTTCAAGGTTCCTGTTGTTCTGGAGACTTTATGTCAGTATTGTCTTCTCGTGTGGTGATACGAATACCGCCACCGGGCAAAGCAATAACTTTTATACTGCCATCTTTTTGCGATACTTGCTCTAATTGTCGCTGTAATGCCGCGTTTTCAGTCGAACTATCTATCTTAGGTTCGTCACTAGCTTGGTTAGCGAAATAACCAAAACGCGATATGGCAATCACCACTTTACGATTAGCCGCTCTACCTTGAATACTGTCGTTTGCGTTAAACGGATAATACTGACCATAACCTTCTATTGCTAAACGCTGAGGAGTGGTGCCTTGCCGCTCCAGTAACCTAAGTACAGAGGTAGCACGGCTTACAGAGAGCTCCCAATTTGAGGAGAATAATTCATTATTAATGGGCTGATCATCGGTATAGCCGCGAACACGAATAAAATTAGTAATTGGGTTAATAACCTTGGTAATTTCCGCCAATAATGTTTGCGCCGATTGCGTAGCAGTAGCACTGCCGCTAGCAAATAATAAACCACTGCTTAATTCGATAGTTAGCCAATTTTCGTCCTGCTGCAGCTTAACTAAACCTTGTTCTAGTAGATTTGCCAGCGCCTTAGTTAATTGTTGCTCTACAGACTGCAATGGGCTGCCAAGCTTATGTTGGGTAACATCCGACAATTGCGTTGCGTCGGCCAATAGCGTTGGCCCTTTTGCTGGTTCTAAAGACGTGCCGTACAGATCGAGCTCACTTTGTGGTACTGGTGTTGTTAGTACGGATAGCCCTTGTTTGCCAGTACCAGAATGCTCAGGCGTTTCAAATATTTTCGTTAAACTATCCGCTAACACACTGTACTTTTCTTCTTTAACAATGGACATGGCGTATAACACTACAAATAGCGCAAACATTAAGGTCATATAATCGGCATAAGAAACCAACCAGCGATCTAGCTGTTCTGGCTCTACATGCGAATGTTTTTGCTTATGGCGGTACATGTGTTTTACCCCGGATGATAAGCCGAAAGCTTACGCTCTATATTGCGTGGGTTTTCGCCATAGGCAATAGACACCAACCCTTCAACAATAAGCTCGTGATACAACGTACGCTGATGCACTAAATTCTTTAATTTGTTACCAACAGGTATAAATACTAAGTTAGCAAAACCCACACCATAAATGGTGGCAACAAAAGCGGTGCCAATACCTAACCCTAATAGTTCAGGGTCTGAAATGTTCGACATAGCTTGAATTAAACCCAATACCGCGCCAACGATACCAATAGTGGGGCTATAACCACCCATAGCATCAAAAATACGTGCTCCGCGTAATAACCGTTCGCGCTCAAGCGTTAACTCCGCATCCAGTGTATCTTGCAACGCTTTTGGCTCTACCCCGTCGACTAACAAATTTAAACCACGATGTAAAAATGGATCCCGCTCGGCCAAGGCATCGTTTTCTAAGGCTAAAAAACCATTACCTCGCGCGGCACCGCCCCAATGCACAATGCGTTCAGCAGTATGTTGCAGTGGTAAATGATCGGCGCGTATTACCCATGGCAGCATTTTTAGGCCAAGTTTAAATTGTGCTGAAGGTGTTTGCAGCATTACCGCACCCACGGTGCCGCCGACAACGATTAAAAACGCAGGAAAGTGCAACAACGTGGCAAGGCTACCGCCCTCAATAACAAAGCCACCGGCGACAGCCAATATAGCCAGTAAAAAACCACTAATTGCCAGCTTATCCATGCGTTACTTCCGTTATCAAACGTCCGGCGACGTCATTAAGACTTACCTCAACATCCATTAACCCTGCAGCGGCAATAGCTTGAGGCATGCCATATACAACACAGCTGGCTTCATCTTGGGCCCAAACTTTTGCCCCCACTTGTTTTAGTAATCTAGCACCTTCGCGTCCGTCTGCGCCCATACCCGTTAATACAATGGCTAGGACTTGATCGCTAAATACTTTTGCAGCGGTAGCAAAGGTAATATCAACACTGGGTTTAAAGGTAATGCGTGGTGAGTCGTCTTCTTTAATGCGCAGTCTTGCCTCACGCTCGCTGCCTTCAATTAGCATTTGTTTACCACCGGGCGCTAAGTAAGCCACGCCAGGTCGAAGTACATCATTATCTTTTGCTTCACACACTTCAATTTTAGCTAACGTATTTAAACGTTGGGCAAAAGCACCGGTAAATGCAGCAGGCATATGCTGAATAAGGACAATCGGCAAAGGGAAGTTTTCTGGCAATGCTGTAATAATACGCTGTAACGCAACAGGGCCACCGGTTGAGGTACCAATAGCCACTAATTTGTACTGTTTACCACTGGCCTGAAATCGTGTCGAGCTGGTGCTGGTTACTCGCTCACTCAATTTAGGTCGCTCAAAGCTAGTACGGGTTAACGCTGGACGTTCGGCTAAACGCGCAGCGCTGCTGCTGTCAGGCCTTGGTGCAACAGTGCTGCTAAACGTTGCCCTACCAAGCTGACGCTTACGAGCTACCGCTTTTACTCTATCACGCAGTAATTGCCCCGCCTCATCTTTATCACGGGCAATATCTTCAAATTTTTTCGGCAGAAAATCTACTGCCCCAGCTTCTAACGCATCAAGGGTCGCCTTTGCGCCTTCATGGGTTAGTGAAGAAAACATTAAAATAGGAATACGTTGTTGCTGCATAATTTCACGGACTGCTGAAATGCCATCTAAAACCGGCATTTCAATGTCCATGGTAATTACATCAGGTTTAAGCGCTAAGGCTTTTTCAACCCCTTCACGGCCGTTATTGGCGGTGTCTACAACTTCTATATCGCCATCTTTAGTCAGAATTTCTGTTAGGCGGCGGCGAAAAAAGCTTGAATCATCAACCACTAACACCTTAATCGACATAGCGTTCTCTCTTTAGGCGTTGGCTTTATTGAAGCGGTCAAATTTAATTTTTGACTTCTTCGCGTAGTGTTTTAACAAGTTGGGTACGTCAAGAATTAGTGCTATACCACCATCTGAAGTAATGGTTGCGCCGGCCATACCTGGCGTGCCTTGCAGCAGTGCGTCAAGCGGCTTTATGACCACTTCTTCTTGACCAATTAGCGAGTCAACAACAAAACCGACTTGCTGGGTGCCAATTTGCACAATTACTACGTGGCCTTGCTCACGTCGACGTTTTTTATCTGAACCTTTAACTAGCCAATGCTCAAGGAAAAACAGTGGGATAGCTTTATTGCGCACGACAACGGTAAGTTGGCCATCTACCACGTTAGTTTTGTTTAAATCGAGATGGAAAATTTCACTTACACCAGCCAGTGGTAAAGCAAAAGTTTGTTTTCCTACCACGACCATTAAGGTTGGCAGTATAGCTAAGGTTAGTGGAACTTTAATTTCCAGCGAGGTGCCTTCACCCAATTTAGAGTGAATATGCACGGTACCGTTAAGCTGATTAATCTTGGTCTTTACTACGTCCATACCGACGCCACGACCTGAGATATCTGAAATTTGTTCTTTAGTTGAAAACCCTGGCGCAAAAATTAGATTAAATGCTTCGGTATCAGACATGCGTGCAGCAGCATCAACGTCAAGAATACCGCGTTTAATAGCGATACCTTTCAGCTTTTCTGGATCCATACCTGCACCATCATCTTGTATGGTTAACAAAATATGGTCGCCGGCCTGCTCTGCGGCGAGCCGCACTGTTCCTACCCGGGTTTTACCTGATTTTTGCCGAACATCTGGCATTTCGATGCCGTGGTCTACCGAGTTTCGTACAAGGTGCACTAGCGGATCGGCTAGCGCCTCAACCAAGTTTTTATCTAAATCGGTTTCTTCACCTTCGAGTACTAACTCTATATCTTTTTGTAAAGCGCGGGCCAAATCTCGTACCACTCGAGGGAAGCGGCCAAATACTTTTTTAATCGGTTGCATACGCGTTTTCATTACCGCGCCTTGAATATCAGCGGTAACAACATCTAAGTTCGAAATGGCTTTGCTCATTTCTTCACTTTGTACGGTAGTCGACAAACTTACCAAGCGATTACGCACTAATACCAGCTCGCCAACCATATTCATAATTTGGTCAAGCCGCTTGGTATCTACCCGCACAGTAGTTTCTGCTTGGGCTGCTTGCTGCGCCGCTGCCGCTTTGTCAGCGACAGGCGCAACCGGTGCTTTACTTTCTACCGGTTCGATTACCGCAGGTGCTCTGCTCGGTGCAGCAGGCTTAGTTTCCGCGGGTGTTGCCGCCGTAGCCTTAACTACGGGTGCATTGCCTTTACCGTGCAATTGATCGAGCAGCGCTTCGAACTCGGCATCATCAATTTCATCGTTAGTTTTGCTATTATTTGTTACCGGAGCTTTAGGTGGTATAACCGTTTTTTTCTGCTCAGCAGATTCCGGTATAAACGCCCCTTTGCCATGCAATTGATCTAGCATGGCTTCAAATTCATCATCGGTAATATCATCATTGCCGGCCGATGCAGCGGGTGTTACTGGTGTAGAAATGACAGGAGCTGCAGCTTTTTTACCATGCAGTTCATCCATCATTTTTTCAAATTCTTCTTCAGTAATTTCATCGATATTGCTGCTAGATGCTGGCGGTGCTGATACCGGTGCAGCAACTTTAGCGGCTACAGGCTCAGCCGCTGCTGCCACAACGGGAGGCGCTCCAGCAGCTTCCGGATTACTGTAATAATGTAATGCATCTAACACCGCTGCCGAAGCAGGTGTTAATGGCTGACGGTTTTGTACTTCAACAAACATCGCATTAATGCTATCGAGCGACTGTAAAATAACGTCCATCAGCTCAGCGGTAACACGGCGCTTACCGGTACGAAGAATATCAAACACGTTTTCGGCGCCATGGCAGGCATCAACTAACTCGGTTAGTGATAAAAAGCCAGCGCCACCTTTTACAGTATGGAAGCCGCGAAAAATAGCGTTAAGTAAATTAGCATCGTCTGGATTATTTTCCAGTTCGACCAGCTGCTCTTGCAGTAATTCGAGGATTTCACCGGCTTCAACCAGGAAGTCCTGCAGTATATCCTCATCCATATCAAAGCTCATGCAAAAACACCTCTGTTAGAAACCTAAGCTGGATAACAAATCATCAACGTCATCCTGACCGCTGACGACATCATCACGCTCTGCTGCATCAATGATAGGCCCTTCGGCTTCATGCGCTTTGGGTTTACTTTTCACTGGTTTAGCGTCTGGTAATGCCGTAAGACTAGACTGACCAAATGCGGTTAATAGGCCGATTAAGCTTTCTTCAACTTCCCGTACTAACTCGATAACACGGCGCAAAATTTGTCCGGTGAGATCTTGGTAGTCTTGTGCCATTAACACGTCAGTAAGTAGCGAGTTAAGGGTACTAGAATTGCCACTCGCTTGGGTAAAAAAACTATCTAATGTATGACATAGCCCTTTAAACTCACCTAACTGCATTTGTCGTTGCATTAATTTTTGCCACTGCGGTTCAATTTTACCTAACTGCTGGCTTAATTCATCAGCAATAGGTAAACACGACTCAACAGCGTCCATAGTGCGATTAGCCGCTTGTTCCGTCATATCGATAACGTGAATTAGCCGCTTTTTCGCATCGGGGATATCTTCTTCGAGTAAATTACTTAACGATGGGTCAATTTGGAAATTTTTTAACGAATCGTGTAACTGACGGGTTAGCTTTCCTACTTCGGCAAATAGCTCTGAAGATCCAGGTACAGCAAGTTGCTGTACCATCTGGTTAGCGGTTTCGTGCTCACCCATTTCAAGCAGTTGCACTAATTCTTTAGCTTGCTCAAGAGAAATTAAAGGCGCCGTAATTGCGGACATGGCTACGCTCCTATGTCAGTTACGATTAGCCAATCCGTTCAAATACTTTAGCCAACTTCTCTTGCAAAGTTGCTGCCGTAAAAGGCTTTACAATATAACCATTCACTCCAGCTTGGGCCGCAGCAATAATTTGTTCTTTCTTTGCTTCTGCCGTTACCATAAGTACTGGAATTTGTTTTAGCTTTGCATCGGCTCGAATGGCACGTAGCAAGTCGATACCTTGCATACCTGGCATATTCCAGTCGGTTACGACAAAATCAAAATCACCATTTTGCAGCATAGGCAACGCTGTGCTGCCATCATCTGCTTCAGACACGTTTGTAAAGCCCAGATCGCGTAACAGATTTTTTATTATCCGTCTCATAGTTGAAAAGTCATCAACTACAAGAATTTTCATGTTTTTATCCAAAATCCCCTCCGGCGAGATATTACTGTTATCTCAGAATAGGTTACAACCAATCCTGCATTCTGGCTTTTAATCTGACCAATGCCTGACTATGGATTTGACTGATCCGAGACTCGCTGACATTCAGCACGGCCCCGATCTCCTTCAAGTTTAGTTCGTCATTATAATACAGCGAAAGCACTAATGCTTCACGCTCGGGTAAACTACTAATTGTTTTTGCTAAATCATGATGAAAACTCTCATGAGCTTGGTTTTCATACAAATGATCGCTATCAGAATCACCCGCTGTTACTAGAACATCTTCAGGTATACCAAGATCTTCTATGCCGATTATTCTACCACTACTAATATCACTTAACATATGATGGTATTCATCCAAAGATATATCAAGTTTTTCAGCAACTTCACTGTCTTTTATATCTCTGCTGTACAGTGCTTCAAGCTCAGCTATTGTTTCTGCTATTAACCGCGCATTACGATGTACTGAGCGTGGTGTCCAATCACCACGGCGCATCTCATCGAGCATAGCACCGCGAATACGAATACCAGCAAAGGTTTCAAAGCTTGCGCCCTTGCTGCCATCAAAATTCTTTGCGGCTTCAATTAAGCCTATCATCCCTGACTGAATAAGATCATCAACCAACACACTGGCTGGCAAACGAGCCAACAGATGATAGGCTATTCGCTTAACTAAAGGCGCATGACGCTCGACCAGTTGCTGCATATGGTCAACACCGCCATAAGCTGCAATTTTTCTGCTCACACTACCCCCCGATCAGCTTTAGGTTGTAATAACTGCTCCAGAAAAAACTCTAAATGGCCAGACGCCACTACTGGCAATGGCCATTTTACAGCTTTTAACGCTAAACCTTTAATCGCCATACTCGCTGGCGTTTTGGGGAACAGTTCGATAAACGCTTTTTGTTTACGTGCTGCTTTACGTACGTTTTCATCATACGGAATGGTTGCAACCAGCTCTAAACTTACATCTAAAAAACGATCCGTAACTCGAGTGAGTTTGGCAAATAACTCTTGGCCTTCTTTTAAGCTGCGCACCATATTAGCGACGATCTTAAATTTCTCTACGCCGTGATCTCGGCTTAGAATCTTCATTAATGCATAAGCATCGGTGATAGATGAAGGCTCATCACAAACTACTACCATCACATCTTGTGAAGCTCGAGAAAAACTCAACACCATGTCAGATATACCTGCAGCGGTATCAACCAACAACACATCAACTGGCGTTTTTAATTCACTAAAGGCGCGAATAAGGCCAGCATGTTCGGCAGGTGCTAGCTCGGTCATACTTTGTGAACCAGAAGTGGCGGGTATAATTTTAATACCAAAAGGGCCGTCTATTATTACTTCGTCAAGTTCAGCCTCTCCGGCCAAAACATGAGATAAATTCTTTTCTACTCTAAGGCCGAGCATAACATCACAATTTGCTAAGCCAAGGTCAGCATCTAGTACTAACACTCTTTTACCAAGCTGAGCCATCGACATGGCAAGGTTAAGGCTGACGTTGGTTTTACCCACACCGCCTTTACCTCCAGTAATTGATATTACTTTTACCATCTGCTTATTCATTTTTCTCAAGCCGCTGGCTTGATCATCAGTATTAACATGACTATGCATAGGTTCCATCCGCGCGGTTCACCTCGTTGTTATACCACTGATGAGCCGTGCCTGTTTGTGCAATTCGTAATTGTTCTGCGTGTTGCACCAGTTTTGGTGCATCAGCAACCGCTATATCTTCCGGTACTCGCTGGCCATTGGTTAAATAACTTACTGGCAGTGCGTTCGCAATAGCGACATTAATAACTTCGCCCAAGCTCAAGCACTCATCAAGTTTGGTGAAAATACAACCAGACAAAGGAATACGTTTGAAATGTGTCACACTTTCTTGCATTACTCTTGCTTGTGCTGTGGCAGACAATACCAGATAACTTTTTATTTTAACACGACTATTGTGCATCAGGCTGGCAAGTTTCTCTGCTAAACGTACATCGCGCTGGCTCATGCCCGCGGTATCTATCAATATTAGTTTGCGTTGTTGTAACTGATTGATTAACAGCGACAGTTCATCGCTGTCTTTGGCCATTTTAACTGGACAACCAATAATACGTCCAAAGGTAGCTAATTGCTCATACGCGCCAATGCGATAGCTGTCGGTAGTAATTAACGCAACCTGATCGGCACCATGGCGTTTAGCAAACTCTGCAGCCAGTTTAGCGACAGTTGTAGTTTTGCCTACACCCGTTGGACCAACCAGTGCAACCACGCCACCGCGACGTAGTATATCATCATTAGTGGTACTTAGCTGGCCAGCCAGTAATTCTAGTGCAGCATCCCAAGCATCTGTGCTGTTTAGCTCTTCCGGCATAAAGCACGCTAACTGGTCAGCAACCTGTTCTGATAAGCCTAACTGTTGCAAGTTTTCAATAATTAGCGCGCGGATTGGTTCACGACGTGCTAGATCTTGCCACATTAAGCCAGACACTTGATGTTGTAATAATTGACGCATAGACAACATTTCATTGCGCATGGCGTCCATTTGTAGCTGTACTAATTTTGCTTGCTGATCTTGCTGTTTCGTTATTTCGCTAAGTTGCATTGAGCTAACATTAGCATTTGTGCCAGAATTTTGACGTTCAAACGCTGCAGCGCGCTGCGGCTCTTTTATCGGTGCAACCTTGGGTGTTGCCTGTTGCGAGCTAACCTGCTGTTTGATCATCTGGCGAGCCAATAACGCCTTTAGTGAATCCGCTGGGGTGTCGGCTTCATCATCAGCAACGGTTGCGGTAAATCGGGGTTCCGCCCTTGGTGCAGCTACAGGCGCGCTTTTAATGGCGGCTATCGGTTCATTATCTATAGCCGCAACAATTTCTACGCCTTCAGGCACTTTTTTATTTGACAGAATAATGGCGTCAGGGCCAAGAAACTCTTTCACCTCAGTTAAGGCGGTACGCATATCTTTTGCTACAAAGCGTTTAATTTTCATGAGTTTACTCCTAACTTGCCTGGCCAATTACGCTGACAATACGAATCTGTTTATCGTCGGGTATCTCTTGATAAGACAATACCCTAAGTCCTGGTATGGTGTACTTCACGAATCGTGCCATTACTGAGCGTAAAATTCCTGACGTGAGTAATACTGCACTATCGCCGCTTAATTCTTGGCTTTGGTGAGCCTCTTGTAACGACTGTTGAATGCGGTCGGCCAGCCCAGGTTCTATACCTGCGCCATCATTCCCTGCAGCTTGCATTGATTGGTGCAGCATTTGTTCAAGTTCTGGCGCAAAGGTAATAACCGGTATTTCTACTTTGCTACCACCCACCTCTTGTACGATTAAGCGACGCAGCGCAATACGACAGGCTGCGGTGAGTACATCCACGTCTTGGCTTTTTGCACCGTATTCAACAAGGGTTTGTACTATGGTGCGCATATCGCGAATTGGCACCCCTTCATTTAGCAGATTCTGTAATACTTTAACCACAGTAGTTAGCGCCAAAGTGTCTGGCACTAAGCCTTCAACGAGTTTAGGTGAATGCTTAGCTAGCATATCAAGCAGGTTTTGTACTTCTTCATGTCCCAACAAGCTGGCAGCATTATTGGTTAAAATTTGGCTTAAATGAGTTGCCACGACCGTTGCGGCATCAACCACGGTATAGCCTAAGGTTTGCGCATGCTCGCGCTGGTCTTTGCTGATCCATACTGCATCTAGCCCAAACGCAGGGTCCTTAGTTGGTACCCCTTTTACTGTACCAAACACTTGGCCAGGGTTTATTGCCAGCTCATTATCATGGCGTAACTCACTTTCACCACTGGTTACACCCATTAACGTCATGCGGTAGCTATTAGGTTCTAAATCTAGGTTGTCGCGAATATGTACGGCTGGAATAAGAAAGCCCAGCTCTTGCGATAATTTTTTCCTTACGCCTTTAATCCGGTTTAGTAATTCACCGCCTTGGGTTTTATCAACCAAAGGTATTAAACGGTAACCTACTTCAAGGCCAATAGTATCAACGCCTTGTACATCGTCCCAGCCAATTTCTTTTACCACATTGCTTTCAATTGGTGCCAAATCGGTACTATTACGGTTAAGTAGTTCGGCTTTAGCTTCGCCTTTGCTCTTATGCATCAAGTAGGCAGCACCACCAACTAGCGCGGCTAATGACAAAAACGAAAAATGCGGCATACCGGGCACTATGCCCATCATCACTAGTACGCCAGAAGACACCGCAAGCACTTGCACGTTACCCAGCTGAGCCGTCATCTGCTGGCCCATGTCACCTGACTTATTCTGCCGTGTTACGATAATGGCAGTACCAATAGATAACAGCAGCGATGGAATTTGTGCTACTAAGCCATCACCAATGGTAAGTAAAGTGTATATTTCGATGGCGTTGCTAAATGACAAACCATGCTGGATCATGCCGATAAATAAGCCGCCAACTAAGTTGATAACCAAAATAACAATACCGGCTATCGCATCGCCTTTTACAAACTTACTGGCACCGTCCATTGAACCGTAGAAGTCAGCTTCGCTAGTAACTTCTTCACGGCGCACGCGCGCTTCTTCTTGGGTGATTAAACCTGAGTTTAAATCAGCATCAATCGCCATTTGCTTACCCGGCATAGCGTCAAGGGTAAAACGCGCCGACACTTCAGCAATACGGCCAGCACCTTTGGTAACCACGACAAAGTTAATGATGATTAAAATTAAGAACACCACTATACCAACGGCGTAGTTACCACCAATAACCACCGAGCCAAAGGCTTCAATAACCTTACCGGCCGCATCACCACCGTTGTGGCCCTCTAATAACACCACGCGAGTACTGGCCACGTTAAGGGCTAAGCGCATAATGGTTGCTACCAGCAAAATGGCCGGAAACGCACCAAAATCGAGCGGGCGCATGGTGTAAATGGTAACGAGTAGTACAATTAACGCTAAGGCAATATTGAATGAAAACAAGATATCGAGCAGCATTGGCGGCAGTGGCAGCACCACCATGGCTAGCGCGGCAAGAATAAATATCGGCGTGCCAAGACCTTTAGCAAAGGCCAGCTTTGAGCGATCGAAATTGGTTAAAAAACTGGGTAACTGCATGACAACCCTGACAGTTAATTGGCACTATACAGGGTCAAAGCAAGAAGTGTTCCAAGAAAACCACCGGCGAATTGGCAAACTCAGATTAGTGCCGATAACCCTCAGGGATCGGTAAGTTTTTCGCTAATGATTTCGGCCGACTACTCTTACCTTTTTTGTACATTTTAAGCTGATACACATAAGCCAGTACCTGAGCTACGGCGGCGAATAGCTGCTCTGGTATTGGATGATCTAGCTTAGTGGTATGGAAAATAGAACGGGCTAAAGCCGGCGATTCAATTACCGGCACCTTGTGTTCGTTGCCAATTTTACGAATATGCATCGCCACTTCATCTACGCCCTTCGCTACCACAACTGGAGCACGGAATTTACCTTGGTCATATTTTAGGGCAATAGCGTAGTGTGTTGGGTTGGTAACAATAACGTCGGCATTGGGCACTTCTTGCATCATACGTTTCATTGACATTTGCATTTGCGTGCGACGAATCCGTGCCTTTATTTGTGGATCGCCCTCGCTACTTTTGTATTCATCTTTAATTTCCTGCAACGACATTTTAAGTTGTTTAATATGGTTCCACTTTTGGTAGGGCGCATCGACCAGCGCTATTATTGACACACTGGAACATAAGCCAAAAAATAACCAAGCCAGAAAATGCAAAGCTGATTCAATATTATTAGGCTCACTCATTAATGACAGCGCCATAATGTCGAAGAAAAACATTTTCAGTAGAAAATAAGCAAAACCAACAACAACCAGCACCTTAAGAAAACTTTTCAGTAGCTCGACTAAGGCTTGTAAGCCAAACATACGTTTCAAACCCTTCATCGGGCTCATTTTACTGGCTTTAAAGCCCGCAGCTTGCCAACTAAAGTTAAAACCACCTAAAAAGGTGTTACCAATAAAGGCGGCAATAACGATGATAAAGAAAATGCCCGCCATAGGAGGAATAAGGTGTTGTGCCACATCTCCCCAAGCGGTAAACATCGAGTTAGTTTCAAAGATATCTTTCGGGTTTAACCGCAGCATGCGCTGGCCAATATCCAGTATTGCCATCGCCAACATTTTGCCAAACACTAAAATAGCTGTAGCACTGCCAATTAAGACAAATGCGGTGCCCATATCTTTAGACCGGGCAATCTGGCCTTTTTCCGCTGCGTCTTGCAGCTTCTTGGACGTGGGCTGTTCGGTTTTTTCCGCACCATCATCTGCCATTGCTGTCTCCTAGCTTAGCAGCCAATCAGACGGCAGCTAAAATCAACGCTATGCTGCCACTGTTTGTCAAAATGAAATAAAAACGTATCTAAGGTTAACCACAAAATGACTAAGCCCGATAGCATGGTAATAGGAAAACCGATAGAAAAAATATTCAGCTGCGGCGCTGCGCGCGTCATAATACCGAACGATAAGTTTACCGTTAACATTGAGACTATAGGCGCTAGTGCTATGGCTAATGAGGTGGCGAACATCCAGCCGCCAAACTCGATGACGGTCCAGTAACTGGTGATCTCCCACCATTCACCATTGATCGGTAAGGTGTCGAAGCTAAACACCAGCATTTGGATCATAACTAAATGGCCATCAAACAACCAAAATAACAAGGTGGCTAAAATTAAGTAAAATTGGCCTATGGCTGCTACGTTTACGCCGCTTGCAGGGTCGACCATTGAAGCAAAACCCAGCCCCGTTTGCGTCGCTAACAACTGCCCAGCCAACACAAAGGTGGTAATAAACATTAACGATATAAAACCTAACGCGAAGCCGATAAGTAACTGAAAGAGTACTTCGATAAACATTTGTCCCGACATTAAATCCGGCGTAGCAACAGGAGGTAAGGTTGGCATAATAATTAAGGTAATTAACACCACTAAACCGGTTTTTATTCGCATCGGTATATTACGTACACCTATACCGGCCATAATTAAAAACATACCGGTTACTCGACATAACGGTAGTAAGTAATCAGCAATAGTTTGCATTAAAATACTTAACGGAAACTCCATTGCGGCCTAACCTACTACCGTCGGAATACTTAAGATCAGCTCTTGGGTAAATTCCATAATAACCCGAGTTAACCAATGCCCACCAAACGACAGTGCCAACAAGGTAACAATTAAGCGCGGTAAGAAGCTTAACGTTTGTTCGTTAATTGAGGTCGCTGCCTGAAATATGGCTACCGCAAGGCCGACAAACAAGGACGGCAAAATAATGGCACTAACCAGTAAAATAACCAAAAATAGCGCATCGCGTAGTATATCGACAAAGACTTCTGGGTTCATGTGCCTACTCCATAACTGGTTGCCAAAGTACCCATTACCAACATCCAACCGTCTACTAACACAAACATCATTAGTTTAAATGGTAAGGAAATAATCATTGGTGACAACATCATCATACCCATGGCCATTAGTACGCTAGCAACAACCAGGTCGATAATAAGAAACGGGATAAAGAGCATAAAGCCAATTTGAAAAGCCGTTTTTAGCTCACTGGTAACAAAGGCGGGGATCACTACGGTTATTGGATAATCTTGCGGATTTTCAGCCACTTCTAGCCCAGCTATTTGTGCAAAGGTATCTAAATCTTTAGTGCGGGTTTGGTGCAACATAAAGGCTTTGATCGGCACTATCGCGGCATCAAACGCCTGCACTGGAGTGATTTCTTCAGTTAAGTATGGCTGGATAGCGGATTCATTAATATTTTTAAACACCGGCGCCATTATAAAGAAGGTTAAAAACAGCGTGATACCAATTAGTACTTGGTTTGACGGTGATTGCTGTAAACCCATAGCTTGGCGCAGTATAGCGAGTACCACAATGATGCGGGTAAAGCTGGTCATCATAATAACCATGGCGGGAATAAAGCTTAGCGCAGTCATTAGCGCCAGCACTTGCAGCGTTACGCTGTATTGCTGGCTGCCATCGGCACCGGTAGTTACAGTAACCGCAGATAACACTGAATTATCGGCTAAAACACTGGGGCTAAACAGTATTACAAGTACCACACACAACAGTCGCAACATAGTTCACACTATTTTTTTAGCAAAGATTGTAACTGTGTATGAAAGTCTGATGCCAACTTTTCTTCGGGGAGTGAATCTTCTAGTTCAAACAGCAAATTAATACTATGCGCAGTAACTCCCAGAACCCGTTGTTTCCCTTGCATTTCAATAACTAACAGCTTCTCTTTTGGCCCAAGTGGCATAGTAGAAATAATTTTAATATGACGACTACCTGGCAAGCGTAGCGTCAATTTTTTGAACAGCCAGCCTAGTGTAATAACAATAGCTACTACGATACTTAACGACAGCGCCATTTTACCCAGACCAAGCCCAGCAGTTGGTCGCTCGGTATTAACCTCGGCCTTCGTTAGTGTTTTGGCCGGCAATGCTGCTACAGTGGTTTGCGGCGTTGTTTCATCTAGTGCCGCTAACGTAGTTTGCGCTGCAACACTGTCATCCGCTTGCGCTGCTATTGATAACAATAAAAAACAGCATAAAAGAAGAGATAATAACCGCATTAACGTAATTTCTTAATACGTTCAATTTGGCTAATAACGTCAGTTAAGCGGATACCAAACTTATCGTTTACTACCACCACTTCGCCATGCGCAATTAAGGTACCGTTTACCAATACATCAAGCGGCTCGCCCGCGAGGCGCTCTAACTCAATCACCGAACCTTGGTTTAGTTGTAGTAAATTACGAATACTAATTTTTGCCCGGCCCACTTCCATTGAAATAGTTACCGGTATATCTAAAATGGTATCAAGCTTACGCTTTTCATCTACGGTAATATCAGCTTTTTCATCACGTAATTCTTCTAACTCTACCGCTTCAGCATCGCCAGACTCGGCCATTGCCGCGGCCCATTCGTCCATGGTGTCTTTATCGTCAGCCATCGTTGTTACCTTCTATCTCGATCTGACAAATTCAGATCAGCTTCTAATTCAGAAATATCGGCATCGCTATCTAAGCGACGCCCACCTTTTGTAAATACATGCATTTCCGACTTAACCGAGTCAGGCCGCTTAATTTTTTCCGTAATTTTAAGCGCCACGTTTTCACGTGAACGGCCAAGCTTTGCGCGGTAAGTTGGTAACTCTTCGATAAGTACCGTGATATGTTCCGGCATTTCTATCGGAATAACATCACCGGCTTTTAGCTCCATAATGTCGCGCAGCGTTAACTCTACATCCATCATCTTGGTGCTTAAATCAACCTTAACATCCATAATTTCGTCGCGAAGTGCCTTACTCCAACGTAAATCTGTATCTTCTTTATCGCTTTGTACACCGGCATCCAATAATTCACGAATCGGCTCTAACATTGAATACGGTAAGGCCACGTGAAAGTCTCCCCCGCCACCATCTAGCTCTATATGAAATGAGCTGATAACGACCACTTCAGTTGGGCTAACAATGTTAGCCATAGCGGGGTTTACTTCCGAATCGAGATATTCAAACGACACGTCCATTACGGGCGCCCAAGCTTCTTTGTAATCTTCAAAAATCAGCTTTAGCAACATTTGAATAATACGTCGCTCAGTTGGTGTAAATTCACGGCCTTCAATTTTGGCGTGATAACGACCGTCGCCACCAAAAAAGTTATCGACCAAAATAAACACTAAACGGGCTTCCATGGTGATTAAACCCGTGCCTTTAAGTGGCCTAAAACGCACCATATTTAAACTAGTAGGCACAAATAGCGTATGCACGTATTCGCCAAATTTAATCATTTGCACGCCGTTAATCGACACTTCGGCGGTGCGACGCATCATATTAAATAAACTAATGCGCATATGTCGGGCAAAACGCTCGTTAACCATTTCCAGTGTTGGCATACGGCCACGGACAATACGATCCTGCGACGAGAAATCGTATTCCATGGTAGAACGGCCCCGGCCATCGCCAGAGTCGTCTACATCTTCTTCTTCAACGTCGTCGACACCGTGTAATAGCGCATCAATTTCGTCTTGTGACAGTAAATCGGTCACGGCTGCTCACTCTTATTGCATAACAAAACCGGTGAAAAGGACTTCATCGACCACCACCGAACCAACGACTTCTATCATTGCCTGCTGCAAATCACTTAGCGCTTTATTTTTTAGCGCGTCACGCCCTGCAACGGTTACTAATTCATCTGCGTTACCCGAACTAAAAGTACTAAGCAAACTCCCCTCAATTAGCGGGATATGCCGCATCGCTAGGGTCTCATTATTTTTGCCACGCACTAATAGCTGTACCTTAATTTGCACCATCCGATCTCGTGCGGCGCCAGGCACGTTAAAAACAAACGGCCGAGGCAATGGCACATAAAGCGCCGTGCCTTTAACTTCAGTGCTTCCGTCAGCGCTAGCTTTGGCTCCATCTGCACCAGCGGATTGTCCAGTTTGCCCAGAGCCACCTGACAGCATAAAAAACGCCACTATGGCGATTACAACTAACAGCCCAGCACCGCCAGCGATTAACAGTAATTTTTTCTTGCCGCCGCCTTCGGTAATAACTAAATCTTTCTCTGCTGCCATAACTGAATCACCTTTTATTAATCTGGCTTTATTATGCTCATCTGTCAGTGGCAATGTAAATCATCGCGGCTTAAATTCCACGCTTGGTGTACTTTATGCGTAATAATCAACCAATCTATCACTAATACTGGTTGCAACCTGCACCACAGCATCAGGCTGGTTAATATCGCCCGCGCTATCATCACCATGTTGAGTAGTCGTACTATTGTTATCACGCTGCTCAAATTGTCGTTCTTGTTGCTGCTGAGTTTGTTGTTGCACATTGCTATCATTTAACGCAATGCCTTGCTGCTGCAGCATTTCTCGCAAACGTGGCATATGTTGTTCTAATGCTTCCTTGGCTTGCGACTGCTGTACTACAAACTGCACTGACGCTTGGTCTTGTTGCATATCTATTTTAATCTGTATTTTGCCAAGGCCTGCTGGATCAAGGCGAATTTCTGCAATTTGGATATTTTGTCGCAGCATTAGATTAACCCGTTCGCGCAACTGCTCTGGGGCATCTTGACGCAGCATATTTAAATTTTGTTTTATTTGTTCAGCTATGCTTGGCGCTGCCGCTTTATCAACACCGGCGTGTCGATGCTGCTCAGCTGCTAACAACGTACTGTTAAATGCGCTTTCGCTGCGACCAGCACTAACATCGGCATTAAGTCTAGCGCTCTGATTAAGCATACCATCTGCTAACGGCTGCTGTTGATTTTGCCCTGATGTTTGCTCTTGATTCTGGCGCAGGCTTGGCTGCTGAGAAGCTGCGTCAGTTTTTCCAGTTAGGCTTAGCTCGCCCTTTTCAGCCAACACTTTTGTTGACGTTTTTTTATCATTAGCTGAATTATTACTTGCGTTGTTTTCTACTACACCAGCTTGTTGCTTATCTAGCGTCGGTAGTTCAGCCTGTTTGCGTATCATTACCTCGGAGTCTAATTCAACGGGTGTTTTTGCATCAGACTGCTTCAGGTTTTGCTCAGTTTTCAATAGTTCAGCTTTAGCAACGTATTTATCAATTGTCGCTTTATCTACAAGTTCGGTAGACACTTCAAGGCCAGCGTCTGTAGCTACGAGCGCTATTTTTGCCTCTGGTGGCACAGGAATGGCCGAATCAACTTTAGTGCCCGCTACGAGCGTTGCTATGCCGTCTTTAGCTATTATACCCGTGCTTTTGTAGCGTGCGGTGCTAGCATGGTCTGCTTTTGCGCCTGACGCTTTGACCTCTGCTTTAGCATCTAACTCCGCCTTAATAGCAGTATTATTGCTTTGTGCTGCTATGGGTAATTTGGCTGCATTTTGTGCACTCGCATCAGTGGCGGTATTTTCGCTGCTATTTGCCAGTGCCGCATTAGCTGACGGGTTAACACCCTTTGTTTGAGCATCAGCTGCGGTTAACGCTTCACGAGTTACTTCATCTGCGGCCGCATTAGTCGTGTTTTTGCCGTCATTCGGTGGTGGTTGAATATCATCTTTAGAAGCGGCAGCTTTAATCGTGCCGTCTTTTAACGCAATTTGCTCTAGGATGCTTGCCGCAAGCAATGTGCTGTCGTCAGTTGGGTTATTTTCGCTTGCTTCGTCACTAACATCGGTGTTTGTGGCTAATAATAAAGCCTGACTAATTACCGATAGCTCACTCACATCGGCAGGCAATAACCTTAGCTTTGCTTCAGTAGGGCTATTTTTTGCCGGTTGCGTAAACTCATTAAGCATTTGGCCAAACATAATGCCTTGGCCTTGCGCCGCGTCATCTGACAAAGCAGCATCTGGCGCCAGCGCTATATCGGATCCTGTCATCAGCAATGATAGCTGTAAGCCTTGCGTCATGGGTCTCTCCCGTAAACGGTCTTTATGCAATGCAACCAGTTCGGTTTTGCTAATTAAGCTAATACGTTACTTAGCCCGTTACTATAATCATTCAATTTTCAGGCCAGCTTTATTCTAAGCTTTGCGCTCTTAAGCGCATAAATTGCTGGCTGGCGTATTCGTCGGCATTTTTTTGTTCTTGTTTTAGCTGCTTTTGCAGTTCAGCAAAGTTATTACGCTCAACCAGTAGCTCTAACGCCTTACGTTTTTTTTGCATAGCTAACCAGGTTTGCTTACGCTGCTCTGCAGCGTTTTTAGCCTGCTGTACTGCTCGCCCCTGTTGTTGTATTGCCTGATCTAACTTGCCAATGAAATTAACAAACTGGTTATATTGGCGGCTTTGTATACCTAGGCTACCTTGCTGCTGGCTTTGTTGAATATATTCAGTACGGTAGTTAGCCAAACCTTGATATTTTTGCTCTTGTTGCTGATAAAACTGCTGGGCCGACACAAACTGTGCTTGTAGCCGTTCTTCTCGTTCTTGCTGAATTTTAATCAACATATTAAAACGTTGGTTTATCACAATGCATCACTCCTTGGCGCAGGAACTAGCAGATTTAGAGCTTGTAGGCTGTCTTCATAGGTCACGACATCATGCATGCCTTGTTGTAAAAACCGATTGATATTTGGCATCATGCCAATTGCTTTATCCAGTTGGGGATCACTGCCTCGTACGTAAGCGCCTATGGCAATTAAATCTTTACTTTGCTGGTAGCTGGAGTACAACTGCTTTACTGCTCGGGCCATGTTCTGATGCTCGGCACTGGTAACAGCAGGCATAACACGGCTAATGGATTTTTCAATGTCTACCGCAGGAAAATGCCCGCTATCGGCGAGCACGCGCGATAAAACAATATGACCATCTAAAATAGCCCGCGAGGCGTCGGCAATCGGATCTTGTAAATCATCACCTTCAGATAACACGGTATAAAACGCGGTAATTGATCCTTGGCTACCACTACCATTACCGGCACGTTCAACTAACGCCGGTAATTTGGCAAATACCGATGGTGGGTAACCTTTGGTTGCTGGCGGTTCACCAACCGCTAACGCGATTTCACGCTGAGCTTGGGCATAACGAGTAATAGAGTCGATTAATAGCAAGACATCCATACCCTGATCACGAAAGTATTCTGCTACCTGTACTGCTGTTTCGCAGCCTTTTAAGCGCATTAAGGGTGATACATCTGCCGGTGCAGCTATTACTACCGAGCGAGCTTTACCTTCGTCACCTAAAATTTCGTCGATAAACTCTTTAACTTCGCGCCCACGTTCGCCCACTAAACCAACCACAATAACGTCGGCCGATGTACCTCGTGTCATCATGCCTAACAATACGCTTTTACCCACGCCTGAGCCGGCAAACAGGCCCATACGCTGGCCTTTACCAACGGTAAGAATACTATTAATGGAGCGCACGCCAACATCGAGTGGCTGCTTAATGGGTCGACGGTGTAGCGGATTTATCGGCTTGCCTTTAGCGCCGCCATAATGCTCTGCAGCAATAGGTCCTTTGCCATCAAGCGGTGCACCAACACCGTCAATCACTCGGCCTAACAAATTCATGCTTAGCGGTACACCTTTAAAATTGAGTAGTGGCGTAACACGCGCTCCCGGCACTACACCCGACACATCATCTTTAGGCATTAAAAAAATACGGTCGTTAGCAAAGCCAACTACCTCGGCCATAATATCGCCACGCGCCGTTTCTACCGAACAAGGCTGACCAATAGCAGCGCTGCAGCCAGTTGCTTCTAATGTTAAACCAACAACACGCACCAAATGCCCAGAAACTGCAGGTTTAGAGCGATGCACATAACTTTGCTGTTGTTGTAAAAATTGGCTTAAAACATCACTGCCGGCCATATTTACTCCGCCACATCAGGTGTAGAATTAGCATGCTGCTGTAATTGTAAAAAGTGTTCTAAACTGCTTTGTACCCGCTGCGATAAAGAACGATCAACGCTAGAACGGCTGGTTTCTACTAAACAGCCACCTTGCTCAACAGCAGGCTCGGCCCTTAATTGCCAGCCGCGTTCAGTTAATATGTCTTTACTATAAGCTTGTTCAATAATAGCGATATCGGCTGGATTTAATTTAATCAAGAGCTGCGTTGCATCTAAGGGTAATGAGCTAATGGCCTCTGATAATGCTTGCAGAATAACCTGTTCATTGGTTTTAACTTCAACGCCAATAACAGCTTGCGCCATCGCCAAGCTCAGTTGTAGTAACTGTTGCTTTACCTGCGTATCAACATTAGCCAATGGTTGCTGCAATTGATCTAACATTAGGCTTAATTGTGCTAAGCGCTCGGTTAATTCACTTTCCCCATCAGCAAGCCCCTGTTTTTTACCCTCAGCTTGGCCTTGCGTAAAACCGTCAGTTTGCCCTTGCTCACGCCCTTCAGCGTAGCCTTTACTAAAGCCGTCTTCTTTCCCTTCGGCAAAACCTTCATCGTAGGCAGCCTGATGCATTTGCTCAATATCGCTGGCTGTCAAAGGTTTGACAGTAAGCTCTTCGTTTAAAGGTTGCTGCTGGGCTTTAGCTACAGCTTGCGTTTTATTTAACGCATTGGTTCGGGTATTGTCGCGCAGCCGCTCTGACGTTAGATCCGGAGTTTGCCAATGTTGCAGCTGCTCTTCGGTATCATCGTCAGGTGAAAATGGCTTTTTATACTTAAATGCATCAACAGTCATAGCCAGTCTCGTTTAGCTTACACGAAGTCATCGCCGCCGCCGCTGCCTAGCATAATTTCGCCAGCATCAGACAAACGGCGTGCCGTAGATAATATTTCTTTTTGTGCGGCTTCCACATCGCTTACCCGCACTGGGCCCATAGCTTCTAAATCGTCCTGCAGCAGTTCGGCTGCGCGTTTGGACATATTTTTGAAAATTTTCTCTTTTAAGTTTTCATCTGTGCCTTTTAAGGCTTTCATTAGTACATCTTGCTGAATTTCACGCAGTAATACCTGAATGCCTCGGTCGTCTACATCTATTAGGTTTTCAAATACAAACATTAGATCTTGAATTTGCTGCGCCATCTCTTCGTCATGTTCGCGAATAGAGTCCATCAGCTGGCCTTCAAGATTGGTATCCATATAGTTAAGAATATCGGCCGCGGCTTTTAAGCCACCCATCTTCGCAGTTTGCGTGCCTGCTTGACCGGCAAATTGTTTTTCCATAATTTCGTTTAACTCTTGCAGCGCAGCCGGTTGAACTTCTTCTAAGTTGGCAATACGCATGGTTAAATCTAACCGCACTTTTTCTGGGAACTGCGACAAAATCTCTGCCGACTGCTCAGGCTCTAAATACGACAAAACAATAGTTTGAATTTGCGGGTGTTCGTTGCGGATGATGTTGGCTACCTGCTTAGAGTCCATCCACTTCAATGAATCTAAACCTTTAGCGCCGCCACCCATTACAATTTGGTCAATTAGGTTGGCGGCTTTTTCTTCACCCAGTGCAGCAGTTAATGCGCGCTTGATAAATTCTTCACTTTGGAAACCAATGGTACTAAAGTTTTGAATTTGTTCGATAAACAAACGGTGCACGGCGCTGATTTTGGCTTGGTTCAGATCGGTCATCTGCGCCATGGCCAAACCCACTTTTTGTACCTGTTTGGGTTCTAAGTGTTTTAAAATTTGCGCGGCATCTTCTTCTGACAGACTCAGCAGTAAGATAGCGGCTTTTTCAACACCGTCCAGTTTGCCTACATCAAAACTAGGCTTTATCGCTTCTATGCTACTCATCTTCAGCCAACCAGTTCTTAACTACCAGAGAGGATAATTCAGGCTCATTTGCAACCAGTGCCCGAACCGCGCGTAATAAATCTTCATCACCGTGTAAATCTGGCAGCATTAAGGTGCCATCTGGTGCAAAGCCTACTGAACTCTCATCAAAACTAGAGTTTAGCATGTCAATAGTGTCATCCCCTAAGTCTAGACCGCTACTAAGTGCGTTGTCGTCATAGGCTTCTTTAGTATCTTCAGGGTAAATTAGTTTTCTTAGCATTGGCCGAACTATCGCTAAAATAAGTACGATAATAATCAGCCCACCAATGGCTAGGCGCATAACTCGCACAAACCACTCTTCTTCATAAAAGGCTGGCGCGACTACCGGTACCACTTCATCTTTCATAAAGGGTACGGAAATAACTTCAATCATATCGCCACGCTGCACATCAAAGCCGATACCACCTTGTAATAAACGGCGAATATTATTTAGCTCGGCTTGTGCTCTTGGTTGTGGCGCACCGTTCTCACCGGCGACATAATCAATGGCCACTGACACACTTAAACGGCGGATCACGCCACTTTGCTGCGAAATATGGCTGATAGTCGTGTCCAGTTCGTAATTGCGCGTCGCTTCTTTATGGTTGCGACCGGGCACTACCGGTTTAGCCGTGCCTCCTGCAGCTTGTTCCGGTATATTGGAGTTTAAAGGCGGCTGATTAGACAACGCACCAGGAATGCCAGAACTTAAACCGCCGACGCTGTTTTCTTCTATTGTCATCTCACTGCGAACTGCAGGTAAATCTGGGTTAAAGCGTTTTTGCGTTTGCTCAGTCGCAGTAAAGTCCATATGCAAATCTACTTGAGCGGTGTAATTACCATAGCCCAGTACTGGCATTAAAATAGAATCAACTTTCTGCCGATATTCTTCTTCTCGGGTACGTTGTAGCTCGTATTCTTTACGGGTACGTGCCGAGCTGGCATCTTGTGAGCCACTATTTAGTAAGCGGCCGTTTTGATCGGTTACCGTAACCCGTGATGGTGATAAACCTTGTACTGCAGAAGCGACAATATCCACGATAGCGTCAACTTCGCTATCGCGTATTACCGTACCGCCACGCGCGGTTACTAATACCGTAGCCGAAGGCAGTTTTTCTACCCGCGCAAACACGTTTTCCTTAGGAATAGCTAATAGCACCCGCGCACGAGCAACACTTTGTAATTCTTCAATAGTACGAGATAACTGCTGTTCGCGGCTATGCTTTAAACGTTCCATTTCTAAACGCTGGCTCACACCAAAGCCGCTGTCTTGTAATAAAAACTCGGTACCATCCGAAGGTGATTTGGTTAAACCAGCACGTGATAAAGATAATTTGATTGCCTGAAATTTATCTTCAGGCACATAAATGGTGTTGCCTTCTAAAGAGTAGCCAATTTTCTGGCTATCTAGATGATCGAGGGTTTGAATTAATTCTGCAGTTTGGAACGCACCTAATGGTCGCATTTCTGGCTGCCGCGCCCAAAGAATAATTAAAATAGCGATGGCTAAACAAATAGTTAATGCCACAATCATGGTGATCTGGCGCACCAAATCGGTACCGCCTAACGAGCCCATAAAACCGGGTTTTTGTTCCTGCTGTTCACCACTGCTGTAATCATTATCAGTTAGTGTCAGCTCGGTGGATTGATTTTCAGCCACAACTTACTCCTTCATTACACCGGCATTGACATGATTTCTTTATAAGCTTCAACCAGCTTATTACGTACTTGCACTGTTGCTTCAAAGGCCAGTGACGATTTCTGGCTAGCAATCATTACCTGCGCTAAAGACACATTAGGATCGCCCATTTCAACGGCAGTGCGCATAGTGCTTGTTTCCTGCGCTAAGTTATTTACTTGGCTTAGAGCATTAGTCAGCATTGAGCTAAAATCACTTTGACTTGGGTTTACCTGCTCAATATTTCTTAATTTAAGCTCAGTACCTACCGCTCTAGCTTGACCGGCCATGGTCTGCATTTCTGCATAAAGAGCCTGACCTTTAATATTCATAGCGTTACCTGTCAAAAAAATGCTGCGATCTATATTACCTTTAATAAAGCAGGAGTCGTGCCAAGTATTAAGCTTTTAATTTATATAGAAAAAAGCCCTCATCAAGAGGGCTGTAAAATACTTTATGCCGGTAGTTCTATACCTGAATCTCGCATTCGAGCTAGCTTGTAACGCAAGGTGCGATCACTGATCCCGAGCTTTTGGGCAACATCTTTGCGGCGGTTATTATAGGCTTTCATGGTAGCTAAAATAATGCGGTGCTCCTGCTCGTACACGCTGTGCTTAAAGCTGCCCTGCTCGTCATTTGCCGTATCATTTAATTCAGGCTGCGATGCGGATATTTCAGCTGGCAATAATGGTTCAGAATACGAGGCTTCATGGTTGGTAACCCTATTCGGTTCATTTATATCCATTTGCTCTAACATAATGTCATCAGCGGTAATACTATCGCCATGAGCAATGATTAAAGCACGCTGGATAACATTATCTAATTCGCGCACGTTGCCGGGCCAATTGTATTGCACCAAGCGCTGACGAGCTTCTTTACTTAAGCTCATTTGACTGCGCCCGCTTATCTGGCAATGCCGCTGTAATAAGTGTTCAGCCAGCGGGATAACGTCTTCAATGCGTTCGCTCAATGCAGGCCACGCTAGCGGAAACACGTTTAGCCGATAAAACAAGTCTTCACGAAACTCGCCCTGCGCTACTGCCTGTTTTAAATTACGGTTACTGGTGGCTAGCACACGCACGTCTAACTTGATCGTTTTTCGCCCACCTAAGCGCTCTACTTCACGCTCTTGCAATACCCGCAGTAACTTTACCTGCAGGTTCAAATCCATTTCGGTAATTTCATCAAGTAAAATAGTGCCTTGCTGCGCTTGCTCAAATTTACCAGGGCAGGCATTAATGGCGCCGGTAAAAGCGCCTTTTTCATAACCAAATAAGGTAGACTCCAGCATGTTTTCTGGAATAGCGGCACAATTAATGGCGATAAAGGGGCCATTACTGCGCTCTGATAACTGATGAATATAACGCGCTAATACCTCTTTACCCGAGCCACTTGGCCCGCTGATCATCACGCTGGCATCAGTACGTGCTACCTTGGCACACAACGCCAATAACTGTTTACTGCTAGCTGCAGCGACAATGGGCTCAATACTATTTTGCGGCTCAGTGCTCACATAGCGGCTTACCGTATTAAGTAGCACTTCGGGTGAAAAAGGCTTAGATAAATAATCAATAGCGCCAAGCTGTATGGCTTCTACCGCGGCTTGTACCGTGGCATAAGCCGTCATCATTAATACCGGCAACTGTGGGTAATGTTCACGTAAGGTTTTCAATAAAACCAGCCCAGATACGCCTTGCATTTGCACGTCGCTAATAACTAATTGCACTTTATGTTGTTTTAATAGCAATAGCGCCTGCTCTGCGCTATCAGCAGCAAGCACCTGATACTGCGCCAGCATTAAGGTATCCTGCAAGGCTTCGCGCAAACCTGCATCATCTTCTACCAGCAATATACGTTGGCTCATTGGCTGTACTCCTTTGTGCTCAATTGCTGTAACGGCAACAACATTTCAAAACATGCGCCCTGCGCAGTTGGCAAATAATGCACACTACCATGATGCGAATGCGCCACTGCCTGAACTACGGCTAAGCCAAGGCCGGTGCCCTGTGCACGCGAAGTAACAAAGGGTTCAAATAAGCTATCGCGCAGCTCTTGGCTAATGCCGGGGCCGTTATCGGTAAGTTTAATTGATAACATCGCACTATCTGTTTGGCTCACGGCAAATTGCAGTGTAATGCTTGCATCAGCTGCAGTGGCTTGAATACTATTTTGTATCAGATTTTGTATTGCACCGGACAACGCATTTTTATTTCCAAGCAAACGTAGTGAATCATCCGGGCATTGCAAAGTTAAACTGGCGTTATGTTGCTGCAATAATGCCTCAGTACCGGCATTTAACTGTTCAGTTAGCTCAGCTAACGTAAACACGGTAACTTGCTGCGCACTGCCGCTACGCGCAAACAGCAGCATGTCATTAACTTGCTGCTCTAAATCCTGCAGGCGAGAGAATAATTTTTGTTGAAATTGCTGCTGCACCTGTAACGTTGTTCGAGGGTTGGCTAAATTTTGTGTATATAACAACGCAGCTGACAACGGTGTGCGAATTTGATGTGCTAAGGTTGCCATCATTTTGCCTAGCGTAGACAAGCGCTGTAGATGACTTAAGCGGCTTTGCAACTGTCGCGTTTCGGTTAAATCCGTCAGCATAATAAGTTGGCCTGACTGGGTATATTCCGAATGCGTAAGTAAGGCACTAATTTGTAATTTAACTCGGCGTCCATCTTTTAACGACACCTCTAAACCGTCGTCATTTCGGGGGCTAAAGCAGCGATTAATAACGGTAAACCAAGCTTGGTCAATAAGCGGTTCGCCCAACATGGCAATTGCCGCCGGGTTAGCTTGATAAACCACACCACGTTGGTCTAGTAAAATAACTGCAGCGGGTAAGGCTTGTAATACCGGATCCAGTGGCGGGGCTGAAAACAATGCCAATGGCTGACGCGCATCGCTAATAGCATCCGGTACATTGTGATGTTTACGGTTAAGCGGCGAAAAATGCAATGCAGCTGCTAAAGTCATACGTCCCCCTGAAACACTAATCTCAGAGGGTATGATGCAGGCTCTGTGCCATAAATTTTTAGTTACATCTTATGGGCTTAGCTGTGTCAACTTCCTGACAGCGCTATTTACTCGTCTTTACCAAGATTATATTTTCGCATCTTTTCTACTAAGGTAGTGCGACGTAAACCTAATACTTCAGCTGCACGCGCCACGACAAACTCATGTCGTTCTAGTGCCTGTGATATAAAACGAATTTCTAATTCGGCTAAGTATTCTTTTAAATCTATGCCCTGCTCCGGTAATGTTTCAAAACCATCTAATTCAAAATCAGTAACCGTTGTTTCACTATCGTCGTCATTATCCGATTGAAACAGCTCGTTAATTAAATCTCGCTCTTGTAAGCTTTCTGGATATTGCGGTACATAACTTTCAACGTCTAAGTGTCGATATTTATGAGGTAACTCAGCAACATCAACTACTTGATCTGGATACATTATTACCATGCGTTCCAGCAGATTAGCCAGCTCTCGTACGTTGCCTGGCCAGCTGTGCAGCTGTAAACTTTGCATCGCATATTCGGTAAATTTAACTCGAGTTTGGCTGTACTTTTCTTGGCGTTTTAGTAGCTCACTAATTAATAACGGTATGTCGTCAACCCGTTCACTTAACGCTGGCGTATCAATAGGAAATACGTTTAATCGATAGTATAAATCTTCACGAAAACTAGCCTCAGCAATCATCTGCTCTAAATCACGATGCGTAGCTGCTACTATTCGCACATCGGCCTTAATCGCCTGAGTCCCGCCCACTCGCTCGTAAGTACGTTCCTGTAACACGCGCAGTAATTTAACTTGCATCGGTAAGGGCATATCACCAATTTCATCTAAAAACAGCGTGCCGCCCTGAGCTAATTCAAAACGGCCTTTTCGGGTAGATATTGCGCCGGTAAAAGCGCCTTTTTCATGGCCAAACAACTCACTCTCTAGTAACTCAGCAGGAATAGCACCACAGTTAATAGGTACAAAAGGCCCATCTGAGCGATGCGATAACAGATGAATATTACGTGCTACAACCTCTTTACCCGTGCCTGAGGGGCCAAGTATCAGAACGTTAGCATCCGTTTTAGCAACTTGTTGAATAAGAAAGCGAACTTGCTGCATGCTGTTTGATGTGCCCACCATGCCGTCAAACTTAACTGAACTGTCATGCTGACGTTGCAGAGGCAACAACCGATGATACTGCTGACTGTCTCTTAACAGCTGAGTTAAAGTAGCGTAAGAAAATGGCTCACTTAGCAGCCCCACCGCATTAGCATTGCAAAGCAAAGGCTGTAGTGTTTCACCAAGTAATAAAAATGCTGTGGCTGGAAAACGTTGTAATAACTCTGCATGCTGCTGGCTTTCCAGTGCACCCAGCAATACTACCGCCGGCGTATTAGTTGCTAGCCGCTGCTGTAAATTGGCTAATGTCAGTAGCTGATGCGATTCATGAATAAAGCTCAGCACAGTACTTAGCCTGCTGCTACGGGGGCTTTGCTCATCAACAATATACAGTAAAGGTGTGTTTGACATGCGACTGCTTTTATTATGCTTTTAATTTCATTGTACTTCGCATAATACAGCTTGCAAGATAATACGCTATTTTTTTGACGCGGTGTCAAAAAAATAGCGTTAGATAATAGTTTTAGCTTAACAAGTCCAAGGCTTGTTGATGTTGTACTCTAGCTTGTAACGCCACACTAATTGATGTTTTGCCTAATATATCAGCGGCTACTTTATCGCTAGTAGCTCGGGCAAAATCTAAATCTTCAATTAGGCTGCGTGCTGCTGACGTAGCTATTTGCTGGCCATTTAAACTACTAGCGGCAGAACTAAAGCTATTAATGGATGCGCCAGCTTCGGCTTGTAAGCCCGAAACGTAATCTAAAGAGGCTTTAATATTCTCAAGCGACAAGGCAGCAGCACTTGCCGAGCTTAAATTAATACTAAACGCATTTTGTGCAGTTAAGCCCGCTTCTACATCGGCGGTATTAAAGCTCATATTGCCTGAGCCAGTACCAAAATTTAACGAGCCGTCTTGACCAAACAGTTTTTTGCCGCCAAATTCAGTGGTATCAATAGTCTGTTTAATATTAGCGGTGTATTGATCAGCCTCTGCTTGCAAAGCTGCTCGCTCTTGTGCGCCATAAATACCATTACCCGCGGCAACGGCTAAGCGGTTAAGTTCGCCTAAATTATCATTAATACCTTGCAAGCCTTGTTCATACACCCTAGCTAACGACATGCCGTCGTATAAATTACGCTCTCCCTGCGCACTAGCATTAATACTGCTGCTTAGCTGATTGGCAATCTGCAAGCCTGCCGCATCATCAGCTGCGCTATTAATACGTTTTGCCGTCGCCAATTTTTTTAGCAAGTTTTCTTGCTGTAACTGTGCCTGATTTAAGGTACTTAAACTACCGGGAGTATTCAGTTTCATTATGGCACCACGCTATGGTTAAACTGGTTATAGTTTAGCCAACATGGCTTCTAACCGCCAGAAAATAATATTTTCCTAAATAATACGTCATATACTACTATTAAAGCGTTTAAACTGAATACGTTAGCTGTTTAGGCATCATTTATGCTAGTGTTGAGTTACAACGGTATTGCACAGATTCAGTGCTTTGCGAGGACAAGTTATGTTTAACGGCAAGACAATTTTAATTACCGGCGGTACTGGCTCCTTCGGTCATAAATATACCGAAACGCTACTTACTCGTTTTAAGCCGAAAAAAATTATTATTTATTCGCGTGATGAATTAAAACAGTACGAAATGCAGCAAAAATTTAATCAAAGCTGCATGCGTTATTTTATTGGTGACGTTCGTGACGAAAGGCGGCTTATTCTTGCTACTCGCGGCGTAGACTTCATTATTCATGCGGCTGCACTAAAGCAGGTGCCCGCAGCGGAATATAACCCAATGGAATGTATTAAAACTAATATTAATGGCGCAGAACACGTTATCAACGCCGCGATAGAAAACAGTGTCGAAAAGGTTATTGCCCTATCTACTGACAAAGCGGCAAACCCGGTTAATTTATATGGCGCCACTAAATTGGCATCCGATAAGCTATTTATTGCTGCTAACAATATCTCCGGCGGCAGCAAACCGCGTTTTTCTGTAGTGCGTTATGGCAATGTGGTGGGCTCGCGAGGCTCCGTAGTGCCGTTTTTTCAGCAACTAATTAACAATAATAGTGGCCACATTCCGATAACTCACCTTGAAATGACCCGATTTTGGATCAGCCTGCAGCAAGGGGTTGATTTCGTTTTAAAGAATTTTGAGCGCATGTTAGGTGGCGAAATTTTTGTGCCGAAAATACCGTCTATTCGTATTATCGATTTGGCGAAGGCAATGGCACCTAATATACCGATTAAACAAGTAGGTATACGTCCTGGCGAAAAACTACATGAAATGATGTGCCCCGGCGATATGTCCTATCACACTTATGAATTTGATGATCATTTTGTCATTGCGCCCGCCATCAAGTTTTTTAATCGTACTAATGATTTTTCGAGTAATGCTTTACACGAAAAAGGTAAGTTAGTCGCTCCCGGTTACGAGTATGCATCAAATACTAACCCTGACTTTTTATCAGTAGAACAAATGCACCAACTTAACCAGGAAGCTCAACCGTGATCCCTTATGGCCGCCAGCACATTACTCAAGCTGATATTGATGCAGTAACCGACGTACTACACAGCGACTTTTTAACCCAAGGGCCAGCTGTACCAGCGTTTGAACAGCGCTTATGTGATCTGGTTAGCGCGCAATATGCTATTGCAGTAAATAGTGCAACCTCAGCACTACATATTGCTTGCTTGGCGCTGGGTGTTGGCCCAGGCAGCAGAGTATGGACATCACCGATTAGCTTTGTCGCCTCAGCTAATTGTGTAAGGTACTGCGGCGCCAGCGTCGACTTTGTTGATATAGAGCCTGACAGTGGCAATATGGCCGTTGATAAACTGCGACAAAAATTAGAGCTGGCACGCAATAATGATACTCTGCCGCAAGTGGTGATACCCGTGCATTTAGCCGGTGCCAGTTGCGATATGCAGCAAATACATTACTTAGCCAATGAATTTGGTTTTAACATTATTGAAGATGCCTCACATGCCGTTGGCGCAAGTTATCAAGACGAAGCCGTAGGCCAATGTCGCTACAGCGATATTACCGTGTTCAGTTTTCATCCAGTAAAAATTATTACGACCGCGGAAGGTGGTGTGGCACTGACCAATAATGCCGAGTTAGCCGATAAAATGTGGTTATTACGCAGCCATGGTATTAGCCGCGATGAAGCGCTAATGACCGAGCCTAGCCACGGTGCATGGTATTATCAGCAGCTAGCTTTAGGCTTCAATTATCGTATGACAGACATTCAGGCCGCTTTAGGGCTTAGTCAAAGTATGCGTTTGTTACCTATTATTCAAAAGCGTCAGCTATTGGCTGCCAACTATAATCGTTTACTCAATGAACTACCGCTTGGCTTGCCCGCGCAAGACGACGACAACATTAGCGCTTGGCATTTATATATTGTCCGCTTAAATGACAAAACCAAACGTAAAACTGTGTTTGATGGCTTAAGAGCGGCCGGTATAGGCGTCAATGTGCATTATATTCCCATTCACACCCAGCCGTACTATCAGCAACTGGGCTTTGACTGGGGCGATTTTCCTGTTGCGGAAGATTTTTATGAGCGCATTATCAGCCTGCCGATGTTCCCGGAATTAACTGGCGAGCAGCAGCAATATATTGCCGATAAACTGGCTGAGTTATTAGCATGAATGTGGCTATTATTCCGGCTCGCGGTGGCAGTAAGCGTATACCTAGAAAAAATATTAAACAATTTGCTGGCCAGCCAATGCTGGCCTACCCTATTTTAGCTGCACTACATAGTGGTTGTTTTGAGCGTGTAATTGTCTCCACTGATGATATAGAAATTGCTGCAATAGCCCAAAAATATGGTGCAGAAACGCTAGCGCTGCGCCCAGCAGCACTGGCTGATGATTATACCGGCACTAGCGCCGTAATCCGCTATGAGCTGGAACAATTACAACACCAGGGCACTACTCCTGAATATTGCTGCTGCATCTATGCTACAACACCGCTATTACAGGCTAATTTGTTAACGACAGCATGGCAAATGCTACAAGCAACAGCATCTCTTAATTATGTTTTTTCGGCCGCACGTTTCTCTTTTCCGATCCAACGCGCTTTAGTGCAAACCGAAACGGGCGTTGCGCCATTTGATACCAGCAGCATAGCTAAACGGTCGCAAGATTTAACACCCACATTTCATGATGCTGGCCAGTTTTATTTCGGTAGAACAGAAGCTTGGCTTACACAACAGCCAGTATTTGGCAACAATAGCCAAATGCTGGTGCTGCCGGATCAGCTAGTGCAAGATATTGATACACCGGAAGACTGGCAACACGCAGAACTACTCTACCAATTACTACAGCAAGCAAAGGCATAAAGTGAAGGTCTTATTTCGCGCCGACGCATCGATTCGCATTGGCTCTGGCCATATCATGCGCTGCTTAACGCTAGCAAAAACATTACAGCAGCAAGGCATGAGCTGTCACTTTGTTTGTCGGCAAACTGACGGCAATTTAATTGATTATGTTGTTGAGCAAGGCTTTGTGGTGTTTAGTCTTTCTGGCACTGCTGAAGATGAAGTAAAGGATGCCAAACAAACACTAGCGCAACTTACTCAGCAGTATCAGCTATTAGTCGTTGATCATTATAAACTAGCTAAAACCTACTGTTTGGCTTTACGTCAACGTTGTCAACAGATAATGGTCATCGACGACTTAGCGAACAGAGCGCACGATTGCGATATTCTGTTAGACCAGAATTTATACCCCAAACTAGAACAACGCTATGCGGGGTTATTACCAAAACATTGCTTGCAGTTGCTAGGCCCACGCTATGCCTTGTTACGTCAAGAATTTTATCAAAGTACTGAGCCGCGCTCTGATTCACATATTCTGATTGGGTTTGGCGGTAGTGATGAGCAAAATTTAACCAGCTTAGCGATTGCAGCTTTACAACAATTAAAGCTTACGCCGATAACGGCCGATATAGTAATTGGGGCGAATAATCCGTGGCGCACTGAGATTGAACAACAAGTAGCGAGCCTGCCCAATGTGAAGCTGCATATTCAATGCAACTACATGGCGACATTAATGCATAAAGCACGACTCATGCTTGGTGCCGGTGGAGCTAGTCATTGGGAACGATGTATTTGTAACCTGCCAGGTCTGGTTGTTACCGTTGCCGAAAATCAGCAGGCGACAACGGCATATCTTGACCACCTTGGCGCTTGTGTTTGGTTGGGTCAGGCTGCTGAAATGTCAGCGCAGTTCTTTGCAGAGCAACTTAGCTACTACCTGTCTCAACCAGCACTGTTGGATGAAATAAGCGAAAAAGCGGCAGCTGTAGTACCAGCAAACGTTGGCACGCCGTTAGTAGTGCAACATATTTTACAGATAATACGAGGACTAGATGGCAACCATTAAACTGGGTCAACATGCTATTGGCGCTAAGCATCCGCCTTTTATCATCGCAGAGTTATCTGGCAACCACGATCAATCACTCGATAAAGCCTTAGCTATGGTTGATGCCGCAGCTAAGTGCGGTGCAAATGCGATAAAAATACAAACCTATACTGCCGACACTATGACACTCGATATTGATACGGGTGAGTTTTACATTGAAGATAAAAATAGTCTCTGGCATGGCACCTCTTTATATAAGTTATATCAAATTGCTTATACGCCATGGGAATGGCACGAGGCTATTTTTGCCCGCGCTAAAGAACTTGGCATGCTTGCCTTTAGCACGCCTTTTGATTTAACGGCGGTAACGTTTTTAGAATCTCTGGATGTTCCTTGTTATAAAATTGCTTCCTTTGAAAATAGTGATCATCCACTGTTAGCCGCGGTGGCTAAAACCGGTAAGCCAGTAATTATGTCAACTGGCATGGCCAGCCAATCTGAATTGGCTGAGTCGGTCGAAGTATTACGGGCCAATGGTTGTAAAGAATTAATTTTACTAAAATGCACCAGCCATTATCCGGCCGAGCCAATTGATGCCAACTTAGCCACTATTCCACACCTCGCTCAGCTATTTGGCTGCCAAGTGGGTTTATCTGATCACACCGCAGGAATTGGTGTCGCCGTAGCTAGTGTTGTACTTGGCGCTACTGTCATTGAAAAGCACTTTGTTTTAGATAGAGCCGAGGGTGGTGTAGATGCCGAGTTTTCATTAGAGCCAGCTGAATTTTCCGCATTAGTACAAGAATGCAAACGCGCCGCGGTAGCACTGGGTAAAGTGACTTACGGCGGTACAGAAAAAGAACAAGCATCACGTAAATTTAGACGTTCATTGTATATTGCCGAAGATATGCAAGCTGGAGATGTTTTTACCAGAGAAAACTTACGCTCAGTGCGCCCCGGGCTTGGTCTAGAGCCTAAATACTTACCCATATTTCTTGGCAAACCAGTTAAAGTTAACCTAAGTAAAGGCACGGCGTTAACTTGGGATCATTTAGGCTAACGCCGGTTATTCGTTAAGGAAGCACAGCCGATGAATTATCTAGTAGCAACAACTAAAAGCTGGAATATCGACGCTTTTCATCTTCACGCACCAGAATTACCCGGCACTTGGCATTTAATTAGTCAACCTGAACAACTTACGGTTGCGTTACTGGATAAATTACAACCTGATTATATCTTCTTTCCCCACTGGAGTTGGCATGTACCCGATGCCATTACTAGCCAGTACCAATGTGTCTGTTTTCATATGACAGACGTGCCTTATGGTAGAGGTGGTAGCCCATTACAAAATTTAATCAGTCTTGGCCATAAAAAAACTATGCTATCTGCCCTAAAAATGACCAGTGAATTAGATAGTGGTGATGTTTATGCAAAAGTACCGCTAGAACTAAATGGTACGGCCCAGCAAATATACCAGCGTGCGTCACTACTGGTTTACCAGATAATACGCCTTATAGTTAGTGTTAACCCGCAACCGCAACCACAACAAGGCACTGCCACTATTTTTCAACGCCGAACTCCAGCCCAAAGTGAATTGCCACCGAACTTAAACCCAGAGCAACTGTATGATTTTATTCGCATGCTGGATGCGAATAACTATCCTCACGCATACATAGAATACGGTAATTGGAAGTTAGAACTCACTCAAGCGGAACCTTGTACAGATGGTACACTACAGGCTAAAGTGCAATTTCATCCGCTTATAGGAAAGCCGCTATGAAAACCGTTGTCATTGTTGCTGCTCATCCCGATGACGAGGTGCTTGGCTGTGCTGGTGCCATTGCGTTGCATCATCAATCTGGTGATAAAGTTCATGTCATTTTTATGGCCGATGGCGAAAACTCTCGTATAGAAGCAACACCACAACACCAAGCTAGACAGTCTGCTGCACATGCTGCATTGTCGGTACTAGGCGCAGCATCCATTACCTTTTTAGATTTTCCAGATAATAAAATGGATTCAGTACCCTTACTTGATATTGTGCAAACACTAGAGCAAGCACTTAAACTTTTGAAGCCTGACACCATTTACACCCATTTTGGTTATGATCTCAACATTGACCATCGCCTTACTTATCAAGCGGTATTAACAGCGTGTCGACCACACCCCGAGCAATCGGTGCAAGCAATATACTGTTTTGAAGTGCCCAGCAGCACTGAATGGAGCGCAGGCACAGACCCTGCATTTCGGCCCAATCTGTTTATCGACATTAGTAGTGTAATTTCCCAAATAACAGCAGCATTAACTTGTTATGAAGCGGAGCTTAGACCATGGCCGCATAGCCGCTCGTTACAAGCCATAACAGCAAAGCAGCGATATCGCGGTAGCTGCGTTGGTTTAGCCGCAGCAGAGGCGTTTATGGTTGAACGCGAAATAAGAACATTAAAATAATGCAGTTAAAAGATGTGCTACATAATCGCTTTACGCCACTTTCACAGCATGAACTGCAGCAGGTTTGGCACTGGCGAAATTTGCCGCATATTAGAGCGAATATGCACAATGACCGCTTAATAAGTTGGCCTGAGCATCAAGCATGGTTTAAGCAATTACAGCAAGATAGTCAAAAAACGTACCTGATACTTTGGCAAAATAACCGCCCTATAGGTACGCTGTACTTTACGCTTATCGCAGACAGTACTTTAGAATGGGGCTGCTATATTGGTGATCAGCAAGTGTGGCCTGGTTCTGGCTTACTATTAGAAATTGCGGCCCTTGATTATGCCGCACGTTGTCACAGCATACTTACACTGCAAGCCGAGGTATTATCATTTAACCACTCGGTAATAAAAATGCATACACTGTTTGATTATCAACTTATCAACCAAGGTGACTATGCTGGAGTCAGAAATAACCAAGCCTATAGCGTAATGACCTTTAACTATCAACTGGCAGACTGGCGGAAAAACCGGAGCAACATATTAGCAAAAATACCGAAGCAGATAGTAGCTGCAGCCAATTTAATTGAATTTAAACATGAGTAGGCTAATAAAGATGAGTGGGTTAACAACATGGAATTAGAGCAAGCTATTCGTAACACGCTAATACAAGTGGCTATTATTGCTAACTGTCAATTAATTGAAAATATTAGCGATGACACCGTGCTGCTGCAAAGCGGGTTAGATTCTTTAGGTTTTGCCATGTTAGTGGCGCAATTAGAAGAGGATTTAGAAATAGATCCCTTTAGCCAAATGCAAATTGCCGTGTATCCACGTACTTTTGCTGAATTTGTCAATATTTATCGGCAAGCTCTGGGTACAGGAAACTAGCCATGAACCTGCTACAAAGGCTAATACAAGCAAATTATCAAACTTTAGCCATAAATGATGAACGTGATACCAGCTATGTACAGCTTATTGAGCAAGCATTGCAGCTAAGGCAGCTACACCCTTATTTACAGCAACAAACCGTTGCTTTGTCATATAGCAACCTAAATGACTTTAGTGTTGCGTTAATTGCTTTTGATGGCTGGTGCAACGCACTGTACTTGCTACCTGAGCCAACCCTGCTATTACCAGAATCCACAATACATTGGCCTACTGATACTCCCGTTAGTGTTTCAAGCCTAAAACAGAATTATGAAGATGACGCACAAACTCAGTGGTATTTAGCAACATCAGGCACAACCGGCACTCCCAAATGGATAAACCATAGTTTTAATAGCTTAAGTCGTGCAATAAAAATATCAGCAACGACTAACTTACATTGGGCTCTATGCTATCAAGCCACACGTTTTGCTGGTTTGCAGGTATTACTGCAAAGTATAGTGTCGGGCGCTATCGTTACTGACTGCAGCATCGGTGAGCCAGAGCAACGTATTGCTTTAATGCAAAAGCATGCTATTAATGCCATATCAGCAACGCCATCGTTATGGCGCCAATTACTGATGACCGGCCAATTAAATACATTATCATTACAGCAACTAACACTTGGTGGTGAAATAGCCGATCAAGTGCTGCTTGATACACTATCAGCTTTATTTCCCAGCGCTAAACTACTGCATATCTATGCTTCTACTGAAGCTGGAGTTGGCTTCGCCGTTGCTGACAAACAAGCTGGTTTTCCCGTTAGTTGGTTAAGCGAAAAAACAAACGGTATAAGGTTTAAAATCGATGATAAGCAGCATCTTTGGTTAAAAACGCCCTGCTCATCAGATTTACACTTAGCGGCGTTACAAAACGAACACGGTTTTATTGACACCACTGATCTGGTTAGCATAGCGCATGACAGAGTGTTTTTTTTAGGTCGAGCTAGCGGCGTCATTAATGTTGGTGGCAATAAGGTGCACCCAGAGCAAGTGGAACAAGTACTATTACAACACCCCGCCGTACTGCAAACTAAAGTGTATGCTAAAGCCAGCAGTGTACTGGGCCAGCTGGTTGTAGCTGATATTGTTATCAATCATGTCAATAACCGCACCAGCACTAGCGCTGAGTATATTGCTAAAAATAACGCAGAAATAAAACGACAGTTACTGCAGCACTGTCAGCAGCAGTTGCTACGCTACCAAGTACCTACACGATTTAATTTTGTTAGCACGTTAACCACTAATGCTAGCGGCAAGCTAAACCGGCAAACTCAAGAGAGAGAATCATAATGAGTCAGTTAGTTATTGTTACCGGCGCTAGCCGAGGTTTAGGCTTAGCTATTTGCCAGCAGCTACTGCTAGCTAACTACACAGTGTTAGCTCTAGCCAGAACGCTAAGCGATAAACTAATACAGCTACAACAGCACAATACCCAGCTGCATTTTATCGCGATAGATTTAAGCCTGCTTGATAATATTCAAGCGTTATGTGCTGATATGGTTAAACAGTATGGCCGACCCTACGCACTTATTAACAATGCAGCAGTAGGCTATGATGGCGTACTAGCAACAATGCACAACTCTGAAATAAGTAACTTACTTAATCTCAATATTCAAGCGCCTATCTTGCTAAGCAAATACTTACTTAGACCGATGTTACTTAATCAAACTGGCCGAATTATTAATATTTCATCCATCATTGCCCGCACTGGCTTTAATGGTTTAAGTGTTTATGCGGCCAGTAAAGCAGCTTTAGAAGGCTTTACTAAGTCATTAGCCCGCGAAGTAGGCAAAGCCGGCATTACAGTAAATTGTGTTGCACCTGGTTATATGCAAACAGAAATGACTAATAGCTTGCAAGGCGACAAGTTAGAAAGCGTCAAGCGGCGCAGCCCACTGGGCCGTTTAGCTACGCCCGATGACGCAGCTAGCGCAGTGTTGTATCTATTAAGCGAGCAAGCCAACGCCATTACCGGCACAACAATTACTGTTGATGCCGGCAGTACGGCATAATCTCTTACCATTGACATTAAGAATTACATTATGCGTTTAAATAATTAACGCACTAAATAATTCACCCGATAAGCCGATAAGTGTTTAGCGCACATCATTTAATTAAATTTGGAATAAGTATGACTAAAACAGTTTATGTCGGTATGAGTGCAGATTTAGTTCACCCTGGCCATTTGAATATTCTGAAAAAAGCCGCGGAATTAGGTGACGTAGTGGTTGGCCTATTAACGGACCAAGCTATTGCTAGTTATAAAAGAGTACCTTTTATGACCTTTGAGCAACGAAAAATCGTAGTAGAAAACATTAAAGGGGTGAGTAAAGTTATCCCACAAACCACCTTAGATTATGTGCCTAATTTAGAACTATTAAAGCCGGATTTTGTTGTTCATGGCGACGACTGGCAAGAAGGCGTGCAAGCGAAAACGAGGCAGCGGGTAATTGATGCCTTAGCACAATGGGGCGGTAAACTCGTTGAGGTGCCCTACACCCAAGGTATTTCCTCCACCCGTTTGCATGCAGCCATGAAAGAAATTGGTACTACGCCAGATGTCCGTTTGCGCTCATTACGTCGCATGTTAGCCGCGAAACCCTTACTGCGTTTTTTAGATATTCACAACGCATTGTCTGGTTTAATTATTGAAAACACTAAAGTAAATACACCAAATGGCTTGCAAGAATTTGATGGTATGTGGGGCAGCAGCCTGACGGATTCAACCGGAAAAGGTAAGCCTGATATTGAAGCGGTAGATGTATCATCACGCATGGTGACATTAAACGAAGTACTGGAAGTGACCACTAAACCCATTATTTATGATGGTGACACCGGCGGTAAAACCGAGCACTTTGTATTTACCGTAAAAACGCTAGAACGGCTTGGTGTGTCTGCGGTGATTATTGAAGATAAAACCGGCTTGAAGAAAAACTCATTATTTGGCACTGATGTTGAGCAAACTCAAGATAGTATTGAAAACTTTAGCGCCAAAATTCGCGCAGGTAAAAATGCCCAAGCTACCCGTGATTTTATGATTATTGCTCGCATTGAAAGCCTAATTTTGGGTAAGGGTGTTGAGCATGCAATAGAAAGAGCTAAAGCTTTTCTTGATGCTGGTGCAGATGGCATTATGATCCACAGTAGAGACAAAACGCCCGATGAAGTTTTTGATTTCTGCAAAATATATAACCAGTTAGAAAATCGTAAAACTCTGGTAGCAGTACCATCTAGCTATAACAAAGTGACGGAAAAGGAGCTGATGGCTCATGGTGTTAATGTAGTAATTTACGCAAATCAATTATTGCGCAGTGCCTATCCCGCCATGGTTAAAACCGCACAATCTATTCTGACGTATAGCCGTTCAGCAGAAGCCGATGCCGACATGATGCCTATTAAGCAAATTCTTGAGTTAATCCCGGGAGGAAAGTAAATGATAAGCCCAGCAGTTTTTTTTACCGAGCTGGATAAGCTTAGCATTAGCTTTTTTACCGGAGTGCCTGACTCTTTATTACAAAGTTTCTGTGCGTATATAGAAGATAATTTGCCCAAAAGCCAACACACCATCACAGCAAACGAAGGTAATGCTTTAGCTATGGCGGCAGGTTATTACCTTGGTACCGGTAAGCCTGCTTGTGTGTATATGCAAAATTCTGGATTAGGTAATGTGGTGAATCCTCTGACCTCACTGACAGATGCAGAGGTTTACCGCATTCCTGCCCTGCTTGTTATCGGCTGGCGTGGCGAACCCGGAGTGAAAGATGAGCCGCAGCACATAAAACAAGGCAGGATCACACCACAAATGCTGGAACTATTAGGGGTTCCGTATTTTAGTCTGAATGCACAAAGTGATGTTCAGGACTTGCTTTTACAAGCAACAACAATAATGCAGCAGACTCAGAGTCCAGTCGCATTATTGGTTCATAAAGACACCTTCGTAAGTTATAAATCGGCTCAGGATACAACACCCGTCAGCACGTTTAGCAGAGAAGCTGCTCTTAAAACGCTATTGGATTTATCTGACGCTGACACAGCTATGATAGCGACAACAGGAAAGACCTCACGCGAACTCTATGAATTAAGAGAACAAGCTGGCCAAGCTCAGCGAGATTTTTTAACGGTAGGTTCTATGGGTCATGCCAGCTCAATAGCTCTGGGACTTGCGCTATCACGACCTGATAAAAAGGTCACTTGCCTTGACGGTGATGGTGCCCTGCTGATGCATCTTGGTGCCGCAGCTATAATAGGGCAAAGTAAAGCTAGCAACTTGCTGCATGTAGTATTGAATAATTGTGCTCATGAGTCTGTTGGTGGTCAGCGGACGGTTGCTGGCAATATCGATCTGCAATCGATGGCACTAGCTCTTGGCTATCGTCACTATTTTAGGGCATCATCAGCCGAAGAATTAAACGGGCTATGGCCAGAGTGTGCGGCTGCAGCTGGCCCCAATCTGTTAGAAATAAGCATTGCTTGTGGTTCTAGAACAAACCTAGCTAGACCTCACAATACCCCTGAACAAAATAAGCAGGCTTTTATGGAACACCTTGATCATGTCAACCACTGATATTTGGACTCACCACCAACCCATTCGTATAAGTAATGGGCCTTTGCAGGAAACTTTGCTAGCTTCTTTAAAGCTAATTCTGCCTACCGAGCAGATTAAACCCCAAGACTCTATCGTACTGATAACCACGGCAGGCTTTACCAAACGCGGAATAACAGCACAATTGGCTGAATGGCTTTCTCCACTGAAGCTACTAGTTATAGATGAAGTCACAGCTAATCCAGACATTGACACTATAGATAGCTGGATAAACCACTATTCAAAGCAACCCATTGCGGCTGTGATAGGCCTTGGAGGAGGTAGTGCCATGGACGCAGCAAAAGCCATGGCAGTAATGCAGTCGTTGGCTAAAACCGAACGTTCACCTCTAAATAAATTATTTCGAGAAAAAAGCATTAAACAACCGAATTCCAGGCTACCACTGTTGTTAATTCCAACTACTGCAGGTACTGGCTCTGAAGTAACGCCTTTCGCTACTATTTGGGATAACAGACACAAACAAAAACACTCGTTAACCAGCGACAGTGTTTATCCGGATATCGCATTACTGGATGCAAGCCTAACCTTGAGCCTGCCAATCGATGAAACGTTGTATTCAGGTTTAGATGCTTTATCGCATAGCCTTGAATCGTTATGGAACAAACACAGTACGCCCATTAGTGAAGCCTATGCCAAACAAGCTATTGCCCTGTTGGCGACTCATTTCACAACAGTATTAATCACCCCATCCAATTTTGCGGCTCGTCAGGGAATGCAAATGGCCAGTTTATTAGCTGGTTTGGCAATTAGCACAACAAAGACAGCTATCGCCCACGCGATTAGTTACCCTCTCACTAGCCACTATGCCCTGCCCCATGGGCTTGCATGTAGTTTTACCTTGCCCGCATTACTGGAAATGGTGCAATCCTCAACAGAGCTTTCTCATTTGAGTTCTACCCTGCGACAAGCGCAAAGCTTATTGCAACAACTACCTCTGAACGAGGCTCTGCAAGCTAAAATCAATTTCTCACAAATTTATAGCCATACAAATGAAATGTTTCATCCTGACAGAGCGGGTAATTTTATCATGCCATTTGCGACTTCAGATCTGTTAAAACTATTGCAGCACAGTGAAGTACTCCTTAAAACGGCACTAGTATCAGCAGAGCTATCAGCGCTATTGCCACAATGAATGCTATAGGTATAACTAAGGCAGTAGTGAGTGCAGCGGTGACTCCCGACGGGTAAGGTTGAGTAATACAAGCATAAGACGCCCGGCTGATTTTTGTCGCAGGTATTCCTAGATCTTCCGTCAGCTTAGCTTTAATCTCATGAAAGAATGTGCTGGCAACAATAATACAATCAATAGTGTCGATGTCCTGCTTTAATTGAACAGGGCTGATGACGGGCAGACCACAGAATTGACCACCGTGCAGCTTGGTATTATTGTCGCACACAGCGACAGCATGAAACCCTCCGCTCAGATTGGCCAACGCGCGCTCGCCACCAGTACCTGCACCAAATACAATAGTGCGCAGAGCCGGCGCGTAATCAGCGCCTAGCAAATCACCATGATACAAGTAGTGCATATTGCCGAACCTGTACCGCAGAGCCCATAACACTTGAAGTGCGTCGCAACGAAAAACCCGTACTTTCTCACCAATACCTCCCTTCAAAAGCAATAAGCGACGATGACGCCAGATTAATATCTGCCATAGCGTAGCAACCACTGCCTCGTCAGCGCTTGCTTGTCCCGACTGCACAGCGCTTCGGTAATCAAGCCATTGCTGGGTTGTCAGTTGATGCAGCCTAAATACACCGACGTTACCAGCTGCAAACGTCATCGTTTCCGACAGCAGGTTCTGGTACAACAAAGGTATATTTAACACTCTGGGCTTAGGTTTCATTGGTTTTGCGGTAAAATTATTCGCATGCCGGCGATACTTCACCAACACCTGCGGGAAATAATGCACGCCGTTACTGAGTAAGGCTCGGAAATACATCAAGTGATCTTCGTAGCAAGGCTTGGCGGTCGGAGTACCAAACTGCATGTATACATCTCGTCTGTAAGCCAAAGCTGCGCCAATATAAGGTAATGGAAACGGATTTCTTAGATAGTCATGCAATGCCATACTCTGTGGCCATTGATAAGGTTGCTTTTGGATCCGGTATTGCACTGTGCGGCTGCCTGAAAATAAATGCCCGACCTCATTAATTTCTTCAAGCGCATGAGCAACGAGCGCAGGCTTACCATGAGCAAGCCATTCTTCAACAATTCGGCTAACCCGGTTTGGTGTGGAAATATCATCACCAGCGGATGCAACAACTAGCTCACCATCCACTAGATTATCCATAATATGGATAAAGTGCCGACCTATACCCAGATTCTTATCGTTTCTATTTAGCGTTAACTGATGCGGACCAGAATATTGAGCTGTAATGGATTCAATAATACGGTAAGTATCATCAGATGAAGCATCATCTGAAATAATGATCTGCAGGTTGCTATAATCTTGAGCTAATGCAGCAGTTACAGCCTGCTCGATAAAGTCAGCTTGCTGATAACAAAAGACAAACAACGACACCCGCGGCAATGAAACCATGATAACCCCAAAATTTTTATTTATTTTATACAGTTATCACTTTACTATGCCACTGACAATAATCAACTTTTCAGAGTTTATTATGAGCTGGAAGACGTTTTTAACATTTCTTGGTTACCATTGGCGCTATCATGCTGCACTTATTGCTTCTTGGCTTATTCCGCGCAGTAAAAAAATCTGGGTTGTCGGCGGTTCAAAAGGTCTTCGCTTTGCCGACAATGCTCGGCATTTTGCTCTCCAAGCTAAACGTCAGTGGCCAAAACAAACTATTATCTGGATATCTCCCTCTGCCGAAATTCGCGCAGAAGCCATTCGCGCAGGCATCAACAGTTATCATCCCACCAGCTTGTTAGGTATTTGGTACAGCCTGCGAGCTAGTTGGCATATATTTGACACCAGTTTCAAAGACATTAATGAATTTACCGGCATAGGCGCTAAGTGGTTGAACTTGTGGCATGGAGTGCCGTTAAAAAGTCTTGATAACATTAAACCTTGGCCAAGCACTGATACGTTAAGCCGCCTGCATGACTGGTGGTATCGCAAGAACAGCCAATACCATAAAAAGTATCTCGCCTACCCGACATTAGCCCATTTTGATTACATGAGTCAGATACTTGATCTACCATTGGCGAATATTATTGCAGCAAACCTGCCTCGCAATCAGCAATTACTCACTGCTCCAAGCCCTGATTTGTCATCTGAAGAGCTTCAACTACGGCAGCAGTTAAAACAAACTGGAAAAACCTTGATTGGTTACTTTCCGACCTGGCGTGATACAGGTATGGATAAATTTATGGGCGCGTTGAATACTGAAGATATTAGTGCGCTTAATGCATTGCTGGAAAAACACAACACTTTATTGATCACGAAATGGCATAGTTGCTCCTATGTTGAGTATCAACACAGAGGAGTCAGTCAAACTGCAGCCGAGATTGACCAGAATCTTGCTCAATCATCACATATTATGGCGTTGCCTTTTCAGTGCGATTTAAACACCGTGCTCGATTGTTGTAGCATGCTTATAAGTGACTACTCGGGTGTATTGATCGATTACTTGTTGCTACAACGCCCGATAATCCAGATCCCGTATGATCAAGAAGAATATAAGATGTTTACCGGAGTTATGCCGGATTATGAGCAATTCGCAGCCGAAGCTGGCCCACTAGCTGAGAATTTCACCCAGTTATTAAATCAATTAGAACGTTACCTAAACCACAGCGATGATTGGCAAAAAGAGTATAAACTTAGTCAGGAAAAGCTAAAACACTACTATTTTGCAACGACTGACAGTATTACAGCGTTAGAATCAGTGCTACAACCAATGCAGTAACCCTGCAGCCAATAAAAAAGTCGATAACAGCCAGAACGCGGCAACAGTAAAAGCCGCAACGTAATAAAGAGGATTGGCTTTTTTCAGCAAGGATACAGATAAACGTATAATTTTTTCAGGAGCAATATTCTCTTCGAATACTAACTGACGGTGGATCTGTAAGCCGTATGTGCTGGCAACAATAATCTTATCTACAGGGAAGTCACGGAGCTCTTGTGCAGAAATGATCGGAAAACCATTTAACATTTGGCCATGTTTGCGTTTGTCATTATCTGCGAAAACAACAAGTTCATAATCACATTTAAGATACTCATACGCATTCAGCCCGCCGCTGCCGGCACCGAATAAAGCAATACGTGGTTTTGTAGCCATAGAGCTGTCCTTCCGCGAGATTATTAATAAACTTGCTTAGAATGTAACCCAGCCGCTTTAAACTGTTCAAAACTAGATTCTTGCAAGTTTGCGTAGTCTGTCAACTGCATCTGACGTTTTGGCGTTCGCCAATCGCCATAAACAAAGTTCAAATAGGACTCTTTGTCTATGGGCACTGGAACGTCAACACCCTGCCAATTTAACCAATCCTGACCTGAAAAATGTTTGGCTGGCGCATACCACATCCCCAAACTTGGCATGTGCCTGCTTTGCCCTTGTTGTTCTTGCCGCACACTGAAAGAAACGGTAAAAGGTCGCACCAGCTCAGAATTTGGCCACCGAAGCAATACGCTTTGGATTTGCTCAGTTACATCGCACAACACGTCGATGGACCAACCATCAGGAACCTGCAATCTCGCCATTTGTTCAGCCAGCCAGGGAGAAAACAGCGGAGCTACATCTGTCGTAATAGCAAAATCCACATCATCATCCCAAGGGATAATATCACCGTCTCGTACTAACCCTAGTAAGGTGCCAAAATCGACCCACAATTTCAGGTTATCATGCAATGCTTGCGCTGATAATTCTGCGATCAGAACACGAGCGAGTTCTAAAGTAGGCTTATGCTCAAATGGCCGAACCGTTTTTAGCTGCTCTTTTGCCGGCACAACGATCCGGTTTTCATCAACCAGAAGCTCTTCGATAAGCTGCTTTCTAACATCAGCCACCCATTGCGTGGTAATTACAATTTCATCGTAAACAAGCGTCGATAATGCTTCGATATTGTAAACAGGTAAACCAGCATACTCTGTGCCGTGCTTGCGGCTATCATTATCGATAAAACCGACAAACTGACAGTGCTCTCTCTGGTTGTTTATGTAGTTAACTGCGCCTGGGCCAGCGCCGAATAATAATGCTCTTTTCATCACGCACTCCTATACATAATCAATATGGTGCAATTTTACTATGGCGTTTTTAATCTCTTCAGGCGAGCACCACATCATTACGTCAATTATTGACAAGCCGGCTTCAAAAGTACGACCAGTGGCATGATAAACGAAGGGATCAAAATAAGAAAAACCCAGCTTGATATCAGCGCGTTCAAATGCCGCCGGATCAAATAACCGCAAACCACTACTCGGGTTGATATAGGTGTTAGCACCATATTGACGACTGATCTCTAACGCCCAATCACCTGGTGCCATATCAGGCGAAAACGTTAGATCAAGTTCTGAACAAATCTGGTAATTAAAAGACATACCCAGATAAGAGGTTACTGCTTTAAGTGATTGTATATTGAGTGTAACTAAACGATTGTCAGCCACTGCAGCAAAGCATTCCTTTACCAAGCTAACCACTTGTTTGTAATAAGGCGCAACTTTGCAGTAATGGCTTAACTTTCCTAGTAACTCATCACGGCTAGCGTCCAAGTCTTTCACTAAAATCTGAGATGTTGCAATACCAAGAGTAGCATTTTCGACAGGTATTGAAATATATTGCCAGCCTTGTTTCGGATGTAAAATCCGATTTCTATTCATCCAGCTTTTACGAGTATATTGGCTTATATCAAATACAATCCAGCTATCGCAGGCCGAAATTAGCGCAAAATGTCCTAAATAAGGAAAGAAATATGGCTGCATTATGCCAACAACCATTACGAATCAGAATCTAGATAATGTAATAACTTTGCACTATTGCGCTGAGCACTGCGTATCAGGTTACATATAACTTCTACCTTATCAATATCAAGCAATGCCCCGACAGGAAGTTGTATGCACGTCTCGCACAACAGTTCTGTTATAGTCAATGCATTTTTCTGCTTATTATACAGTGAATTGAATTCGACGCTCCTGTGTACGCCGGGATAAAAATACCTTCTGGCATTAATATTTTCTGCTTTGAGGATACTAAGCAGTTGCTGACGGGTTACCCCGAATTGCTCTGTATTGACTTCACATACAATGTATTGGTAATTAGATCGACTCACACCGCTTGGACTAATCAGCTTTAGCCCAGGAATACCTGCTAGGTGTTTTTGATATGCTAGGAAAGTTGCTTCATTATTTGCCCGATTTATCTCAAAATCATCAAGATTGAGTAGTGCAATAGCGGCTTGCAGCTCTGACATACGTCCATTGGACGTTTTCACTACAGATACAGTATGTCCCGCGCCGTAGCTACTTCTAATATTGCGTAATTTCGCCGCTAAATCATCGTCATTAGTACAAATACAACCACCTTCTGTGGCACTGAGCATCTTAGTAGCATGGAATGACATCACTTCAAGCGACCCGAAACAACCAACTTTTTGACCATTAACTTCACAACCAAAAGCATGGGCAGAATCAAAATATAACTTGATACCTGTTTCCTGTACCAACTGTTCAAGCGCTGTGATATCAGCAGCTCCTCCCCACAAGTTTACGGCCATAATTGCAGAAACATCTTTAGTAATCATTTGTTTCGCCTTTGACACGTCGATATGGTGAGTGTTTGAGGCTACATCACAAAAAACGGGTTGTAGACCAGTCCAACTCAAAGACTGCGCTGAAGCCAAAAATGTAAAAGATGGCAGAATAACTTTACCTTTTAGTTCAAGTGCTTCAGCAGCCATCATCAAGCCTACCGTGGCATTAACTACACATATCACATGTTTAACACCAAGCATTTGCTGCAGTCGGCTTTCAAGCTCCTGTGCCAAGGGTCCCTGGTTAGTATAATAGCGGCGGTCGAAAATATCTTTTACTGCTGACTCATAACGAGTCCAGTCTGGAAAGTAAAGCTGGCCTACCGGAATATCAATATCAAAAATAGGTACGTTTCCGGCGATGGCAAATCTAGTTGCTATCATGATTAGCCTCCGATAATTGCAGTGATTTTATCTGGTCGGCATTGTCACGCAAAAATTGTAATAACATTACTACCTGGCTTATATCATTTGCACCAATAAAATCACCACATGGTAACAACATAAATCTTGTACACAAATAATCTGTCAAGGGTAAGTCGGCACTACACGCCGGGTATAACATCTTCTTTTGGTGTAATGCTGGTGAGTAATAGCTGCGTGCAAGAATACGTTCAGCATTAAGCAACTCTATCGTTTTATCTCGGGAAAACGGCCAGTCATTAGTAAGCTCAACGATTATTGTTTTAAAACTTGTCTGATATCTTTCATCAAATTGCAGTAAACGAACACCAGTTACAGCCGACAGTAACGTTTTATAAAGGTCATATCTTTTCTTATTAGCCACAACCAATTGTGGTAACTCGTCAAGATTGGCAAGAGCCATAGTTGCATGCAACTCATTCAGTTTGGCATTAAGCCCACCACCAGCTATGCAATTGTCCTGGCCTGCAAACCCAAAACTGCGTTTTAATCTGAGCTTGTGAGCCAACTCTTCATCATTGGTAGTAACATAACCACCTTCACAACCATTAAGCAGCTTACTAGCATGCATTGAAAAGCATTCTGCATTACCAAAGCTGCCTATTTTCCCTTCTGCGATTGTCTCGTACATTGACTCAACCGCATCAAATAAAACAGGAATACCGTACTCTATACCAAGTTGCTGTAGCCCGGTAACATCGCAGCAATTTACGATTGGGTGTACAGCTAAAATTAAAGCCGTTTGCTCATTAATATAAGGTTTCGCAGTGTCATAGGTTGCAGCCAGAGTGTCAGGGGAGACCTCGCAAAATCTTGGTTTTAAACCAACCCACGCTGCAATATCAGCCATTCTTCTATAGGTAAAAGAAGGCATAAGAACTTCTGTTTTACCCGCTAATGCCAGCTCTTTCATCGCCAGAACAATTGCCCAAAAACCGTTGGAAAAAGTTATGCAGTATTTTGTCTGATGAAATTCAGCCAGTCTCTTCTCAAGCAGCTTTACGTTAGGTCCGTTATTGGTATAGTGCCTATTGTCGAAAAAAGCTTTGGAGTACTGTAAAAAGCTGGACAGTGCCGGCTGATATAAGCTAGAGGTAGATTTGAAATCATTGAATAATGGACTCCCGGAAAAGACTGCCAAGTCATCTACTGATTTTTTTACAAACATAGCACCTCACTTTCAATAGCTACAAGCACGTCTACTATGTGCATCCAAGACGGGTAAGAACGACATCATAGCGATAATGTGCAGCATAATAATGTTCCGGCATTTTAGTAAACTCTGCATGCCAACCGCATTGTGTCGCAAGCTCACTGAACTCCTCTTTGCTTCTCCATATCCCTATTGCAGAATCAGCTTTCGTTTCAATTCCTGGGTAATAATGCTCAGTTGAATAAAAATTAAAAATTTTATCGAGATCAGGATAGTTACCGATAAAAACTCTGGTGATGTTCTCGAAATTAACACTCAATGCTGTAAGCAACTTTCTCGCATTCTCGTTATCGAGATAAGAAAAAGCTCCGTAGCACAATGCTTTAGTAAAACGCTCCGTGGCGATGTGCTGTTGGCAAAAGCTGACTACATCCTGCAAGATATACTCCTGCTGAGGTCTTTTTTCAAAGTTAGTTTTAGCAACTTCAATTAAATATTCAGAAAAATCGACACCCAAGCTAGCTGAACAATATTTAAGTAACCTATCTGTAAGAGCGCCATTACCACAGCAGAGATCCAGAAGCTGATCTTCAGGCTCGAATAATAAGCCCTTAAGAATAGCATCAACAATCATTTGTATTTGAGCTTCGGAAACCGGAATGCCATCTACAGTTCTTTTCACCTGACTCCAGAAATCTGTAGGCGGACAACTCTTTGGATATTCTTTATGGATATGAAATTTATCATCTCCCATTTATTGGCCCTCTGATTATGCGTTTAATGCTGCTTGGAACAATTGATGATTTATGAATTCGACATAAAAATCTATTTCTAAATGAAATCATACTGTACAGAGTACTAGACAATTTTTTATTAATCTTTATCTGTTCTTCTTTTGATATCGAAGACCAAACGCCTTTTCCGCTGTAGCGATAGAAATTCATGACGTTGGGTAATAGATGCATTTCACCGCCGTTCTCCAGCATAAAGTGCGCCAACATTACATCACCATTTGATTCAGGGAGTTCAAACTTTACCGGAAGAAAAAATGCTCTTTCTTTGTAAAATATATTGCGCCATAAAATACTCGACGTATGAGTGTAAAAACTAATTTCTTTATGAAGCAGTAATAAATCAAACAAATTCCACTGGCTTGGTTTTGGCGATATCATAGTTTCATAATCATTAGCTTCGTCACGCATAATAGTAGCACAAGCGCAACCTACAGCCTTTGATATTCTAAGGAGATAATCTGCTTGGAACCAAAGGTTAAACGGAGTAAGCCAGAAATCATCCCCAGAAAGGAATGTCCAAAAATTTCCTTTTATATCAGGCTTATGTGTCAATAAACTCTGTTTACCAGACCCCTGGTTCGCTCCACTAATATAAAGTACCAACAACTCACTAAATTTCTGCTGATACTCCCTTAGTAATTCAGAGCACCCATCACTTGATGCATCGTCAAGACAATGAACAACAACTCTGTACGGCACTAGTTGGAATAACACACTTTCGATAGCTTCATTCAAATAATCAATATTGTTATAAACCAGTAACACGATACTTATATCTTCACAGCCAACAAAGATCCATGGCTCTTTAGTTTTAAGCGCTTGTTGCACGTCATCTGGCAATGCACCGCATCCGCGATGTTGATATTGATACAATTTAAGGTTAACTTCACTGTCTTGCCAGAGCTCATACATAAAAGTTAGATATTTTTCCCATTCCATTGGAACACGACAAGTTATTTCACCGAATCTATGTAATACTGTTTGGCTACGCAAAAATAAAGGAGAGAAAAACATTGCACGACTAGGTAAATCAATTGTATAGCCATTAACCTCAGCATAGCCGCGAAATATAAAACTAAATAACTTAGTCTCATGCTCTACTAAATTGATATCAAGCAAATAAGCAATAATTTCACCGCTTGAAGTTTTCATTGGATTTAGTTGCCAATTGAAATTTTCTGTTGCTGACAGCTCGCATAAAATTTGCTTTATGTATTCAGCAAAGGTAACCAATCCTGAGTTAGGTAAAGACAGATGAATTAAAGACGCCTGCGATCTAACAGTGCCAAATAAAGCCAGCGCTTTCAGAGTATCCATATCCACAATCACACCCAACTTTGCTGCAGTCTCAGAAACGGTCAGTTTACTCAATAACAGGTGGGCTAAATTCTGATTAGCTTCTATACAAAATGCTTGCAGTGGCTTGCTCAAATGCCGCCTTGGTAAAACCACCTTTTCTTCAGATATTTCGAGCTGTCCAATCAATTGTGCTCGTGCTTCATTAACTCGCCCAGTGGTAATCATAACTTCATCAAACACGGTATTATTAATACTAGCAGGGGCTATTATCGGGATGCCATAAAACAAACCACCTACTTTATTTTTATCGTTATCAGCGATAGCTACAATATTGATGTTTAGATCATATAAAATAATTTGAGATGCAATAGTGCCAGCACCAAATAATATTGTTTTTTTCATTTTATATAATACTAACCAAGCTATGATTACAAACATCTATAACCCAACTAACCTGAATCTCAGACATTGTCGGATCGATCGGCAAACTCAGTATCTGATGCTGTAACTGTTCCGTAATTGGCAGACTCAAATATGCGTATTCAGCATAAGCCTCTTGTTTATGCGGTGCACAAGGATAGTGAACCAGTGTTTCAACCTTATTGTCCGCCAACCAAGTCTGCAATCTAGTTCTATGATCCGTTTTTATCACAAACAAATGCCAGACATGGCATTCAGGATCGATATTTTTTGGTAAGCTGATAAATGGATTATTAATTTCAGACAAATAACGCTGCGCTATTGTGCGCCTTAGCTGAATATCGTCATTCAGACGAGTAAGTTTAACCCCTAACATCGCAGCCTGAATGGGGTCTAACCGACTATTAAAGCCTTGGTACTTGTGTATATATTTTTGCTCTGAACCATAGTTCCCCAAGGCGCGAATAGCCTCTGCGAGCTTTAAATCGTCTGTCGTAACTGCACCAGCATCACCCAAAGCTCCTAAATTCTTACCTGGGTAGAAACTGAACGCCGCAGCGTGCCCCCAACTGCCGGCTTTTTTACCCTTCAAGCTTGCACCATGCGCCTGGGCGGCATCTTCAAGCACAAGCAGATTGTGCTGCTTTGCCAACGTTAGCAAAGCAGGCATATCGACCAATTGGCCATACAAATGTACTGGAATAATCACCCGGCTTTTTTCAGTAATTGCCTCTTGAACTGTTGCAACTGTAATAAGGTAACTATCAGGATCTGGTTCAACAAATACCGGAACTAAATTACTGTCAGTCACGGCTAAAACTGTGGCAATAAAGGTGTTGCCGGGCACTATGACTTCGTCGCCATTCTTTAACAGTCCTAACACTTTCCAGGCGGCCAAAGTCAGTCGCAGCGCGTCTAAACCATTAGCAGCACCGACACAATAGTCAGCACCACAAAACTCAGCAAATGCTTGCTCAAATGAGCTCACTTCAGAACTTTGAATGTACCAGCCAGATTTTACAACGCGCTCACAAGCCGCCAGTAACTCAGTTTCATCTCGCTGGTTGATGGCTTTGAGATTTAAAAATGGGACTTTCATCCGGCCGTCCCCCGAATTACATCCTGAAAGGTTGTATAGTCGCGAATATAGTCGGATTCATCATAATGCTCGCTAGCCAAAACCATAATGACGCAGTCGTCAGAAAAATCATGCATTTCACGCCAGATTAAATTACCGATCAGTAATCCTTGCGTAGGCCTCGACAATGTAACCTCATCTCTTTCAGTGCCATTATCTAAAATAAAACGACAGCTACCGTGCACACAAAACGCCAGCTGCTGTAATTGTCGGTGCGAATGCATTCCGCGGGGATGGTCAGCTAAATTAAAAAGGCAATAAACCCTTTTAATATCAAAAGGAATATGTTTAGAAGCTTCAATTGAGACTAAATCTCCTCGCCCATCACCGAAAATAGGCAGTTCAATCAACTGTATCAGCGACATGGCATATCCTTAATTAGAAACTTGAGGTAACTGCCATAACTACTTTTCTCGAGTCGCACCGCGGTCTGACATAATTGCTCCGCGCTTATCCACCCTTGATTAAACGCAATTTCTTCGAGACAAGCTACTTTGTAGCCTTGCCGTTTTTCCAATGTCTCTACAAACTGCGCGGCTTCCAACAAACTCGAACATGTCCCTGTGTCAAGCCACGCAAAACCACGACCAAGAATATCAACATGCAAGCTGCCATCGGCAAGATAAGCCTGATTAATTGAGGTAATTTCTAATTCACCACGAGCAGACTTCTCTACTTGTCTGGCAAACTTTACGACCCTGTTATCGTAAAAATACAGTCCCGTTGCAGCAATATTGGATTTAGGCGAAACTGGTTTTTCCTCGATAGAGCAAACCCGCGAGTTTTCATCGAATTCCACGACTCCAAAGCGTTCAGGATCCTTAACCTGATATCCAAATATGGTAGCGCCATGGACCAGACCTTTTGCCTTTTGTAGCTTTGGAGTAAAACCTTGACCATAAAAGATGTTGTCTCCGAGAATAAGACACACTGGGCTATCACCAATAAAATCCTCGCCGAGAATAAAAGCCTGAGCTAAGCCATCAGGCGCCGGCTGGGTGATATAAGTTAGTTGAATACCAAACTGGCTACCATCTCCTAATAAACGCTGAAACGCGCTTAAATCTTCAAGTGTGGTAATTAACAAAATGTCCCGGATCCCGGCCAACATTAATACTGAAAGAGGATAATAAATCATCGGCTTGTCATAAACAGGCAGCAGTTGTTTTGAAACCCCTTGTGTGATCGGGTACAAGCGCGAACCAGAACCACCAGCTAATACAATACCTTTCATCGACATTTCCTTGCTTTAGCCAATAGGCTCATTCCGCCTGTTTAAGTACACGGATCACTTGCGCTGGGTTACCGGCGACCACATTCCAGTCTTGAACATCTTTTGTGACTACAGCACCAGCTCCAACCATAGCTCCTTTTCCTATCCGAATACCTGGCAGCAAAGTCGCATTTGCGCCAATACTAGCGCCATCATCGACAACAACCCCAACAAACTCTGCTGGGTACTGTTTTGAACGAGGGAATGGATCGTTGGTAAAAGTTGCATTTGGGCCAATAAAAACGTCATTGCCTATCCGGGTACCTGCCCATAAAAACACACCCGACTTCACAGTCACACGGTCACCTAATACAACATCATTCTCAATAAAAGTGTGCGCACATATATTACAATTACGCCCGATAATGGCGCCAGCTAATATAATAGCAAACTGCCAGACCCTAGTACCCAGACCTATTTGGGTGCTGCTGACATCAGCAAATTGATGAATAAAGGTCATATCATCCTACTTAAAAAGCCTACCAACATCGACGTCATCAAACTTAAGTGGTTCATCTTTATATTGCTGATAACCAGTAGCAATATAATTACGCCATACCATTTTAATTTGATTAAACGTATTTAATAATTCTACATCTTCACTATTATTATCACTTATACAAGACACTAGCTTAGTCATTATACCGGCAAAATAGTTTGTGCTACCAAAAAACAAACAAAAAGTGGGGTCGCTTGGTACTGCACTCTTACGTTTTAGTAGCTGCCACTGCGACTCTAAAAACTCTTTTGCTTCGGTTCGACTGTTCACGTCTTTGTCAAACAATAGCAACCAGCTTTCTATAGTGTCGGTAAATGTAGTCATATCAAATTTATTATGAATACTATCAGCATACTGGCTAAGATTTACATAATAAGCTTGTTCTAACAAAGTAGGTAATATTGTGTTTTTATCTGCTAAGTTAGATTCTAATAATATATTTTCTGGCGCAAGAGCAATTGCCCCGTCTATTCTTACTCCGTTACTACAATTGTATATTTCAATTTTATGCGCGGCTGATGCAATCGCCTGTTCGAGTAATTTACGCGATACGTCAAATTCGGGCTTAGTAAAGACCATCGGTAAAAAGTTACCTTTAATAGGAATGCCACCACCATGGACGTTTTGATAATTGTAGATTTCAGAACCATCTTGCCGATAGTATGCCGAGGCTTGTGAGTGATGATAACGAATATCTATATAACCTAAATCAACGCCAAACAAATACATTACCTTGCTACCAAGCTGCAGCATATAATTGACGACTAAGTTAGTTACTGTGGGATACGCATAGCTTAAATCGGCTATAACATAACCTTGATTGTGCAAGTCTGTCTGAAAAATGTGCGTTGATGCTTCTCCAGACTTAAAACATAAAAACGTGTCTTTAAATAAATCGGCAGTATCGGGATGAATACCATTAACGCTAATTAAATTTATATCTTTTAGCCAAGCCTTATCATCTACCTGACTTACCCAAAAATAGGTTGATCTATTTTGCTCAATTTCGGCATGAAAATCGGGTTTGATACCTTGCTTATAAAGCGAATACAGCGCAGTACCGCAGCTGATTAAAATTACTTGATCACGATACTGACGCAGGTAATCAAAGCTCTGGTCTAAACTAGGCCCATTGCCAACTATAAATACTGGAAAATCTAATGCTTTATTGTTTTTATACTCTTTGTTATCAAGCTTAAGAAACTTATGCCCCTGTTTAATACTATTGTAGGTATGAGCAATACCATAGCGTGCATTGTCGTAGTATTCTCCTAATGCTAGTACCACCCTAAACTCGGCTCGTAAATTACTTATCGCTTTTTGCATATTGTTATTAAAATAACTGCTTAGCATATAAGTATTCGCTATAGAGTAGGCCCCAACCTGATAAAACTGCGTCATTAAGTCATTAAAATAAGTTAAGCCATCGCCACCTAAGTTTAAATATATGCGTTGCTGATTAGCGTCTGCTCGCTCAAAGATACTAGCCCAGTTTGTCACATGCAGGCTGGCGGCAAAAAAATCTAAATTGGGCTCGCAAATATACAAATTGGCTATATCTCGCTGCTGGGTTAACAGTTCAATGTGCCGGCCTAACGCCACGCCAAAAATAATCAGTGAGTCAACCTGTTGCGGTAACTGAATTCGCTGCTGCAATTGCTGCTTAATTAACGGTCTAATTTGCGCAACATGAGTAAAATGCAAATAATGCTTAAGCTTACGAGCCGCTCCCTGCCCCACTACAACATCGTCTTTATAAGGATGACGAATAAAATAATCGACTAGTTGCTGCGATTCAGCATCGATATTCTGGTAGAAAAAGGCCTTTCGTTTAGTATGAAATAAGTTAACACACTGCTGCTCATCCAAACATAATTGCCAATGCTTGTTGTGATGTTTAATAATTTCTTGATAAACATTAGGATAAAATCGTTTTAATGCAGTGATATTACGTTGATACAATGTGGATTCTGCTTCGCATTCAGAGCTTTTTTTATTACCCAATACATTGTTGTTTCTCTCAGCAACATAATCATAAAAGTTGTTATAACCATCAAAATTGTAGTGGCTATTAGTTAAGCTTTTTTTGTCGCCTGAATGCAAAAATAAATAATCAATAACCTCATCCATTACCGGATGAAACCTATGCCGATACACATATATATGATCAATTTTGGTGACGGCGAGTAATTCAGCTATGTCTTCAGTAACTGAGCTGCCATTTTTACCTAACTGCAAAAAAACTTGGGTGCCAAGTGCCGCGGCAGTTTCAAATAGCTCAAGCCAATTGTTAGCCTGCGCTGATGCAATTAAGGTGTCTAAACTTGGCTCATAAACTATTAAGTATTTAACTCGCGTATTTTGTAACAACTCGTTTAATTGATAGCCCAGCCCTAAACCAAACATAATAATCACATTGACACTTGCGGGTAACGGCTCGCTTAACCAAGTGTTTTCAGTAACCTCTCTACTGGAGTGCATTGTAATAAAAGGCGCTTGCTGACAAAACTCGGCAACCTCATCTGCCACTTCATTAAAAGGAGTGTCGCTATACCAGACTCGGCCTGTGGCAAAATCGACAATATTTAATTCGCCCTTACGAGTGCAAAATATAGAATATTGCTGAATAGTGTGCTGTTCAATTAGCGAAACAACACTGGGCATAAAGTGTGAAAATGCGCTGAGGTTGTCTTTAAATCGTTGATGTATCTGAGGGGTAATATTCTGCTCTAATGAAGCCTGCGCTTTATCATCAGGCTCTAACTGATAGTTAATATATTTCAGCATTAGGGGCCTAAATTGGTAAATAAGTTAGTTATTTTCACCGTAACTATGACGGGCTCGTATGCCTTTTTGTAAATGTAATACACTTGCAGCAACCCTATCTTTGTCTTCTGTTAGTTTTGCCATTAATGACTGCAGCCAGTCAAGGTTTAGTTTTAAAAACAGTGCATATTGCTCTTCGTCGTCTTCAGGTTGTATTGGCTCACTAAGAATAGTGTTAAGTTGTTCGCTAAGTATTGATAGCTCTTCAACAACATACAAATCAGCACTTATTAAGCCGTCTATTTTTTCACGCAGCAATTGGCATTGCTGCGCTTTGTTAGACAATTTCACTAGGCACCCACAACTTGCTGTTGGTTTGCTTGCGCCTGTAACTGGTAGCCTTTCTCGCGATCACTAACCGATATCTGATCCCATGCCCCCTTAATAACCAATAAAATTTCCATTACTTCATCTAGCTTAGCAATATTTTTTTCGCGGCTAGCTTGAATAAGGTGGTTAAGCATAAAGTCATACAAAGAAAATAAATTATCTGAAATTTCACCGGCATTCATATCTAACGAACCTTGTAATGCCGAAATAATCGATATTGACCGACTAATAGTGCTTGATTTACCGGCGTAGTCGTTACGTTCAATACTGCCTTTGGCTTTGGCCAAATTTTCTAACGCACCTTGCATCAGTAACTGAATAACACGATGCGGATCTGCCACAGCTAGGTCATCTTTAATACCAACAGCTTTATATGCCTTGATTCCATAACTCATAACGCTCTCCACTACTTAGATTTATTAAAACCAAACCCCGGCAAACTTGATAACTGTGCTGTCACTGTAGATGCCATATTCTGCATTGAACCTAATAACGCATCTAACGCGGTATAGCGACTACGTAATGTTTGCTCGAAGCTTACTATGTATCGGTTAGCAGCCTCTAAATCTTTAGTATTTTTATCAATTTGTGTTTTAAGCGTATTTTGTTTAGTCGCAATAATACCGCCAGTTTGCGTAAACTCTTTTACAAAACCATTTAACGTTGCACTTAGACCCTTTTCGCCACCAAAAAACGCCGCAACGCCATCATAGTTTTCGTTAAGTGCGTTATCAAAGCGGGTTTTACCTGAGTCAGTGCCAAATTCAGAACTGGTAGAAATTTCTAATTTTCCGCCGTCTTTAAAAGTAATACCTAACGAATATAAAGTAGATAAAGACGAGTTAGCACCTTCTACCACATTACCAAGCAAGCCGCGCAATTGTGTCATGATATTTTTCGGCATTTGGTCCGTTGCTAAAGCGCCACCTTCAGCAGTTACCGTTTTACCATCCGCACCTAAGGTTCTTTTTTTGGTCAAACCTGCAACCTGATCAACTAACACATTATAGTTATTAATAAAATTTTGAATGTTTTCTTTAGCTGCACTTTTGTCGGTTGCTACCTCGACCTTGGCATTATTATCATCGGGTGTTATCGCTTTTACTGTTAATGACACATCCTGAATAGCATTGCTAAACGTATTACTAGCGCTAGTTGCTGTAATACCGTCAATTTGAATAATGGCATTTTGTGCTGCTTGGCTTACATTTAGCCCCGCTAAGGCACCGGTAGGTACGGTTGACAGTGCGTCAAGCTCAGCGTTGCTATTGGTAATAACTAAATCATTACCATCACCGGTTTCAGAAGAGCTAAGCACTAATTTAGTACCCGCTGCGCCACCGGAATTGATAATATTAGCGTTGACACCAAAGTTATCTGATTTTGTATTAATTTTCTGACGTAACTCGTTTAACGTCATACCTGCGGTAACGTCGATATCAAAACTTTTGCCATTTGCGGCAAAAGATAAAGTGCCATTAGTAGTCGAAATAACATCGTTAGCCGAGTTATAAGCTGCATCAGCACTTTCTAACCGACTTCCAGACGCCAGTTGACTCACTTTTATGTCAAAAGATGCCGCAACTGCGGTATTTGAAGCGGATGCTTCTATATAGGTTTTATTTTCGGTAGGCTGCTTTACCGTGGTCGTTCTAGCGTTAAGTGTATTGCCACTTAATTTTTTTAGTGAATCTTGAAAAGCAGACAACGCCGATTTTAACTGGCCTACACCTGACAATGAGGAGTCTAGTGTTTTTTTAGTCGTATTAATTCTACTAAGTTTACTATCACGCTCAACCTTAACCAGCGTTGTTAGCAACTCATCTAGTGGCAAGCCCGACGCTGAACCAAGAAAATTAATACCCGCCATAACACACCTCTACACTTTATTATCAATTAACAGGCCGATAGACTGCCCCATCTCTTCCTGTAACCGTTTGATATTTTGTGAAACCTTTAGTAATTCTTCAGTTGGTATCTGCTTAATTAACTCTTCAGTTTCGTAGTCTACCACTTTAATGACTGAGCGCCCTGAGGCATCGTCAATTGAGAAACTTAGTGACCGCTGATCTAGCGCTAACGCTTGGTTTAATACATCAACCGCTTCTTCTAATTCAGTATCACTAATATTAACAACGGGTTTAGTTTCAGCAACTACTTTTACTGCGTTCGGCTCAGCTTGTACCGGTTTAACCGTCATCTCAGCTACAGCAGCATAGTTCACTAATGTGGGACTATTTGCGTTAATACTGCTCATATTTACACTCCTTAAAGGCGCGTAGGGTGAGAACTTTATAAACTATTCTCACCGCTACGCCTATTAGTTTAACCTAATAAAGACAATGCTGCCTGTGGACGTTGATTTGCCTGGGCTAAAACAGTAGTGCTGGTTTGCTGCAAAATTTGCTGGCGAGTCAGTTCGGCTGTTTCGCGAGCGAAATCAGTATCACGAATACGGCTACGTGCACCGGATACGTTTTCAGAAATGTTAGTTAAGTTACGGATGGTTGATTGGAAACGGTTTTGCAGCGCACCTAAGTCAGCTCGGGCACCGTCTATCTGGCCAATAGCCGTATCAACTAGGGCCATTGCTGATGACGCACCACCGACAGTATCGATATTTAATGCGCTTAAACCTAACGCCGTAGTACCATAACCACCACTGTTAGTTAACGTTACCGCGATATTTTGCGCAGCATTAGCACCAACTAAAAAATTCGCATCAAATTTACCATCAAGTAATTTTGTTGTGCCAAATTGTGTAGTAGACGCTACCCGGCTCATCTCTGCCTTTAATGCGGTTACTTCTTTTTGTAACGCCGCACGGTCGGTAGAACTGTTAATACCGTTTTGTGACTGAATGGCCAAAGTACGGATACGCTGTAATGAGTTAGTAATTTCTTCCATTGCACCTTCAGCAACTTGGGCAACTGAAATACCATCGTTGGCGTTACGTGCAGCCTGGTCAAGACCATTTACCTGGCTGGTTAAACGGTTAGAAATTTGCAAGCCTGCCGCATCATCAGCAGCACTGTTAATTCTAAAACCAGAAGATAAGCGTTTAAACGCCGTATCTAAATTGTTACCCGAATTGAACAGTTGACGCTGAGCATTCAACGACGAGGTATTGGTGTTCACAAATAAAGCCATGAGTCACTCCTTAGTTGTCGGTAGCTCTGCTACTTTCAACTGATGTTTAAATATACGGTTATCCCGTTAACTGAGCCAAGCTGCAACTTGGCTTAACCATTATTTCGGCCGCGTCCTCATAAACTTTAGTAAAAAAATGTATTTTTTTTATTATTTATTAATTGATTATAAATCATATAGATAAAACCACCTTAACGGTGGTTTTATCTTAGCCTGCTAATACAGTTAGTGCCGCTTGTGGTCTTTGGTTCGCCTGTGCTAAAACCGAGGTACTACTTTGTTGAATTATTTGGGTACGAGTAAGTTCAGTTGTTTCATATGCATAATCGGTATCGCGAATTCGGCTTCGTGACGCCGATACATTTTCACTAATATTCGTTAAGTTTCTCATCGTAGAGCTCAACGTATTTTGCCAAGCACCTAAATCGGTGCGCGCGTTATCTACCGTCAAAATAGCACTATCAAGTGCAGATAATGAGTCTGCGGCATCATCTACGCCAAGCTGCACAGCTGAAACATTTAAACCAGAAGCGCCGCTGCCAAAGTTATTTGATAGATCAATTTTAATTTTTTGTCCGGCATTTGCTCCAATCTGAAATATAGCACTTGGCGTACTGCCATTAAGTAACTTAAGCCTGCCAAACTCGGTATTATCAGCAATACTTTGAATCGCACTGGCTAATTCATTATATTCTTGCTGTATGGCTTTTATCTCAGAGGCAGTGTTAATACCATTTTCTGACTGAATAGTTAGCACTCGCATTCGCTGCAAACTAACGCCTATTTCATCCATCGCGCCTTCGCTAACTTGCACTAGCGAGATAGCGTCATTAGCATTGCGCACGGCTTGGTCTAACCCATTAATTTGACTGGTTAGTACATTGCTTATGACAAGTCCGGCCGCGTCGTCGGCCGCACGGTTTATTCGTAAGCCTGATGTTAATCGCTCAAAACTCGTACTTAAGCCGGATGTCGCATTGCCCAATAAACGCTGAGCGCCTAATGACGACTGATTCGTATTGACAATTAAAGCCATACCATCATTCCTTTCGCATTTACTGTTGTTTAAACAATAAATATCTACTGACGTTTTTATATCGACATATAAAATAACTTATTAATTTAATTATTATTTATTACAAATAACAATTAATTATGTTACTGCAGTAGACTTAACGCTGCTTGTGGACGCTGATTTGCCTGCGCTAACACTGTAGTACTGGTTTGTTGCAAAATCTGCGTACGTGTTAGCTCTGCTGTTTCTTTAGCAAAATCGGTATCACGAATACGGCTACGTGCGCCCGATACGTTTTCTGAGATATTGGTTAAGTTACGGATGGTTGCCTGGAAGCGGTTTTGAATCGCACCTAAGTCAGCCCGGGCACCGTCTATCTGGCCAATAGCCGTATCAACTAGGGCCATGGCTGCTGACGCACCAGCGACACTATCAATATTTAAAGCGCTTAAACCTAACGCCGTAGTACCATAACCACCACTGTTAGTTAATGTTACCGCGATATTTTGTCCAGCATTAGCACCCACTAAAAAATTAGTGTCGTACTTGCCGTCCAATAAGCTAATTGACCCGAACTGCGTCGTAGATGCTACTCGGCTCATTTCTGCTTTTAACGCTGTTACTTCTTTTTGTAGCGCTTGACGGTCTGACGAGCTATTAATACCGTTTTGCGACTGAATAGCTAAGGTACGGATACGTTGTAATGAGTTAGTAATTTCTTCCATTGCGCCTTCAGCAACCTGGGCAACTGAAATACCATCGTTGGCGTTACGCGCAGCCTGGTCAAGACCATTTACCTGGCTGGTTAAGCGGTTAGAAATTTGCAGGCCAGCAGCATCGTCTGCCGCGCTGTTAATGCGAAAACCTGATGATAAACGTTTAAACGCAGTATCTAAAGAGTTACCAGAGTTAACCAGCTGACGCTGCGCATTTAGTGATGATGTATTGGTGTTTACAAATAAGGCCATGGTGTTACTCCTGCTATTTAATTAGACACTATCAAATTCGCACGTTTTATACGAAATGATGTATATATTTGTGTTACCTATATATCGGAAAAATAGAGTAAAACTTTAGAAAAATACTTAAAATAATCACTTCAATCAAAATGCAGAACGAAAACAAAAAAACCACCTAAAAGGTGGTTTTTTTGTTTTAAGTTATATTAGCCTTGTAATAAACTTAACGCTGCTTGTGGCCGCTGATTTGCCTGCGCTAACACTGTAGTACTGGTTTGTTGCAAAATCTGCGTACGTGTTAGCTCTGCTGTTTCTTTAGCAAAATCGGTATCACGAATACGGCTACGTGCGCCCGATACGTTTTCTGAGATATTGGTTAAGTTACGGATGGTTGCCTGGAAGCGGTTTTGAATCGCACCTAAGTCAGCCCGGGCACCGTCTATCTGGCCAATAGCCGTATCAACTAGGGCCATGGCTGCTGACGCACCAGCGACACTATCAATATTTAAAGCGCTTAAACCTAACGCCGTAGTACCATAACCACCACTGTTAGTTAATGTTACCGCGATATTTTGTCCAGCATTAGCACCCACTAAAAAATTAGTGTCGTACTTGCCGTCCAATAAGCTAATTGACCCGAACTGCGTCGTAGATGCTACTCGGCTCATTTCTGCTTTTAACGCTGTTACTTCTTTTTGTAGCGCTTGACGGTCTGACGAGCTATTAATACCGTTTTGCGACTGAATAGCTAAGGTACGGATACGTTGTAATGAGTTAGTAATTTCTTCCATTGCGCCTTCAGCAACCTGGGCAACTGAAATACCATCGTTGGCGTTACGCGCAGCCTGGTCAAGACCATTTACCTGGCTGGTTAAGCGGTTAGAAATTTGCAGGCCAGCAGCATCGTCTGCCGCGCTGTTAATGCGAAAACCTGATGATAAACGTTTAAACGCAGTATCTAAAGAGTTACCAGAGTTAACCAGCTGACGCTGCGCATTTAGTGATGATGTATTGGTGTTTACAAATAAGGCCATGGTGTTACTCCTGCTTTTCTATTCGTATCTGAAACAACACCTTGTTAATTTGTGCTGTTTTCATCTGATACTTATTTATCGGAGCAAGACGTAAAAACTTGAGTAACTTTTTTATTCTTTTTACAGAAACATTTAAAACCCAGCACAAACACTCAGTAAAACTTAACGAATATAATCAAATAAACTAATACCAGATACTTTGACAAAGGTATTAGATATAGCCTGCAAGGCAGTTTCCTGCTTAGTTATTTCAGTTAACGCAGCGGCGTAATCTACCTCAGATAAATCAGCACGATATGATTTATTGTTGATAGTTAAATCTTCGTTAGTACCGTACACACTATCAAGCACATTGATTCGCCCACCAATAGATGACAAATAACGGTCAACACTCGTCGCCGCAGACGTTATTTGCACAAGGTTATCGCTCATCGCTTCGTTAAAATTTAAATTAGATATCGTCGGATCTGATAGCGCAGTAATAAACTCGCCTATCGTAGTTAATATATTTTTCTTTTCTGGTGCTTGTAGTGAAAAATCTACTTGGCCTGGCACTGCCGCCGCGCCACTTATCGTAATAGTTAAGCCATTAAAGACAATAGGTGCATCAGGAGTGTAGGCGCCGGTTACTGGAGGGACTAATGCGGCACCATTTTTTTGAATTTCATAACTGGAAGGCGCCGTTAAAACCACATTATAGTCATTATTAGCCGGTGTTAACCTGTCGTAGTTTTTTTTAAAATAGGCATCAAATTGGCTTTGATCTGTTACGATAACAGACGCAGCCGTTGCACCACCTGCAGCTATTGCTGCTGGGCTAGCTTTAAAACGCGCATCAACATTTTCAAATACAAATTTACCACTATCATTACCCGCTAGAGCAATAGTGGGTGAAATTTGTAAGGCTTTTTGACCATCATCACCCTGAAACTCATAAATACCAGTGGCATTGTTGTAGCTATAGGTTTGTTTTTTATCTTGAAAACCAGAAAATATATAACCACCCTCGGCATTTTGGGTGTTCATTAAATCGAATAACTCAATCTGAATATTTTTTAGCTCTTGCGCTACGGCCTCTCGCTCTGCGCTAGTATAGGTGCCATTACCTGAGGCTATGCCTAGTACGCGTGCTTTATCAAGCGTAGTGCGCATATTGGTTAACACAGTTTCTTCTAGTGCCAGATTGTTTTTTAATAGCACACTGTTGTTTTGAAACTGCGCCACCTGCTCTAAATTTTGATCTAAGCCTAATACCTTTGCCGATGCCGCCGGATCATCGGCCGGTGTTAACAGTCGAGTTTGTTTTGTTAACTGGTCTTGGGCTCGGTTCATTTTTTGCTGGGTATTTAAAATGCCATCTAAGCCGGCATTAAATTTCATATTAAATGACAATCTCATAATTACCTCACCGCCGATAATAGGGTATCAAACACGGTTTGTGATGTAGAAATAATTTTTGCTGCTGCCGCATAGGTTTGTTGAAATCTAACCAAATTAGACGCTTCTTCATCTAAACTAACACCTGACAAAGACTCATACCAAGCTGTAGTTTGGTCTAGTAATGCTTTACCAGACGCCTCGTTATTTCTACCTTGGCTAGTGCGTTCACCAATTAGGCTAACCATATCGGCATAGGTTTGGTTAAAGTTAACCGCATTAGCGCTATTGGGCGCAGATAAGGGGTTTAACCTAGTGGTTTTTGCTGTTTGTAATGCCGATAGTTGCAAGCCGTTACGGTTATCGTTAAAACCACCGTCGTTAAAACCAATGGTAAAGGTATCGCCTACAGCCGGAATACCGGTAATTGAAAAATCAAAACCGGGGGCAAAACCAGCCTGTGCAAACACATTTTGATACTGGTTTGAACCAAACGTAGCGGTGGCAATCGGGTTGCCAATGTTATCAATTATTTCAAAGGTATCTGCGCCAGTGTAAGTCATGGTCCAAGGGCCATTAGTTAACCCAGCGGGTGTATCAAAGCCATAATTAGGCAACACAGCCGGTGTAGTATTGGTTACCTTTAAACCTTCCACTTGTGAATTACCCAAATTAGTTACTGTAAATTCAGTGCGTACTGGTGATGCAAGCGCAATATCTTCGGGGCGCGTAGTCGCTAATTGTATGGTTCTAGATGCTTCATTCAGTGGTTTTAGTTCAAATTTATCGCCAATAGCTGGCGCACCATTAAGTGTAATTTCTAAACCATATAAATCACCTAACGCGTCAGATGAGTTAATTGTAGCCGGGTAGGTGGCTATGGGTACTACTTTATCAGAACCCGCTATAACCTTACCTTTTGCATCTAGTGCTTGCAGCCGTACACCACCGGCTTCAACGGTTAATAAAAAATCGTTCGGCGGTAAACTATCGCCTTTGCCAGGTTCAAGAGTCATACTTACCGAACCGGTGCCGGCATTAGACGTAAAAGCAAAACCATTACTGGTGGGCAAGGTAAATAAATTACCACCAATTTCGCCGTTTAAGTTCATACCTAAACTATTTTGTTTGTTCATTGCATCGGTCATAGACAGTGCTAACTGTCCTAGCCTATTTTGCGTTGGCACTAAAATCTCTTCACGAAATGCGAGTAAACCGCCAATTTTTCCGCCAACGGCTTCAATATCGATATCACGCTCGACCGTTTTTTTGGTTGAAAGCTGCAGCTTTAATTCGCGCTGTGTTGGGTCTGGATCGCCGCGTAAAGACATTAAATTAAAATCACCGCGTTCAACCACTAATGATTGACCAGTGGCAAGAAACACTAATTTTTCACCATTTTCTGCATCTAGGGTTCTTATATCCACCATTTCTGATAGGTTTTTTATCGCCAAATCACGTTTATCTAATAAATCTAACGGAATGGGCCTGCTTGCGCCCGTGCCAAAAGAGGCGATCTGTAAATTTAAATCAGCAATTTGCTTAATATAGCCGTTGGTTTCACTGGTATAGATATCTAACTGCTGATTGACGAAGTTGTCTTGATCTAGCACTAAGCTAGAAAGCGTATTAAATTTATCGAGTAAGGCTTGCGAGCTACCAATTATTAACTGGCGATTAGCTAATGTTGCCGGTTCATTATTCGCAATCTGAAATTGCTTAAACAGGTCATTAACCCCAGTAGCAATGCTATTGGCCGGATTAGAGAATAATGCATCAACACGATTTGCTTCAGTAACATATTGCTGCGCAAAACTATAGTTTGATGTATCACGGCGCAGCTGCTTTTGCGTAAACTCACTGACTAAGCGTTCGGTAGTGCCTCTACCCACCCCTAAACCAAGAATTTGTGATTCAAATTCGGTGCGCTGGCGGGTGTAACCTTCAGTATTAATATTGGCAATATTATTACTGGTGGTATTAAGCAACGAGCTATTCGCCAGTATCGCCGAAGTACCTATTCGCAGTAAATTATCTGACATTACTCTCTCCGCTAACGCTGTTTAACTGCGCTATATACATAATTATTCGGCTGTATCATCAATTTCTTGAATTTGACTGTTCTGCAAATCCGCTTGCTGTAACGCAGGGCTTTGATAAACAGCCATAATTTTCTGCGCATACGCAGGATCAGTGGCATAGCCCGCTGCTTGTAACTGCTCAAAGTAAGCTTTAGCGTTACCACTGGCATTAACCGCATCTTGATAGCGCGGGTTTTGCTTAATAAAATTAACGTAATCTTGCATGCTATGTTCGGGTGACTCGTATGAGCGAAATTTAGCCTGCTCTTTTTTTGCTATACCGCCGCGGTATTCCAGTGTATCGACTACCGCTGTTTTCCCCTGCCAGCCGTTATTGGCTTTAATACCAAACAAGTTAAAGCTATTGCTACCTTGGCCGTCTTTAATCATGCGCTTGCCCCAGCCGGTTTCTAGCGCGGCCTGAGCCACTAAGGCTAACGGGTCTAAACCCAAGGCTTTTGCCGTTTGCCGTGCAGCAGGTAATAAATTTTTCACAAATTCGGCTGGGCTTGTTACCTGCCAATCCGCTTTAGATTGAGCCACGTCAACTGCATGGTTTGCCGCCAGATAAGGCATAACGTGATCTGTCGTCTCAATACTGGCTTTAGGTTTAATACTCACCTTAGGTAAAATAATTTTTGGTAGTGCTAGTTCTTTTGCTGAGTTATCGCGCACCAGCTCGTGCTTATGAACCTCTGGTACCGCATTAACGCCGATGGCAGGGCTAAGTTGTTGCACTAATAAATCAGCTAAACCTAGTGCACCTTTTTGCGCTAACTCCGTCGCCATCTGACTATCTTGCATATCACGGTAAAACTTGGTGGTTTCACTATTCATCATGCCATCTGCTTCAAAAGCTTCATTGGCTTTGCGCATACTGCCTAGTAGCATACTAAAGAAAATAGACTCGAACTGCTCAGCAGCTTGACGCAGTGCGCCCGCCTGATCTTTGGTTGAGTTGCTGCGAATTTGCTGCAAACTGCTTAGATCATGATAAGACATATTGTTCGGCGTCGTATTCATATTAGATCACCACCAATTCGCCATGAATTGCGCCAGCTTCTTTAAGCGCTTCTAAAATAGCCATTAAATCGCCTGGCGCTGCACCAACCGCATTTACTGTGCGTACCAAATCATCTAGCGTTACACCTGGGTCAAACTTAAACATCCGTGACTGATCGGGACGTACATCAATAATTGAGTTTTCTTCCAGCGCCGTCTGCCCGCCCGCTAATGGGTTGGGTTGCACTACACGTGGGTTTTCCGCAATCGTCACCGTTAAACCACCGTGCGTTACAGCGGCAGGAAACAGCCTAACTTCTTTACCAATAACGATGGTACCGGTGCGGGAGTTAATAATAATTTTTGCTGAGGTATCACCTGGCTCAAAAGTAAGGTTTTCTAGTGTCGACATGTAAGACACTCGCTGGCTGACATCACGTGGTGCCCTTACCTGTACCGAGGTAGCATCTAATGAATATGCCGTTTCAGGGCCCATAAAACCGTTTATTGCTTCTGCTAGTCGTTTTGAGGTAGTAAAATCAGAGCGTTTTAAGTTAAAGGTAATAAAATCGCTTTGAGCAAAGGGTGTCACTACTTCACGTTCAACCATTGCACCATTAGGAATTCGGCCCACAGTAGGCGTATTAACTAATATGCGTGAGCCATCAAGCCCTTCAGCGCCTAAACCGCTAACAATTAAACTGCCTTGTGCTACCGCATAGACGTTGCCATCTAAGCCTGTTAAAAAAGTTTGCATTAAAGTACCGCCACGTAAGCTTTTAGCACTGCCAACCGACGATACTGTTATATCTATGGTTTGCCCGGGCTTTGCAAAAGCGGATAACTCAGCGTGTACCGCTACCGCAGCGACATTTTTTATCTGCGCTTTCATATTGCCTGGCAAGGAAATGCCAAAATTGCTTAGCATGGTGCGAAAACTCTGCTCGGTAAACGGGCTTTGTTCACCCGTGCCCGGCAGGCCGACAACTAAACCATAACCCACTAATTGGTTCGGCCGTACCCCTTCTACATCAGCGACATCTTTAATCCGTGCTGCGCTGACAGGTAAAGCAAATACACAGATAGGCAGTATTATTAGAAGCAAACGTTTCATTTATGCTCTCCTAGAAAGGCCATAATGGGCCATTGAAGAACTGGCTTAACCACCCTGGCGATTGGCCATTATGGTGCGCACCCGTGCCACTATATTCAATGCGTGCATTGGCTATCTTGGTCGATTCAACCGTGTTATTTACATCAACATCTTGTGATCTAATAACGCCAGTAAGACGGATATACTCTTTACCGGTATTAAGTGTTAACCACTTTTCACCACGAATTACTAAGTTACCGTTATTAAGTACCTGTAATACATTCACCGAAATATTACCAACTAAACTATTGCTTTGATCGGCTTTTGAATCGCCCTTGTAGTCAGAAGTAGAGCCAGCGCCAAACTGCAACACATTACCCGCCACAGATACCGGCCGACCACTAAGGCCAATCATCGGCTCAATAGACGTTGAGCTATCTTTTTGCATTTCAGTTTTAGCTTTTTTACTTGCCTGCGTACTTTCGCGCAGCACCACGGTAATAATGTCACCTTCGTGTCTGGCTTTATTATCCGAATACAAACTATTAGAGTAATTCCCAGCAAACAATGAGCCACTTTGCGCTAAAGATTTAGCGGGCTGATCCGGTGCCAGTGGCGCGAAATAAGGATCATCCTGCTCGGGCGGTTGCAATGACGCACAACCACTGAACAATAACATGCAGCTTAACCCTAATAATATTCGCAACATAACGCCCCCTATTACAGCTGCTGAATTGCTGTGCCCAGCATTTGGTCAACGGCTGAAATAACTTTAGAATTCATCTCGTACACACGCTGGCTTTCAATTAAGTTAACGAGCTCTTCCGTTACGTTGACGTTTGAGGTTTCAAGAGCACCCTGCACAATAATGCCTAAGCCTTCAAGGCCAGGGATCCCCTGCACGGGTGCACCACTGGCCCCCGTTTCACTAAACAAGTTTTGGCCAATAGGTTCAAGGCCAGCTGGATTAATAAAATTAGTAACCGTAAGCTGCCCTAACACTGCCGGTTGGCCTTGCCCTGGAAGCTGCACCGATACTTGCCCATCTTGCGATACAGTAATACTTTGTGCATCAGGTGGAATAGCAATGTTCGGTTGCACTTGGTAACCAGCACCAGAGGTAACCAGATTACCTTCATCATCAACGGTGAATTGACCATTGCGACTATATGAAATAGAACCGTCTGGCATCATAATTTCAAAAAAACCATGGCCTTGAATCATCATATCCAGACTATTGTCCGTGGTAATCATGTTGCCCTGAGTAAAGTTTTTCTGGGTTGCCACCACCTTAGTACCGGCACCTATCATCAAACCGTTAGGCAGTTCCGAGTTTTGTGACGAGGCACCGCCTGGCTGATTGACGTTTTGATACAATAAATCTTCAAAAATAGCGCGGCTTTTCTTAAAGCCTACCGTGCTGGCGTTAGCCAAGTTGTTTGAAATAACCGATATATCGCGCTGTTTCGCATCTAAACCGGTTTTACTTATCCATAAAGCTGGATGCATGCTTGCCTCCCGGGCTTTCGCCCTAAAATAAATCTATTAGCCAACTATTCTGAGTAACTGATTTTGCTGACGATCCATATCTTCAGCGCTTTTCATCATCTTTACTTGCAGTTCAAATTGGCGCTGTAAGCTGATCATGTAGGTCATTTCACCCACTGCATTCACATTACTGCCTTCTATCGCACCTTTTAGTAGGCTAACATCTACACTAGCTTCTGCGATTTGGCCGTCTTTGCGGCGAAATAAGCCATCATTGCCTTTATCCATCTCGCTATTTAACGGCCGAACTAATTTAATACGGCCTACTACCGCCATAGCTTCTGCTGGTGCGCCCTGCGGCAATACGCTAATACTGCCATCTTGAGCAATTTCGACTTTAGCTAAAGGTACAGGTAATTGGATTGGACCATCATCTCCCATCACCGGTAAGCCACTGGCTGTTTCCAGCATGCCGGCGGCACTAATTTGCAAATTGCCGCTACGGGTATAAGCTTCGTTGCCATCGGGCGCTTGCACCGCAAGCCAGCCATCGCCTTGAATAGCGACGTCTAGCTCACGCTCAGTTAAAATAATTGCGCCTGCGTCAAAGTTTTGACTTGGTCGTTCAGTCAATGAAAACACCCGCGTAGGCAAGCCTTCACCAAATGCCTGCATTGAACGTGCTTGCTCAAAGTCGGCTTTAAAACCAGCAGTGCTAGCATTAGCAAGGTTGTTTGACCGCACGGCCATGCCATTCATATTTTCTTTAGCGCCGCTCATGGCGATATATAACAGGTGATCCATAACGAGCTCCGTTAATCATCTCTACAATAACAAAGCACGTTTAATGCCAACAAACGCACATAATTAATAAATCACTGTAATTCATTGAAAAATGGCGTTATATTCATGCATAAAAAAACACCACCGCAAGCGGTGGTGTTTTTTTAATTTAACAAGTTTAGCGTATTTGCAGTACGGTTTGCTGCAAGGTGCTATTAACTTCAAGCGCTCTTGAGTTCGCTTGAAAATTACGCTGTGCGCTAATTAAATCAACCAGTTCTGTCGTTAGGTTAACGTTAGACTGCTCCAGCGATGAGGCGTTAACCGCGCCAAAGGTACCGGTATTGGCCTGGCCGCCTATCGGCTCGCCCGAGGTAATACTTTGCTTCCACGAGGTATTACCCACCTGCTTTAAGCCCTGCACGTTAGCAAAGCGAACCAAGGTTACTTGCGCTAAGTAGGCGGAATCACCGTTACTATAACTTGCAAGTACTCTACCAAACGCATCTATATCAACCCCAGTTAAGTTACCTACGGTTGTACCATCTTGGCTCAAATTTTGAACATCAAAGTTAGAGGCATATTGCGTAGGCAATTTAACACCCGATGCATCGCGAAAATTTACTACTACTGGTGCTGAAAATTGTGCACCATTAGTAAGGTAGCCATTAGCCGGATCATTTAAATCCGCTGTTGGTACCCCAATTGTTGGCGCAGCTGCTGGCGGTGCTGGCAATCTAAATGAACCGTTTGAGTCAAATTGCAGATTATCGCCACTAAACCAAGAATTAGGATTACGCGTTGCCGGTGCCACTGGTGCCGGAATAGTTGGATGCGCAGTATTATCATCCCACACCAATTTCGTTTCCCACTCTGCCGCAGCAGGTGGTGTAGGCGTAGCTAATTTTCTAAAATATGTTGTAACCGTATGTGCCTCACCTAAGCTGTCGTAAACGGTAACAGAGGTAGAGTGGTTATAAGTCGCTCTATCAGTAGGGTCAAAAGTCGTTGAGCCTGTTTCTACAGCTCTAGAATCTAAGTTCATGCTTAAAAATACATTACTGGTTGCACGAGGGGCGCCAGCCGACGTTGGAATTGATATTGGCTGTGTCGTACTTAAACTGACCGACTGGTTTTCACCCGTTACCGGATCGACCGCAAAGCCCTGCAAAAAATTGCCGTTATTATCGACAATAAAGTTATCTTTATTTAGCTTAAACGCACCAGAACGCGTGTAGGTTAAATCCTGAGATTGTCGGTCCGGTGTTAATGCAAAAAATCCTTCGCCAGTTACCGCTAAATCTAGCGAGTTATTGGTAAATTGTAGTGAGCCTTGGCTAAACTGCTGGGCAATAACTGATGTAGCAACACCGTCACCCACTTTAGTGCGGCCAGATGAGAAAATCGACGTGGCATACACATCGGCAAACTCAGCACGCGACTCTTTAAAACCCGTGGTATTTACGTTGGCGATGTTATTCGCCGTGGTATCTAAATCTTTTTGTGCTGCGGCTATGCCGCTTAATGCAATATTAAAACTCATAATTCACCTCAGCTCGCTATTAACTGTAAGATACTTCTAATACATCACTTAATTTCACTGCGCCTAGCCCAAGCACGTTCAGTGTTATGCCGCCGCCGGCATTATTCATGCTAACGCTACCCACTGGCGCGTATACATTAACCGGTAAGCTGGCGTTAGTTCCGTCGGTATAACTGGCTTCAACTTTAATTTTGTACACCCCTGCGGTCACTATTTCGTCGTTGGCATCAGTGCCATCCCAAACAAAATCGTTTTTACCCATTTTGGGGTTTTCCACGCTAAAGCTGCGTACCAATTCACCTTTTTCATTTTCAATTCGCACTTGCATCATGTTGGCCGGTTTATCTAGCTCAATGCTGCCGCGAGATAGGGTTTCGCCAGTAAACACCAATTCTTTGGATTGTATAAGCACACTTCGCCCCACCAATGAGGATGCCTGCAGTGCTTGGTTTGATGACATGCTTTCGGCAAAGCCTTTAAAGCTCTTGTTCAGTGAGCCAATACCGTCTGCCATGGTAAAGTTGGTCATTTGCGCGATCATTTGATCATTTTCAACTGGTTTAGTTGGGTCTTGGAACGCTAGTTGCTGCGTTAACAAAGCAAAAAAATCTTCCTGTGTTAGCGCGCCGTTGTTCTTTTCTGCAACCTTATCTTTGGCTTTACTGTCCCAATACATGCCATCTAATGCAGAGTTATTATTATTACTTACTGAACTAGTCATAATTTATATCTCTTAGTTAGCCTGGCCTAAGCGCAAAGTGCGCATAATCATCTGCTTGGCAGAATCAGCGGTTTGTACGTTAGTTTCATAAGAACGTGACGCAGAAATCATGTTCGCCATCTCTTCCATAATGTTAATATTTGGCTTATAGATATAGCCATTTTCATCAGCTAAAGGGTGGTTTGGCGCATACTCAACATTTAGCGGCGCGTCTGATTCGACAATGCCTAATACTTCAACACCAACGCTATCATCGCCCTGTCTGCGCTGCGCATCAGACAGTTGTGCTGCAAATATCGGGTGCCTACCACGATAGGTTTCATTCACACTGCTACTAACACTATTCGCGTTAGCAATATTACTGGCGGTGGTATTCATGCGTATTGACTGCGCCGTCATGCCGCTACCTGAAATATCAAATATCTTATATGAGCTCATGGTTATTGCCCTCCGCCGGTAATGGCTTTTTTCAGGCCACTAATACGCGCATTAAGAAAGGTTAAACTGGTTTGATATTCAAGGCTATTTTGCATAAAAGCATTACGCTCGCGGTGAATATCAACACTGTTGCCATCACCCGTATCGGGTTGATCGGGATTACGAAACATAGTCTCTTGGCTTCTTGCTATAGAAATATTGAAATGCTGTTCATGAGTACGCGACACCGAACCCGACTGTCGAGCCTTGGCGTTGTTAAGGGCCTGCTGAAAATCAATATCTTTAGCTTTATAGCCTGGAGTATCTGCGTTTGCGATATTTTCAGCTAGCACCTGCGCCCGCCGGTCACGAACCAACATGGCTTCAGGGTGCAAACCAAATGCTTTTTCAAAACTGATTGCCATTTTTTTGCCACCTGTTATCTACGATGACAAATCAAATGCAAAACTCAGGCCAAAAAAGCAACAAGTAGCGGAGTATTAGGTTTTCTTGCGGTAAATAATGCCTGGATTACAGCGTATCATCTCAAAATCACTGTTTAAACTGGATAAAGATTCCGATGCGCCTAAAAGCAGATAACCACGAGGGTTCAAGGATTGAGCAAATTGGCGGATAATTTTTGCCTTTAGATCAGCAGAGAAGTAAATAAGCACGTTGCGACAAAAAATAATATCGAACTTACCTAGTAAGGTGTAACTATCAAGCAAATTAAGATGGCGAAAGCTAACATTTTTGCGTACCGGATCTTTGACACGCATCATGCCTTTGCCGCTATCTTCAAAAAATTTGCTGCGCCGCTCGGGTGATAAACCACGTGATAAGGCTAAACCATCGTATTCGCCGCGCTGGCAATGCTCAAGCATAGTGTTAGAAATATCAGTGCCCAATATATGCACGCCCAAACTAAAGGCACCGGGTTTAATTTGCTGATATTCTAATGCCGTCATTGCGATAGAATAAGGCTCTTGTCCGCTAGAGCTGGCTGCAGACCAAATTTTTATTGAACGGCTAGTTTTTTCCATCTCAGGAAAAATTTGATTTTTTAGCAACTCGTACGGATAGGTATCTCGAAACCACAAGGTTTCATTAGTGGTCATCGCGTCGATAACGGCAGAACGCAGTTGTCGTTCAAATGGGCTTAAGGTTTTACTTACCAGTTCAGACAACGATGCAACACCAAAGCGTTGCATCAAAGGTGCTAACCGGCTTTTTACTAGATACTGCTTATTTTCTCCCAGTACAATGCCACACTGTTGCTCAAGAAAATCCCGGAACAATACATATTCTTTATCTAGTAAATCTCTATTCGGCACAGGTCTTCCTTAACAATTAGTCAGCATGTAGCCATTTTTGTACCGATTCTGCTAGCTCATCAGGATTAAACTTAGCGATAAAATCATCTGCTCCCACTTTTTGCACCATTTGCTGGTTGAATACGCCACTTAATGAAGTATGCAAGATAACATGGAGTTTTTTTAGTGTTGCATTAGATTTTATTTCGGCAGTTAAGGTATATCCATCCATTTCTGGCATCTCAATATCTGAAATAAGTAAGCCTACTTTTTCAGTAATAGATTCAGCACAGCCTTTAGCCATGTCTTGTAGGTAAATTAGCGCTTCTTTACCGTTATTTACTAAATGCATTTTTACGCCCAAACCTTCTAAGGCACGTTTAACCTGATTACGTGCTACGGCAGAGTCGTCGGCAATTAAAATTAACCTATCACCTAAATCAGCAGAAATGCTTTGTGTATCCATAGCTTTAGATATCGCGGTAGGTGATGGTGATATTTCTTCAAGAATTTTTTCGACATCAAGAATTTCAACTAGCTCATTATCAATTTCGGTGATTGCAGTTAAATAACTTTGTTTACCGCTTGTGCCTTTGGGTGGCGGTAAAATAGCCTCCCAATTGATATTAATAATGCGCTCAACCGAATTAACTAAAAAACCCTGCACTGAGCGGTTGTACTCAGCAATAATAATAAAGCTGTCTTTAGTATTTTCTATCGCCCTGCCCCCTGTGGCCAGGCTAAGATCAATAACAGAAATGGTTTGACCACGCACATGCGCAATGCCGCGTACAAACTTGTTGCGCTTAGGTATTGCCGTTAATGGCGGGCATTGCAGCACTTCTCGTACTTTAAACACATTTATACCGTAACGCTGACGGCCAGCGAGCTTAAACAGCAATAATTCTAGACGGTTTTGCCCGACTAATTGCGTACGCTGGTTTACTGAATCTAAAATACCGGCCATCTATTGATCCTTTTTAATACCTTCGGGCGCAATTCTTGCTTAACTACGATAAGTAAATTCAAATTGGCCTTTTGGCGTCAAACTAACGTCGTATGTTATAACTACAAGCCAATAAAGCATAGCTGAAACCTTATGAAAAAGTACGAAAATTTATTTAAACAAGCACTTATCATTACAAGCTTTTTCGTTTTTAACGTGATTGCAGCCGAACCAGTTAGCTATTCTCCTGCCGAACTCACCGCGGCGGCTACAGATTGGCTAACCGAACAACTACCGGCTGACGCCAGCCAAAATATTAAAATTGAGGTTAACGAGCTGGATAATCGCATTGGCAATAAAAGTTGCAAGGCACCGCTGACATTTAATTTAGCGCAAGCCATAACGCAGCGGCAAAATACCATTCAAATTCGCTGCAACACAACTGACAGTTGGCAGCTTTATGTGCCAGTGAAAATAGATGAAATAATTGAAGCCGTAATTTTACAGCAAAATATTTCTGTGGGTAGTGTAATCACGGCCGATATGCTAACAACAGATACGCGCGAGCGGCGTTTTATCCGAGGTAGTTTGGTAACCCATGCTGAGGATGTCGTAGGAGCAAAAACGAAAAGATCGCTATCGATTGGGCAAATTTTAACCTTTCAAGATCTTTGCCTTGTGTGTAAAGGAGATGTTGTTACAATATCGATTAATGATAATAGTATTAGTGTAGCTGCAACCGGTGTGGCCCAGTCTGACGGTAGTTTAGGCGATACTATTAAAGTAATGAATCAACAGTCGAAGCGCGCTATTAACGCAGAAGTTATTGCGGTTAATCTGGTTAAAGTAAAATTTTAAAAAATTGATTAAAGTTTTAGCGCTCTAGGCCGTTAACCTGAGTATAAGGAACTGTAACAAGGTGATGAGGTCATAACATGGCTATTAATATCAATAACTTGCCAAATACAGCGCAAGTAAAAAATGACAAAGTTGAGCAAAATACTCAACGTCAGCAAACTGCTGTGCAGCAAAATGCTACTCAGGGTGCTAACCAAAAACAAGATTCAGTGTCAATTACGCCACAGGCGCAGCAGTTTTCTAAATTAACGGAAAAGGCTAGCAACAGTAGCGGTATCGACCAAGAAAAAGTAGAAAAAATTAGACAAGCGATTAGCGAAGGTAAGTATAAAATTAACGTTGAACAACTTGCCAGGCGCATAGTGCATTTTGAAAGCGAACTGTTTGGTAAAAAATGACTTTAGCTGTCGCCTCCGTCACCACCTTATTGACTAAACAACATCAGCACTTGGATGAGCTGATGTTGTTATTGCGGCAAGAACTTGCCGCGCTTGCTAGCCGTAATATTAACGAACTTGAACAAATCTCTTCCGCTAAATATGCTCTGCTACAGCAGCTAGAAGCCACAGATGTAGAACTGGCGAATACCACTGATTTAGAACAATACAAACAACAAGATTGGTTTAAACTCGAAGTTGAAAGCTTAGAGCACAAATTAGAGCAGTGCAAACAGCATAATAGTGTAAACCAGCAAACCCTTGAACAAAGCCAACTTACATTGGCCCGCTTTAAGACAGAAATATTGTCTAGTAGAGGCAAATCAGGCCTTACCTACACCAATAAAGGTGTACCATCGGTAGATAGCAAAGGTAAGGGTGTTAAAGCCTAGCTACCAACACGCAACACTCATACTTAATTAATGATAGCGCACACTTTTAATCGTTTGCTGCGGATTAGTATTCTGGTAAATATAATACACTTGTTCAAAATCAAGCTCTAACTCGGTTATATAAATATTATCAACCGCGTAAGTTTTAACTACCCTCGCCCCACTAATTGCCCCTTTAACTGACGCTTGCAGCTGATTATCAGTGAGCACCATCTCTTGTAACTTATTCGTAGCGTCAATTTTTTGGCCATATACCATTTCGGTAAGCTCTTTGTAGGCATCTAGTTTCGACGCTTTCATTGCTTGTAGCATTTTTTGTTGTTGATCTTTACCTAGCTGCGCATTTATTGGCGCGTAGCCCACGGCACGCAACATAGGGAAAGACTCCGGTTTCACCGTAGCATACTCTACATGACTGCTAAATAATGACGAACAGCCACCTAATAACATCGCACTCAACAAGCCGACACCTAACAATACCTTCATGTTATCTCCTTTCGCCCTGCACATATTAAGTACCCCGGCAGCTATCTCACTGTAATAACATTAACACAGCAAAATTCAAGCCAGCATTAAGGCACGTATTTTGCTTTGTTGGGTAAAGCGTTAAAAGTTTGCCGAGGCAGCATGAAAATACAGATTATGATTGGCGCAATACTCAGCGCTGTTGTTAGCATGAATGCGCATAGCGATTGGTATGAAGCAACCGGGCAGGCCTTTATTCAACAAGGTAACACAGCACAAGCACGGCAAACGGCAATAGATGACGCGATAAAGCGTGCCAGTCTAGTTGCCGGCGCTAAGATAAGCAGTAGCCAACTGGTTCAAAATGGTGTTTTGCAAAATGAACGTTTTAATATTTCAAGCCAGGGCGAAATTAAACAATTACAACTGATATCAGAAAGCCAGAATGGCAATCTTTTAACCGTGACCGTGCGTATTAATATCGACGCAGACACCAGCGCTTGTGTTGGTAGCTCGTATCATAAACCTTTATTACTAAGCCAAGTTCAGCTGCAAGCGCGTCAAGATGCTATCTATGGCCAACTTTTTAAGCTTGGCACTGATATCACCGCGCAATTAGAGCGTCATTTACATGATTACAGCCCCGCGGCATTAGTTAAACCAATGCCGCAAATAGTAACTGCAGCACAGCTGGTTTATCCAGAAACAGATCGTTTGTTTAGTAATGGTAACCAATACATTTTACTAGCAACAATTAACGACTTATCTTTGGGTGAAACCACCAGCAAGTTTTGGCAAAACGAACAGAAAGAGCGATTTTTTTCACTCAACGTCAGCTTGTATGACTTATTTGAACAACATTTGGTTTATCAGCAGGAATATCGCACCAGTGCAGGTTGGCCGTATAAAAATAAAAATACTCCCCAAAGCCATAGCCAAGCATTTTGGCAGCTACCCTATGGCCAGAAAATTGATCGGTTGCTCCTTGGCGTGGCAGAAGATATACAACAGCAATTACAATGCAAACCATTATTAAGCAGTATTAGGCAAGTAAAAGATAATCAAGTCATGCTAGAGCTAGGCAAAATGCATGGTTTGCGCATTGGTGACGAGTTACAACTATTTCAGTTACAACGTCACCCTACGCAATCAGGCGTTAAGCGCGTTATCGCCGATAGTATTAGTTTAAAAATAACCGAGCTCACCGAGCAAAACGCCTGGGCTAGCGGTAAATCAGAATTACTACAACACATTCAACAAGGCGATGTTGTAAGTGTTAGAAAAAGCACTGACTTTTAATATCTTGATTCCCAAGCACCGTCGAGTCTGGTAAAATTTCGCGCCGTTGCCCCATAGTTAAATGGATATAACGGCCCCCTCCTAAGGGGCAGTTGCAGGTTCGATTCCTGCTGGGGCAGCCATTCTACATTTTTGCACCGTCTAATCATTTTCCATTTAACACCAATCATACCTAAACGTTTCGCGGTTTGTTAACGCGCCAAACTTATGTGTAATGCTACGGTGGCGTTTACACAGTAAATAGCCTCATTTCTACCGCAAAAGCCGTTATTTCACCGCTTATTTTTAGATTTAGCTAAAATTTTGTTGTATTAATAATAAGCCTAACTAACCCTATGGCATGCACATACTTAAAACTAATACATTAAAAAATGCTATGGCCTATGCCCTAACCTAATACCGTACAGGAAAGTAAAATGGATACATGTTTATTAAATTGGTTATGGAATAACAGAAGGTTAATTGGCGTGGTGGCTATTATTATTTCCATAGCGACTTGGGCGTTAGAACTAACCGATTTAGTTTACGTTTGCCCCTATTGCCGAACCCAGCGCACTATAATTGGGCTGTTAGGCTTATCGTTATTACTGCCTAACACCCGCAACTGGATTAATTTATATTTAGCCAGCACCGTTGCCGCTTTTGGCTTTTTTGTTGCAGCCTACCAGCACTTCGAAGGCTGGAAGAAAATTATGTTCGGCAAGTTTGAATGGGGAGAACACTGGTATATTAGCCCTTGGTTACTATCAGGTTTTGCACTATTTATAATATCTGGTTTGTTATTACTTATTTGGACATCGCCACGTGCGGCTAAACATGTTGACTCTGAATAAAGAACACATCGTTTAGTAATCATCCCAGATACCTGTGTTGGGATGGTTATAAATACTAATAATGTGCTGATACATTCTATAGACTGCCAAACGACTTATGGTGTTTGGCAGTCTAACTAGATAGTAAATACAATTCGTTTTACAACAGACAATTACTTATTCTTAAACCTAAACAGCATAGATTGCAGCACACTATCTTGTCTGATTAAACCATGATGTAAAGCGGCACTAATGTGCAGCACGATAACAGCAAATAAACTCCACGTTAGTAGCCCGTGTAATTCTCTAAACACGGCATAGGCTTTGATATTAGCGGGTATTAAGCTGGGTAAATTTAAAATACCAAACGGGCTAACGGTTAAACCGGCAGCGTTTTGCATTAACCAACCAGATAACGGTATCGCTAACATCAATGCGTATAATACGATATGGCTAGCTTTAGCGGCAAAGCGTTGCATCGCGCTTAAATCTGCAGGTAAAGCCGGTATTTGCATGAATAATCGGTTTATTAAGCGAATAAGCACTAAAACCAATACCAATGCGCCTATTGATTTGTGTAACTGCAAGGCGGTATGTTGCCAGGTTGCCAAGCTTTGGATCATTGAAACGCCTAAAAACAGCATTGAAATAATCAGTAACGCACTTAACCAATGCATAAATTTAGCACTTGCTGGAAACTCGGTAATTTTAGCCATTAGTGCGCTCCTTGCTGCGGTTGGTTAGTTTGTTGTAATAAGGTTTCTTTAGCGCGCCGACGGTAGGATTCAGCATAGGCCGCACCTCTAGCATTTAAGATTGGGTCTTTAGTTGCTTCGATACCTTTGGGTAACACCAGCGGATCGAAGGTTATACCATTGCAGGCGCCGTCTTGCTGTGCTTGCCACTGCGTTATAACTAGGGTGCCCGCATTGACTTGCTCTCTGTCATCTGGCCAAAGCACCGTTGGATCATTTTCATCATCTGTTTGATTAGCCAGTGTAAACATCAAATCAAATTTAACCGGTTGTTGCGCTAACCGAGCGGCTAGCTCTAATTGCAACGCATCTGGTCCGGCATTCGCTATAGCATTTTCTGGTTGCTTATCTGTTGCTTGCGGCACTGCGGCCCAGCGCGCCGCGCGGCGTTGGCCTTTGGCGTCAATTAAGTAAAAAGCATTAATGCTATGATATTGTTCAGTAGCAAAGCTACTAGTGGCTTGGTATTGCTGTTTCCAGTGATTAAATGTGGCACTTTCTGGGTGCGCCTGAAAAAAAGCTTTAATTTTACTGGGATCGGGCTTACCGGTTGCGGGATCAGGCGATAACGCCGTTAATTGCTCGAAAAATGCTTCGGGTGTGCGAACGGCTACAACAGGAGGGGTATTCATGCCTGTGCGCCAACGCTCACCATCGGCTGTGGCAAAACTGAGGGCAAAACTGCGCACCGGTGCGGCTAAGTCTGGCGCTAACGGATTATTACCTGCAATAGAAAAACGACCAGTGAAGGTGTTACTACCGGTCTGAAACAAACTCGATTGACTAAAGGGTGCTAAAGCGCCATTAGCAATAAATTCACCCTGCAAACAAACACCTTTGGCATGCGCTCGCCTAAAACCGAAATAGGGCTTAGCGCTTTGCTGCAAGTTAACAAAATCTTGCGCGGTTACATCTTTATTGCCAAAGAGGCCTGCTGCGTATAAAAAGCTGAATACTAGTACTGCTATAACAACAAAAATAAGGCTATAGCGCCTATTAATGCTAATTTTTTTATTAGGTGAAGTAGACATGTCTATCCCAAGGCTGTATTAAAAGTACAGCCATAAGACACGTCATAATCAGGATATATTTCAGCGAAGAGTAAATTATTACAACGTATTTAACGCAGCACTAACCCTAACTGGCTTTGCGCAATTAAACGCAATACATACGACAACTTAAATAGCGCGGCAAACACTATTTGTAGCATATGCATTACAGCAACCATACGCAGCGGCAGCGTTTGATCTTTAAACCATGCCAGATAAGCAGCAGCACAAAATAATACTAAGGTAATAACCATGGCGCTATTAGCGGTAACGAGTAATTTTCTCGCGTTCATAATGCACATTCCTAATGTATATTTATAATGTGCATTATTAATGTATATTAAGAGAAACTCAAGTGTTATTTAGCATAATTTTTAAGCAAACTACGAGGCCAACGTGCAATTAAAAAAATACACTGATTATGGTTTGCGAGTTCTAATGTACTTAGCTTGCCAACCTGAGCAAACGATGACCAGCGTACGAAAAATTTGCGATGTATTCAGCCTATCCGCTAATCATGTAAACAAGGTGGTACATCATCTGGCTAAGCTTGAATTGATAGATACTCGACGCGGTAAAAACGGTGGTTTTGTACTCGCGAAACCACTAACAAGCATTCGCTTAGACTATGTTATTCGCCAATTAGAGGGAGATGAAGAGTGGATTGACTGCCATTCGCCAAGTTGTGTTGCACTGCCAGCTTGCCAGTTAAATGGCATTGTTGCACAAGGTAAGGTGTTATTTTATCAACATTTAAGCCGATATACTGTGGCAGATTTAGTAACAGATAAACGTGCTGAGCTACACGCTATCTTTGTGCAACAAATAGCCTGATTAACAGGCTGTTTGTTATTGTGCACTAACGCGTTTAGTTACGTATTGCAGGGTAAATAGAACTTATAACAAAATGTGGAATAAGCTGTTGCGCACTGGCCGTAATAACTTTAGTGCGAAAATTAACAACCCTAGCATTAACCATAATGCCTTTGGGCGTATGCACCATAGTACCTGACAACACGTAATCTATCATTTGCAAGGTATCGAGCTTGTTGTGATCACGACTAAAAACAAAATCACCATTTGCGGTAACTTGAATATCGCGCGTGGTTTTATAATCAACTACCGCAAGACCAAATTGCTGAAACTGGTGCATAAAGCTTTCAGCAAGCTGATTACCAACAATATTCGTATGATTAAGATCTGAACCTAGATCAACGAATGACGCCACAGCAATTCGTGAATTTAACGGAAAATTATGTAGCGTTTCAACCAGCTGCATCGCCATCTGCGCAGCGTAGTCATCTAGCTGTTTATTTGAATTTAATGTTGTTACATACTGATACGGCACTTTCCAGCCACTGGCTGATACCGCTCGCTGCTGTGGCATCGGTGTTATAGCACCGTTACCTTGATGATCATGGTGCCGTTGTTGAATTTCACTGGTGCACTCACCTGCACTATTACACCGTGTATAACCATTTTCAACTCGATGATGGCTATAGCAACCGGTAGTCAGTAATGCGACGACACCGGCTACTACAAGATTTTTTGTCATACTTCACTCCGATAAACACTACGTTCTATAGAGTTTATCGGCTTTACAAAATATAACGTTAATAATTATTGAAGTATTAGGCATTTAACCCTGTTTAAACTTTAATTGTTGCTCATTTTCATATTGTAATAATGCTTGCACAACAGTTGACGGAATAAAGGTGCGCGCTACTGATATTACTTTTTTATTGTTAATTTGTACTAACCGAGCATTTATTAATAAACCCATTTTATGTTGTGTCATGGTTCCTGTTACGACATATTTTATCGGTAACTGCGCACTTAGCTCGGTAAAATCACGGCTTAATGCGAAATCGCCGCTATCGGTTACACGCACATAATCTGTAACTTTAAAATCAAGTACGGGTACACCAAACTTATGTAAATCATAAATAATGGCCTCGCTCAGATGATTACTTAACACATTGCCATGTAATAAATCACTATCAACAAAAGTAAGATCAGTAACACCAACATAGGCACCATCGTCTAGAGCATGGTTTAATGCCATTAATTCATGTACTAAATTTCTTGAATACTCGTTTACCGTAATTACCGGTTGTGTGCGCATTACGAGGTTAGGCTCGGTACTTTGAAATACAGAGCGCTGGTTTGCTTTATCTTGGCGTTGATTAATTTGTACTTGGCGCTTATTAACTCCATGTAAAGCTACACCCTCTTGCGGCTTGGCTTTTTGCACAACGCAACCCGTTAATAACATCAATAAACTTAGTATCAGGGTGTATTTCATTTTCTATCTCCAGTTGTACTGTGGCGATATAAATAATCACCTCGCTTCATAACCTGCTGCTCACTCCAAAACACATTAATTGGAATGTAATCTGTTGCTGCGGCAATTACACGGTTTGTTTGTACATCAATTAGCCTAGCGTTAACGATCAAGGCGTCCTCTTGAATTACATAGGTACCGGTTAGCACCGCATCTGCTTGGCTATGCTGTTTTAAGCTATCAAGTGTTCTGCTAAGTGCTTGTTCATGATCAGGTAACAGTAAAACTTGCTGGCGTAAACGAAAATCAACAGCATCTAGCCCTATGTTAACTGCGTAGCTCAGCATACTTTCGGCTAATTGATTAGCAAGCTGCAACTCATCAGCATCTGTTTGATTAAGGCTTAACTGCTCTATCGGCAGAAAGCTGGTTACGGCGAGTTTAGGGTTTGGATTATTAGCTAAACCCCGTTTAGGTAAATTTTTTAGTAAGTTAGCAGCTATACGGTCGGTATAAAACCCCAGCGGGTGGTAACTTAGTTTAGCATCGCTAGCGCGGTTAACTGGCGGCGATGTATTTACATTAGCACTGCAAGCACTAAGCAATAACAATATAATAAAGGGTGTTAAGTGTTTCATACGCACCTCAAATTCTGGCTTGCTTTGCATGTGCAAAATACAGGCCAGAATTATTGGCGGGCTTTTGGCGCTATATTGCTACCGGCGCTTTAATATGAGGATGGGCTTGATAATCACTTAGCGTAAAGTCTTCAAATTTGAAGGAAAAAATATCTTTTACCTCGGGGTTTAGCTGCATTTTTGGCAAGGCAAAAGGTTGCCGTGCTAATTGCGTATTTACTTGCTCTAAATGGTTAGAATAAAGATGTGCATCGCCAAGGGTATGAATAAAATCACCCGGTTGCAGGTCGCATACTTGTGCCACCATTAAGGTTAGTAAAGCGTAACTGGCGATATTAAATGGCACGCCAAGAAAAATATCGGCACTACGCTGATAAAGTTGGCACGATAACTTGCCATCATTTACGTAAAACTGAAATAACGTATGACACGGCGGCAATGCCTGCTTGCCGGCTGCAGCGTTTTGTTTCGGTGAGATACGGGTGTCTGGCAGTAAAGCTGGGTTCCAAGCACTAACAATTAAACGGCGCGAGTCTGGAGTACGTTTAATATCAGTTATTAGCTGGCTAATTTGATCTATAGTACCGCCATCAATAGCTTGCCAGCTGCGCCACTGCGCACCATATACCGGCCCTAACTCGCCGCTTTCTGTTGCCCACTCATTCCAAATGGATACGCCATTATCGGTTAAATAACCAATATTGGTTTCACCCTTTAAAAACCACAGCAACTCATGAATAATCGAGCGCAAATGGCATTTTTTTGTCGTTACTAACGGGAAACCTTGCTGTAAGTCAAAACGCATCTGATAACCAAATACACTAATAGTGCCAGTACCAGTACGGTCAGTTTTTTTATGACCCTGCTCAAGCACATGGCGCATTAACTCTAAATACTGCTTCATTTGTTAGTAACCTGCTTCTGCTGTTTTAACTTAGTATTGTAGGCATAAACTATCAGGCCAATACCAACGATAATCATCGGCAATGACAACCACTGCCCCATCGACATACCCGCGGATAACACACCAAGATGTGCGTCGGGTTCGCGGTAGAACTCAATAAAGAAACGTGCACTACCGTAACCGACTAAAAATAGGCCGCCAACGCTACCCATAGGGGGTTTAAACCGGCGAAATAGCATTATAACAATAAACAACAACACGCCTTCTAAAGCAAACTCGTATAACTGTGATGGGTGTCGCGGTAATGGGCCAGCGCCTGGGAAAAGTACCGCCCAAGATACGTCAGTTGGCCTGCCCCATAGTTCGGCATTAATAAAATTACCTAGCCGACCTGCACCAAGACCCAGCGGAATAAGAGGCGCGACAAAATCACCTAATTCTAAATAGCGTTTGTTATTACGCCATGCAAACCACGCCATAGCCACTAGAACACCTAGTAAGCCGCCATGAAATGACATACCGCCGGTCCAAATTTTAAATAAGTATGAGGGCTCGCGAAGAAAAAGCTCAAACTGATAAAACAGTACGTAACCTATACGCCCGCCCAGCACAACGCCAAGGAAGCCGAGAAAGAGTAGATCGCTAACTTGCTGCTCATTCCAGCCTGAATTAGGCTGTTTTGCCGCCCGATTTGCCAGCCACCAAGCCAAACCAAAAGCAACCAAATACATTAAGCCGTACCAACGTAAGCTTATGGGCCCAATGGAAAAAATAATCGGATCTATTTGCGGAAATGTAATATAACTTGCAGACATAACAACCCTTTAACTAAACATCATCTTCACTGCTATTAGCAGCAGCAATACGCCAAATACACGTTTCATCGTCAGTACCGGCAAACGTTGAGTAAGTTTAGCGCCTAATGGCGCTGTAAATACCGAGGTAGCGACTATACCCAGTAGCGCGGGTATATAAATATAACCAACAAAACCATCACTTAGCTGATAATGCTGCCAACCTGCGATTACATAACCAAGCGAGCCAAATACAGCAATAGCAATACCACTAGCTGCAGCGCAGCCGATAGCACGACGCATATCTAGTGAAAAATAATTTAGCATTGGCACAAATAACGCGCCGCCACCGATACCTAATAAACTAGCAATACCACCTAAAAATGCCGAAATAGCGATCATTGGAGCAGACCCCGGCATTGGTTTTTTACCCTCGGTGGCGCGAGATGCGAGCATACGTATTGAAATCAGTAATACCGCAATGCTGAAAATCATTTGCAATACGTGAGCACTAATATTATGAGCTAAGTAACCGACTGCCCATGCACCTAATGCGGCGCCAAACATAATAGCGCTCGCAATTGACCAAGGCACATTACCCCAGCGATGGTGCGCTAAAACTGACGAGCTAGCCGTAACAATTATTGACGCTAACGAGGTCGCTATAGCCACTAAAATAGCTTGATCAACAGGCACAATACCAAACGCAGGCAACAACATAACTAATGCTGGTACCACAATTAGGCCGCCGCCAATACCCAATAAGCCAGCCAAAAAGCCAACTAAGGCACCCAGTAACAAGGTGATGATAATAAAAATTAACACAGGCTTCTCATCAGTTTAGTAGTAAGCATTGTATAACAACTAACGTAATTGGCTATGCTTTCAACTGCGTATTTGCGTCACTAATTGTTTTTGCTCTAAAAATCGTTGTGTACATAGCCTTACTTGCCTTGCCGACTCGCAGGCCAATACCTCAGGTAGCAGTAGTGCAAGCTCAGCCATTTCCACCCTACGCAATAGCCATTTAATTTTTGCCAAGTTACTGCTATTCATACTAAAATTGCTATAACCCATAGCAGCTAATAGCATTACACCGCCAGGATCACCGGCTAGTTCACCACAGACACTGATCGGAAATTGTAAGCCTTTTGCTTGCTGCGATAGCTGATTTAACGCCCTTAATACCGCAGGATGCATCGCATCATATAAGTTAGCCACACGAGGGTTATTACGGTCAACGGCGAGCAAATATTGGGTTAGATCATTAGTACCAATAGAGCAAAAATCAACTTTGCGGGCTAATTCAGGTAATTGATACATGATTGAGGGCACTTCGATCATTACCCCTACTTTCGGCTTTGGCTGCTCAATAGCAAACTCTTCACTTACTTCAAAACTCGCCTGATTTATTAGCCGCAAGCATTCATCCACTTCGGCTAAATCAGAAATCATCGGTAGCAAAATATGGAGATTATTTAGCGCAAGATTGGCTTTAAGCATAGCGCGAACTTGGACTAAAAATATTTCCGGATGATCTAAGGTTAAACGGATACCACGCCAACCTAGGAACGGGTTTTCTTCGCTGATACTAAAATAGGGTAGCGCTTTATCACCACCAACATCTAACGTACGCATAATAACCGGCTTATCAGGGCAGCTTTCAAGCACCCGACGATATAACTCAATTTGTTCTTGCTCGGTTGGAAAGCGACTACGAATAATAAACGGAAATTCTGTGCGGTATAAACCCACTCCGCCAGTATGTTGCGGATCGGTTGTTTCCAGCTCGATGGCTAAACCAGAGTTGACCATTAAATTAAACGGTGTGCCACAAATAGACTGCGCCGCCAAGGCAATCTCTGACAGATAACCCGCATTTAGCGCGGCATCTTCAGACATTAGCCGTTGGTACTCTTGTCGCACGGCATCAACTGGCGATAACAAAACATGCCCGTGATAACCATCAATAATAAGTTGTTGCCCACGCCAATGTAGCAAAGGCAGCTCGTTAACGGCCATTACCGCCGGCACACCCAAAGCTCTAGCCATAATTGCAGCGTGCGAGTTTACCGAACCTTTTAGCGAGACAATAGCGACTAGCTGCTCACGAGGTACTTCAGCCAGCATACTTGCCGTAACGTTATCGGCAACTAAGACCACATGCTGTGGTAATTTCATGGTACGCTTTTCGGTATCTAACAAATTATTCAGTACGCGTTGGCCTAGATCGCGTATGTCGGTGCCACGCTCGCGCAAATACGGGTCATCCATATCATCGAACTGGCGGGCAAATTTTTCCACTACCCGCTTTAACGCACTTTTTGCGCACCAGCCATCGGCTATTTGCTGTTCAATTTCTTGGCCTAGGCTAGCTGCATCAAGCAGCTGATGATACACGTCAAAAATAGCCAAGGCATCCGGCGGCAAATGGCCACTCATGCGCTGGGCTAAGCGATTAAATTCCACTTTCGTTATTTTTACTGCTCGGTAAAACAGCGCCAGCTCTTTATCTGGATCATCGGCACGCTTAATTGATATAGCGTTAAAATCATTCGCAGGCTCTAATACAAAGGCCTCGCCTATTGCGATGCCTGGCGAGCCAGGTAAGCCTTTTAATAACCCAGTGTGATTTTGGCTAGCACCACTCTCGCTGGCGGCTTGACGCATTTCTGCATTCGCTAATACCGAGGCCAATTGTGTACTTAGGGTGGCTAAAAACGACTCTTCGTCTTCGTTAAATACGCGCTCTGCAGCTTGCTGAATAGTCAGCACACCTAAGACTTTACGATGATGAATGATAGGACAGCCCAAAAACGCAGAAAAGCGGTCTTCACTTACTTCGGGCGTAACTTTAAAACGGGGATGCAAATGGGCTTTAGCTAAGTTGATAGGTTCTTCGCGTTGGCCAACCCAGCCAATTAAACCTTCAGAAAAGCCGATGGCAATAGTACCAATAGCCTCAGGATTAAGGCCGTCGCTCGCCATAAGCATAAAATGTTGTTTATCGTAATTAGCCAGGTATACCGAACAACATTCGGTTGCTAACGCCAGCTTTACGTTTGCGACTAAGCCAGCTAATGCGTCTTGCAGCACTGGCTCTTGTGCAACATCTTGAACAATTCGCCTTAGCTGGCTTAACATAAGAGCCCCATTTTCAGTCTAGCTAATTGTTTAACCTACTTTTATTAACTCTTCTTTTTACTTTCACGGCGAATAAACGGCAAAGCGACCGAGGCAAACTCTTTCATAACTTTTCTGTAAACTTCACGCTTAAACGCCACAACTTGGCGCACTGGATACCAGTAACTAACCCAACGCCAGCTATCAAACTCTGGATGAGTCGTTTTAAGTAAATTTACATCTTCGTCAGCACAAGTCAGCCTAAGCAAAAACCATTTTTGCTTCTGGCCAATACACACAGGATTACTGTCTTTACGAATTAGCCGTTTCGGTAGTTTGTACCTTAACCAGTGCTTAGTTGTGGCAATAATTTCCACGTCGTTAGCACTCAGGCCTACTTCTTCATGTAACTCGCGAAACATGGCTTGTTCTGGCGTTTCGCCATCATCAATGCCACCTTGTGGATATTGCCAAGAATGCTGACCATATCGTTTTGCCCAAAACACCTGTCCTTGGTGGTTACAAATCACTATGCCGACATTGGCCCGAAAACCTTCGGCATCGATCACACAAACCTCTGGCGGATCTTAAAACAATATGTAAAAGATTCTTTCATAAACTAGGGGCTTGGGCAAACGGTATTTTCCAACACAACTTTTACACAGTTATCCACAGCAATAGCAAAACAACCTAAGCCAATGTGTACTTTCTCACAATTTATGTGAGCAACACTGTGCATAACCACGTTTAACGCACTGAATAACTGAATTAAGCATTGTTTCAGTCGCATAAAAATGACAACATAACCAAGAAATATCAATCACTTAATTAAATAAAAGCATTTAAACAAATAAATTTTTGCTGTGTGTAAGTTAGTTTGCTGCGTTTTTAAGCAGCTAAACATGGCGAAAAATGCTAGCGTATTCTTGTATTTGCTTATTATGGTTATTATGTACTCATCCCCCGTATCTTTAGTTGAATTGCAGTTGCGAAGTAATGCCCTCGCCGGTTTGACGTTGGGGCAAATTGCCGCGCAATTGCAGCTACCCGTACCGGCCAATTTACAAAAAGATAAAGGCTGGGTGGGCCAATTATTAGAACAAGTATTAGGCGCCAGTGCCGGTTCAAAAGCCGAGCCGGATTTTCCTCATTTAGGCGTCGAACTTAAAACCTTACCCATAGATCGGCATGGCAAACCTCTAGAAAGCACCTATGTTTGTGTTGCACCCCTTACTGGGGTTGCAGGGCAGCAATGGCACGAGTCTTGGGTCTGCCGAAAATTGCAGCACGTGTTATGGGTGCCTATTTTAGCCGAGCGGCAAATTCCGTTAGCTGAACGCGTTGTCGGCAGTGCCTTTTTATGGCAACCAAACAGTGAGCAGCAACGCGCACTGCAAATGGACTGGGAAGAATTGATGGAAAAAATTAGTCTAGGTGGTATTGCCGATATTCGGGGCGCACAAGGTAAGCTGCTGCAGCTTCGACCGAAAGCCGCTAATAGTAAAGCACTCACTAACGCGATAGGCGCACACGGTGAGCCTATACGCACCCTACCCCGAGGTTTTTACCTAAAGGCCGGCTTTACCGCAAGTTTACTGCAACAGCAGTTTGGCTAGCATTTAGCATGGATAAGAATATTAATCTAACTTGGTATCATTTGTACCATGATGCACCGGCTCACCAAATAATATCGTGACCAACTGACGCCAAGACCGGCAAGCTTTAATTTCATTTAACATGTGCCGCCACTCATAAAACGTGATCTGCAGTGGGTTTTCAGAATAAAAATCATCGGTAATGCCATAACGGCAAGGTTCATTATCTTGCTCGACAACAAAACTACCAAACAGCCTATCTCAGATAATTAATACTCCGCCAAAATTTTTATTAATGTACTTTGGGTTACAGGCATGATGCACGCGATGATGCGACGGTGTATTAAATACCCACTCCAACACGCCTAACTTTTTAACCGCCTGGGTGTGGACAAAAAACTGAAAAGCTAAATTCAATGCCACTACGGCAAACACTAGCGCTGGCGTAAAGCCAAGTAAAATAAGCGGTGTCCAAAATAACCACATACCAGATATTGGATAGGTTAGGCTTTGGCGAAATGCGGTGCTAAAATTCATTAACCGCGAGCTATGGTGCGTAACATGCGATGCCCACAACCAACGGATATGATGTGATGCGCGATGAAACCAATAGTAAAGAAAATCTTGCAGTAAAAATGCTAAGGCAACGGAGTAAACATTAAGCTCAATAGTAAAAAGATGAAACTGATACAGCCAGATAAAAAATGGCATTAACAACAATAGCGCCAGCATATCGCTGCCTTGGTGCATCAAGGCGAGCACAACGTTAGCGGCAGAATCCTGCCAACGATAACGGCCAACAGCTAATCGACGCGAACTTAACCACTCCCAAGCAATAAAGCCAACAAATACAGGGCTTAACGCCAACAAGATAAGCTCAACAGGGATCATCTAACGCTATCCATTAAAGTTTAGTAATACCGAATACTACGGCAAACGTCGGCAAACAGAAATGACAAAGGCGCTTAAAAGCGCCTTTGTTGTTAGGTGTTCTGCTTAATAACGTGCAAGAAACTCAGCTCTGGTGCGGGCATCCTCTTTAAAGGTGCCGCCCAAGGCTGTGGTTTGGGTTTTTGATGTCACGTCCATCACCCCGCGCGATTTAACACAGTAATGCACCGCTTCCATCGTTACCGCTACATTATCTGTTTGTAGCAAGGTTTGTAACGCGACTAATATTTGCTGCGTTAGGCGCTCTTGCACCTGCGGCCGCTGCGAGAAAAATCGCACAATACGGTTAATTTTAGACAAACCAATAATACGAGCATCAGGTAAGTAAGCTACAGTAGCTGTGCCGTCAATAGTGACAAAGTGATGCTCACAGGTGCTGGTAAAGCTAATTTCTTTTACCTTCACCATTTCTTTAACTTGCATCTTATTTTCAATTAATGACATTTTCGGAAAATTAGCGTAATCAAGGCCACCAAAAATTTCGTCAACATACATTTTAGCAATTCGATGCGGTGTTTCGCGCAAGCTATCATCCGCCAAATCTAGCCCTAGTGTACTTACCACCTCACTCATCAGGGCGTTTATTTTGTTGTATTTCTGATCACGTGACAGCCCGTTGTGCTGCATTGGCGTTTCTAGCCCCTGCGCTTCTAAAGCACGGCGAACTAATATTGCTTCATCTGATAACATAACTATTCCCAACCCGGCGTTAATAACCATAATGCGAAAACTACAATACGTGCCGCTGAAGGCAATAGTTTACGAAAATAGTTATTTCTTTGCCATTTTATGATCGAAGACAGCTCAAATTGACAACCGCAGCGCCGTCTTATCAGCGGTATTATTGAACCAGTGCTAACGCTTCAAGCAACTCACGCGGCTCTACTTCTGGGCCATTTAAACTTTCGTCCCAGTTAGTGCCAATAAGTACGCCGTCGTCATACATTTCTTTTAACCAACCGTCACAAAACACATCTAATGGAATAGCCTCTACTTTATACATATCCCATTCTTCCGAGCAATGGGCTTTAGCGGCAGCTTCATCAGACCAGAATGGCATCACGTCGGTATCTTCAAACTCTACAGATTCAACGACCAATAAATCTTCGCCCTCTGCCAATACATAAACCACACCATTGGTTTTCGCTTCTTCGACAAAACGCTGAAAAATTGGATCTTGCGCAAACTGACTCATATTCATTTCCACCTAAGATAAAGAATTACTGCTATTAGACCAGAAACCGCAGCAAAAAAGCGAGTTTTATCTTCTAGGCCAACTAGCCCAGATTCCTTGTTCAGACAAAATGACGTACAATCAACGGCACTCGTTTTAGGCAGAGAAAAGCATAACATTATGGCTCAATATATCTACTCGATGTATCGCGTGTCTAAGGTGGTTCCACCTAAGCGCACAATTTTAAAAGATATTTCTTTATCATTTTTTCCCGGTGCCAAAATTGGTGTACTAGGTTTAAACGGCTCAGGTAAATCAACCTTGCTGCGTATTATGGCAGGTGTGGATACCGAATTTGAAGGTGAAGCTAAACCCTTAGCCGGTACAAAAATTGGTTATCTACCGCAAGAACCGGTACTAGACCCAACTAAAACCGTGCGCGAAATTGTTGAAGAAGCGGTAAGTGATGTAAAAACAGCACTGACTCGATTAGACGAAGTGTATGCCGCCTACGCCGAAGAGAACGCCGACTTTGATGCGCTAGCCCGTGAACAAGGTGAGCTAGAAGCGCTGATCCAAGCTAAAGAAGGCCATAATTTAGATAATACGTTAGAGCGTGCCGCCGACGCGCTGCGTTTGCCGCCTTGGGATGCAAAAATTGAACACCTATCAGGTGGTGAACGCCGCCGGGTAGCCATTTGTCGTTTGTTGTTAGAACGTCCAGATATGTTGTTGCTAGATGAACCAACTAACCACTTAGATGCTGAATCTGTCGCCTGGTTAGAGCGCTTCTTACACGACTACCCTGGTACCGTTGTGGCAATTACCCATGACCGTTATTTCCTCGATAACGTTGCCGGTTGGATTTTAGAGCTAGACCGTGGCTATGGTATCCCTTGGGAAGGTAACTACTCTTCTTGGCTTGAACAAAAAGACGCCCGTTTGCAGCAAGAAGAAAAGACTGAAAACGCACGCCAGCGTTCAATTAAACAAGAATTGGAGTGGGTACGCACCAACCCGAAAGGTCGTCATGCGAAAAGCAAGGCACGTATGGCGAGGTTTGAAGAGTTACAAAGCCAAGAGTTTCAAAAACGTAATGAAACCAATGAGCTATTTATTCCACCAGGGCCACGTTTAGGTGATAAAGTATTAGAAGTGTCCAACCTGCGTAAGTCTTATGGCGACCGCTTACTGATTGATGACTTAAGCTTTAGCATTCCTAAGGGTGCAATTGTTGGTATTATCGGCCCGAACGGTGCGGGTAAATCAACATTATTTAAAATGATCAGCGGTACTGAACAGCCAGATTCTGGCGAAATAAGCGTTGGCGACACCGTACAACTGGCGAGTGTTGATCAGTTTCGCGATAACATGAACCCGAAAAATACCATTTGGCAGGAAATCTCGAACGGCCAAGATATGTTACAAATTGGCAGCTTTCAGATCCCTAGCCGTGCTTATGTTGGTCGTTTTAACTTTAAAGGTAACGATCAGCAAAAGTTTATTGGTGAATTATCCGGTGGTGAGCGTAACCGTGTGCATCTAGCTGCGTTATTAAAGGCGGGCGGCAACATGCTGTTACTCGATGAGCCAACCAACGACTTAGACGTTGAAACCTTACGCGCACTTGAAAACGCGATACTGGATTTCCCGGGCTGTGCCATGGTGATCTCGCATGACCGTTGGTTCCTTGACCGTATAGCCACGCATATTCTAGATTACCGCGACGAAGGTAAAGTTAACTTCTTCGAAGGTAACTACTCTGATTATGAAGCTTGGTTAAAAGCCACATACGGCGCGGCAGCACTGGAGCCCCATAGAATAAAGTACAAAAAAATATAAACCACACGCCCGCTACTGCGGGCGTTTTTTATTGCACTTTATGGTAACTAGACGACATTATTTCTCGATAACGCTCGCTTTGGGCAACCTTAGTATGCGCTAACTGCAGTTGGCTTACTAAATCAGCTGAGGTGTTAAGGCTTGCCGCTAGCCAAGTGTGTTGTTTAAGCTCGGGGATGGCATAAACAAAACTAACGTACTTTTCGGGTAGATTTAACGATACCGCCATATCAATTAGTGCGACCGGATCGTCAACAATCAAGTCAACGTTACCTTTGAGTAACAAGCGCCAAGATTCAGCAATATCGGCGACCATTATTAGCTGCGTGCCTGCTTTAAAATTATTTTGCTGTAAAAAATCTGCGGCTAAATCGTTACGCTGCACCGCCACGGTATATTTAGTCGCATCACTTAGCGAAGCAATGCTCACTTCATCTCGGTGGCTTAACTTAACAAAACCTAACTGATAAGCCGCAACTTCACCAATCCAATGAAACTGGTTTTCCCGCTCTTTAGTGCGCGCGATATTATAAATCAATACATTGGGCTGGTTTTGCGCAATATGCAGCGCTCTTGCCCATGGGTATATCTCAATAGCGGTATGCAATCCAGCTTCAGCCAACGTAGCCTGCACTAACTCGGTACTTAAGCCTGCTACCACACCGTTAATTAAGGTTTGATGTGGCGGTGATTGTTCAGTAACAACTCGCAACGGTGTCTGTGCCAAAAGATGAAAACTTAAGCAGCAACTTATTACTAGAAACCATTTCATTTTAATTGCCTATATTACTGCCCGGCCAAACCGTCAGTTAACAACTCGCTGAAACGCAACTATGAACCTTTATTTGCTAATAAACAGCTAATTAGGGATCTAAATTTTGTCTTCAGTCAAACGAATAGTAATTAATGTGAAGCAAGCAATATGTGTTGGCAAGGGAGTAGAAATAAAAAAGCCACGCGGGTTGGGGGCGCGTGGCTTTTCTACAAAAAACGGGATATTTTACTTGCTGATAACCATTGAGCTAGTGTTTAACGCACGGCCCATCATCGTTAGCCAGTTGTTAAGTTTACGTATAAATAATGCTCGGGCAACGGCATTGCTGCCTTTAGCGCTAACATCATGTTTATCTGCTGTGGTATTTAATGTTGTCATGCTGCACCTCGGTTTTGCTCTGTTACTTTATGCTGAGTATTATGCCGATTTTTTACACAACTGACGAACGAGTTAAATTAGCACCAAGCCATTAGATATTCTAATGAGTCAGTCATTTTGCATTCATATTCACAAACCTTAAATTTATTAAACATTGCGCTTAAATCGCAAAATAAACTCATTAATATGCACATTTAAGCAATCATTATTCACAATGAGGTTATTAAACCAGCATGAAACCATGGTGTAGCCTAAGATAAGCAGTTTTAACGCGCGACAATAACGGTTAGTTATTCTAATTAAAAACAACTACACTATACACCAACTTTTCAAGACAAAAATAAGCCAACAGCCGCCAATCAAAGTCAGTATGCTATTCTAGGTGCGGTTTTAAAACTCGACACTATGAAACGGAACACTATGCAGTACTCATTTAACTTTAATAGTGCTGGCAGCAGTTTGGCCGCGCTAAGCAATACCGCCGATTTTACCCACCTAACCCCAGTGTTATGTTTACATGGCTGGTTAGATAACGCTGCCAGCTTTATTCCATTGACTCAACAGTTTGCTAATCTGCCAATGTTGGCTATTGAGTTTCCCGGTCATGGTCATTCAACGCACCGCAGTAACGACGCTCATTACTATTTTTTTGATTGGATACAAGATATCGTGCAGCTGTGCCGCCAACAACATTGGCAACAACTGACCATTATTGGTCACTCGATGGGCGCCATGGTAGCGACTGCGCTAGCTGCCGCATTTCCTGAATTGGTTGCGAAGCTGGTACTGATAGATAGTTTAGGCTTTGTTACCGATACGCCAGCGCATAGCGTGAAGCAATTAAGAGACGGTGTACTGTCACGGTTAAAGCCCACAACACGCAAGCCTAACTACGCTGACATTAATGAGGCAGCTTTCGCTCGGCAAAAACAAAGTGATTTTAGTTTGGTTGAAGCTATGTTACTTGCTAAGCGTGGCACCATTGCTAGCGACAAAGGCATAACCTGGCGGGCGGATATGCGCCTGCGATACAGTTCGGTGTACCGCTTAAGCCCAGAGCAAGCCATAGCGCTAATGTCAGCGGTAACCTGCCCTACGCTTGCGGTCATTGCCCAAGACGGTCCGTTTTATTCCAAAGTAAACGCATTAGCTAAACATTACCAACAGCTGCAAATAGCACTGGTAATGGGTGGCCACCATTGTCATATGACTGAAGCGGAAGCTGTTGCCGAACATATACAGCAATTTTTAGCGCAATAAAAAACCGCAGCAAGCTGCGGTTTTTATTAGCTTATATAGTGCTAAAAACAATTAGCCTTTAAGCACTGTGGCTACCGACTTAGCAAAGTAATCAATATTGCTATGGTTTAACCCAGCAATGCTAACTCGGCTTGAATCAACCATATAAATACTAAACTCACTACGCAGACGAGCAATTTGGGCTTTATCAATACCTAAGAAGCTAAACATACCGTGCTGACGGGTTATAAAGCTGAAATCTTGAGTTACACCTTCACCGGCTAGCTTATCAATAATTAACTGGCGGTAATTGTTAATACGATTACGCATTTCTGCCAACTCTTGGTGCCATAACGCTGTTAGCTCGGCGCTATCCAGAATATTCGCCACCACAATAGCGCCATGCGCTGGTGGCATAGAATAAATGCTGCGCACGACACCTAGCAGGTTACTTCTAACAATATCGCTTACTTTGCTATCAGCTGACATAATAGACACTGCACCTATACGCTCACGGTATAAGCCAAAGTTTTTTGAACATGAGCTACACAGCAGCATTTCATCAACAGTATCAGCTAGATGACGCAAACCTTTGGCATCTTCTTCAAGCCCAGCACCAAAACCTTGATAAGCCATATCAACCAAAGGTGTAAAACCGCGCTCTTTAGCTACTTGGGCAAAACGCTGCCACTGAGCAAAGGTTAGATCCATACCGCTAGGGTTATGACAACAAGCGTGTACCAGCACCACATCACCCGCTGGTACGTTGGCTAAATCAGCAAACATACCCTCCTCATCCAGCCCCTTAGTGCTGTAATCGTAGTAGGTGTATTCTTTTACGTTTAAGCCAGCGGCTTTAAACATAGAAATATGGTTAGCCCAAGTGGGTTTGGTTACCCAAATAGTGGCGTTAGGGTTAGCTTTTTTTATAAATTCGGCAGCAACACGCAGAGCGCCTGTACCGCCTGGGGTATGGGCACTGGTTATACGGTTAGCTAGCAACGCCTTATGGGCGTGACCAAAGGCTAACTTTTCAATATGCGCGTTAAAGCCTAAGTCACCAGCCATACCTATATAGGTTTTGCTATCTTCGTTTTTTAAACGCAGTGCTTCTGCTTCTTTTACGCATTTTAATACTGCGGTATGGCCTTGCTCATCTTTATATACGCCAACACCTAGGTCGACTTTATTCGGGTTCTGATCTTCTTTATACGCTGCCATTAAACCTAAGATTGGATCAGTGGCTACCGGTTGTAACTGAGCAAACATAATGTTCTACCTGATTAAAGTTACATGAAAAAGACTGCGCTTATGGCAAGTATGCCGGTATGGTTAAACATACCGCAACCAACAGTGCCATAGCATCAGCAGTGAATACGTGTTTATTAAAATCTTCAGCATCAACAATGCCGACTATTTTGCCTGATTGGTCAAACAGAGGCAAACACGCTTCAGCTTGTACCTTAGGATCGCAGGTATAATATTCGCCGCCAGTGCCTAAATACGCCGCAACATCGTTAATCACCTTTGCGCGACCACTTAAACCTACGCTGCTGTTATTGCTGGCTTTAGCAAATTCCGCCGTTAACGGAAACTCTGCACGTGATGGCGCACCGTAATAGGCTAATTTCACCAATACCTGCTGTGCATCAACATTAGGCCTAGCCTGATAAATACCAAACCAATCTAAACCTGAATTCTCACGATAAAACGTGACTATTTTAGTTAATTGTTGCAATGCAATGAGGTTTTTTTCAGTTTGCCCACCTAAGATAGCGCTTAAGTCATAAGGCGTATCAGTTAGTTCACCAAATAGTGAACACGCGCCTCCCTCACCTAACTCTGGAACTTGATACTGCCATTGTACTTTGGGTGCAGCAACACACTGCAAATAGCTGCGCAGTGTGACTAATATTGCATGTACCTGTGGTGATAAATCACCATACTGGGCTACTAAACCGGAGCGCTGAAGATAGTCAGAAACAGATATCGATGTTGGTACAGAAACGTGCATCATTATAGCCATCCAGATTTCTAAATTTGGTAAGCATTTTACCAGAAGCCATTAAAAAACCAAGCAGGCTCGGCTAATTGCACACTAATTGTTGCCCCAACCGGCATGGACCATTAAGCTGACACTATTGTAACGTAACCTGCACTATTTTTATGGCATCAAATAAAATTTCACTGGCTGACTGGCAAGCAAAACTTAATCCGAGCGGCAATACCACTACGCTAAAAGATGACCCTAACTTGGTATTTAGCACCGCGACAGGTCGCATTAACAATAAACCCAGCGACAAAGTTGTTGGCCAAAATTATGAAGATGGCGCAGTGCGTATTCGCCGAGAAACCAAAGGCCGTGGCGGTAAAGCGGTGTTAACCATTAGCGGTATTGCAAAAACAGCGGATGAATTAGAGCGGCTTGCCGCCAAACTGAAAAAAAAGTGTGCCTGCGGCGGTGCAGTAAAAGATGGCGTAATTGAAATACAAGGCGATAAACGCGAGTTAGTTGAGCAGTTATTGCAAGCAGAGGGTTTTAAAACCAAATGGGCCGGAGGCTGATACCTGCGCCTTGGTGCTTAGAAATGAACCGGCTTACCCACACCAACACGCCGTCAACGGTTGGTTTAAGGTAAGTCGATTCTCTTGATGTATTATCAGTACAATTTGCAGGCTACTTTACCGCTTCACTATTATACGGCTGACCAAACACTTTATTAAAAAAGCTGTCTTTCAACCAATAAGGTCGCTGTTTGGTGTTGGCGATATCTAGGGCAATATTAAAGTTAATATTGGTAAATACTGCGCCTGCATCATAACGAATTGGCCCATATTCTTTGGTTAGACTTGGAATGTCATCCGATGGCTTATGATAATGCTTAGCAAAGAAACTACCCCAAATTTGTCCACCGTCTTGCTTTGGATCTTGCGATTTAAAGCCTGTCATTAAGAATACGGCTGGGATGCCTTTTTTCACCAAAGTATAGTGATCTGAGCGCGTAAAAATTGCTTGCTCTGGCATTGGATCAGCACTTAACGCAATGCCTTCTTTAGCTGCAGCCTGTTTTACCACATTACCTAATGACGAATGGTTAGCTCCAAACGCAATCATGTCAGCAAAGGGGTACAGCAATACTGGCATATCTAAATTAACGTTAGCGACTAACTTTTCAATTGGCCGGGTTGGGTGGTTGGCAAAGTAATCTGCACCTAATAAACCCTTTTCTTCACCCGTTACCACAACAAATAAAATAGAACGTTTAGGCGCCTCTGGTAACTGTGCAAATAAGCGTGCGGTTTCTAATAAAATAGATACACCGGCGGCGTTATCCATTGCACCATTGTTTATTTTATCGTCGCTGCGTAAATCGTTGCTTAAGCCAATATGGTCAGAGTGGGCAGTAATAACCACATATTCGTCTTTTAATATGGGATCTGACCCCGGCAATACGGCAATCACGTTAGGGCTAGATATTTGCTCATAGTTAGATTTACGGTTTAGTGATGCTGATACACCTAAATCAAAACCTTTCGGGCTGTGTTTATTATCTAACTGAGTAAAAATATCGACTAGCGATACGGGCGCTTTAGCAAACAATGCCGCTGCCGCGTCAGGATGCATATAGGCACCAGCTTTTAAGTTAGGATAATTATCAGCGGGTACACCATCGGCATTTAACCACTGCATGCTAGGCGTATTTAAATATAGCAAGCTAGTCGCGTACGGCCGGTTTTTTTCTTGAATGGGTGTGTGCACGGTAATAACACCTACCGCACCGCGCTCAGCGGCCAATTTAGTTTTTAAACTATTTAAATGTGCCGCTTCTTCGCTAGGTAAACTGTCTGGGCGGCCAGCAAGAATAACGACAATTTTGCCCTTAACATCTAAGCCAGCATAATCGTTAATACTAAATTCGTCTGACACCATGCCGTAACCAGCAAACACTAAAGGCGCAGTAACATCGGTGGCCGCATGCTGCATATTAGGCCCGGTAAAAAAAGCTTTCGGGTAACTTAGCTCAGTATTTTTGCCATCAACATGTAGCGTAAATTTTGCGCTATTGGCGGCTAAACGCGCTTTACGCATAGGTACACGCTGGTAATAACTGTCATTTTCACCAGCTGGTTTAAGGCCTAATGCTTGCAGCTGCGTGGCAATATAAATAGCAGCAATTTCATGTTCTTTGCTGCCAGTGTCGCGGCCCGCTAAGGCATCGGCAGACAAAAACTGCATATGCGCTTCTATTGCTTGTGCATTCGCAGCGGGTGCTAACACCGCTGAAGTTTGTGATGCGGTGCCAACGCACCCCGTTAACGCACTTAATGTTAGTGCGGCGGCAATAAGTTTTAGCTTCATTTAACGTCCTTAAAATAGCAGTGCCAGCATAGGCTGGCACTGGTTTTATACTTAAGCGGCGCGCTTAGTTAATGCGCTGCTGGTATTTATCGTGCATTTGCTTGTGGTGGTTATTTAAGTCAACCGCCCTACCATCGATCCACAAATGGGTAACCTTGTGGCCCAGATAATCGAAAATATCACCGTCAGATACCACTAGGCTGGCAGCTTTGCCTACCTCAATGCTACCTATTTTATCAGCAACACCCGCAATTTTCGCAGCATTAATGGTAACAGAACGTAACGCTTGCTCTGGAGTTAAACCAAAACTAATGGCCTGACCTGCCGCAAACACCACGTTACGGGTATCCCAATAGCCATCTAGTGATAAGGCATACTCAACACCGGCATCTTGTAATACTTTTGGCGTAATAAAGGCTTGGCTATAATTTTCGTCACCGCGGGTTGGTAAACCATAGGGCGCAGTATAAATTACCGCCACCTTGGCTGCGGCCAGTTCATCCGCCATACGCCAGCTATCACGCCCACCAACAATATTTAGCTTCACGCCATATTCTTTGGCTAATAGCATGGCTTGGCGAATTTGCCGTGCATCATCGGCGTGAACAAACAACGGTCGCTCACCTTTAAACACGGGCAACATGGCTTGCCAACGCGAGTCTATGCCTTTGTTTAATCCGGCTTGTTCCGCATCAAAGTAAGCTTTAGCTGATTTAAAATGCTGCTGTAGTTTTTCTAACTGTGCTGCATTGGCTTTACGCACTTCGTCGGCCGGTTTTGGGTTCCAGCGTGAGCCTAAGCTATCAGCATTAGGCCAGCGCACATGCAACCCCGTACCATCAGCAACCACAGCATCTTGGTAGTTCCAGGCATCTAGCTGCATTAAACTTGACTGGCCCATTAACATGCTGCCCGATGGATACACCATCGCATAAGCAAAACCATTGCTGCGAATAGTTGGAATAACTTCAGAATCAGCGTTATAAGCCACTTTCGCCCGAATATCAGGGTTAGTTTGCGTTACTTCGTTCGTATCATCGGTTGAGCGTACGGCATCAATTTCAGTTAAACCGAGTTGGTTAGCCAGTGCGATAAGACCTGGATAAACATGCTTGCCATCAAGTGCCAATACAGTAGCGCCCTCTGGTGCAGTTAAACCTTGGCCAATAGCCGCAATTTTACCATCAACTATTAACAAATCAGTATTGCTGCTAACACCAGCAGTTACCGTGTGCAAGGTAACACCAGTTAATAATAACGGTCCGGTTGCCGCTTTTGCTGGCACCATATCGTTTGCTAAGCTTTGCCCTGCACTAATGCTGCCAGCTAAGGCAACAATCAGACTTAAACAGGTATTAGATAATTTCATTCTGCTGCTCCTTAGTGTGCACGGCCGTTAGCATGGATGTGAGTGGTAATGTTCCACCAGTCACCCTGATCTTCACAGTGCCATTCTGGCTCATCCTGCTTATAAGCGTCTTTGTCACCGGCTTTTGCAGAGTCATCGGCTCCAAGCACTTTTTGCACTAGCGCGGCCTTTTCTGCCTCTAAGTTTTGCTGAAGCTGTTTGTCGGTGTTGATATCAAAGTACTTAGTACCGGCAATCCAGGTTTGCTGCGCTTGGCTATATACTGACAATGGGTTGGTATTCCACAACACGAAGTCCGCTTGTTTGCCTTGCTTAATAGAGCCAGTAACACCGTCTATTTTCAGCTGTATTGCTGGGTTAATGGTAACCATTTTCAGGGCATCATGTTGGTCCATACCACAATACATTACTGATTTTGCTGCTTCTTGGTTTAAACGGCGCTGCAAACCGGCATCGTCAGAGTTAATACTAACCAACAAGCCTTCTTTAGCCATTAAACAGGCGTTAGTTGGAATGGCATCTTGCACTTCCATTTTATACGCCCACCAATCAGCGAAAGTAGACGCGCTAGCGCCGTGCGCTTTCATTTCTTTAGCAACTTTATAGCCTTCTAAAATATGCGTAAAAGTTGTGATGTTAAAGCCCATCTCTTCGGCAACATCCATTAGCATTAATATTTCCGATGCCACGTAAGAGTGAGTATGAATAAAGCGCTTTTTATCTAGTATTTCAACTAACGTCTGCAGGCGATAATCAGTGCGCGGTGGCGCTACATCATCACGCTGACGTTTTGACAGCTTGTTATATTCAGCCCAAGTCGCTTTATATTCTTTAGCTGCTTGGAACGCATCACGCACTGTAGTTTCAACACCCATACGCGTTTGCGGGTAACGTGAGGTAAAAGAGTCACCCCAGTTAGACTGTTTAACGTTTTCACCCAAAGCAAATTTGATACTTGGTGGTGCCGCTTTCATTTTTAAGCCATCAGCCGACTCACCCCAGCGAAATTGCACAACTTGCGCCATGCCGCCAATAGCGTTGGCACTACCATGTAATAACTGTGCAGTAGTAGTACCGCCAGCTAAACCACGATACAAGTTAATATCTTCTGGGTTTAGTACATCACCAATATGCACTTCTGAGGTAACCGAGTCGGTGCCCTCGTTTACGCCAGCTTCAATAGCTACGTGCGAGTGCTCATCAATGATCCCTGGCGTTAAGTGCATGCCTTTAGCATCGATAACGTCAAAACCACTTGGCGTAGCAAGGTTTTTACCTATTTTGTCGAATTTACCGTTGCGTACAATAACGTCGGTATTTTCTAACACGCCCTCTTTTTCTGCCGTCCAAACCGTAGCATTTTTTATATGCACGTTTTGTTGTTTCGCCTTAGCTGGCAAACCATAAGCACGGTTAGGGAAAGTAAGTTGCGATAACATCGTCGTGTCAACGTTTGCTACCTTGGCTGCTTCTGATTTTTTATCAGTAGCTTGGCGCTGCGCAGTTACCGTTTCAGTGCGGCCTGATAGCTGCCATTTACCGGTTAAGTTGTTATCAACTAATTGACCGCTAAATTGCGCAATCTGCTTATCACCCGTTAGTTCGGCTAAATTAACATTGAACTGCAATAATTGCTGTGCGGCAGTAACATTGTCTAATTTAACGCCCTTAGTATCTGCTGCTGATACTAACTTGGCATTGCCAGCTAGCTTATCGCCACTACCGTCTAGTTTAATAGTAACGGCCTTTCCTGCGATATTAAGCTGGTATTCGCCAGCAAAATTAACCGGATTAACCGCAGTAATAAGATGCTGCTGCCCGCGGATCCAGGTTGCGACTATGGCACCATCGGTAAATAAGTCACCATCAGCCAGTACTAAGTCTGCCTGATAACCTGGAGCAATTTTACCTAACCTATCGGCAACACCCGCGATACGCGCAGGTTCAGTAGTTAGGGCGGCCAAGGCTTTATCAGCCGATAAACCGTATTTAACCGCTTTACGTAAGTTAGGCCAAAATTGCTTGGTATCTTTTAGTTTAAAGGTAGTTAAAGCAAAAGGAATACCCGCCTTTGCTAGCTCGCCCGGGTTAGCTGGTGCACGCTCCCAATGACGTAAATCCGCTAAACTAACGTCGACTTGATCAGCAACTTGCTCAACAGACGGCGCAGCTGGGAAATTCAACGGCAGTATAATGCTACGGCCAGTGGCTTTTATTTCATCACGGCGCACATATTCAAAACCCGAACCTACTATTACTGCATTAGTTAGTTTGAATTCACTCAGTAACTGATGCGCACGTAGTAATGATTTGTCGTCTGAGGTTTCAAAAATTGCCCCTGACTGATCAATATGACTTAAATTTTGTAACGCCGCATTAAACTCGATTGGCGAGTTAAAATAACGCGTGTCAGTTTTACCATAAGCACCGTTATACCAGTTGGCATCGCTTAGTGTTTGGCGAATAAGTGCAATACTGCCCATTAACGATGAAGGGTAGCTTTGCTTTGAGGTGCCTTTACTAAAGGCCATAAACTGCGGACCATTAGCCTTTAATACCAGCTCATTGGCGATGCCATCACCTAATGAGCTAACAAACGCCTGACCACGAAAAATACCGTCAAAACGCGCAGACTGGGCGGTAGTAAAGCCCAATTTGCGTAGCTCTGCTGCCGCTTTACTATCAGGTTTAAATTCTGATACCCACTGCTGTTGGGCATGAATAGCATCATTACTGGCGTTGCCACCTTTACGATCATTTTTATACACCGGCGCATCACGGTAACTACCCGGAGCTGAACGCTCTGCAGGTTTAATACCATATTGGGTGTAAGGGTCAATAAAACCTGGGTATAGGGTGTAACGGCTAGCATCAATAGTTTGATAGCCGGCTGGCACTGATATCTTGGTACCCACTGCGCTAATACGACCGTCCGCAATAAGCACGGTAGCATTGCTAAGCTTTTTGCCTGGTTCGGTATAAACAGTAGCGCCAGTAAGCGCAATCAGGTTAGGGGTTTTATCAACAATACCTTGTGTGGGTGTGGTCTGGTCGGCGTGGCTGCTAGCGGCAAAAGCACTAATCAGCGCGGCGCTTAACAGCGACAAACGCTCTGAGGTCATAACTTATTCCTGGATTAAGAATTATCTGTTAATAACGTAGTTCAGACGACCAAGCTCTTGCTCAGCCAATGGCGTACTAAAATAGTAGCCCTGAACCTGGTAGCAAGCATTTCTTCTTAAAAATTCGACTTGTTCTGCCGTTTCAACTCCTTCAGCCACAACACGAAGATTCATCTTCTGTGCCATGGCAATAATCGCCGCCACAATATTCATGTCGTTACGATCATCCGGAATATCTTTGACAAACGAGCGATCTATTTTTAGCTCATCTACCGGAAAACGCTTTAAATAACTAAGCGAGGAATAGCCTGTACCAAAGTCATCAATAGATAAAGACACACCGAGACGCTTTAACTGATTTAATTGGTTAATAGCCGCATCGGTATCACCCATTAGCATACTTTCGGTAATTTCAAAGGTAATACTGGCTGGGTTTGCACCGGTACGAATTAAAATCCGTTCAATAATTTCAGGTAAGTTATCATCATTAAACTGGCGCGCTGACAGATTAATCGACAAGGTGACATTATGGCCACGGCTATGCTGTCGTGTTAAAAAGCGACAACCCTCCCAAATTATCCATTCACCAATTTGTACTATTAAGCCGGTACTTTCCGCTACAGAAATAAAACGTAGCGGTGGTATTAAAATATTATCGGGTGTTAGCCAACGTAATAAGGCTTCATAACCAGTAATACTATTGTTACGAATATCAATTTTCGGTTGGTAGTACAATAAAAACTGTTGTTCGCGAATGGCTTCACGTAGTTTATTTTCTATTAATAGCCGTTCGTTTGCCGCATCATTTAAATCTTGGCTGAAAAAATGAAAGGTGTTTTTACCACGCGCTTTAGCTTCGTACATCGCTAAATCGGCATGCTTTAACAGTAATTCTTCTTCTGATGCATCTTCAGGGGCAATAGTAATACCAATGCTGGCACTGATAGAAACCTCGTGCTGGCCCAACTTTACCGGTGTACTAAAGGCTTGCTGTAAATTAGCCGCTATGGCTGATGCTTGGGCTCTGTCTTTGATACCACTTAATATTACCGCAAATTCATCACCACCTAAGCGCGCGATAGTATCCTCTTCACGCAGCCTCGCCATTAGTCGGTTTGACACCTCTTTAAGCAGCTCATCTCCGGCGTCATGCCCCAAGGTGTCGTTAATACGCTTAAATTCATCTAAATCAAAATACAATAACGCAAAGTTGTAATAACCACGGTGCGCCATGGCAATGGCTTTGCGCAATTGGTCACGAAAGTAACTTCGGTTAGCTAACCCAGTAAGTGCATCGTAGTAAGCCAGTTGTTCCATTTTTTTCTGGCTTTGCTTAATAAAAGAAATGTCCTGCATTGCACAAACATAATTAGTAATACTGCCCTTTTCATCGCGAATTGGCGCAATAGCCAGCGACACCCATAACTGGCGGTCTTGGTGCTGTAATAGCATATCCCCGCGCCAATGCTGTCGAGCACTGATGGTGCCAGTAATTTCCTCACTAACGTGGCGCATTTCATCAGCAAACAAACTATGCAACGGCTGCTGCAATTGTTCGTTATTACTGCCAATCATCTCAGTTAAAAAAGGGTTAATATACTCAATGTTAAGCCGCTCATCGGTTAATACGATGCCAGAACTAGAAAATGAAACGGCTTTACTTAACTTGCGAGCAGAGTGCTCGGCAACTTCTTTTTCTTCAATACGAATATTAAGGCCAGTAACTAGCTCAGAAATTTCCTCCGACATTCGACCAAATGCCTGATTCAGCAAACCTATTTCATCATGTTTGTTATCCAGCACCACTTTTTGCAAATCGCCACGGGATAAGCGGTTTATGGCGCCAGATAATCTATTTAATCGCTTAAGTATAAACTGATGCACAACCAGCTGTAGCACCAACGCCACCGCTAATGCGACAATTAAAAAAGTTATTAATAAATTGCGCCGAAAACTCTGTAAAGCCGTTAACGCCCGTTTCTTTTCGTTATATACCGCGACGTACCAATTAAGGCCACTAATTGGCGCAGCAGACAGCAAGTATTCCGGAGCTACCGTTGCTGCTTGGTTTAACTGTTTTGGCTTTGCGCTAACCTGGGTGGCGTAGGCTTGTAGGCTGGCACTTTCGAGTTGGATTCTACTGTCAGGCGCCTTTATCGCTGGTGATTGCACTTGCTTATGGAATAACGCGCCGAACACCACGCCATTTTCATCAAATAATAAAGCGTGGCCTTGTTGTAAGCTATTACCCAACGCTAATTTATCAATAAGATCATTGAGCACATAGTCAGTACCGGTAACACCAACAAATTCGTCATCGATATATACCGGAATAATCAGGCTAGTCATCCATTTTTGCCAAATAGCATCGTAGTAAACCGGAGTCCAGCGTGGCTGGCGCACCGGATTATTCTCTGGTGTGGCTATTTGATAAAAGTTATCGGCGTGAAAATCATGAGTTACATCAACAGACATAGCCCAGTCCGCTGGCGAGATACGGATAAATTGCTCTTTAGCAATAAAGTAGAAATTAAAAAAGTCGTGTAACATCAACGGCGATAATTCTTGCCATAATGTTGCCGTGCGCTCAAACATCGCCGCAGTGCGCTCAGTATAATTAGCAGCGGAAATAAAGGCGGCAGAAAAGTTATCTTGCACCCGTACACTACCATCAACTAACGGGCTTAAGCGTTTTTTGCTATTTAACTGCTGCGCACTCAATATTCTTGTAACTGCAAGATTTGCTGTGATGGCTTTTTGCTGTTTTTGCGCAATATCGTGGCTTAGTTGCCGAGCAAAGCTTCTAGTTTGTTGTTCAACTACGGCTTGCTGATGCTCAAGCACCATACTTTTTTGCAACGTAAGCGCAACGTAACCAATAGCAACACCAGCAATAACTATTGCCAAAAACACAACTAGTGCAAATTTTTGCCCTAAAGAATACATTCCATGTAATTTAGCTATATTAACGTCCTTCACTCACTCTGCCTAATTGCGAAAACTAGAGGGTTATTGGCAAGGTTCTACTTTCTGGTAAGATACCCTATTTCCATTATTGCATGTAATTTCATCAAAAGAGAATGAATCAATGAAAAAGCCCCTAACTGCCTTACTTTGTCTCGCTGTGTTATCAGTACCTGCAATAGCGGGTAACGCTTTTGTCGATGCCGAAGATAGCATTGAATACCGTCAAGCAGCCTTTCAGCTTATTCGCCATAACGTGGGTGATATTGCCGCTATGGTAAAAGGTGAAATAAACTACGACGCCGCTCGTGTTAACAAGCGCGCTACCGCACTAGCAACGTTAACCACCTTACCTTGGGAAGCGTTTAGCGTGCCAGGTGCAGATAAAGGCGGTAACGCGAAAGCGGCTATTTGGCAAAATTTGGCAGATTTCACCAGTCGTAGTGAAAAACTCATTGCGGATGCGGCTACACTGAAAGTGGCCGCAGATAGCAACGATCAGGCGGAAGTTCGTAAAGCCTTTGGCAACTTTGCCCGTAACTGCAAAGCCTGCCACGATCAGTATAAAGAATAAGTAGCTAAAAATGGCACAATTTAAAGCTGTGCCATTAGTTTACTACCTTGCCACCAATAAAGTAGCGCCAGCATAAAGACGAATAAGACAAAAAATGCGGCGCTATTTTTTAGTTTAATACCTTTGTTTAGCGGCTTATCTTTTCCCGTTAGTAAAGGCCAAATAACATTATGCACCCGAGCGCTATGCCACAGTGCAGCAAAAACATGCACCGCCACCGCAATTAATAACACATTAATATTCATTTTATGAAAATCAGACGCCAGCTCAACCCAGTAATTAGGTAATAGGCTAACTAACGGGCCATCATTAATATAATTATTATCAAGTGTTGCTAAACCACTGAGTAATTGCAGCACGACCAGCACAATAAGCAGCACTATCATATAAAATGAAGCCGGGTTATGCCCTGTTACCGGATAAGGTTTACGCAAATAATTAATAGCGGTTACTGGCGTTGTCGCAAACCGACTAAATTTCGCGGTGCTACTTCCTATCACACCCCAAACAAGGCGCGATACCACCAATGCAGCTAGGCTATAGGCTAGCAGTTGATGCAACGCTATCATGCCTTCTTCGCCGGTATACCAAAGCCCAGCGATTAATAATACCTGGCTCCAGTGAAAAAAACGTACTGCTAAATCCCATATTTTTACTTTTTGTGACATTACCTTTAGCCTCCGCTATGCTAAGTTTTTGATTTTATACTAGAGAAGCATAAAGATGAATTGGTGGAAATGGACTCTAAGCGCACTAGCCTTGCTGTTGGCCTTATTTGCCGCGCTAATTTATGGCGCACTACGGCTAAGTTTACCCGTATACGACGGCGAGCAAAAAACGAGCATTGATAATACGGCGCGCTTAGAGCGCGACGCTCTGGGTTACCTAAGCATTCATGCGGCTAATCGCACTGATGCCGCGTTTGCCTTAGGCTTTGCCCATGCGCAAGAGCGTTTTTTTCAAATGGATATTTTACGTCGTAATGCTGCAGGTGAGTTATCCGCCTTATTTGGCGAACGCGCGCTTAATACCGATAAAGCCCAGCGCCAACATCGCTTTCGCTTTCGGGCAGAACGTGCGTTAGCGCAACTTAGTGCTAATGAACAACAACGGCTTAACGCATATACTAATGGCGTTAATGAAGGCTTGGCATCACTAAGCTTGCCACCTTTTGAATACAGCCTGTTAGGGCAAACGCCAGAACCATGGCGCACCGCCGATTCGTTTTTAGTGATCTACAGCATGTACCTCGATTTACAAAGCAAGCTAGGCCGCGATGACTATGCAATGACAGTGCTAAAACAGGCATTACCTAGCGACTGGTATCAGTTTTTACAACAGCATTCTGATATTTGGCAGGCTGCACTGGATGGCAGTGTGGTTGCACCAATAGCTATGCCGGAGTCGGAATATCCAGCCGCACTGCGCCAGCAACGTAATGCCTGCCGTCAATGCACACTTATGGACAGTGCCGATATTGGGAGTAACAACTTTGCTGTTGCCGGTAACCTCACTAGCCATGGCAGTGCAATTTTAGCTGACGATATGCATCTAGGTATTCGCGTACCTAGCACTTGGTATAAGGCCCAACTTAATTGGCGCGAAAACGGCAATTTGCATACTGTTACCGGTTTAACCTTACCCGGTACGCCAGCGATAGTAGCCGGTTCAAATGGCAAAGTAGCTTGGGGCTTTACCAATAGCACCGGCGATTGGCATGATTTAATTGCTTTAAAATTGTCAGATGATAACAAACGCTATTTAACCACAGACGGTTGGCAACCACTAACCTATCAGTATGAAACGATTAAAATTGCTGGCCAGCCAGATCAGACGCTTGAGCTTACAGAAACCCAATGGGGCCCAGTGGTAAAGTTTGGCAATAGCCCCGTTTTTGCCCTGCGTTGGGTAGCGCATGATGATATCGCAGTAAACTTTAACCTACTGCAACTAGAGCAAACCAATACGGTAGCCGAAGCACTTAAGCTAGCGCCCTCGGTCGGTGTACCGGTACAAAACCTATTAGTTGCCGACCACCTTGGTCAGATTGGTTGGAGCCTAATTGGCCCTATTCCAGTAAGGCAACTAACCGATTTTGATACCGCACAAGATTGGAGTAGCGGCACCGAGCGTTGGCTTGGCTATCAGGAAGCTGATTTACAACCACAGTATACCGATGCTGACAGGCTATGGACCGCCAATGCCAGAATGATTGGCGGTGAAGCTTATACTCTTATGGGTAATGGTGGCTATGATTTAGGCGCCAGAGGTTGGCAAATTAAGCAAGGATTAGACGAATTACAACAGGCCGACGAACATGCTCTGCATCAAATTCAGCTAGATAATCGGGCATTGATGCTTCAGCGCTGGCAACAACTGTTACTTCAAGTGTTAGACCCTGCTGCAGTTACACAACATCAGCTACAAGCCTATCGACAGCACGTAGTTAATAGCAGCACTCATGCTAGCACCGATGCAGTGGGTTACACACTGGTGCGCGCCTTTCGCCAGCAATTATTAGAACTGCAATTCGCCTCGCTGTCGGCATTACTTGAGCAACATGATGCCCGCAGCCAAGATTTAAAGTTCTCGTTAGAAACCCCCATGTGGCAACTGTTACAACAGCAGCGTAGCGATACCCTGCCGGCACCATACAGCAGCTGGTCGGAACTCATGCTGGCCGCCGTGCTACAAAGTAAAGCCGAGCTTGAGCACCAATATGGCAACTTAGAACACAGCCAATGGGGGCAAGTTAACCCGGCGAAAATTAATCATCCGTTAGCATCAGCAATTCCGTTATTCGGTGATTGGTTAAATATGCCGGCAACGCCAATGAACGGCGATCGCCATATGCCTAGAGTACAACTACCTGGTTTTGGCCAATCAGAGCGTATGGTGGTAGCACCTGGGCAAGAACAGCAAGGTATTTTAACCATACCTGCAGGGCAATCTGGCCACCCATTATCGCCCTTTTACCGTGCAGATCATCAGTATTGGCTAAACGAAGTGGCACTGCCGTTTTTACCCGGTGAGAAAAAATACCAGCTATTGTTAACGCCTCAGGGTTGACTTTAGCCATCTAGACCAACTATGTTAGCGACTATGAAACGAATAATTATTGCGCTCAGCTTTTTTAACTTTACCACCCGACTTGGGAGGCGGTAAGCTGCGCGCGCAGTAAAACCTAAAAACCTCCCATAATGGGAGGTTTTTTTTTGCTTATTTTTAATGCTTAAACCAAGAGATAATTAACATGGAACTGGATGAAATACGTCAAGCAATTAGTGATATCGACCGCCAACTACTGAGTTTATTGTCACAACGTCGACTACTTGCGCTGGCTGTAGCCGACGCCAAACTAGCCACTAACAAACCGATTAGAGATCAGAAGCGTGAGCAAGAGCTGTTAGTATCTTTAATCGAACAAGGCAAGCCGTTAGCACTGGATGCGCAGTACGTTACTCGGTTATATCACGTTATTATTGAAGACTCGGTATTACAGCAACAAGCCAAAATTCAGGGCCAACTTAATGGCACTAACGAACCGACCGTGCGGGTAGCCTTTCTTGGTGGTCAAGGTTCTTACAGTTACTGGGCGGCACAAAAATATTTTGCCCGTCGTGCTGGGCGTATTATTGAACACGGTTGCGATAGCTTTAACGATATAGTGCAAGCAGTAGAAACTGGTCATGCCGACTATGCGGTATTGCCAATAGAAAATACTTCTTCTGGCAGTATTAACGAAGTGTATGATATTTTGCAGCACACTCGGTTATCTATTGTTGGCGAGCTTACCCACCCAATTGCCCACTGTTTACTAGGCTTAGCGCAAACCGATCTGAGTAAAATTCGTCAAGTGTGTGCCCACCCACAAGTTATTGCCCAGTGCAGTCAATATTTACAGGGCTTATCACAGGTAAAAATTGAATATTGTGATAGCTCATCAGATGCATTTAACCGCATTAAACAGCAACAAGACCCCACGATAGTTGCTATTGGCGGTGAAGAAGGCGGCCAGTTGTATGGCCTAAATGTACTAACGCGTGATCTTGCCAATCAAAAAGATAACGTCAGTCGGTTTATTGTCGTCGCGCGTAAACCAGTAACGGTTGCCAAAGCCCTGCCAGCAAAAACCACTTTTATTATGTATACCGGCCAGCAACCCGGAGCCTTAGTAGACGCCTTACTGGTGCTAAAACAGCATGGCATTAGCATGGGCAAGCTAGAATCACGCCCCATAAATGGCAACCCGTGGGAAGAAATGTTCTACGTCGATGTATTTGCTAATTTAAACGACTACGCCATGACCCGCGCTTTAGAAGAGTTAAATAGAATTACAAAGTTTATTAAGGTACTCGGCTGTTACCCAAGTGAAGATATAGAACCAACAGTAGTAACGACCAATTAGGTTAAAAGCAGTAATAACTCATTGCATAAAGTTCCAGCCAGCCCTAAGCTGCTGGAACTACAGTAACTCTAGCAATATAGCTAATTGCGCCTCAACATCCCCAACCAGAAGCAATTGTCTGGTATAAACCTGTGGATCAGCTGATAAAATGAGGTAACCCTTTCTTGGGCCTAACGGTTTGATAATATCCAGTTGCCCGAACTGACCATAATAACGAAGCGCCATTACAGCCAACCTAGCCCGTTCAAAATCAGTTTTAGCTTTTAGCTGATTAAGCTGGTAATTTTTTGAAAATATCACATGAGCACGCAGCTTTACTTGAATATCCGGCTCATTAATTAACTTGCTGACTTCACCTTCTGTTTGAAACTGTGCCAACCTTTTCACTATCAGTGCTTTATCTGTTTTATATGCGGGTAAATCTATTGTTATTAGCTCGTGTTGCTGTGCAGACACAAAGCCATACGGTAGCAGACAAAATAACAAGTTCACGAGATAGATTATTTTTCTCACAACATTTTCCTTACGTAAAAAAATGATAAGTTACCCCAGCGAAGATATAGAGCCAACATAATTACAGAGCGGCTAATTTAACCATAAGGGCCTAAGCTAGGATCCTAGGCCCAGTGCAAACACTAGGTATTGTCTAACCCTAAAGCTCAATCACATCGCCTTTTTCTGGTATTTGCGTATTAATGCCCAGCTCAGCTAATTTTTCTTGTAATGCCAATTGTGCTTCAGACTCACCATGCACTAAATAAATACGCGGCTGACCACCTATTGCCTGCACCCAATTTATGAGCTCAGACTGATCGGCATGAGCAGAAAAACCACCTATCGTATGCACCTTTGTTTTAACAACAATATCTTGGCCAAACAACTTAACTCGGCGCTCTCCATCAACTAAACGTCGGCCTAAGGTGCCCTGAGCTTGAAAGCCAACAAAAATCAGGTGATTAGAGCTTTTCCATAAGTTGTGTTTTAAATGGTGCACGATGCGCCCGCCATTACACATACCGCTACCAGCGATAACAATGGCGCCTTCGGTTACACGATTTATAGCCATAGACTCTTCAACACTTTCAGTAAAACGCAGTATGGGCAATAAATCTTGTAGCTGCATGCTAGGTTTAAAGCCTATAGCTGCAAGATCACTTTGTTCTAAACAACGTAAATACTCATTATAAATACCGGTAATGCTAATCGCCATTGGGCTATCAAGAAATACCACGCGTTGTTTTAACCGGCCTTGGTGATGTAATAAGGCAAGGTAGTATAAAATTTCTTGCGTTCGGCCCAGTGCAAAAGCCGGAATAAACACATTCCCGCCATCTTTATGCGCTTGCTCTAGAGCAGCAGTTAACTCTGCTAGCGAGCTATCAAGGTCCTGATGATTTCGATTACCATAAGTACTTTCCATTAGTACTATATCAGCTTGACCAATTTCAGCAGGGTCATACATTAAAACAGTTGATGGATTACCTAAGTCACCTGAAAACACCAGCTTTCTCATACCTTGGTTGCCTTTAAGCCACAGCTGCACAATGGCTGAACCCAGAATATGCCCTGCATCTGCAAACTCTAATTCTAAGCCAGGTAAAGGCAGAACACGTTTTTTATAAGGTACTGGCTGACACAGTTGTACTGCGCGTTCTGCATCTTGCAACCTGAGCACGGGATCTTGTAGTTTCTTTCCTGCTCTTGCTGCTTTTCGGTTTTGCCATTCCAAATCTTTTAAATACAAATGCACTGAGTCTTTCAATAAAACGGGGAGTAATTCTGCCGTGCCGGGCGTACAAATAATTTTGCCATCAAAACCGCGGGCAACTAATAAAGGTAACAAACCGCTGTGGTCGATATGTGCATGCGATAAAATAACCAAGTCGATATCTTTGGGCTTAAATGCAAAACGAAACTTGTGCCACTCGCGTATTTGGTCTGCGCCCTGCACCATCCCGCAATCGAGCAATATCTGTTTGTTACCTAATTTGATAAGATAGCAAGATCCCGTAACTTGTTGCGCCGCTCCAATAAACTGTAATGTTGCAGATAACGACATACTATATCCTTATTAACCAAACCATCTAGGCTACAGATTATCACTTTTTCTTTTGCTTAACCTGTAACAATCAAGGAACCGAGTATCATGGCTTCAGACCCACACCAACTGCACGACCGCCACCTAGCCTCTGCCAAACAATCCGCTGAGGCTATAGCTAGGTTGCAAGACAATGTATCCTACCGCTTAGCCTTTGCTGATAATGATTTTCTAACACAAGACGAATTACGCCATGTCCGCTTGCAGCTTGAGTATTTAAAGCCACAGATGGTGTTAGAACACCATAATATTAATGCCACCATCGTGGTATTTGGTAGCGCTCGCTTTTTAGCTCCAGAGCAAGCCGAGACAGAAGTGATAAAAGCTAAACAACATTTAGCGCAAAATAATTCAGCAGAAAACCAACTCGCGCTGCGAGCTGCAGAAAAACAATTTCGCAACAGTAAGTATTATAGCGCGTCACAAAAATTTGCCGAGCTCGCTACCCAGTTTAGTTGTGCGAATACCGATTGTGCGATGACGATTATTAGTGGCGGTGGCCCAGGCGTTATGGAAGCAGCGAATCGCGGTGCCATGAATGCCGGCGGTAAGAGTATTGGTTTAAACATTGTTTTACCAAAAGAACAGCAACCTAACCCATACATTACACCAGAGTTTTGTTTTCAGTTTCATTACTTTGCTATTCGTAAAATGCACTTTTTACAACGAGCTCGCGCTCTAGTAGCCTTTCCGGGTGGTTTTGGTACGCTAGATGAACTGTTTGAAACGCTAACCCTGATTCAAACTAAAAAGGCCGAACGGGTACCGGTTATCTTATACGATAAAGCATTTTGGCAGCGCTTAATCAATTTTGACATGTTGGTAGAGGAAGGTTTAATTAACCCTGAAGACATAAACCTGATTCAGTATGCAGAAACCCCTGAAGATGCATGGCAACAAATAACTGAGTTTTATAAACTTAATAAGTAAACGCGCATATATTGGCAACGCTGCCGCTGATCTTAACGCTAACTATATGTTTTAGCTTAACTTCGACTATCAGCGGCTTTTTGTAATAGCTGTTTACTTTCTTGTAAAAATTGCTCAGCCAGTTCACCAAAAAATTGCTGCCCTTTGCCAAACTGTGCCATTAAGCCAGCTTTATCTTTGCTTTCTAACAGCTGCAGCAGTTCATTAAAACGCTGCTGATAACGCTGTAAAAGTGCCGCTACCGCAGAAGATGAAAGCATAATATCGGCATATAGCTCAGCATTTTGTGCGAACAAACGCCCAACCATAGCAAGCTCTAATCGATATATTGGCGAACTTAGTTGTAATAACATTGGCAAGTCTGCTTTTTCGTCAGCCAAATGCACACCATAGGCTAAAGACGAGAAGTGTCGCATTGCCTGAATAAGCTGCATGGCACTATCGTGCTCATGCGCAACTTTTTCAGTTAGCTCTGCTCCCCATACTTTTAGCTGCTCTAGCAACCATTGATACTGCTCAGCGTGTTGGCCATGGCATACCACCACCACCTGCTTAACTAAATTAGTAACATCAGCGCCAAACATTGGGTGCAAGCCAAGCACGGGGCCAGTGTGCTTATTTAGCATCACGTTTAACGGCTGAACTTTAATACTGGTAATGTCTGCCAACACACAATCTTTAGCTAAAGCAGGTAACTGGTTAATTAATTGCTCAGTTAAGGTAATTGGCACTGCCATTAGCACCAGCGCCGCATCAGCACAAATTGCTTTAGCATTAGGCCAGTCTTGCTGCTCTAATATTGCAACCTGATAGCCAGAGCGTTGAAATAAGCTAGCAAACCGAGCACCTAGTGCGCCGCCTCCGCCGACAATAACCACCTTGCCGCCAGTTTTGCGGCAACAAACAAAACCGCTTTCTTGGGTTTGGTATGATTCACGCATTATACGCCGCAGAATATCTTCAGTAAGATCAGCAGATACACCAAGCTGCATCGCTTGTTGCCGCCTTGCCGCAAGCAATTGTTGCTCGCGCTCTGGCACATACACCGGCAGCGCATATTGTTGCTTCACTACGCCAACCTGGGCAGTAACTTGAGCGCGCGCAGCCAGTAGTGCAACTAACTGGCTATCAATACTATCTATTTGCTGGCGTAAAGGCGCTAAGGCTTGCTGAGCTGTTGGCTTAGTCATGTTAGGCTGCAACTACTACGGGTTGCATTTTTTGATGCAAGCTGGCTAGCAACACGGCAGTGGTGTCCCAATCGATACAGGCATCGGTAACTGAAACACCGTATTTTTCTGCTTTGCCATTAGTTAACTCCTGCCGTCCTGCATTAAGGTGGCTTTCTAGCATAATACCAATTATGGCCTCATTACCCGCTTGACGCTGAGCAATAACATTTAATGCTACTTCACCTTGGCGGTTATGATCTTTATTAGAATTGCCGTGGCTACAATCAACCACAATACCACGTGGTAATTTTAGCTTATCTAGTTTAGCCAAGACATCACTAATACTTTGTTCATCGTAATTTGGCGTCACACCGCCGCGCAAAATAATATGGCCATCGGGGTTACCGGCCGTTTGCACTAAGCTCACCTCCCCGCGTTGATTTATACCAATAAAGCTATGGCCACTTGCCGCCGACTGCAAGGCATTAAAAGCGACATTTAAATTACCGTCGGTGCCATTTTTAAAACCAACCGGCATAGATAAACCACTGGCCATTTCACGGTGAGTTTGCGACTCTACTGTACGCGCACCTATAGCAGACCAGCTAATTAAGTCAGATAAATACTGTGGGCTAATCGGGTCTAGCGCTTCGGTCGCCGTTGGTAACTCTAGCTCAACCATTTTTAACAACAGCTCTCGACCCCAGGTTAACCCCGTTTCTAAGTCAAACGAATCATCTAAATGTGGATCATTAATAAAGCCTTTCCAGCCTACCGTAGTACGTGGTTTTTCAAAATACACTCGCATCACGATATATAAGCTGTCTGCATATTGTAGCTGCAGCTGCTTTAGTTTTTTTGCATACTCAATAGCTGCAATTGGATCATGAATTGAACAAGGGCCAGCAACTACCAGTAAACGTTTATCACGGCCATGCACTATGTTGGCAATATCGCGACGAGCAAGTTGCACAAATTTCGCGCCCTGTTCAGATAATGGTAATACCTTTTTTAGTACTGCCGGCGGGCTAAGTGGTTTTGCTGACACCACGCGCAGATCGTCTACTCTTTTACTCATACCACAACCTCAACACCGAGTGTAAACTTTAAATTACACATCGTATTAAATAAATTACAAATGTCGATAATAAAGATCTAAGCAAAGCGCGTCAACCCAATGCAAGCTATTAAAAACAAGATTAAGGCATTTTTTCGCTATGGATATTTTTGTACACAATTACATACAAAATGCGATTAAAATTTCTGCAATAGCTGCTGGTAAGCTTGGCGTAGCAAAATAAATTGCTGTTGATCACCACCTCGATCAGGGTGCAGCTGCAATGCTTTAACCCGATAGGCCTTTTTTAGCTGAAGTAGGTTAAAACTAAGATCAAGTTCCAGCAGGTTTAGTGCCTCTGCCGTTGGTATATAAGTAGTAGAAGATTGACGATTAACATTCTGCCAAAATGCTTGCAGCTGTTGATCCAGTATTTGCTCGGTCATAGCATAAAAATTATGCCAATTAAGGTAGTAAGCACGCCGGCTAGCGTCCGCTTGTTGTTCTGGGGCGTCACTAATGGCTAAACATTGCACTTTGGCTAAGCCAATATTGAGATAGATTTGTTGCTCTAGTATTAGGCTATGTTGTAGACGATATAGCAGATGATACAGCACAAAATGCTGCTGAAACCGCGCCAGATCAGCACTTATTACTTCGTCTGCTTGTAATTTAAGCCCAAGCCGTTGCAATAAATATTGTTCTTCAATCACGCTATTTTCTGGTTGATGCGCCAAAATAAGGCTGTGTAACTGACCTTGTAGCAGGGTAAGAATAGATTCAGCTAAGGGCGCGTTAGATATTGTCATAGCGACACCATGCCAGAAAGAAAAAAGGCCGACAAGTGTCGGCCTTTTAAGAATTGCTTAGTTAAGCTTTTCGCGGATACGCGCTGATCTACCTGAACGATCGCGTAAATAGTAAAGCTTAGCACGGCGAACTGCACCACGACGTTTAACAGTGATGCTGTCTACCATTGGGCTGTGCGTCTGGAATACACGCTCAACACCTTCGCCATTAGAGATCTTACGTACAGTGAACGCAGAATGCAGACCACGGTTGCGCTTAGCAATAACAACGCCTTCGTATGCCTGTAAACGAGTTTTATCACCTTCTTTAACTTTAACTTGAACGATTACAGTATCGCCCGGCGCGAACGCAGGAACGTCTTTCTTTAACTGCTCGTCTTCAAGCATTTTGATAATGTTTTGGCTAACTTTGCTCATAACAATCTCACTTTACCTGGAATTAACTGTCTTGTTGCTGCCCCGTCCGGCACTCTTGCTGATGTTCTTGTTGAAACTCAGCCAGTAACCGTCGTTGCTCCTCAGTCAGAGCCAGGAGATTTAACATATCCGGTCGTCTAAGCCAGGTTCTCCCAAGAGACTGCTTTAAACGCCAGCGTCGTATATTTTCATGGTTACCACTCAGTAATACTGATGGCACCTGTTTATTCGATAACACTTCAGGCCTTGTGTAGTGTGGACAATCAAGCAAACCGGATGCAAAAGAATCCTGTTCAGCTGACTGTTCATGCCCAAGTACACCAGGTACTAAGCGAGAAACTGAATCAATCAGTACCATCGCCGGCAATTCACCGCCACTTAATACGTAATCACCAATTGACCATTCTTCGTCAATTTCGCTTTCAATTACGCGTTCATCAATGCCTTCATAACGGCCAGCTACTAATAGTAGCTTAGAATGTTGCGCCAGTTCAGCTACACCTTGTTGGTCTAGTTTGCGGCCTTGCGGCGACAAATATACCGTGTGTACCTTTCCACCTGCAGCTTGCTTCGCGGCGCGTATCGCGTCACTTAACGGCTGCACCATCATCAGCATACCTGGGCCACCACCATAAGGCCGGTCATCTACTGTGCGATGTTTGTCCGTGGCGTAATCCCGCGGGTTCCAACACTGCAACTGTATAATGCCCTGCTTCACAGCTCGGCTAGTGACCCCATATTGCGTTATTGCTTCGAACATCTGCGGAAATAACGATACAACGCCAATCCACAATTTGTTGTTCTCAGGCATTAAAACGCTGGATCCCAGTCTACGATAATGCGACGCTCGATTAAATCGACACTTTTAATGACAGAAGTCATTAAAAACGGCAACAACCTTTCTTTCTGACCAAATGCATCGGTACGGTTGGCTTTAACCACTAATACGTCGTTAGAACCGGTTTCCATTATGTCGATAACTTCACCTAGGTGATAACCCGCTTCGTTTATTACGGCTAAGCCCATTAGGTCTTTCCAGTAATAATCACCGTCTTCTAACGAAGGCAGTGCGTTGCTGGTTATGGCAATTTCAGCATTTACATAACGCTGAGCCACATCACGATCATTAACGCCGTCCAGTTTTGCTATCAGGCCATTACTATGGCGCTTCCAGCTAGACACTTGCACTGGTTGCCAGCTACCTTGGAATTTTATTTGCCAAGGTGTGTAATCAAAAATCCCTTCCGGGAAGTCGGTGTAAGCGTTAACTTTCAGCCAGCCATTGATACCGTAAACTGCACCAAATTTGCCAAGAACGACTAAATCTTTCTCACTCAAGCTGACTACCCCACACGACCATTTGCTAATTAAGCAGCTGCTTTAGTAGCGTTTTTCACTAAAGTTGTAACGCGATCACTCAGTGAAGCACCTTGTGCTACCCAGTGATTAATGCGGTCTAGGTCCAGACGCAGTTTCTCTTCAGTACCGCCAGCGATTGGGTTAAAGAAACCCACGCGCTCAATAAAGCGGCCGTCACGAGCAAAACGGCTGTCCGCTACCACAACTTGGTAAAATGGACGCTTTTTTGCGCCACCACGTTGTAAACGAATAGTTACCATAAGGCCCTCTAATTTTATCGTTCAGGTTTTAAAAAATAACAACACCTCCAGTCGGACTGAAGGGCTGCAGCATTTTACTGATTTGACGCATAATTGCAAGGCATTTCGGGCTTTGCAGGCAGGGTTTGTCAATATAACGAATAACAGAACCCCTGCCTAATATAAGCAGGGCTTGAAACGCAGAGGAAGCCTAACGCGGCGGCAGTATACCCGGTGGCATTTTGCCGCCCATACCACGCATCATTTTCATTAAGCCGCCTTTACCCGACATTTGCTTCATCATCTTTTGCATCTGGGTAAATTGCTTTAGCAGCTGATTAATATCTTGCACCTGTGTGCCGGAACCTGCCGCAATACGCTTTTTACGTGAGCCTTTTAATAAATCGGGAAATTCGCGCTCTTTTTGCGTCATAGAATTAATAATGGCTTCCATTTTTACAAATTGCTTATCGCCCATTTGATTCATCGCACCTGCTGGCAGGTTTTTCATGCCGGGCAGTTTGTCTAACATTGACATCATGCCACCCATGCCGCGCATTTGTACCAATTGCTCACGAAAATCTTCTAACGAAAAGCCTTTGCCTTTCATTACTTTTTGCGCCATTTTCGCAGCTTTATCTTTATCTACTTTTTGCTCTAGCTCTTCAATTAAGCTAAGCATGTCGCCCATGCCTAAAATGCGCGATGCAATACGATCTGGATGAAACGGCTCAAGAGCATCGGTTTTTTCACCGGTACCAATAAACTTAATGGGCTTGCCCGTTATGTGGCGAATAGACAGCGCTGCACCGCCTCGAGCGTCACCATCGGCTTTAGTTAAAATAACACCGGTAAGTGGCAAAGCATCGTTAAACGCCTTAGCTGTATTGGCCGCATCTTGCCCCGTCATAGCGTCTACAACAAACAACGTTTCAATCGGCTTTACCGCAGCGTGTAAGGCTTTAATTTCATCCATCATTTCGCCGTCGATGTGCAAGCGACCAGCAGTATCTACTAACAACACATCAAAAATACGGGTTCGAGCAAAAGCTATTGCTGCATTAACGATATCAACTGGTTTTTGCGAAATATCACTAGGGAAAAACTCTACACCAACATCTTTGGCCAGCGTTTCTAGCTGTTTAATCGCTGCAGGGCGATAAACGTCGGCCGACACGACCAGCACTTTTTTCTTTTTGCGCTCGGTTAAAAACTTCGCTAATTTAGCAACCGATGTGGTTTTACCGGCACCTTGTAAGCCAGCCATCATTACTACTGCAGGCGGTTGAGTATTTAACGCTAGCTCTTCGTTCGCTTCGCCCATGGCATCTTCAAGCGCTTTACGGACAATTTTTAAAAACTCTTGCCCCGGCGTCAGGCTTTTACTTACTTCAAGGCCGACTGAACGCTCTTTTACTGTAGCAACAAAATCACGCACCACTGGCAAGGCAACGTCAGCTTCAAGCAGCGCCATGCGCACTTCGCGTAGCGTGTCTTTAATATTGTCTTCAGTTAAACGTCCGCGGCCGGTAATGTTTTTTAACGTAGCACTTAAACGATCGGAAAGATTCTCAAACATGGTTTTACACTCAACTGCAATAATGCGTCTGATTATATCAAATACAAACGCTATGCGCAGCCGTTAAGAAACTGTTGCTTCTGATGCTGGGCATATGACGAAAGTTGCAATACAATATCAAACCATTTAAATGAAAGGAAATACCACTGATGTCCACGGCGCTGTTAACTGCACTGGCTTTAATTGCTTACTTGGTTGCCACCGGCTCAGTACTGCTGCGTATTTTCCACCCGCAAGGGCCTCATTTTAAAACTACCTTTACAGCTGCCGTTGTCGGTTTAGTTATCCATATGCTGGTACTGGCAAATATATTATTTACCGCACAAGGCCAAAACTTCAGCCTATTAAATGTTAGCTCATTAGTTTGTTGGTTAATTACTGTCGCAGTAACGCTTACGGCAATGCGCACCCCTACTATTTTACTGTTACCGGTAGTCTACGGTTTTGCCGCACTGGTGCAGCTAGCGGTGCTTACTTTGCCTCACTCGGTACAACTGCAGCATTTCGAACAAGATGTCGGCCTGCTCGTGCATATTATGCTGGCCTTTATTGCCTACGCAATTTTAATGATGGCAATGCTGTATTCATTTCAAGTGAGCTACATTAGCAATAAGCTAAAACAAAAAAACTTTGCCGCCATGACCCGCTATATGCCGCCTTTAGTGCAGGCAGAGGTGCTGCAATTTCGCTTACTAATGGCAGGCACGGCAATATTGGGTTTAGCATTAGTCGTATCCGCACTATTTATGGATAACTGGCTAGCCAAAGAAAACCTGCATAAAAATGTGTTTAGCCTACTTGGTTTTGTGGTATTTGCCATTTTATGTTGGGGCCATGCACGTAAAGGTTGGCGTGGTAAAACAGCAAACATTTTAACTATCACTGGCGCGTCTCTACTCACACTGGGTTACTTTGGTAGCCGTTTTGTACGAGAAGTGCTGCTAAATACACTTTAATCCTTGACTCAACCGACACTTCGTAATATTTAGTACGGGTGTTTGGCAATACAGGTATTTAACTTTTGGACGACATATCAACAAGTACGCTATTTATCATTCTTGGCGTGCTGTTATTCATATCTGCCTATTTCTCCGGATCGGAAACAGGCATGATGTCTGTAAACCCTTATCGTTTAAAACATTTAACAAACGAGAATCATAAGGGTGCCACTAGAGTTAGCGAGCTACTAAAGCGACCTGACCGGTTGATAGGCCTTATCCTTATCGGCAACAATATGGTTAATATCGCCGCTTCAGCTATCGCCACTATCATTGGCATGCGCTTGTATGGCGACCTTGGTATTGCTATAGCAACCGTTGTCTTAACGATGGTCGTGCTGGTGTTCGCAGAAGTAATGCCAAAAACTATAGCGGCGCTGCATCCTGAACGGATCGCATTTCCAAGCTCTGCCTTGCTGAAGTTATTGCTTAAAGTATTTTATCCTCTGGTATGGTTAGTTAACGCTATTACTAACGGTATGCTGGCGATTATGGGTATCAGCTCAGAAAAGCATCAAGGTAATAGTTTAAGCGCTGAAGAATTACGTACCGTGGTACATGAAGCCGGCGCACTGATCCCTGAACAACATCAAAGTATGTTGGTTGGGGTACTCGATTTAGAAAACGCAACCGTTGAAGATATCATGGTACCGCGCAATGAAATTGTGGGTATTGATATTAACGATGAGTGGAAAAACATTGAGCGCCAGCTAGCAAATGTACAATATAGCCGTATTTTGCTGTACCGCGATAGCATTGATGACGCATTAGGCTTTGTGCATCCGCGCGAACTAATGCGTTTGCTAATAAAAGAGCAATTAACTAAAGCTAATTTGATGCGTGCAGTAAGCGAGATTTACTTTATTCCGGATGGTACGCCACTAAGTACTCAATTACTTAAATTTCAGCGCACTAAAGAACGTATCGGCTTAGTAGTAGACGAATATGGCGACATTCAAGGCTTAGTAACACTTGCCGACATATTAGAAGAAGTGGTAGGTGAATTTACGACCGACATTGCCGAAGATAGCCACGAAGATATTAGACAGCAGCCCGATGGCTCTTTCTTAATTGATGGCAGCATTAACTTGCGTGATCTTAACCGTGAAATGCGTTTAGAGTTACCCACCGACGGCCCTAAAACCTTAAATGGTTTAATTCTGGAATACCTAGAAGAAATCCCACATGGTAGCCTTAGTATTCGTCTATCAGGTTACCCAATGGAAGTTATTGATGTGCAAGATAATATGATTAAAACCGTACGTATCTTGCCACTATTAAAAGTGAATTAGTACGATTCAAAAAACCGGCTTTGCCGGTTTTTTTTAAGCTTTTAACCAAAGAACATTCGCCACAGCCAGCCACGTTTTAAGTCTTCTTCACAGCCCTTTAGCTGCCCTGCATACAAGGTTGCACGGCTATCTACTTTCTTTGCTACCTGTATTAACCAACCTTTCTTGTTATAGGTCCCGCGCTTATAGCCACCCCAACCTTCGTGATAGTTAAGGTACTGCGCATAAGCGTCCCATTTTGATACACCGTTTAGGCGCTGACTTTTGCTGATATACCAGCCCATAAAATCGATGGCATCATCAAAGTTATCTCGGCTGGCCCAAAAACGATTCGCTTCTTTAACGTACTCATCCCAAGTAACGGTTTTAGCCTGTGAATAACCATAAGCAGAGCTAGCACGGCCGTAAGGAATAAAACCTAAAAACCAGCGCATGGGTGGTCGAGCATTATGTTTAAAGCTACTTTCTTGATACATCATGCTCATTGGCACATGAATAGGCACGCCCCATTTATCGCGAACTTTTGCGGCGGCATCATACCAACTGCGGTGTTCGGAAAAAATTTCACATAGATTTGAAGTGTTTTTCGGCGGAGGAGTAGCACAACCGCTAAGTAATAAGCTTACTATAGCGGTTGTAATCAGGGGTTTAATAACACGTTGAACTTTATTCATTCGGGTGATTCTAACAAGGTGCACGGATGCAACCAAGTTTTATTCTCCCTAGATATCATTTATGGCTACTTTTAATCAGGTAGCCATTTTTTTATCTTCACATTGCGGCACTTCGGCAAAGTACTGCGTAATATACTGATCAAAATTAACGTCGTCTAGCTGCTCAATATGCTGCTGCTTTAGCAACGATTCTGTCGCTACCGTAACAAGTTGCTGCTCGTTATAATATTGATACGGTTGCTGGGCTAACTGCTGCTTATACTCAGCAGATAATTGTAAAATAAAACTGCCGTTATCTTGCTGCGTGGTCAATAGCTTATGCAGTAATTGGCCAGACAACGTTTGCGCAGGATCTAGCAAACAAATATAAAACTGTTTTAGCGTTGTACTGTAGCTATCAACACCATAAGCAGAGTCTAAATACTGCGCTATTGGCATCATATCGGCAAATAGCTCTTCGGCCCAGTCCAGCATTAGTCGCGGTGTGCCTTGCTGCATAATGTTCAAGTTATTGCGCCGACCTTCGGTAACGACGGTTTTTAAATTTTGCTCAGTAACAATTTGCTCTGCCACCGTCAATTCAGGACTATCTCTTAGCAAGCAGTATAATAAGAAAATATCTAAAAAGCGCATTTGCTCTGCGGTAATGCCGACAGGGCTAAACGGGTTAACGTCTAGCGCGCGCACTTCAATATATTCTACGCCCCGCTTGGCTAAGGCGCAGGTTGGTCGCTCGCCAGACTCGGTAGTGCGTTTGGGCCGGATGGTGGCGTAAAATTCATTTTCAATTTGCAGTATATTGGCATTTAATTGCTGGTACTCGCCGTTAACCTTAACGCCAATCTTTTGATAATCGGCTGATGGTTTGCTAATAGCAGCGTGCAAACCTGAAATGTATTCATCTAAGCTATTATAGGTAATATGCAAGTCAGATTGCGCACTGCTGGTATAACCTAAATCACTCATTCGTAACGATGTCGCATAAGGCAAATACAACGAACCTTTGCCTAGTGACTCGAAGCTGTAGCGGCTTTTTCGTCCTTCTAAGAACGACTTACACATGGCCGGTGAGGCACCAAACAGATAGACAATTAACCAAACATAGCGCTTGTAGTTACGAATAAGTGCCAAATATTGCTCTGAGATAAAATCTTGCAGCTGGCCATCTTGCCCAAGCACTTGTTGGTATTGTTGCCAAAAACTTTGCGAAAACGAAAAGTTAAAGTGCACACCACTAATCGCCTGCATCATGCTACCGTAACGATTAGATAACCCCTTACGATATAGTGTTTTCATCTGTCCAACGTTAGAGCTACCATATTGGGCGAACGGGATCTGTGCTTGATCATTAATAAAACACGGCATACTGCCAGCCCAGAACTGCTCGTCACCAATATTTTTAATAGTGAACCGATGAATATCACTCAACTGCGCCAGCGTAGTATCAATGCTGTCTGTCGCCGGGGTAATAAATTCCAGTAATGACTCAGAAAAGTCGGTTGTGAGCAAAGGATGAGTTAACGCTGATCCTAATGCGATGGCATGCGGCGTTAAGGCTAACTTACCATCTGGTTTTACTCGCAACGTCTCTCGCTCAATACCGCGCCGAATACCCACAATTGCTTTTTTATCAGTTGCTGAATTCAGCTTTGCCAGACGTTGTTGTAAAATTGGGTCCAAGATAATTCCTTATTGGTGCTCGAGTGAGTTAAAATTGGGGGCGTTACGCAAAAACTCAAGACCGAGATTTACTTTAGCCTGCTATTTACGGTTGAACAATCAATTATTACCCCGACTAACGAGCGGTGTAGTAAAACCGCCGGATTTCAAGCTGTAATTGCACCTTTACTGATTTACAATCTACCTATTAGGTAGTAATCCAAATTTCTAAGTCAATAATATGAATCGTCGTAATAAACACATAATAAATGAAGAAGTTGTATACGGTAAAGAACAGGAATTGGTTTCAACCACTGACTTGCGCGGTGTAATTACTTATGCCAACCCCGCATTTTGTGCAGTATCTGGCTTTAGCGCTGAAGAGTTAGTAGGTAAAAACCATAATATTGTTCGCCATCCCGATATGCCAGCTGCAGCCTTTGCCGATTTATGGCAAAAGCTTAAGCAAGGTCAATCGTGGCGGGGTTTAGTAAAGAACCGTTGTAAAGATGGCCGCTATTATTGGGTTGATGCCTTTGTTACACCTATTTACCAACAACATAAGCTTATAGGTTATCAGTCGGTACGGATAAAAGCCGACGCCAAGTTAATTGTCCGTGCCGATAAGAGTTACCCACAAATAGCTGCAGGTAAAATTCCCTCTGATTGGCGCAGCCAGTTTATGCGTAAGCGCATACTAGCGCTTACAGCTAGCCTACTATTAGCCGCTGGCGGCAGTGCACTTTTTGGCAGCCATTTTTTACTTGCATTATTATTGCCCATGGTTTGGGCTTTATGCTGCTTTGACGAACTGTTTATAATTCCTAATAAATTACAGCAAACTAAATTACAGTTTGATAGCGTGTCGCGCTGGATTTACTCGGGTTTTGGCCCGTACGGTATTGTCGATTTTCAACAACAAATGGCGCAAGCAAGGTTACATACCATTTTAGGCCGCACCCTGGATAGCACAACCGCACTAAGAACCATTGCCGAAACGCAAGCCGAAGCCGTGCACCTAACCGAACAAGGCATTAATCAGCAGCACGACAGATTAAAGCGTATTGTCGCAGCAACCTCTGAGCTGTATAGCACAGTGCAAGAAATTGCTGGCCGTACTCAAGATACGCATCAACAAGTTAATAATACCCATCAAATTTGCCAGAATGCCAGAATCAGCATGCAGCAAACGGCGAATACGGTGAAGCAGCTCGCCACTGAGGTACAAGGCGCTGCGGCAACGGCAGATAGCTTAGCAGTAGAAGCCGAGCGTATTGGTGCGGTAATGAGCGAAATTCAAGGTATAGCTGATCAAACTAACTTACTTGCATTAAATGCGGCCATTGAAGCCGCGCGTGCCGGTGAACATGGCCGCGGTTTTGCTGTAGTGGCGGATGAAGTAAGAGCATTGTCATCGCGCACGCACAACGCAACTGAACAAATTAAGCAATCAATTGGTGAAATTCAACAAACCTTATTAAGTTGGGGCAAAGTGATGCTGAACAGCCGGCAAAGAGTTGAGGTTTGCGTTGAAGAAACTGAGCATAGCCAACAGCAGCTAGCTGATATTTCTCGCATGATTGATCATATTGCCCAGTTATCGTCACAAATTACTACAGCAGCTACACAGCAAGGTGCGGTAGCGCAAGATGTGCAACAAAGCGTTGAACAAATACAGCAGATTGCGCAAAGTAACCTAAGTAATATTCAGGTAGTTGCTGATAACAGCCATGCGTTACAACAACAAGCTGGTGCCATTGCTGATTTAAATAAGAGTTTTAGCTAAAAAAAAAGCCGGGGTACATACCAATGCCCCGGCTTTTTTATATTTGTATCTCGATTAAGCGTTGTCAATACAGCTTTGCAAGCAAGGCATACTACTCTGGCTTATCGGTATTTTTCTCTGCAGTATTGTTTTCAGCGTCGGCTTCGTTATCAGTTACATCATCAACAAAATCTGCATCATCTGAATCACCAACGATATGCTCTAACTTTAATTTTCGTACACTGCGTATCGTGGTAATTGGCCCCGAACACGCGTAAATTAAGAAAATACCAAATAACATTTCAGCTGGACGATACGCGATAACAACGAAAGTTAGCACAACCAATAAGATAGCTAAAAATGACACTCTATCGCGCCAGTTAATATCTTTAAATGAATTATAACGGAAGTTACTTACCATCAGCAAACCAGACACAATGGTAATAATGCCGACAATATATCCATATTGATGACCATTAAAATCATAGCTACTGCCAGTCCAAACCATGCCTGCAACTAAAGCCGCAGCTGCTGGACTAGCCAAACCTTGAAAGAAACGCCCATCGGTAACACCTAAATTTGCATTAAAGCGAGCTAAACGCAGTGCAGCACAAGCCACAAACACGAAGGCGGCTAGCCAACCAAATTTACCTAAGCTTGATAAACCCCAATTATAAGCAATTAGCGCTGGCGCGACACCGAATGACAACATGTCAGACATACTATCGTACTGTGCACCAAACTCACTTTGGGTATTGGTAAGCCGTGCCACGCGACCGTCTAGGCCATCAAATATCATGGCAATAAAAACCGCAATCGCCGCATTGATAAAATATTCATTTGCCAATACTGCGTCAGCACCCGCAAGACGACCTTGCATTGATGCCACAATGGCATAAAAACCAGAAAATAAACCACCTGTTGTTAGCAAGTTAGGTAATAAGAAAATACCCTTACGTGGGGCGGTATCGTTCATTTTTGACTCGTTCATAAAGCAACTTCTGCGTTGTGTAATTACAGTGGATTATAAGTGACATACCTTAACATGAATAGCCTAATGGCAAAAGTGACCGCATTGCGGTCACTTTTTATTCTATGGTTACTTAACTTCTGCAGTGCTTGGTTTAAGTAGCTTGGGGTTTATTACTCACAACAAACTTTTCACCGTTATGATCTAGTACTACTGTGCTGCCTGGAGGCACATCGCCTTGCAATAATGCCTGAGCTAACGGGTTTTCTAAATGTTGCTGAATTGCCCGTTTTAATGGCCGTGCACCATATAAAGGGTCAAAACCTATTTCCGCCAATTTATCTAGCGCTGCATCAGTAATACTGAAGTGATACTGACGCTCTGCCAAACGTTGCTCTAATCGCGCCAGCTGAATTTTCGCAATACTGTGTATTTGCTTACTATCCAGCGGATGAAATACCACGGTTTCATCTAAACGGTTTAAAAACTCTGGCCTGAACTGTTTAGACAATACCTCCATTAACATGTCTTTCATTTGATTATGGCTATATTCAAGATAGTGCTCTTGAATTAAATCAGAACCCAAGTTTGACGTCATAATAATTACGGTATTTTTAAAATCTACCGTACGGCCTTGACCATCAGTTAAGCGGCCATCGTCCAGTACCTGTAGTAAAATATTAAACACATCTGGATGCGCTTTTTCTACTTCATCTAGCAGGATAACTGAATAGGGCTTACGCCTAACGGCTTCAGTTAAATAGCCACCCTCTTCATAGCCCACGTAGCCTGGTGGGGCACCCACTAAGCGTGATACCGCATGCTTTTCCATAAACTCCGACATGTCGATACGCACCATGGCATCGGGGTTATCAAACAAAAAAGCAGCAAGTGTTTTGCTTAATTCGGTTTTACCCACCCCGGTTGGCCCTAAAAATAGGAACGAACCTATAGGTCTATTCGGGTCAGACAAACCCGCACGTGAGCGCCGTATAGCATGAGCCACCGCTGTTACCGCTTCATCTTGGCCTATTACTTTTTCGTGTAATACCTGCTCCATCCGCAGTAATTTATCGCGTTCGCCCTCTAGCATCTTACTTACTGGAATACCGGTAGCTTTAGACAACACGTCGGCTATTTCTTGCTCGGTTACTTTATTACGCAATAACGGGTTTTCATGCATTTCGGCTTGTGACGCTAAATCGAGCTTTTTTTCTAGCTCAGGTATACGACCATATTGCAGCTCTGACATACGTTGTAAATCACTGGCGCGGCGTGAAACTTCTAAATCTAACCGAGCCTGCTCTAACTCAGCTTTTATATGCTGCGTACCTTGTAAGGCAGCTTTCTCTGATACCCAAATTTCATCTAGCTCGTTGTATTTAACTTCTAGCTCGCTAATTTGCTCCTGAATTATCTCACGCCGTTTTTTCGTGGCTTCATCGGTTTCTTTAGCCAGCGCGTTATCTTCTAGCTTTAACTGAATAATACGTCGCTCTAAACGGTCAAGCTCTTCAGGCTTAGAATCCATTTGCATACGAATACTCGACGCCGCTTCGTCTATCAGATCGATAGCCTTATCAGGTAATTGCCGGTCTGAAATATAACGATGCGATAAGGTTGCTGCAGCAACAATTGCTGTATCAGTAATTTCTACTGCATGGTGTAACTCATAGCGCTCTTTTAAACCGCGCAATATAGCGATAGTGTCTTCAACGGTAGGTTCTTCTACCAATACCTTTTGAAAACGACGCTCTAAAGCGGCATCCTTTTCAATGTATTTACGGTATTCATCAAGCGTAGTGGCGCCAAGGCAATGCAATTCACCGCGCGCTAATGCGGGTTTTAACATGTTGCCAGCATCCATAGCTCCTTCGGCTTTACCAGCGCCGACCATGGTATGAATTTCATCAATAAATAAAATAACTTGGCCTTCTTCTTTGGCCAGTTCATTGAGTACCGCTTTTAAACGTTCTTCAAACTCGCCACGATATTTAGCGCCGGCTAGCAGAGATCCCATATCTAGCGATAATACCCGCTTGCCTTTTAAGCCCTCGGGAACTTCATTGTTAATAATACGCTGTGCCAGCCCTTCGACTATGGCGGTTTTACCCACACCTGGCGCGCCAATTAGCACGGGGTTATTTTTGGTGCGCCGCTGCAACACTTGAATACAGCGACGAATTTCTTCGTCACGACCAATAACAGGGTCTAATTTTCCTGCTTCTGCCCTTGCCGTTAAATCGATAGTGTACTTGGTTAGCGCTTGACGCGTATCTTCTGCATTGGCATCGTCAACCTTTTGTCCACCACGCATTTGCTCAACCGCTTGCTCTACGCTTTCTTTGCTTACGCCAATTAAACGTAAAATTTTGCCTAAATCCGATTTATCGTCCGTTGCTGCTAAGACAAATAATTCACTGGAAATAAATTGATCTTTACGCTTTTGCGCCAACTTGTCGCACTGTTGTAATAGCTGTGCGGTAGCTGACGATAGCTGTAAATTAGCGCCCTCACCTTCAACCCGTGGTAAGCGGTCAATAGCTTGGCTAACCTTAGAGCGTAATTCATTAAAGTTAATGGCTAAGCGATTAAGCAATTCGCGCACCGTGCCGCCTTCTTGGTTAAGTAAGGCAAACATTAAATGTACAGGCTCAATAAATTGCTGATCACGACCCAACGCTAGCGATTGCGCATCGGCTATCGCTTCTTGAAACTTACTGGTGAATTTTTCTAGACGCATTTACGCCTCCTATAACCACAGTGCTGATGTGTTATAAGATTGGGTGTTGCTGGCGGAAATTCAAGCAGCTAAACGTCAAAAATTTGACTTGGATCAGTCTAACCAAATCGAACTGGCCATACGGCCGGTTTGTCCGTCACGACGGTAAGAAAAAAATAGTGAGTTTTGTTGATGAGTGCAGTAATAGCCACCATATATTTGCCGAACACCGCGTTGTAACAAACGCTGGCGCGCTAACAGATACAAATTAGCTAACCATTTACCATTAGCAGCCGGTTGAAACGCTAACTCTGCCTCTGTAGCTTGGGCAATAAAAGCAGCGCGTACTTCAACGCCAATTTCAAAAGCAGTAGGCCCAATTGCCGGCCCCAAGTACACCATAACTTCGGCTGGTTGGGCAAAATGCGCCAAGGTGTTTTCAATAATGCCATTACACAAACCGCGCCAGCCAGCGTGCACTGCCGCAACACGGCTACCTGTGCTGTCACAGAGCAATATAGGTAAGCAATCGGCGGTCATTACTGTGCTAACCACGCCTTTAGCACTAGTTATGCTAGCATCGGCGGTAATAATAGAATTATTCTGCGCCAACAACTCTACTACTTCAGTGCCATGCACCTGATTTAACCACACCGGTGCTGATGGCATTTGTGCTAATTGCTGGTAACGCAAGCGGTTTTCCAGCACATGCTCGGCGTTATCAGCCACATGCTCGCCTAGGTTAAGGCTGGCATAAACGCCCTCGGAGCAACCGCCTTGGCGTGTGCTGCAAACCGCATGCACATTTTTCGGTGCTGGCCAGTTGGGTTTAAGTAATAACGTATTAGCTGACATTTTCGATTAAACGTAATCTAAGCCATGCTCAACCGTATCAGCTCTAAGCGCCGCATTTAACTGCACCATGTCATCAGGTAACGGTGCATGCCACTCTAAAATTTCTAAGGTTATCGGGTGGGCTAAACGCAACATTACCGCGTGTAGCGCTTGACGTTTAAAGCCACGCAATACCGTTAGCAAATGCTCATCAGCTTTGCGCGGAGGTCTTGGCCGGCCAGCATACACCGGGTCGCCAACTAGCGGGTGATTAGCAAACGTCATATGCACACGAATTTGGTGAGTACGACCAGTTTCTAAACGTAAACGTAAACGCGTATGGGCGCGGTATTTTTCCATGACACGAAAATGCGTGGTAGCTGGTTTACCCGACTGAGTAACCGCCATATGTGTACGCTTAGTGGCATGACGGCCTATAGGCTCATCTATTGTGCCGCCTCCGGTCATGCTGCCATGACAAACAGCTTCGTATTCACGCGTTATTTCGCGCGCCTGCATGGCTTCAACCAAATGGGTTTGTGCTGGTATCGTTTTCGCAATAACCATTAAACCGGTGGTATCTTTATCTAAGCGATGCACAATACCCGCACGAGGCACTTCGGCAATACTAGGGCAATGGTGTAATAGCGCGTTTAACAAGGTGCCATCGGCGTTACCCGCTCCAGGATGCACGACCAAACCCGCCGGTTTATTAATCACCATGATGTGTTCATCTTCAAACACAATATTTAGCTCAATAGGTTCTGCTTCAAAGCGCACTTCGTCTGGGATCTCTGCCAGAATGTCAATTTGCTCACCGCCAAGCACTTTTTCCCGTGGTTTATTATGCAATACGCCATCAACCTGCACGGCATCGGCTAAAATCCACTCTTTTATTCGTGAACGCGAATAATCGGGGAACATTTCGGCCAGAACCTGATCTAAGCGTTTACCAAAAAGATGGTCTGGTACAATTTCTGAAAGTTTTAGCTGTTTTGTCATAACGGAAGCAGTTATCCTGTGTGCAACCCCGGCAGGTCTGGGGTAAAATCGCAATAAGGTGTATTTTAGCGATTTTACGTCAGACTAGACAGCCATTTAGCTCAAGTAGTAACGGATTTTTAAATGAAAGTGAATTTTTTAGTGATTTTTCTGCTAGCAATGACATTAACTGCCTGTGCTGGTAAACCAAAAGACGACCCAAATGCTATTCAAACAGCGCAAACCATGTACCAGCAAGCCAAAGAGGTGCTGGATAATGGGTTATATAACCGCGCCATTGACTTGCTAACGACGGTAGAAAGTCGTTATCCATTTGGCCCATTAGCGCGCCAAGTGCAACTCGATTTAATTTACGCCCATTACAAAGTGGGTAATACACCAAAAGCTCTGGCCGGTATCGACCGTTTTATTCGGCTTAACCCGAATCACCCTGAGTTAGATTATGTATATTACATGCGCGGTTTAAGTAACCTGCAGGCGGATGAAAATGCGCTGCACAATATCGTAGGTATTGACCGTGCAGATAGAGACCTTGCCAGCACCCGCCAAGCATTTGATGATTTTAAAACGATGCTAACCAGCTTTCCGCAAAGTAAATATGCGCCAGAAGCAAAAAAACGCATGTTAAGTATTAAAGATACTCTAGCACGCCATGAATTAATTATTGCTGACTACTATATGCGTCGCGGTGCTTATTTAGCCGCAGCAAATCGCGGTAAGTATATTGTAGAATTTTATCGCGACTCACCAATGGTAGAGCAAGCGTTAGAAATTATGGTTGAAAGCTACGACAAGCTGGGTTTAGCGAAACTAAAAGATGATACTTATCAAGTGTTAAAGCTTAATTTCCCGCGAAACAGTAAGTTTTAATACCGATATTAAAGAACCGCTTTAATTTTGTTACGACGAATTAAAGCGGTTCTTTAGCTTAAATTGCTTCTAGTGCTTCTGACAATTTTGTTACCGCAATAACTTCCATGCCGGCAATTGGCTCTTTCGGGCAATTAGCCGCGGGCACTATGGCACGTTTAAAACCATGCTTAGCCGCCTCACGCAAACGTTCTTGCCCGCTTGGCACTGGGCGAATTTCACCGGCTAGGCCTACTTCACCAAACACGACTAAATCGTTGGGCAAGGGTTTATCACGAAAACTAGATACTAGTGCTAATAATGTCGCTAAATCGGCGCTGGTTTCGTTTACCTTAACCCCACCTACCACGTTGACAAATACATCTTGATCAGCCATTTGAATGCCCGCATGGCGGTGCATTACCGCAAGTAGCATCGAAATTCTATTTTGCTCCATACCTAGGGTAACGCGGCGTGGGTTATTCAATGGCGAATGGTCTACCAAACCTTGAATTTCAACTAATAGCGGGCGAGTACCTTCCCATAACACCATGACAATGCTGCCAGATTGATCTTCTTTACCACGCGTTAAGAATATTGCTGACGGATTTTTAACTTCTTTCATACCGTGCTCAGTCATGGCAAATACGCCCAACTCGTTAATCGCACCAAAACGATTTTTAGTACCACGCAAAGTACGATAACGGTTATCACTGTCGCCATCTAGCATTACCGAGCAATCGATGCAGTGTTCTAGCACCTTGGGGCCAGCTAACGAACCATCTTTTGTTACATGCCCGACCATAATAATGGCGATATTATGTTGTTTAGCAAAACGGGTTAAATACGCCGCACTTTCACGTACTTGCGACACACTACCAGGTGCTGATTGAATGTCAGCTAATTGCATTACCTGAATAGAGTCAATGACCATAATGCGTGGTTTTTCTTGCTCAGCCAAATGACAAATGGTTTCAATGTTGGTTTCTGCCAACATATTTACGTTAGCCGTGGGTAGTTTCAGCCGCTTAGCACGCATAGCCACTTGCTGAAGTGATTCTTCACCAGTGACATAGAGCACGCCGCCAGCACCGGCTAAACCACACATAATTTGTAACAGTAAGGTACTTTTACCCGCACCTGGATGGCCACCAATTAAAATGGCCGAACCAGGTACAATACCGCCACCGAGCACGCGGTCGAACTCCGCAAAACCACTGCTAAAACGCGGCACAGCTTGTAAATCAACCTGATCTAGCGGAATAACTTTTGCTACCGTTGCACCAGCATACCCTGTGCTTCTGTTTGATTTGGTACTGTTAGTACCTAAGCGCACTTCACTTACCGTATTCCAAGCACCGCACTCGGTGCACTGCCCCTGCCAGCGCATAAAATCTGCACCGCAGTCGGTACAAACATAAGCCGTTTTAACTTTTGCCATAATTTATTTTCTCAAACTAAATGAAAGGCATGGATATTGCTTTTCAATTTGTAACAACGTAGCGTACTACGGATTATAACCCTAAGATGCCAGCATTTTGGCATTTAACCTGACTGAATTATGACGGCAACCGATTTACAACAATATATTGGCGTAATTGACCGCATGAAAAGTTTGCTCAACTCAGCAGACTTCGATCAGGTATTCAGCTTATTAACGTCAGATTTACCAAAGTCGAAACAGTTTCTGTTAAAAATGGAACTGAAGCGCATGGCCCAGCCATGCAATTATTATATTGATTTACGCGGTCACGTTGATGCGGATGTTAAACCCTATGACTATATGGGTAAAACACACTATATGGACGACAACGCGGTTAAAATATTTGAAACCGGTCTTAAACAATACGGCAGTTTTACGCTGGGTTTATATGAAGAAGTACTGAATACCGAAAATAACTTTCGGGTTATGCACCGCAAGCAAACCGAAGAGCGTGTACGCAACGCGTTAGAAGGCGATGTTGACAATATAGATAGCGATTCAGACCCAGACTCCGAAATACCCGCACTCTATGCCAAGTTAATTAATTTTGGTCAGCACACGGCCCGCCGTGATGAACGCATGCACTTTAGTATTGATGTTGCACTAGAGATCAACGAACAACGTATTTCAGCAAGCACCAGCGACTTATCGGTATCTGGCTGTAAACTAAAGTTACAACAGCCAGTTAAGGCTGATATTGGCCAGCTGGTAAAGTTACATTTTACCGCGTTAGAACAAGAATTTGTGTTAGGTTTAGCCGATGGCGTATTGTATAAAACTATTGATATTGAACAGCAAGCTACAAATAGTTACTGGCGTTTAGAGCGCCAGCAAAGTGAAAACGAAGTACAATTTGCTGAGTTTTTAAAACGCTTTATTAGCGGTAATAAACGGCGCTATAAGGTTAACTTAGACCACGTTAGCCAAAGCTTGCTCAGTAAAGGCTACGAACAGTTTTATGTACCTCGCACCAGTAGTTTGCCGGTATTTATCGCCGTTAAAAATGGCCATCCAGCACCTTTTTGTGCCCTGACAACAGAATATAACAAACCGGTTTGGCAGTACTTTCTTGACGAGCAACATCAAGCGGTGTTTATCAGTATTCTGAATGTTAAACGGCTTAAAACCTTGTTACAAAAAACATCTGTAGAAATGTCGACCATCTTATACAGCTTTACGCATGCGGTTCAGGGCAAACTGTTTTTCTATTCTGCAACCAGTGAAGAGCTAGCTGAGTCTGAACAGTTAAAAGAATTATTTCTTGGTTTTGGTGCCAGCAAACCCAGTTGGCGTGTGTTCCATCTTAACTTACAACGCACCCGCGCAGCGCTAGCAGAAATACCAGTTACTATTCCGGAACAAAGCTCAGTTAAGACGCCCGCGCCGTTAAGTAACTTGATAAAACAGTTTATTCAAGATGTGCGCTACATTGTTAGCCTAAGCGATATAACGGGTAACGAAAATACATTTTGGTACCAAAGTTATCCGGTAGATCAGCAACAGCTAAAACTATTAGCACAATTTGGCCATAAGAAATTACTTAATCAACCGCCGTGCGAAGCTGTGGCGGTGCAATATGTAAACTTGCGCTCAGAATCACGTTATTTATACAAAACGGCGGTAACAGTAGCTGAACGCGATAGCCCTTTGGCATTTAGCGGTCACAGTCGTGATTTTTCGTCTAAAGGGTTGCAGCTCGAAACCACCTTGCCGGTGCGGTATAAAAAAGGTGATGTCTTACTATTAAGCCTGCCCGATATGCAAAAAATCAGCAATAAATATGCATTGAGTGCATTACCTTACGAAGTAATGGCCGTAAGTAAAAGCCGCACTATTATGAATTTACGCGCGATTGAAGGCAGTGAGCCTCATACGGGAAGATTGTTTTTTCAACAGCTGATTCAAAATAATCGCGCTAAATTAACCTTAGCCGAAGAAAGCCCTAAATATCCTGGTCTAGCTTTAGCCCTGCGCAACCTATACATGAATGCGCACAGCCATTTTACACTTTACGTGCATCGCAAGGGCCTTCGTTACGAAATTAGTACCCTCGCTAAAGGCAGCCAAGGTAATAGCTTGCACCAATTACTTAGTATTTATAGTAATGATCCGCAGCAATTAGATTTGGCGTTAATTCTACAAAATAACGCAATTAGCCTACACTTTGCACAACAACTAAAACAAATGAAGCGCTTTGATGCTCCTCGTGCTTTTGAGCTATTTATTGTTGTTGACCGCACATCTGCCATGCCCACGCTAGAATGCCGCTACGATTATGAGTTTATCTCCGAGCAAGCTAAACAACAGTTTGTGTTAACGGCTTTACAAAATAGCATTTTGTTTTGTTATAAAATGCTGTTGTCGCGTACCGGCCGACCCGATACTGAATTTATCGCGCCAGAGCTTACTTACATCAGCACTTACGCTATTCATAAGGCCAAGCAGCTAGAAGAAGAATTGTGGAGTGTCGCGGGGGTAATAGATGTTATAGATATTTCTGCCGAAATACCTTGGCGCTTCGGTGCATCAACTGAGCAAAGCCAGCAACAAAACGCAAAGCAGCAGGCATTACTAGCTCAATTGCAGCAGCCAGTCACGTAGTTCAACAAAGTGATCGGTTACCGCTAAAGGATGCGTTAACATCGAAATATGATCATAGTTGTGCTGATAACCATTACTGGTTGCTAACAATCTAAAATTTGCCTGAGGTGTGGTTTCTGCAATAAAGGCTTTCACATCATTTGGGTGGCCAAGTAAACGGTCGTTTTTCGCAGCAAAGTGCAGTACTGGTGGCCACTGTAACTGCTGGCTAGCTTGGGCATAGTTAAAGTTATCGCTAAGATCGACAAAGGGTTCACCCTTTATCCAATGCACGGTATCTTGCAAAAACTGGCTTGGTTCATCATCTGCACCAAGTCGTAATGTACGCGCCGGAAAATAATCACATTTTTTACTTAACCAAGGCGCAAGGGTGTTCCAGATCAAGTTTACTTTTAGATAGCGCTCTAAGCTCTGAACACTGATCACCCGCTTAGAACCGAAACATACAATACCGGCCACCTTTGCGGCACTAGCAGGACATCTAGCTAAGCTTGCCATCGCCAATACGCCGCCCCAAGAATGCGCAATCAATATTAACGGTTGTTGCTGCAACTGATAAACATAGTCAATTAACGCCGGTATATCGCGTGTAATCATTTGCTGCTGGCTTTGATTAAAGCCAGTAGAAACATGCGGTTTAGATAAACCTCGGCCAGCAAAATCAGCGCAATATACTGTAAAGCCTTGGTCTGCCAGGTAACAGCCCAACCCTTTACCCGAATGATTATAAAAAATACGGCTGTTTTCTATGGCACCGTGCAGCATCAGCACCGGCGCCTGCATCGGTTGATTCGGTAATAAATGGCGAATATGTAATTTATAGGGTGCTAACTCAAGGTATAACGAGCTTTGTTTATGTTTCATACCTAGTTGATTAAATACAATAACTGTAACAATGAGCCATGGCGAATAGCGGCTTTGGCTTGCGCCTGCACCTTAGGTTTAGCGTGAAATGCCACACCTAACGCCGCTACATTTAGCATCGGAATATCATTCGCACCATCGCCAATAGCAATGGTTTGGCTATGGCTAATATTATAAGCCGTGGCCAACTGCTGCACCACACGCGCCTTAGCATTGGCATCAATAATATTGCCAAGCACCTTGCCCGTTAACTTGCCATCAATAATTTCAAGTACGTTAGCAAAGGTTGCCGTTAGCCCCAGTTGCTGCTGCAGTGCGTTGGTGAAATAAGTAAAGCCACCTGAAGCAATAGCCACCTGCCAGCTATGCGCCTTTAAATGCGCTACCAGTTCGGTTAAGCCTGGCATTAACGGTAAGGTAGCTAACACTTGCTGCAGTACTTGCTCTGGCGCGCCTGCAAGTAAGGCTACACGCTCGGTTAGGCTTTGCGTAAAATCTAGCTCACCATTCATCGCGCGCGCGGTCACTGCGGCTACCTGTTCGCCGACCCCCGCCAGTTTGGCAATTTCATCAATACACTCGATGGCAATAGCGGTTGAATCCATATCCATTACCAACAAACCGGGCTGACAAAGTATAGGCCTTACCGGTAAGTAAACTACCTCAATTGCCAAACGAGCAGCCAAGTCGTTAAGCTGTTGTTGCAACTTAAACGTTAACGGTTGCTTTAGTTGCAACTCTAACGCCCCCGTCAGCGCTTTATGGGGTTGATACACTCGACAAGCTAATGTGGCATCGGTTTCAACCACTATTTGCAGCACCTCGGCTAAAGCAGACCAATTTAACTTTGTACCAAATAGCCGTATAACATTAGAGAAGTCACTAACCGTGTTTAGCACAAAGCTGGCCCCCTGTTGCAACGGTAACACATGCTGAGCATGCAGCGCTAAACCTTGCTTTTGCCTCTTTAATTGATAGTTATTACCAGCAGCTAACTGGCCGAAAAGTGGCTCAGTTGACGGTTGTGCAAGACAAACCTGATAGAAGAACGACACGAAAGTACCTATACTTGGTAACACAGCCATGGCATGCTAGCCGCAATTACGCTGTTAACTAGGCGTAATAACGACTAACTTAGCCGGTGTTTTATGGACATTATGCAGAACGATATCGCAATACCCAGCAGCACTTCAAGCACTATTAAGTTAGCGCAAGTTGCTATTTCTATTCTAGGTATTTGGCTGTTGCTGCATTTATGGGTATTAACACAACAACAAGGTAAGCAACTGCTGCAACAACAAAGTAGCCAGCTGATGCGCGAAACTACCGTTGCGTTAGCACACACCGCGGCTTACTTAATTGAACATGACCAGCTAGATGGCCTAGAACAACTAACACAAAACCTCGCAGATAATCCCTATGTGTATGATGTTGTTGTATATGACGCGAACGGTGTGCGTATGAGTTGGTCTGAAAATAGTGCTCCCGCACGTTTACTTTATGCTCCTAGTCAAAAACAACCACTACGGCCGATGGTGCAGCCAATTATTAAAAATCAGCAGCTATTAGGTTACATAAAATTAAGTTTACGCCAGGATACGACGTTAAATGACATTAGTTTGTCGTGGCAACGTTTAATGCAGCAACTGCTGCTAATGCTGATACTGGCCGGTGCTATTGGCTTTTTATTGCGCCGTGGTTTTTCTCGCTTCTCTCGGCAATCAATACGGCTACGTCACCCTAAGTCGTAAAACGTCAACGCTGTTTTGCCACAACTGAGCGGCAATCTGTTCTCGAGGTTCAGAACGTAACTGACAAAGCACGTTAAATACTGCCACTAACTGTGCAGGGGTATTTACCTGCCCTTGAAACCCAGATAACGGCATAGCGGGAGCATCAGTTTCTAACACCAAACAACTAAGCGGTAATTTTCGAATGCTGTTGCGGGTTTTCCCTGCCCGTTCATAAGTAATGGTGCCACCAATACCCAGCTTAAAACCTTGTTCAATAAAGGCATGCGCTTGTTGCTGACTGCCAGAAAATGCATGCAAAATACCACCTTGGTTAAATTGCTGCTGCTTTAACGCTGCCAATAACTGAGGCTGACTTTTTCGATGATGTAAGACCACCGGTTTATTATATCGAGCAGCGACAGCTAATTGAGCACTAAACAGCAGTTGTTGCTGCGCAAAGGTATCGGTAGGTAGCATAAAATCTAGGCCTATCTCGCCCACCGCGCATACTGCGTCGCTATGTTGGCTAAGTAGTAGTTCTAAAGTATCAACTGAGGTCAAGGTATAGCTTGCAGCCCACCACGGGTGAATACCCAGTGCAATATGCCAATAAGGGTGCAACGCCTGTAATTTTAATAAATTAGGCCAAGCTCTCGCTTCAACTGCAGGTATTAATAGCGCAGCAACACCAGCGGCTTGGGCTTGCTGCCATATAGCGTCTTGCGAGCTTGCCAACTCAGGCAAGTCAAGATGACAATGGGTATCAAACAACCGTAGCCGGCTATTTGATTCCGCTGCAGCTACGGACATAACCTTGCGATGTTCCAGCTGCCATCGGCTTGCCTGGTATACATAAAGCGATCATGCAAACGGTGTTCTCCACCTTGCCAAAATTCAATTTTGTGTGGGCGCACCAAAAAGCCGCCCCAAAACGAGGGTAAAGGTATTTCACCCTCTGCAAACTTGTGCTTAATTTCAGCAAATTTTTGCATTAAAGCCAAACGAGTTGATACCGGTCGACTTTGCTCTGACGCCCAAGCCGCCAGTTGGCTTTCTTTGGGTCGTGACAAAAAATATTTCGCTACTTGCGCCGACGACACGCGCTCAGCAGTGCCATAAACAATAACTTGCCGCTCTAACGGATGCCACGGGAAATGCAAACAGACTTTGGGATGAGCCGCAAGCTCAGTGGCTTTACGGCTGCCCAAATTGGTATAAAAGGTAAAACCGTTAGTGTTTACATCTTTAAGTAATACTAAACGTTGCGACGGCTGGCCATCGGTATCAACACTCGCCACGCACATTGCAGTCGGATCAGGCAACTCAGCCGCGATTGCGTCTTTTAGCCATAATTCAAACTGTGCTATTGGATCAACATTCAGCTTATCTTGCTCAAGTTTATCTTTAGTGTAGCTGCGGCGAATATCATCGATTTTCATCTTTACATACGCTCCATCGTTTCTATACCTAACAATTCTAAGCCCTGCTTAAGCATGCGTGCGGCAAAAATACTTAGCATTAAACGGCTATCACGCTGCGTTGGTTCAACACCATCTTTAAGTATTGGGCAAGCTTCATAAAACGTCATATACAAGCTTGCTAGCTCATATAGGTAATTACACAGTAAGTTAGGCTGCGCATCTTTAATAACTTGTTGCAGTATTTCTTCAAAGCGTAGCAGTTTTACTGCGAGTTGTTTTTCTTGCTCTTCAACTAACTGTACTTTTGCCATAAAGCTGTCGCTAATATCTGCACGACGTAAAATACTGCGTACTCGGGTATAAGCATATTGCAGATAAGGTGCGGTAGCGCCTTCAAAGCTCAGCATGGCATTCCAGCTGAAAATATAATCGCTAGTACGGTTTTTTGATAAGTCAGCAAACTTTACTGCACCGATACCGACTTTACGCGCTACTTCTTCAACTTCTGTATCCGTTAAATCACTGGCTTTTTCTTTCACTACCGCTTTGGCTCGCACTACGGCTTCGTCTAACAGTTCAGCTAATTTTACCGTACCACCCGTTCGTGTTTTAAACGGCTTACCATCTTCGCCCATCATGGTACCAAAGGGGCAATGATCGTACATGGTGGCATCACGCAGGTAGCCTGCTTTACGTGCTACTAACTCAACTTGTTTAAAGTGTAGGGCTTGACGTGCATCGGTAAAAATAATCACCCGGTCAGCGTTTAATGTGTGACTTCGGTATTGGCAAGCGGCCAGGTCAGTAGTTGAATATAAAAAGCCACCGCCGGTTTTTTGTATAATAAAGGGTGACGGATTACCGTCTTTATCCGCCAGCTCTTGTATAAACACTACCAACGCACCCATGCTTTCTTCGGCTAAGGCTTTGGTTTTTAAATCTTCTATAATGCCTTGCAACATATCGTTATAAGCACTTTCTGGCTTAATATCAGCATTGGTTAAGGTGACATTGAGCTTTTTGTAAAGCTCTTCGCTGTGTTTTACTGAGGTATCAATAAACAGTTGCCACAGCTTTTTACAATGTGCATCACCACTTTGTAGTTGCACCACATAATTACGTGATTTATCGGCAAAACCGGCTTCATCGTCAAAACGTTTTTTCGCTTCACGATAAAAATCTTCTAAATCGGCTAACCCAACTTGCTCTAAATCTACACCAGCGGCGAGCTTATCTTCCAAATGCGCAATCAGCATACCAAACTGTGTGCCCCAATCGCCCATATGGTTTTGCCGAATAACCTTATCACCCCAAAACTCAAGCGTGCGCACAACCGCATCACCAATAATGGTGGAGCGTAAATGGCCAACGTGCATCTCTTTGGCTAAATTCGGCGCCGAATAGTCTACTACTACAGTTTGTGGTGTGACGTTGGTACTAACACCTAAGCGAGTATCTATGGCAGCAGTTTCAAGCTCTGCAGCTAACCAAGTTTTGGCTAAAGTCACGTTAATAAAACCGGGACCTGCGATCTCAGTTTTTTCGGCAATCCCCTCTAGCGACAAATGTGCTAACAACTGTTCGGCCAGTTGTCGTGGGTTAGTTTTTAATAATTTGGCCGCTGCCATTGCGCCATTAATTTGATAATCACCAAACTCGGGTTTGGTACTTACAGTAACCGCGGCATTAGTATCAGCAGGTAAACCTAAAGCGACAAAAGCCGCTTGAGTTTTTTCCGTTAAAAGGTGCTTAATATTCATCAATCTTACCTGTTAATGTTCACGGGTTTTTAAGAATTTAATCTTCGGATAACGTTCTATGGCCAAGTTCAGATTAACCATAGTTGGCGCAATATAGGTCAGCGTATCGCCACCATCTAATGATAAGTTCTGGCTAGCTTTATTTCTAAACTCATCTAAAGCTTTGGCATCGTCGCTGTATACCCAACGCGCGGTAGATACGTTTACCGACTCATACAAGGCATCAACGTTGTATTCTGATTTTAAGCGATGCACAACTACGTCAAACTGCAGCACGCCTACCGCACCAACTATCAGATCATTGTTATCTAATGGCCTAAATACTTGTACCGCGCCTTCCTCAGATAACTGTACTAAGCCTTTTAGCAATTGTTTTTGCTTTAGCGGATCACGCAAGCGAATACGACGAAACAGCTCAGGGGCAAAGTTTGGAATACCAGTAAAATGCATATTTTCACCGGTAGTGAAGGTGTCACCAATTTTTATCGTGCCATGGTTGTGTAAACCAATAATATCGCCAGGGTAAGCTTCATCTAAATGCTCACGATCGCCAGCAACAAAGGTTAACGCTTGCGGGATCAATACATCTTTACCAATACGAACATGGCGCACTTTCATGCCTTTTTCGTACTTGCCCGACACTATGCGTAAAAACGCGACACGGTCACGGTGCTTAGGGTCCATATTTGCTTGAATTTTAAAGATAAAACCAGAAAATCCAGCTTCAGTTGGTTCTACCGTACGCGTAGTGGTTTGGCGCATCTGTGGTGCAGGAGCCCACTTAGTAAGACCATCTAGCATATGATCAACACCGAAGTTACCTAACGCAGTACCAAAAAATACCGGTGTCAATTCACCCTTTAAAAACAGCTCTTGATCAAATTCATGGCTAGCGCCCTGCACTAACTCCATTTCATCACGTAGTTGTTGGGCAAAGTAACCAATACGCTTATCTAGTTCAGGGTTATGCAAACCTTTAATGGTATCAACGTCTTGAATAGTGTGGCCCATACCAGACTTATACAAAATGATTTCATCGCGCAGTATGTGATAAACACCTTTAAACTCTTTGCCAGAAGCAATCGGCCAAGTAATAGGAGCGCAAGCAATCTTAAGTACACTTTCTACTTCGTCTAATAAATCAACTGGGTCGCGAATATCACGGTCCATTTTATTCATAAAGGTAATAATCGGCGTATCACGCAGCCGAGTTACTTCCATCAGCTTAATAGTTCGGTCTTCAACACCTTTAGCGCCGTCAATAACCATTAAACAAGAATCGACTGCGGTTAACGTACGATAAGTATCTTCAGAGAAATCTTCGTGGCCGGGCGTATCTAATAAGTTAACTAAACACCCCTCGTAAGGAAATTGCATTACCGAGGTGGTTACTGAAATACCCCGTTCTTTTTCCATTTCCATCCAGTCCGATGTGGCAAACTGGCCCGACTTTTTACCTTTTACGGTTCCGGCTTTTTGAATTAAGTGGCCGAATAACAACACTTTTTCAGTGATGGTTGTTTTACCGGCATCGGGATGCGAAATGATCGCAAAAGTGCGGCGGCTGTTCACTTCTGCTAAAAAAGTATCAGTGCTCATAATATCCAATAGTTTGTTGTCACTTTAGCTGCAGTACCGCAACCTAAGTAGTGAATATGGCTAAAGCCAAGTATTTAATAATGGGGGCGATTATAACAGCTTGAATAGCGCGGGCACAGAGTAGAAATAACAGTGTTTAAATTAGTGCACGATGCATTAACAACGCGTCTTCTGTACCGGTTGCTGCAGTATAGTAGCCTTTTCGTACCCCGTTGATGGCAAAACCAAGATTTTGATAAAGCGCAATAGCGGTAAAGTTAGAGCTGCGCACTTCAAGTAAAGCTTCTGCCGCGCCCTGCGTTTGGCCTTGGCTTAGAAAATGTTGCAGTAAAGCTTTGCCAAAACCTTGCCCTTGTGCTGCTTTTGCCACGCAAATATTAAACAGTTCAACTTGATCAGCCATCAGCTGGGCAATATAAAACCCCAGAATATCATTTTCAGCGTTTAATAATTTAACGTTGAAATAGCTGTTGGTAAAACTGCTAGAAAACGCATATTGCGTCCAAGGGTAAACATTAGCGGCCTGCTCTAATACAACAACAGCAGGGATATCTGCAATAGTAAGCGGTTTAAATATCATCGACAGCACTTAGCAAAGCCCACAAGGCTTTTTTTTGTTCAGGCAATTCTAGCATTGCCAGTGGCGGTGTTAGTAATTGGTTATCTACGAGCAGTGCTTGAGTTAAATCTGCTTGCACCCACCACTGCAACTTATCAGCAAGTAATAGCTCGATATCTTGAGCTAAGGGAAGTGTTAAATCAGGTAAAGATAACTTAGAGCTAGTCGTTTTAGCTGGAGAACTAGAAAAACGTTGATTCAACGCCAAAGGCGCTATTTTTAGTACATCTAGTAAGTGTTTCTGAGCAGAATAAAATTTATTCATAATAAAAAGAAGTGGCAGGGGCGGAGGGATTCGAACCCCCAACCATCGGTTTTGGAGACCGCTGTTCTACCAATTGGAACTACGCCCCTGTTGATGCCGCCATTATACAAAAGCCTGTTCAAAGGTAAAGCAAAAAGCTGCACTAACTCATTCAACTGCATAGAAAACGAGCACCCTGCGTAATTATTAGCTTAGGCTAACATAAGCTCGGCAGTGTTCCCACCGAGCTTACTGATTAATTAGCTACTTTTCTACACTATCTTTGGTTTCACGGTATTTCTCAAACCAATATAGAATATAAGCTGTTTTCGCCATTAAATTACTTGGTCGACTATATATCGAGTGTGAAGCTTCAGGAATTCGCACCATAGCGGTATCAATACCACGCAACTGCAACGCTTGATAGAACTGCTCAGATTCAGAGATAGGGGTACGGTAGTCTGCTTCGCCAGTCATCAGCATAGTGGGTGTTTTAACATTACCGACATAACTAATAGGCGAATACTTTAAGTAATGTTCTGGCTTTTCCCATGGCATGCCAGGGAACCAGTACTGCGAAAAGTAACTATACATATCGGCATTTAACACAAAACTAAACCAGTTGATTACCGGCTTTACCGACACCGCTGCAGCAAAGCGGTCCGTATGGCCAACTGCCCACGCTGTTAACGCGCCACCACCACTACCACCGGTAATAAATAGCTCTTTTTCATTGATAAAGCCCTTAGCTATTACGGCATCGACACCATCCATCAAATCATTAAAATCTGAGCTTGGATAATTATGGTGAATTAAATTAGCAAAATCTTCGCCATAACTCGTGCTACCGCGTGGGTTGGTATATAGCACCACATAGCCCTTAGCGGCCATCAATTGCAGTTCCATACCAAAGTGCGGGCCATACGCTGTATGTGGGCCGCCATGGATCTCTAAAATTAATGGGTACTTTTTGCTGCTATCAAACTGCGGCGGATAAATAATCCAGCCTTGGATCTGACGTTTATCTACTGAGGCGCTGTACCAAAACTCCTCTACTTTGCCGATATCACGCGCAAGTAGTAAATCCGCATTTAACGAGGTTAAGGTTTGCTTTTTACCTTTATGCAGCACCGCCAACTCAGCTGGGTGTTCCGCACTCATCTGGGTATAAGCGACCAAGCCGTTATCCGCTGCCGCAAACTGACCGCCACTATAAGGGCGACTATAAGAACTGCCACCTATATCATTCGCTAACTGTGTACGCTTACCGCTTAGGGCTTGTTCTGCTAGTACGCCTTTACCTTCGTTATCATAAGAAATATACAGTGCTTTGTTATTAGCTAACCACTGAAACTCTTCAATACCGCGGTCTAAGTCCTCGGTTAAATTCCGAATATTACTGCCATCGCTATTCATAACATATAAACGATTTGCTTGATGCGCTAATTTACGATCGTCAAAGCCAACATAAGCAATCAGTTTTCCATCTGGTGATAACAAAGGTTGTGCGTCTGGGCCATCGCGATCAGTTAGTTGCGTGAGTTTTCGATCTGACAAATTAAGTTTAAATAACTCACTATTCATTGGCTTTGATTGCCAATCAGGGTGGCGGTTAGCAGAAAAATATACAGATGCACTATCTTTAGACCAGCTAATGGCACCTGAATGATTAAAATCACCTTCGGTTAACTGTATTGCCGAGCCTCCATCAGCCGACATGATATACAAATGTTGAAAGCCTGATTTTACGTAACCAGCGCCATCAACTCGGTACTGTTTACTATCAATATAGATTGCAGGCTTAGCCCATTCCGCTTTTTCTGGCTTGCCGGATAAGGTTACTGGCGCTTTAGCTGCCTTAGGTGTAAACATACTAAAGGCTAGCCACTTGCCATCTGGTGACCAACTCAAATTACCAGGGCTTTGCTGTAATTGGCCCAATTGTGACGTGCGGCCGCTATCTAACCATTTAACATGAATTTGCCCATTGGCAATAAAGGCTAACCGCTTATTATCGGGGGCCCAACGTGGTGAGCTGGCATTAATATCTTTATCAGTTAACGGTTGCAGTTGTTTACCATCTGCTGAGCTTAACCATAAAGTCATGCGCCGACGGTCAGTTTGTTTATCCATCCAGTTTCGGACAAAAACAACCTGCTCGCCTTTAGCATCGGGCTGGGGATCAGAGACAAACTCGAGCTCGAATACATCTTCGTACTGCAGCGGTGTAGCCGATAGGCCTAAACTGCAAGCACTAACTAATAATGCTGTAGTGAAGCACAGACGGCTTTTTATTATATTTATATTCATCTAGGTGTCCATTTTAGTTATAAACGCCAATGGATACTAACTGAATTACTGCGCCTGACGATAGGCTTGCGTTTAATCGAGGGTAAAAGGAGACAAAACTCTAAATCGCAGACAGTAAAAAAGCCCGACTCATACGAGACGGGCTTTCTTGAATTGGGAGCCTGGCGGTGAACTACTCTCGCATGGCGAATGCCACACTACCATCGTCGCAGCTGCGTTTCACTT